>CAMWYR010000031.1 GCA_947178505.1 uncultured Muribaculaceae bacterium | reverse complement strand
GAGAGGGATTCGAACCCCCGGAGGTGTTACCCTCAACGGTTTTCAAGACCGCCGCAATCGACCACTCTGCCATCTCTCCTTGCGGTTTGCGTGTGCAAAGTTATAATTTTTTTTGCTCTTATCCAAATTTTTTGGTAATTTTATTTCGTTTTCCCTCTCGCATGGTGCGATCCGGGGATTTTTTAATGTTTCTGACTATGAAAATTAACCGTTGCTTAATGGCGGCCCTCGTTATGATGTGTCCGCTTGTGATCCCTGCTGCCGGCGTGGCTCGCGCTGCTCGTCCGGCTGAGCAGACTGCAGAGTGGGGGAGTATTCAGCGCCTTATGGTGCCCTCCCCTCAGCTCAATGATACCATAGCCATCGACGTGCTCCTCCCCGAAGGCTATACTCCGGAGAATCAGTATCCCGTCATCTACATGCACGACGGTCAGAACCTTTACGACGCCGCCACCACCTGGAACCATCAGGCGTGGGAAATCGACCGCGCGTGCCGCCGTCTTGTAAAGGATGAGGGCTTGCAGCCGGTAATAGTAGTAGGCATACACTCCGATCCGGCGCGACGCGTCGCTCAGCTGATGCCCCAGAAAGCCGTGGAACGTACCGACCTTGCGTCCCTTCTTTCAGAAGTGAAGCTCAAAGGAGAGCCCATCCTCGGCGATCAATACGCATCGTTCGTGGTCAACACGCTCAAGCCCCTCATAGACTCTACCTACTCCACACTTTCCGACCCCGCGCACACGGCCGTGATGGGCTCCAGCATGGGGGGCCTCATGTCGCTCTACCTCATCTGTGAATACCCCGAAGTGTTCGGCGCGGCCGGTTGCCTTTCAACCCACTGGTATGGCTCGCTCCCGATTGAAAAGGAATTCGGCGGAGCAATGATCGATTATGTGCAGAATAACCTTCCCGATCCATCCACACACCGTCTCTACTTCGACCACGGGACTACCACTATCGATGCCTACTACGGCCCCTGGGAGACCCGCGCACTGCTGGCAGCTCAGGAACGCGGCTATCGCTATGGCATCAACTTAGACAGCTTCATCGACTACGGCGCCCCCCATGAGGAGAGTGCCTGGGCCGGCCGCGTTGACCGTCCGCTCCGCTTCATCATCATGTCTCAGCGCGAGAAGCGGTAAAGAGATGGAGTGTGCTTCGCCTCGGCAGCTCCCGGCTCTCGAAGCAGCTGGAATCTGTAGCCACGTTTCCCGAATTGCGGCAGCCATTCCGCCGTGTCGGTCGGCTCGATGAGCAGATAGCCGGCCTCCGGCTGTTCGCGCAGGAAGTTGCGCACCGGATCCCCCATGTAAAAATCGAGCTCGAAGAAATGCACCGGATTTCCCTTGGCCTCCTCGGCCATAGCGATAAATTCATATATCCCGGTTCCGGCGTCGGGGTAGCGGCTCATGATCTCCCGGGCCAGAGGATGCTGTGACTTGGCATTCAGCAGGCCCGGCTGATATGTGCCGCTGAAAGCGATGTAGAGCGCACACAACAGCGTGGCGGCAGCCACGGCTGTCTGCGACCGCTGCACGCGCCTGCGCACGGCGCCCCACCACACGGCGGCGGCGCACACCGGCACGAGCGCGCAGATCCACGCGGCCGCTCCCGACTGCGACGCCAGCGATTCCACCATCGCCGCGTTGGCCGCCGCATGACGCCCGTGGCCGAACAAGCCTTCCGGCATGGCTCCGCACTTCACCAGACAGAAGACGCCGAACAGCAAAATACCAAGCACGCCGAACGCATCCCCGAGCCCAAGCACCGAGCCACGCTTGCGCCGGCTCATCCATATCAGCAGCTCAGCCACGAAATAGGCCGTGAACGGATACATAGGCATCAGATACACACTGCGCTTGCTCGCCGGGATGCAGTAAAAGAAAAAAACAATCACGGCGCACGTGGCCGAAAACAGCATCACCGGATTTTTGGTCCTGAAGAAGGCCGACACATTATCACGCCAGCTCCGCGGCGTCGCATCCCCTTCATCCTTTCTGCGGCGGATAAGGAAAAGCGCCACCAGCGCGGCGATAGTCCAGGGCAGGAAGCCGGCAAGAAGAGTCACGATGTTATACCACCACGGATTCACGTGCGACTCATAAGTCATCGTGCCCGTCATGCGCCCGAAATTCTCCTCCATCACCAGATTCAGGAACTCCTCGCCCCCGCGGCCATAAGCCGCCGCATACCAGCAGAGCGGCAGCACGAGCGCGAGGAGCCCGCTCGCCGCAAGCTTCAGAAAGACGCGCAGGAACGGCATCCCGCGAAAGAGCATGAAGCATCCTGATGTGAGACAGGGGATAATGATACCCACCGGCCCTTTCGTGAGCGTGGCACAGCTCATCAGCAGGATCGCCCACCAGGGGAGCCCGCGCATACCGCGCTCCCACCATCGGTAGAGCAGGAGCATCGCTCCCACCGACAGCGCCGTAAGCATCATATCCACGCGGCAGTTCATCCCCGCCCGGTATATCTCGAATGCCGTGAAGAGCGTCATCGCCGTCACCATCGCCCGTCCGAGGCATACGCGCCGGGCAAGAAACGCATACACGCCCAGAGTCATACCGATCAGTGCCAGGGCCGACGGAAGCCGCGAAGTATATTCCGTCACCTCGCCCCCGGTCAGAAGGCTGCATAGCGCTATGACCCAATGGAAAAACGGGGGCTTATAAGGGATCTCGCCCCCATTGTTCGACGGAAGAATCCAGTCGCCTTGCGACAATATCGAATAGGCCACCACCGCCTCGCGGGGTTCTCCCTTTGTGTTGAAATCGGTAAGCCCCAGAAAAGGGAGGGTGATCAGGCATACGCAGATTGCTACGTACCACCAGCCGGTGCGGACATTGAAAAGATCGTTCCTCGAGATGCGTTCAATCATCGGAATATCGGGTAAATTTTGTCGTTAGTGGGAGATTTATAGCAAATTTAATTAAAAAAAATAAAAAAATACTCTCTATAAAGAGTTAATCTTTGTCAGATGGTTAAAATTATGTATATTTGTCCCTGAATCTAATACACCGCACTTAACTATGAGTACAGAATCCACTTACCCGACAGAAAACGAAATCGAAATTATCGAGGAGGAGACTCCCCTGGGCGAGCAGCATTTTCTGTATGCACTTGACCGCACCAAAGATAATTTAAGTTATCCGTTGCATCGGCACAATGAGTTTGAAATTAACTTTATTGAGAATTGCGCAGGCGCCCGCCGTGTGGTGGGTGACTCTGTGGAAATTCTTCCCGATGTCGACCTCGTGATCCTTGGCGGGGGTCTTGAGCATGGCTGGGATCAGAATGACTGCCGCAGTGCGCGCATCCGCGAGATCACAATTCAGTTTTCCGGCGATATATTCGGAGAGACGATGATGCGTCGCGACCAGATGAAGCCCATCCAGGAGCTTATGGAGAAAGCCGCCATGGGTGTCTCCTTCCCGGTTACGAGCATCATGAAGGTGTTCCATCATCTTGAAGAGCTTGTCGACGCAAAAGATGATTTCAAGCGCCTCGTCAAGCTAATGGAAATTCTCCATCAGCTTGCCGTGGATCAGGATGGCCGCGTGCTGGCCACGACAACGAAGGCCGATGTCACTCCGACCGTCACCAACTCGCGCCTGCGCAAGGCACAGGAGTATATCATCGCCAACTACAAAGGTGAGGTGCGCCTTCCTTATCTGGCGAAGATGGCCGGCATGTCGCCCTCATCGTTCAGCCGCTTCTTCAAGATCCGCACAGGCCGCTCGATCTCCGACTTCGTCATCGGTATCCGTCTCGATGCCGCCGCTCGCGAGCTTGTCACTACATCGACGCCGATCGCTGAAATCTGTTTCAATTCCGGCTTCAACAACGTCTCCAACTTCAACCGCATCTTCAAGAAGAACAAGGGATACACCCCCAAGGAATACCGCGAGATCTACAAGCGCAAGAAGTTCCTCGTCTGATGCATGCGTTCCGGCGCTTATTCCCCACGGAAACCGTCAGATAATAAGACAGGCACCCGCCTCCGGGTGCCTGTCTTATTATCTTGCGTATATTAAATTCGTTTCAGTCGGCGGATGCGTCAGTGAGCGCACGCGCAAGCTGCTCATGGAAGTCGCCGGCGCCGGCGAATTTATGCCGGAAAGCCTGCTTCCCCGTGGGGAGGATAAATCCCCATTTTCCACTCGGTGTCGTGCGCACGCGTGCGCGCCCGTCATGAAAATTGAAGGCGTCGCAATAGGCCGGAGCAATCGTAAATTCCCCAGCCTCATCGACATACCCGAACTTCCCGTCGCTGAGCTTCGGAGCGAGCCCGTCGCTAAACTCCGGGGCCTCCTCCTGACGGAATGCTGACTCAGGCTGCGCCGCCGGATCCTCCCGCCAGCGCCCGTCCTTATCAGTAAAACCCCACTTGCCGTCGAGTTTCGCCGCGGCTGTTCCTTCGGAGAAGTCGCCTGCAGCCTCGAAGCGGGGCTTGATGGCCATGCGGCCGTCGCGGGCCATGTAGCCCCATGCCCATTCAACGCGCACGGCGGCCATGCCGTCATGAAAGTCGCGCGCATCATGAAATTGCGGGGCAATCTCAAATTCACCGCTGCAGTTGATGAAGCCCCAGAGAAGATTCTTTTTTCCTGCCATGGTCAGATGTATATGTTTTCAGGAGAAATGAACAGCACGCCCGGTCTCACAGTGCGGGTCAGCAATAATAATCCACGCAAGCGCGGGCTTCCTTATGGCCGGCCAGCAGGGCAGCCGCGGCCACATGAGCCGGATGGTTCGCATAGACAGCCACATCAGCCATTGAAGGGAGGAGGGCAGTGAGCACAACATCCCAGTCTTCGGCCGGATTCTCATTAATGCCGACTTCGATGTTCTGAAGCACGTCGATCACTTCCGGAAGGGTCTCAAGGGCTGCCTTGAAGGCGCGGGCCACTTCCACACGCTCCTCGGGGCTCCCCGAGAGCTTGAATGTCACAATATGTTTTACCATGGTCTTATCTCTTTTTAGATGAGAAACTTATTGCTTGGGAGCCGGATAGAGGCGTTCGCGCGCGGCGGCCACTTTCTCGTCTTCCACATAATCATCATAATCCATCATCTTGTCGATGATGCCGTTGGGCGTAAGCTCGATGATGCGGTTGCAGACGGTCTGGATGAACTCGTGGTCATGGCTCGCCATCAGGATGACGCCCTTGAAGTTCTGAAGCGTGTTGTTGAACGCCTGAATCGACTCCAGGTCGAGGTGGTTGGTCGGAGAGTCGAGCACCATCGTGTTGGCGTCAGTGAGCATCATGCGCGCGATCATGCAGCGGATTTTCTCACCGCCCGACAGCACCGATGCCTTCTTCAGCACCTCCTCGCCGCTGAAGAGCATCTTGCCGAGGAAGCCCTTCAGATAGATTTCCGAAGAATCCGAGCTATACTGGCAGAGCCAGTCGACGAGATTCAGGTCGGTATTGAAGAACTCACTGTTGTCGAGCGGGAGATAGGCCGTGGTGATGGTCTGTCCCCACTCATATTCGCCGGCATCTGCCTTGCGGTTGCCCATGATGATCTCGAAGAGAGCCGTCATCGCACGCGGGTCGCGGCTCAGGAACGCCACCTTGTCGCCCTTTTCGATCTGGAAGTTGACATCATTGAAGAGGACTTCTCCATCCACCGATGCCTTCAGGCCCTTCACCTCAAGAATCTTATTTCCCACCTCGCGGCTGGGAGTGAAGATGATGCCGGGGTAGCGGCGTGACGAGGGCTGGATTTCCTCCACATTAAGCTTCTCGAGCATTTTCTTGCGGCTCGTGGTCTGCTTGCTCTTGGCCACATTGGCCGAGAAACGCTGGATGAACTCCATAAGCTCTTTACGCTTTTCCTCAGCCTTCTTGTTGGCGGCCTGCTGCTGGCGGAGTGCGAGCTGCGACGACTGATACCAGAAGTCATAGTTGCCGGCGAAGATCTGAATCTTATTGAAGTCAATATCAAGCGTATGGGTCGACACGGCATTCAGGAAGTGGCGGTCGTGGCTCACGACGAGCACCGTATTCTCAAAATTAGCCAGATAATTCTCCAGCCATGCCACCGTCTCGAGGTCAAGGTCGTTGGTCGGCTCGTCGAGCAGCAGGTTGTCGGGATTGCCGAAGAGGGCCTTGGCCAGAAGCACACGCACTTTCTCATTGGCGCTCATATCTTTCATAAGCATATAGTGGCGGTCTTCCTTAATACCGAGTCCCGAGAGCAGGGCGGCGGCATCGCTTTCGGCGTTCCAGCCCTCGAGCTCCGCGAATTTCTCTTCAAGTTCGGCGGCCTTGATGCCGTCCTCGTCTGAAAAGTCGGGCTTTGCGTAAATTGCATCCTTCTGCTGCATGATATCCCAGAGCACCGAGTGGCCACGGAGCACGGTTTCGATCACCGTGCACTCGTCAAACTCGAAGTGGTCCTGCGAGAGCACCGAGAGGCGCTCGCCGGGGCCGAAGGTGACTGTGCCGTGAGTGGCCGGAAGCTCTCCGGCCAGGATTTTCATAAGTGTCGATTTGCCTGCACCATTGGCGCCTATGATGCCATAGCAGTTGCCGTGATTGAATGTGAGGTTCACATCCTGGAAGAGCACGCGCTTACCGAACTGCATGCCCAGATTATTGACTTGTATCAAGAGTGTTCAGTTTTAATTGGAAAGTAGGGGAGTTCGGGCCGGAGTCGGTGGCACAGTGCGCCATCTTCCGGCCCGTTAATATAAGGTGTCGCTGATCAGCGGCGGAACTTAGGCATCTGACGCATCTGCTTCATTTTCTTCATCATCTGCATCGGATTGCCCATGTTGGAGGCCATGTGCATCATCTTGCGCGTATCTTCAAACTGCTTGAGCAGACGGTTCACTTCCTGAAGCGAAGTGCCCGAGCCCTTTGCGATCCGCTGACGGCGCGAGCCGATGATCACCTCCGGATTGTGGCGCTCATAGGGCGTCATCGAATTGATTATGGCCTCTATGCCCTTGAAGGCATTGTCGTCGATATCAATATCCTTGATTGCCTTGCCGACGCCCGGAATCATCGAAGCCAGATCCTTGAGGTTACCCATCTTCTTTATCTGGTTGATCTGATTGAGGAAGTCTTCGAAGTCGAACTTATTCTTCTTGATTTTCTCCTGCAGGCGCTCCGCCTCCTTCTGGTCGTAGATTTCCTGGGCGCGGGTGGCGAGCTCCACGATATCGCCCATTCCGAGGATTCGGTTGGCCATACCCTCGGGATTGAAATCCTGGAGGTCGGTGATTTTCTCACCCGTACCGACGAGCTTGATCGGCTTCTTCACGACTGAGCGTATAGAGAGTGCCGCGCCGCCGCGGGCATCGCCGTCGAGCTTGGTGAGCACGACGCCGTCGAAGTCAATCCGGTCGTTGAAGGCCTTTGCTGTCTTCACGGCATCCTGACCCGTCATGGAGTCGACCACGAAGAGTGTCTCCTGAGGCTTGATCGCATCCTTGATGGCAGCGATCTCGTTCATCATCTGCTCATCAATGGCGAGACGACCGGCCGTATCGACAATCACGACATCGAGTTTATTGTCGCGGGCATACTGGATAGCATTTCGGGCGATTTCCACCGGATTGCTGTTTTCCTCCTCCGTATATACCGGAACGTTTATCTCATTTGCGAGCACGCGGAGCTGTTCGCGGGCAGCGGGGCGATAGACGTCGGCGCCGACGAGCAGGGGCTTCTTCCCCTTCTGCGCCTGGAGCTTGCGGGCGAGTTTGGCGGTGAGCGTAGTCTTACCGGCACCCTGCAGACCCGACATAAGGATCACGGCCGGACGCCCCTCGAGATTGAGCGGCGCGGCATCGCCGCCCATCAGCGCGGCAAGTTCCTCATGCACGATCTTCACCATCAGCTCCTTCGGCTTGAGGGCATTGATTACGTTACGTCCGAGCGCCTTCTCCTTGACGGTGTCGGTAAAGGTCTTTGCCACCTTATATTCGACGTCGGCATCGGTAAGGGCGCGGCGCACGTCCTTAAGCGTTTCTGCGATATTGATCTCGGTGATGCGTCCTTCACCCTTGAGAATTTTGAATGAGCGTTCAAGTCGCTCGGATAGTCTGTCAAACATTATGGTTGGTGTAGAGGTTTCTAAAAATTCCTTGGCGGCGCCTGGGCGCCATAGTCACGTCGTCAGCGGTCGGTGAGACGGTTGGTGCGCGTGTCGGGAAAGATCACGACGGGCTTAAGCTCGCGGGCCTCCTCGGGCGTCACCAGCGCGTAGGTCATGATGATCACAACGTCGCCGGGGTGTGCCTTGCGGGCGGCGGCGCCGTTGAGGCAGATCATTCCCGAGCCGGCCTCGCCCTCGATCGCGTAAGTGTCGAAGCGCTCGCCGTTGTTGTTGTTGACGATGTAGACCCGCTGGCCCGGCAGAATATCGGCGGCGCGCAGAAGATCAGAGTCGATCGTAATGCTTCCCACATAGTTGAGATTCGCCTCCGTCACTGTGACGCGGTGAATCTTCGATTTCATCATTTCTATCAGCATGGCTCTTGTTTGTAGCAGATATTATCGATAAGGCGCACGTTGCCGCAATAGACGGTGATGCATCCCACAATCCAGGGGGCCTCGTCCCACTCTTCGACGGGCTGGAGCGTGCGGGCATCCACAATCTCGAAATATTCGACTTCGAGACCGGGCACGGCATCGAGCTGCTCGACGACAGTGTCGTGCGTGGCGCGCACCGAATGGTCGGCGGCATATTTCACGGATTCGGCGAGCGTACGGTGGATTTCCGGGGCGATGGCGCGTTGCTCGGGAGTGAGCAGCGCGTTGCGGCTTGAGAGGGCGAGCCCGTCGTCGGCACGCTTGATGGGGCAGGCTACGATGTCGACCTTAATCCCTTCGGATGCCACCATATTACGGATCACGGCGATCTGCTGGAAATCTTTCTCGCCGAAATATGCGCGGTCGGGGCGCACGAGTTCAAAAAGACGCGACACTACCTCGGCGACTCCCTGGAAATGACCCGGGCGAAACTTTCCCTCCATTACTTCAGCTGCGCTTCCGAGCGCGAACTCATGGCGCTTGCGGCCCTCGAGGCCACCGGGATACACCTCCTCAACCGAAGGCATGAACACGAGGTCGGTGCCGGCCCGGGCCAGCAGACGGATATCTGCCTCCTCATCGCGAGGATAAGTGGCCAGATCGGTCGGGTTGTTGAACTGAGTAGGGTTCACGAAGACGCTCACCACTGTAAAGGCGTTGTCAGCCACGGCACGCTCCACGAGCGAAATGTGGCCCGCATGAAGCGCGCCCATTGTCGGCACGAAGCCTATCGAATGTCCGTTGCGGCGCTCACGGGCCGTGATGGCCTCAAGCTCGGCAGCGGTTCTGACGATCATCATAACGAATAACGATGCTTTATTTTACGGTTGGCGCCACGCGTGCGCGTGGCATCGGTTATGTTATCTCGGCAAAATTACAACAAAATCGGCTAATATTATAATTTTCGGAGATAAAAGAGCCTAAAGATGCTATCTTAGGAGTTAAAATTTAATAAATCAGGCTCTCGCGCGGGGCTCCCGGAGGGCGGTTTGGATTTTTTTTATTAAATTTGCATTTTGAATCACGGCCATTCGGGCCCTCACTACGCCCGGGCCGTAATTGCAGAAAAAAATTAACAAATGGCAGCACACAAGATAATCTTCGTATCTCAGGAAATCTCTCCCTACCTATCGGCCACCGACAATGCCCGCTGGGGCCGCTCGCTTCCGCAGTCGATCCAGCAGCGCAAATATGAGGTGCGCACGTTCATGCCCGATTATGGCGACATAAATGAGCGTCGCAATCAGCTTCATGAGGTCATAAGGCTCAGCGGAATGAACATAGCGATCGCCGACAATGATCATCCGCTGGTGGTGAAGGTGGCCTCGATGCAACCCTCCCGTATCCAGGTCTATTTCATGGATAACGATGATTATTTCCAGAAGCTCGACAGCGATTCCGACGTGTTCGGCACCAACCGCGCCGACAACGACGAGCGTCTCATCTTCTTTGCCCGCGGCACGATGGAGACGGCCCGCAAGCTTCGCTGGGATCCCGAAATAATGCAGGTGTCGGGATGGGTATCGGCTCTGGTGCCCCTCTATCTGAAGCATCTCTTCCAGACTCCCGGCTCTTTTGAGCAGACGCGCCTGGTCTATACGGTGCTCCCCGGCGCAGAAGTGGAATCCGTAGATGCCGCGATTTTCGATAAACTCATCGCCGAGGGGATAGATGCCAAGGTGCTTGAGCCTTTCCGCGAGATACCGCTCGACCATTCGCTGCTCCATAAGATGGCAATCGCCAATGCTGATGCCGTCGTGTTCCAGACTCCGGAGGCGGATCCTGCGCTTGTGGAATATTGCGAATCGCTCGGCAAGCCCTGGCGCCATTTCGACTCCGAGGGCGACCATGCCGATGAATACGACGAGCTTTACAAGTCGCTGATGGCCTGAGCCCCGGGCGGCGCAACTCTGCTTAACGAACAATTGTCTTACCAAAGGCATTCCGATGAAACTAACCAAGATTCTATCTCTCCTTGGCGCAGGGGCCCTGATGTTGGGTGTCGGCGCATGCAACGATGACGTGAGCCCCATCGGCGGCTCTCTCGCATCGGGCGAAGTCACTATCCGCGTCGATTCGATGCCTACGGCCATTGAATCCGAGTGTGAGTTCTACGATTCTTTCGACGGTCGCAACACGACCAAACTTCTCGGCCGGATCAACGTGCCGGAATATGGCAGGCTTACCTGCTCTTTCGTCACGCAGATGATGGCGGCCACCAGAATGCCGGTGCCCGACTCAATCGGTGTCAGTGATATCGACTCGGTGCGCCTGGTGCTCAGTGTGCCCCGCGGCTCGCTCACGGGCGACTCACTCGCTCCGCAACAGCTCCGGGTGTTCGCGCTCAACCGTCAGCTTCCTTCCGATATCTCGACGACCTTCTCTCCCGACGGTTACTATGACGCCTCCGCTCCGCTCGGCGCGCGCAGCTATACGCTGTCGAATATCGCCAAAGGCGACTCGGTGATGAAGCGCGATGCTTATATCCGGATTCCGGTGAAATTTCCCGTCGAGCTCGGACGTAAGATTTTCACCCAGTATCGTACGGATGCCTCTGTCTTCCAGTGGCCCTCGACTTTCAATCAGTATTTCCCCGGCCTCTTCATCGAGCAGAATTTCGGCAACGGCTGCATCGCCAACATCTCCAAGGCGGAAGTCTACACCTACTGGCATTACACGCGTCCTGTCTCTGTGCTTCAGGCTGACTCCACCTACAAAAGCGAGCTGCGCGTCTACCGCGACTCGATGTGCCTGATGGCCTCACAGCCCGAAGTGTTGTCGAGCAATGTGATCGATTATCAGATTTCCGAAAATCTGAAGCGAATGGTGGCCGACGGCCGCTCGATCATCACTACTCCCGGAGGGTGTCTGGTGAAGATCAAGTTCCCGGTGCTCCGTCTGTTGGAGGAATATCACAGCAACGAGGGTGCGCTTTCAGTCGTGTCGGGCCTTCAGTTTGAGGTTCCGGCGCTCGCAGTCAGCAATTCCTACGGACTCCAGGCCGCGCCCAACCTCCTGATGGTCAAGAAGTCGGAATATGACGAATTCTTCAGTAACAACAAGCTGCCCGACAGCAAGACCTCTTTCTACGCCGCCTATGATTCGGAACGCGAAAGCTACCGTTTCAACTCGATGCGCGAGTGGCTGGTGGATATCCTTGAGGCCGAGCGTAACGGCGAGACTATCGATGAGGAAGACTATGAATTCGTGCTCGTGCCCGTGGACATTACTTCGGAAAGCGTTTCCAATTACGATGGATCGGTATCGAGCTATCTGACCCGTTGTCAGCCCTATCTTGTGGCTCCGACGATGACCGAACTCTTCACCGACCGTTGCATCATCTCGTTCACCTACTCAAGTCAAGTCCTTGAATAATGCTGAAAACTCTCCTCTTCAGTCTCCTCTCGTTCGTGACGGGCGCGTCAGCCCCCGGCGACGCTCAGGGTGCCGATCTTCTCTTTGTGGGCGATGCGATGCAGCATCAGGCCCAGCTTGACCGCGCTCGTGAACTCGGCGGTGGCCGCGGTTATGACTACTCGGGATGTTTCACCTACATAGCTCCCGCCGTGACGGAGGCAGATTATGCCGTGTGCAATCTTGAGGTGCCTCTCGGGGGAGGTCCCGATTATACGGGCTACCCTTGCTTCTCGGCTCCCGACTCCTACGCTAAGGCATTGAAGGATGCCGGATTCGATCTCTTCCTGACCGCCAACAATCATTGTCTTGACCGCCGCGACAAGGCGGCCCGCCGCACTATCAAGGCTCTTGATGAATTAGGGGTTGACCATATCGGCACTTACCATGACGCGGCCGACCGCGAGCAGAGCGTGCCCTTTATCAAGGATATAAAGGGAATAAAGGTGGGATTCCTTAATTATACCTACGGCACCAACGGCATTCCGCCACGCGAAGGAGTGGAAGTGGCGCTCATCGACCGCGAACGCATGGCGCAGGAAATCAGGCGCACGCGTGAAGCCGGTGCAGAGGTGGTGGTGGTCGCGATGCACTGGGGAATAGAATATGTGTTGCTTCCCAACCGTAACCAGGAGGAACTCGCAGACTTTCTTGTAGGTCAGGGGGTCGACATGATTATCGGCGGCCATCCCCACGTGATTCAGCCGATGAAGGTGGTGCGCAACGAGAAGGAGGGGAAGGATGTGCTGGTGGTCTACTCGCTGGGTAATTTCATCTCTAATATGAAGACGGCCGACACTACGGGTGGCGCGCTGGTGCGTGTCCGTATCGAACGTGATGCAGACGGCAAGTCACGGTTCAAGAGCGCGAGCTACGACACACTTTTCAGCGCTAAGCCGGCAGGAGGACGCAGCAACTTCACTGTGATACCCTCATGGATGCCGGATCGTATTCCTGCGGCTCAGCGCGGCACATGGCAGATATTCGAGCGTGGTGCCAAACGTATATTCGACGCCCATAATGTAGGCGTGCCGCGGCTTCACGCCCCGGCTGATTGATATTTCCGGTCGTGCGGATATATGAAATGTCCCGGTTGCCAGGCAGCCGGGACATTTTGTATACATCGCTTTCCGAGTGTCTTTACTAAGGCTCTATCCACCCGGTGGATGGAGCCTTAGAGGCTTTGGCCGAGGCGCTGCTGCCATGCCCAGGCGTTGCGCATCGTGTCTTCCACCGGCACTTCCGCCTTCCATCCGAGCACTTCATTCGCCTTCTTCGGGTCAGCCCAGATCTTCTCGATGTCGCCTTCGCGGCGTTCGCCTATCCTGTAGGGTACCTTCACGCCAGTCGCCGCCTCAAATGAGTTGATGAGTTCAAGCACGGAGAGGCCTCGGCCTGTGCCGAGATTGAAGATCTCCACAGCATCCGTGTCTGCGCCGTCAAGCATGCGTGTCATTGCGATTACGTGTGCGCGCGCAAGATCGATGATGTCGATATAGTCGCGGATGCAGGAGCCGTCGGGTGTGCTGTAGTCGTTGCCGAACACGGTGAGCTGCTCGCGGATTCCGGCTGCGGTCTGTGTTAGATAAGGCACGAGATTCTGGGGTACACCCACGGGAAGCTCTCCGATGAGCGCCGACGGATGAGCGCCGATCGGATTGAAGTAGCGCAGGATAATGCTCTTGATCGGTGCGCCGGAGGCAATGTAGTCTTCGATGATTTCTTCTGAGATCTGCTTTGTGTTGCCGTAGGGAGATGTCGCGGCCTTGATGGGAGCGGTCTCGTCGATAGGGTTCTTGTCGGGCTCGCCGTAGACGGTGCAGCTGGAGGAGAATACGATTCCCCTCACTCCGAACTCGGGCATGAGTTCGAGCAGATTCATCAGCGTCACCAGATTGTTACGGTAGTAAAGAAGCGGCTTCTGCACTGATTCACCCACGGCCTTCGACGCGGCGAAGTTTATGATGCCGGCTATGCCTGGATGGCTGGTGAAGAGATTGCGGAGCGTGGCGATATCGGTGCAGTCGCCTTCTACGAAAGCGGGGCGTACACCGGTGATGGCTTCGATGCCGTCGATTACTTCACGATTGGAGTTGCTGAGGTTGTCGATGATGACCACCTCGTAACCGGCATTGATAAGCTCCACGGTGGTGTGTGAGCCGATGTAGCCGGTGCCTCCTGTTACAAGGATTTTCTTTTTCATATCGGAGAGATTTATTTGAAGAGGGGAGTAGGATAGATACCGTCGTCGACGAGCTGCCTGAACTGAGCGACAGTTGCATCGCGGTCGGCTGCGAACGTCACTCCGAACCATCTGGAGTCGGTCTGCTCGACCTTCAGGCGCACTTTCCCGCTGTTGATGAGGTTATTGACCACAGTGGGGATATAGAATTCAGACTTCAGCTCATCGCCGTGAGCGTTGAGGAATGCGATGAAGTCGGCCTCGCTATAGTCGAAATAGTCGGGTGTGAAGCCCCACATGTTCATCGACACATAGGCATCCTCAGGGAAGGGAACCGTCTCCCCCTCGGCTACCTGCACTATCTTGCCGTCGCGACGCTCGATGCCGTGGCATTCGGTCACGTCGGTAAGATATCCTGCCTCATTCACCTTGCAGAGTCCGCGCGACACGCCGCCGTTCTCGCTCAGTGTGTTGCCGATGCGGAATCCTACCATACAGTATTCACCCTTCTTTCCCTCCACCGAGCGCAGGAAGTCGGCAAGCACCTTGAAAGAGTCGGCTCCGTAATAGTCGTCGGCATTGATCACGCCGAAGGGCTCGTTGATGACGCCCTTAGCCATGAGCATGGCGTGGCCGGTGCCCCAGGGTTTGGTGCGTCCCTCGGCGGGAGCATAGCCCTCGGGGAGGGCGTCGAGTTCCTGGAACACTACCTCCACGGGCACGTGACCCTCATATTTGGAGATGATTTTTTCGCGGAATTCCTGCTCGAAGTCATGGCGGATCACGAATACGATCTTCCCGAAACCGGCTCGGAGAGCGTCGAAAACGGAATAATCCATAATCGTTTCGCCCGAGGGGCCGAGGCCGTCGAGCTGCTTGAGGCCTCCGTAACGGCTGCCCATGCCGGCGGCGAGAATATAAAGAGTGGGTTTCATATTAAGATTGTTTTGATTTAATGTTTTCAGTTTAGAAATAGTGTATGATAAATCTTCAGGCTTTGCGGTGGAGGAGCATTATGCAATGAATGAAATAGTCGAACATCACCAGTTTTGCGTTTCCGTTGCGCTCGATGTCACGCCGGGCCATATCGGTTTCCTCAGAGAAATCTTCGACGTTGGCGTGATTGATGAACGGAGAGAAGCGTTGCGAGAAGGCCTCCTCATCGGGAGTCATCGTGCGGAGCCGGGCAACCTTCATATTGTAGATGAAATTCTCGCGTATCATCCGCGCCGAGTAGGTGAGATAGCGGCAGAGTTTTTCGCGGCCCCATGCCGCGGCATTCTCCGCCAGCGACTTCAGCATCCCGACGCGTTTTGAATAGGCGGCGCGCATCGACTCCTGATACATCTGCAGGAATTCCAGGGGTTCGCCCGAACGCCGGCAGAGTTCGTCGGATTCGATGAGGCTTCCGTGAGCGAGAGGAGCCAGGCGCCACGCATCGTTATCACTCAGCCCTTTGGTCTGTTGGAGATAGCCGGCGATATCGCTATCGCTGAGGCGTCCGATATGAATGTTCTGCAGGCGCGAAGCGATTGTGGGAAGGATCTTGAGCGGGTCGTTGCTCACCATTATGAAGAGCGTCGTGTCAGAGGGCTCCTCAATCACCTTCAGCAGCTTATTTGCAGCTTCGGGCCGGAGCCTTTCGGGCTGCCAGATAATGAAGATCTTGCGCGTTGAGGAATAGGCGGGTAAAGCGTCGGCCTCGACGATGCGGTCGGCCTCGTTGACATAGATCACCGGTTGAGAATTACCCGCGCCAAGAAGTTCGTGCCATTTCTCCACGGGCATCGCCGGATAGGTCGAGAGCATCTCGTGCCATTGTTCGGCAACATCGGCTGAGACGGTGCGTTTCTGTTTCTCGCTCTTTACAATCGGATAGACGAAATGCAGGTCGGGGTGCGAGTTTTCGGCATGCATGCGGCACGCGTTGCACTTCCCGCAGGGATTTCCGTCGGTGGGATGTTCACAATGGAGATACTGGGCGAACGTGCGTGCGAGGAGCATCTTTCCGGAGCCCGGAGGGCCGGAAAGCAGTAGCGCGTGGGGCACGTGTGCGGTACTCACGAGCGCACGGAGCCGATCTTTGGCGTCGGCATGACCCGGGATATCGTTGAAATTCACTTGTTGAACTTATTCATTGCAATGTCAGGGCCGGCAAGGCAGAACGTACGCACGCATTCAGCGGCGCGTTCGAGGAGCTCCGGCATCTCAGCCATCTGCTCCGGTGGAAACTTGCCGAGCACATAATCAATCTGGCAGCCGCGGGGAAAATCGTTGCCGATTCCGAACCTCAGGCGCGCATAATTGGGGGTGCCGAGCTGTTCGGCAATATTCTTAAGTCCGTTATGGCCCGCATCTGAGCCCTGCTTGCGGAGCCGGATAGAGCCGAAGGGGATTGCCATGTCGTCGACCACCACCAGGAGATTCTGCAGAGGCAGTTTCTCATGATTCATCCAGTATCTTACGGCCACGCCGCTGAGATTCATGAATGTCGAGGGCTTGAGCACGAGCAATTCGCAGTTCTTTACGCGAAACAGGGCCATATCGCCATATCTTTTCGACTGGAACTGCGTTTCGGCATCGGCTGCGAGTCGATCGGCCACCATGAATCCGGCGTTATGACGGGTGTCGATATACTCGGGGGCCATATTGCCGAGGCAGGCTATAAGGAAGCGTTTCATAGGCTTTGGGGCTTGGAAAAAGAAAAATCAACCCCGGAGGGATGCCCTTTAGAGGCAGCCCGCCCGGGGTTGAATAAAGCATTTCAGGCGCGCATCGCACGGGGCGAGGCGGTGACTGTGCAAAGATTATTTTTCTGCGGCCTTTGCCATGGCGCCACGGGCGGCACGTGTGAGCTGCACAGCGCAGACAACGGCGTTCTTGGCGTTCATCAGTTCGAGGCCTTCGAAGTGGAGGTCGCCTACTGCGAGCGACTTGCCGAGACCGAGGGAGTCAACGTTGATCACGAGGCGCTCGGGAATCTCAGTGTAGGGAGCCTTAACCTTAAGCTTACGCATTGAGAGCACGAGCTTACCACCGGCCTTCACACCTTCTGCGTGACCTTCGATCTGCACGGGCACTTCCATCACGATGGGCTTGTCGGGATAAACCTGGAGGAAGTCGATGTGGAGAAGAGTGTCCTTCACGGGCTGGAACTGCAGGTCTTTCATAACGGCCTTCACTTCCTCACCGTTGAGGTTGATGTCTACTTCAAAGATATCGGGAGTATAGACGAGCTTGCGCACATCCTCTGCATTGACAACGATATCGGTGGTGATAAGACCACGCTTGCTGTCGATTTCAACGAGCTTCTGACCATCCTTGAGAGTGCCGGTGAAAGGAAGCTCTACGAGAGCGCCACCGTTGATGACTGCGGGAATCTTGCCTTCCTTGCGGAGAGCCTTCACTGATTTCTTGCCGAGCTCAGTACGGGGCTGAGCGTTGAGCTGAAATTTCTTCATTTCTTGTGTTTGTTTTTGGTTGTGTTACTCAAAATAAGTCTGTGTTTAAGGACACTGCAGCGCCTTGACGCCACGACGAATTTCCCATCACACGATATTCTCTGCAAAGTTACGAAAATTTTCTCTAATTTCCTAACTTTTATTTCACAAGCACTTTAGAAGTGATGCCGCCGGCGCGCACTACGTAGAAGCCGGGAGCAGCGGAGATGGAGGCATCGCCTGAAGTGGTGGCTGTGAGCACGCCGTCAAGTGTATAGACTTCCACGGGGCCGTCGTTGTTGACCACGACGATGCGGCCGGCGTCGGTATATACGCGGGTTGCTTCGATTGAATCGTAGGTCACATCTTCCACGCCGGAGATATTAGTGGTGGTGATCACGGCGTAGCAGTTGGCGGGCACGGTAATGGTCTTGGCGGCCGCATCAAACGAAGGCTCTGAGTCAAAGCTGCAGGAAGCGATGTGGTAGGCGGTGTTGTCGGATTTCTTGAACTTGACGTTCTGCACGGTCACGGGGGCTGTTATGCTCGGGTTGACCACAAGGTATAGCTCCTTATCTCCGGCCGTAGTGTACGCTGTGCGCTGCTTCCAGCTTGAGAATGCGAGCGTGTAGTCGCCGTTGTCGGTGAAGAGCTCGGGGTTGTCGAGCCGGATGCGGATAAGCTCGCCGTAGTTGCGCGCCAGACCGGCATTATCGGGATCATCGAGAAGCGACCAGTTGACGATCTTGTTGCTGGTGTTGTTGCCGCCGTTGGCATCCTTGGTGTTCTGGGCGTCGCCCATTTCAGAGAACATCCAGATCATGTGTGAGCCGGGCACCATGAGCATCTGTGCGGCAGCCGAACCGCAGCGCTGCATGCTCACCTTGTGGTTGCCCTTCACGCCGACTTCGCCCCACTGATTCTGCTTATAGGCGAGGCGCTGCTCATCGTGGCTCTCAAGATAGGAGACGGTTGAGCCTGCGGTGCGGCCATCCTTGAGCGCCCACATGCGCTGCAGATTTGAGCTGGATGAATAACCCATCGCGAACTGGCAGCCTGCATTGTTGACATTGGCCCAGTTGAGCTCGCCGTCGGCAGCCATCTCATTCTCTTCCTTAGCTCCCGCGAGATTCTCGTTGATGAAGTAGGCATCCGGGTTCACCTCGCGCATTGCGTCATGGATCGCCTTCATGTTGGCGACACGGCTCGCATTGTAGGCGTTCGTGGCATCTTCTGAAGCGTTGAGATAGGAGTCGTTGTTGCCGAGGCCCTTCACGAGGTCGAAGCGGAAACCGTCGACGTTATACTCCGAGAGCCAGAAGCGCACCATATCGTACCACTGCTGGCGCACGAGCGGGTAGCCCTGGTTCCAGTCGTTGAGCACGCTGTAGGCATGTGGTGCAGTGCGGTTGAAGAAGGGATTCGACGTGCTGGGGTAGAGTTGATACCAGGGATGGTTGTCAGCCTGGTTGAACACTACGTCGAGGATAACGGCGATGCCGAGTTCGTGACACTTGTCGATGAATTCCTTATAATCCTGAGGCGTGCCGTAAGCCTTGTCGAGTGCGAAATAGTAGTTGGGATTATAACCCCATGAGAGGTTGCCGTTGAATTCGTTGATGGGAAGGAGCTCGATGGCGTTAATGCCGAGTTCCTTGAGATAGGGGAGCTTCTCCATAGCGAGGCGCACGGTACCGTTGCCGAGGGCACGGCCTTCAGTGCCGGTGAAGTCGCGGAAGAGGAGCTCGTAGATCACGAGATCGTTCTTCGGCGCCCCCTTGAAGTTCTTCACCTTCCAGTCGTAGGCCAGCATGTTGTCGCCATGCCAAGAGATGAACGTGTTGGTGGGTACGAGACCGTCGGGGTAAGCCGGCATGTCGGGATATACCTCGGGCGAGATGTATTTATCGTTATAGGGATCGAGCACGAGTCGTGCGTAGGGGTCGGCGATGGACTTCGAGCCGTCCACAAGGTAATAGTAGCCGAACTCAGTGCCTGTGACGGTAGCCGGAAGCGTGATCTTGAAATAGCGGAAGGGAGCGCCTTCGATGGTCTGCTCCACATAGTCCATCACGTTGTTGTTGTCGGGCGTGTAGCTGTTCCAGGAGCCGATGATCATCGCAGACTCTTTCTCGGGAGCGGCGAGGCAGAAAGTATAGGAGCCGTCGGCGTTCTTGGTGAGGCCCATCGCGGGAAGGGTCTGGTCGGTAGCGGCCACGGAAGCACGGGCGAAGACGATGGCGATCGACTGAGTGCGCACCACCCCGTTCTTAGTCGCGGTGGCCGTGATGGTGTAGTTGCCTACGTTCTCAAACTTGTAGCTTGCCTGCAGTGACTTCACGTTAGTGGCTTCGCCGATTACGGTGCCGTTGATATCAATCTTGATGTCGGCTTCCTCAGTGGCGGTTGCTGTAAATTTCACCGGGTTGGAGTTGGCGTTCACGATTGAGGCGGTGATGCTCTTGCGGAAAGCGAGCTGGAAGCCGCTGTCGGCAACGTCGACAAAGATGTCCGTTTCGCCTTCACCCTTACCGGTCTTGGAACCATTGCCGTTGCGGAATACGAAGCAGAGTTTCGTCACGGTCTCATCTTCGCCCACGCCGTAGAACGTGCGGATGTCGCCGATGTAGAGTTTCCAGAGGTTCTCGCTCACATACTGGAGCTGGAACTTCTCATTATTGACTTCCCAGGAGGGAGCATATTTCCACTGAGTCGTCTTGCCGTCGGCATCCACGACCTCCACGCCCGTGTGGGCATAGATCGCAGTTGTAGCCGGAGTGTTGATGAGGCCTTTGGAGCCCTCGTCGGCGTGGAAGTAAATCACTACGTCTTCCGAGTCTTCCTGGAGGGGGGTAGGCTCGGTTGTGACCACCTGTGCAAGGCCCGGAAGAAGGGCGAGCATGCACCAGGTCAGCAACAGAAAGATTCTTTTCATAAGGTTAACTTGATGTTATTTTTTGGTTTAGGTTATCGGCTGGGTATTATGGTGAATCAGAGCCAATCAGGATTCGGATTCATCTTCGGGGATATAGGTGAGGTCGTAGATATCCCTGTAGACGCTCCATTCCGGATCTGACTCGGCGTCTATCTCAAAGGGAATGGTCTCCTCGATGGGTTCGAGGGCGCGGTTAAACACCTTGTTGAAGATGTTGAGGTTGCCGGTGTAGAAAATCCAGTCGCGGCGCCCTTCGCCGGTCTGGATCGCCACCAGATATGCCGCCTTGTCCTTGCGGAAGGTCTCCTCAAAGGCATCGTTGATGCGGCCGAGCATCTCGGCGTCGCGCTCGCACGGCATGCCGTCGGGCAAAGCCTCATAGCGCCATGATACCCGGATAAGATAGGGCATCTTGCCCGAGTTGATGATTTTATCCATATTGTCGCGGCCGGTCACTATCACCGTGCGTCCGCTCTCGCCCTCCATCGGGGCTGTCCACCATCTTGGTTCCATTTACAAATCAGTTTTCGCCTGCGGCGAAGTAAGCCGCGGTTGAATCGGCCCTCCGCCTCGTTATTTCTTCCGCGGACGCGGGTGCTCCGAATAGAGCGGCACTTCGAGCGCCGGAGAGTCGAAATATACCCCGGGGCGGAAGCAGTGCAACTTGAAAAACTTAGAGAGATCGAGCTTACGCGACACGCTGAGCGGCATCTTTATCTCGAAGCTCTTGTCTTTCTTATATGCGATCGCCTGAAACACCACTCTTTCGAGTTGCGTGATATCGGCATGGGTATAGCGGGCTATGTCGACTATCTCATTGGGAGCGGCAACTCCGCGCCCGGCAGTGGCCCATCCGGCGTCACCGTCGCGGCATAGCAGCTGATAATCAAGAAAATAGTTGGAATCATTGACTATCACGGCATTGAATCCCGTCTTCGAGAGATCCTTGATATTGTCGGGCTCGAAAGCGAGCACCACCGTCATATCATCGCCATACTCCGTCTCCTCCACCGGGAATTCCTCCTCGGGTTCGGGCTGCGCGGGCGTCTGCGCCACCGGAGCCACCCTTTCAGCCGGGGAGGCCGGAGCCGACGGCTTCTCGGCCGCCTTGTTGCGCTTGGAGGTGCGCCCGATGTCGAATGCCTGCTGGTCGAACATCTTGCGGCCCGGGGTGGTGTCAACGTGGCCGGCCGGAAGCACAACCACCAGTTCGGATGTCTGCACCGGAGTCTCGAAGCCGTCGTCGTCGACATACGCGATGCGCCCTTCTATGCGCACCACCTTGCCGCCGCCCACGGCATTGAGATATCTTACTGTATCACCTGGTTTTATCATCTTTGCCTTTTATTCGCCTCCTCCGGGGGCAGTTTCTTCTTCAGGCTCATCGTCGCTATCCTTATGCTTCTCGTAAGCATCCACGATCCGCTGCACGAGCGGATGGCGCACGATATCCTTCTTCTCATATTCGATAAGCCCTATGCCCTTCACGCCGCGGAGTATGCGCAGCGCGCTCAGAAGGCCGCTGCGGGTCGACCGCGGAAGGTCGATCTGCGTCACATCGCCCGTCACCACCATCTTCGAGTTGTTGCCCAGACGCGTCAGGAACATCTTCATCTGCTGCGTCGTCGTGTTCTGAGCCTCATCGAGGATTATCACAGCGTCATTGAGCGTGCGGCCGCGCATGAAGGCTAACGGAGCGATCTGAATCGTGTCGGCATCCATATACTCCTTCAGTTTCAGCGGCGGCAGCATATCTTCGAGCGCATCATAGAGAGGCTGCAGATAGGGATCGATCTTATCCTTCATATCGCCCGGGAGGAAACCGAGTTTTTCTCCGGCCTCTACTGCCGGACGTGAGAGAATCAGACGTCTGATCTCTTTATTCTTGAGCGCGCGCACGGCCAGTGCGATCGCGATATAGGTCTTACCCGTGCCGGCGGGGCCGAGGGCGAACGTCAGATCGTTCTCATCAAAGCTCTTCACCATCCGGGCCTGGTTGGCATTGCGAGCCGAAATCGGCTTGCCGTTCTGGCCGTAGATGATCACGCCCGAGGCGTCGCGGCGCACAGGCGCTTCGCCCCGCACGATATCGATGATCGCATCCTCGTTCAGACTGTTATATTTCGATGCATAGGCCTCTATTTCCTTCACCTTGCGCTCGAACTCGGCCGTCTCGCTCTCTTCACCGATCACCTTGATGACGTTGCCGCGAGCCGCTACACGCAATTTCGGGAAGAGGTTGCGTATAAGCGCCATGTTCGAGTTGTTGGGCCCGTAGAATGTCTGCGGGTCTATGCCGTCGATTATTATTATTCTTTCTATCATTATTATTGAGCTTCAGGGTATGTATGCCCGTCGTGCGGTCATTCCCGCCGGGGCTCTCGGCAGGCTCAGCCTACTGAGTTTTCCAGAGAAATCTGGAGGAGTTTCTGCGCTTCCACGGCAAATTCCATCGGGAGCTTAGCCATGACTTCGCGCGTGTAGCCGCCTACGATGAGTCCGACGGCCTCTTCGGTCGGGATTCCGCGCTGACGGCAGTAGAAGAGCTGCTGCTCGTTGATTTTGGAGGTGGTGGCCTCATGCTCCACGGTAGAGGAGTCGTTGCCAACCTCAATATAGGGGAATGTGTGGGCTCCGCACCGGTCGCCCATCAGCAGCGAGTCGCACTGCGTGAAATTGCGGCAACCCGTAGCGCCGGGCGCTACCTTCACGAGGCCACGGTAGGAATTCTGCGACTTCCCGGCCGATATGCCCTTGCTCACGATTGTGGAGCGCGTGTTGCGGCCGATGTGTATCATTTTTGTGCCGGTGTCGGCCTGCTGGTAGTTGTTGGTCAGCGCCACGCTGTAGAATTCGCCCACGCTCTCATCTCCCTTGAGCACGCAGCTCG
This sequence comes from uncultured Muribaculaceae bacterium, assembly GCA_947178505.1. Lineage (GTDB taxonomy): Bacteria > Bacteroidota > Bacteroidia > Bacteroidales > Muribaculaceae > Lepagella. Next base: position 5,876 of record CAMWYR010000031.1, on the reverse strand, counting down.
GATATTTCCAGGTGATGGCTGATCCGGTCTCCACCTGTGTCCACGAGAGCTTCGAACGATGGCCGCGGCAGAGGCCGCGCTTCGTCACGAAGTTATAGACGCCGCCGCGCCCTTCGCGGTCGCCGGCATACCAGTTCTGCACCGTCGAGTACTTCACTTCCGCGCGCTCCTCAACCACGATCTCCACAACAGCGGCATGCAGCTGATTCTCATCGCGCATCGGCGCCGTGCAGCCTTCGAGATAGCTGACGTAGGCGTCATCATCGGCCACGATGAGCGTACGCTCAAACTGACCCGTGCCCGAGGCGTTGATTCGGAAATATGTGCTCAGCTCCATCGGACAGCGCACCCCCTTCGGGATATAGACGAACGACCCGTCGGAGAAGACGGCTGCATTCAGCGCCGCATAGAAGTTGTCGCGGTACGACACGACCGAACCGAGATATTTCTTCACCAGGTCGGGATATTCCCTTACGGCCTCCGACATAGAGCAGAAGATCACTCCGAGCTCGGCGAGCTTCTCGCGGTGGGTGGTCTTGACGCTCACCGAGTCGAGCACGGCATCCACAGCCACGCCTGCCAGGTGTTTCTGCTCTTCGAGCGATATGCCAAGCTTGTTGAAGGTCTCAATCAGTTCCGGATCCACCTCATCAAGACTCTTCTTCAGTTCCTTCTTCTTCGGGGCCGCGTAGTAGCTGATGGCCTGGAAGTCGATTTTCGGAATGTTGAGATGGGCCCAGTGGGGCACACTGAGGGTCTGCCAGTAACGGAAGGCCTTCAACCGGTAATCGAGGAGCCACTCGGGCTCTCCCTTGACGCGCGAGATGAAGCGCACCGTATCCTCATTGAGGCCCGGCGGCACTATCTCGGTGTCGATATCCGACGTGAATCCATATTTATATTCTGAGTTGGCGGCATTCTCGATCACGTCTTTCGAGTCGTCGCGCCGTCCAATCTGCTCATTTCCCATTTTTTGCCTATTAACGGTGATAATGAAGCCTTAGATCGACTTCATGAATATTATCTGTAATAGATACGCAAAAGTAGCGAAAAAGTTTCATATTTGCAAAAGATTGCGGGGGGCGCGCAGCACTGCGAGCCCCCCGCCTGGGAGATTATATAAAGTTGGGAGTTGGATTATCTGAATCGACGGTTGCCTTCAAGCACCGGTTTGCCATCGGCATTCGCGCGGCCCTTCGTATTGCGCTTGATGATCTGGTAAGCGATCGGCGCTGCGCAGTAGAGCGAGCAGAATGTGCCGACAATCACACCGAAGATCATGGCGAAAGTGAACGAGCGGATCGTGTCGCCGCCGAGGAAGAAGATGCAGAGGAGCACGAGCAGAGTCGAGAACGATGTCATCACCGTACGGCTCAGTGTCGTGTTGAGCGACTTGTTGATAGTCTGATAGCGGTCTTCCTTCGGATATTCCTTCATCATCTCACGCACACGGTCGAACACAACCACGGTATCGTTGATCTGGTAACCGATGATGGTAAGGACTGCGGCGATGAACGACTGGTCGATCTCCATGGAGAAGGGGAGGAAGCCCCAGCATACGGAGTAGAAGCCGATGATAAGGAATGCTGTGAGTGCGACTGCGCAGAGTGCGCCGACTGAGAAGGCGATGTTGCGGAAACGCAGGAGGATGTAGAGGAACATGCAGACGAGTGCGATGCCCACTGCCCAGTATGCGTCGCGCTTCATGTCGTCGGCCACCGACGGGCCCACTTTCTGAATCGAGATGATACCATGGCTCTCATCAGCCACTGTGAAGGCGTTCAGATCCATCTGCTTGCCGTTGACGGTGAGCTCATCCTTGAGGCCGTCGTAGAGAAGGCCGGTGATCTCATTCTCGATGCCTTCTGTCTCATCGGCGATCTTGTAGCTCGTTGAGATGCGCAGCTTTGTGGGATTGTCGATGGTGATGACCTGTACGGACACTGTCGGGTCGTTAGCCTTCTCCTGGAAGAGCTTGGTGAGCTTATCCTGCACGGCCTCGCGGTCAACTTCCTTCTCGAACTGCACTACATAGTTGCGTCCACCCGAGAAGTCGATGCCCTGGTTCATGCCGCGGATTGCAAGCGAGGCGATACTGATGACAATCAGGAACACCCATACAGAGCCTGCGATCTTAGACTGGCCAAGGAAGTTGATCTTGGGTTTGGTAAGGAAGTTGCGGCTCATTGCAGTGGCGAACGTCATGCCTGCGTTGCGACCGTTCTTGGTGATGAGGTCGAAGGCGATGCGCGTAAGGAACACTGCGGTGAAGAACGAGCAGACGATACCGATGATGAGAGTTGTGGCGAAGCCCTTGATCGGACCTGAACCGAAGATAAGGAGGATCACGCCGGTGATCACTGAAGTGAGGTTAGAGTCAAAGATCGCAGAGAATGCGTTGCTGTAACCCTCCGAGATTGCCTGGCGGAGTTTCTTGCCGTTCTTGAGCTCCTCTTTGGTGCGCTCGAAGATAAGCACGTTGGCGTCGACAGCCATACCGAGCGAGAGCACGATACCGGCGATACCCGACAGCGTGAGCACTGCCTGGAGCGATGCGAGGATACCGAGAGTGAAGTAGAGGTTGAGGATCAGACCTACGTTGGCCACCAGACCGGGAATCCAGCCATAGTAAGCGATCATGAGCACCATCAGCAGGAAGATAGCCACGATGAACGATACGAAGCCCATCTGGATGGCTTCGGCTCCGAGGCTCGGGCCGATAACGTTGTTGCTCACTACGTCAACGCGTGCCGACATCTTACCCGACTTAAGCACGTTGGCAAGGTCGTTGGCCTCTTCGGGAGTGAAGTTACCGGTGATCTGTGAACTTCCGCCGGTGATCTCATTGTTGACGTTGGGGAATGAATATACATTGTCGTCGAGCACGATTGCAATCGAACGGCCGATGTTATTGCGGGTGATTGTAGCCCACTCCTGAGCTCCGCGGTCGGTCATCTTCATATTGACCATCTGGCCCTGGAGATTGTCGTATTCAGAAGAAGCGGAAGTCACTGCATCGCCTTCGAGAGCGGCGTCGCCCTTAAGCGCGATGAGCTCCCAGTAGGCGTCGGTGAGATCCTCGCCGTTAGCCTTCTTGAGCACCTTGCCCTGAGCGTCGGTGCGGGGGAATTCCGCGGGCTTCACGCTCCAAGCGAGAGTGAGGTCGGAGGGGAGGAGGCGCTTCGCAAGGTCGCTCTTCACGATAGAGTCAACGAGCGCCTTGTTGGCCGGAGCCACCATACCGACGATCGGGCTTCCCGAACGCTGAGGGCCGCCGAGAAGGGCGATCACGTTGAGATGGTTCACGCTGTCCTGTGCGGCATACTGCGCCGCGAAGTTCTGGAGGTCGCCTGCGATTTCATTATAGTTATAGACTTCGAAGAACTCGAGGTTTGCGCTCGACTTGAGAAGCTCCGTGACGCGCTCGGGCTCCTTCACACCGGGAAGCTCGAGAAGGATCTGGCCCTTCTTGTCCTGAAGCTTCTGGATGTTGGGAGCAACGACACCGAACTGGTCGATACGGGTGCGGAAGATATTGAAAGCCGCATCTACCTGCGAATCCACCTGCTTGTTGAGCGCCTCGGTCACTTCAGCGTTAGAGGCATTGCTCTTGAGCTGGCCGAGGAACTCACCTTCGCGGATGAAGAGTCCCGACATCGTGCCGGGCTGGAAGTAGGATGCAACGCGGTTGATGAAATCGGCATCGCCTGTTTTGGCGCCGTTTTCCTGCGCGCTCTTGATGGCGGCGTTGATCTGTGCAAGCTGGGGATCGCCCGATGCGTACTGGCGGAGAATGTCGGGAACCGACACTTCCAGCACTACGTTCATACCGCCCTTGAGGTCAAGACCGAGGCCGACCTCCATCTTGCGCACCTGATTGTAGGTGTAGCCAAGGTAGACTTTTTCCTTGTCGAGAGAGTCATTGTAGAGTTTCAGACTCTGTTTGTAAGCATCATTGGTCTCATCGGTGGTCTTGGCTGCGGCAGCCGCAAATTCGCGCGCCTCCTTCTCGTAGTGTGCGGTCACGAACGAGAAGGAAATGTAGAATCCGCAGATAAGAACCAGGAGGATCGCAATGGTGCTGATAAACCCTTTGTTCTGCATTGTTTGTTTGTTGTTATTTTATTTTGTTTAATTCAACTCCAACTCCCTACGCACCAGGGAGATATGTCAGGTTAGCGAGGCATGCGCCCTGCGCCGCCGTGCAGCGCCCGGGGCCGGTGATGCCCTTTCAATTTGCAAATATACCTCTTTTTTACGATATAACGGCAATTTATGCCCAAATATTTGCTTAAAAGCTGATATGTCCGAATTTTTGCTTAATGGCTGAGTGGACAATAAATCTGTTATGCGGGGCCGTTGTGACCGGATAAAAAAAGTCCGGCATGAGCCGGACTTTCTATTGAATTGAGATGTAAGTCAGGGTGGTGTGATTATTTCACGAGCACTTTTGTTGCTTTGCCATCCTGAACCTTGATGAGGATTCCGGGCTGCTTGCCGTCAACCTGCACACCCTGGAGGTTGAAGAATTTAGCCTCACCTTTCTCGGCGCCAAGGCCGGAAATGCCGTCTACACCGGGGAAGGCGACGCTTGATCTGCGGGTCACCGCATTATTCCAGGTGTAGGATTTCAGGCAGTTGATATTTGTGTCGAATACCGAAGCATTCACTGTCAGAACGCCATCCTTGAATGTAGAGAAGGGCTGGTTGTTTGCCTCCATATAGGCATAGATTGCCGTGAGGTAGGAGTCAGTGTAGTCATCACCGAAGCTGTTGATCTGCCATCCGAGAAGGTCGAAGTTGTACATCTCACCCGAATCCGTGGCCCATCCTGCGGGGAAGCCGGTGCGTACGATTACGTGATCGGGATCGGTGACGTCGAATACAATCTGACCCTGGTAAATTGAAGTGTTTGAGGATGCAAGCGGGAAAGTTTCGCTATGGTAGGGACGCCATACGCGGTAGAGATTCTGATTCTCAATGTTCTGCTGGAGCTCAACCTCAAAGGGGTAGTCGGCCGGGTTGATAGGCACGCCACCGTTTGAATATGCGGTGAGCACCCATGCATCAACCATTGTGCCGTTGCCGATTGAAGTCCACTGGCCGGCCTGCTCTTCATCAAACGGATCCTCGGGAGGCATCTGTGCGAGAGAGAGCACATCGAAGAGATCCAGCCAACCGACAGTTGCGCCGTCAGCTGTGTATGCCCTCCATCCGATGCCATGGTCGGCGGGGAAGGTGATGGTGCCGGTGGAGGAGTTGAAGAAGACGCTGTAAGGTGCGATCTCGACGGCGTTGTTCCAATGCGTGGGCACAATCTTGACTGTATAGTCTTGATAGGCAGGTGCGTCATATTCCCCAAAGGTGATCATGCCGGTTGTCGCATCGTAATCCGCGGGAATCGGACTATAGAAGGGAGCGGCCGAAATCTTGATATGAGTGTCATCGGTAAGGGTGATCTGTGCGGCCACTTCAAGTCGCCCGGCGCCATCCTCGAAATAGACATCGTCGATTGTCATGATGTAGGATCCCTCGATTGTGAAGTCGCCCGGGACAGCCGGCTCCATGCTGATTGCATCGAAGACATCAAGGTATCCCATCAACTCTCCTTCGTCATAGGCAGCCCATGCGAAGAAATGGTCGGCGGGGAAGGAGATGTTTCCTGACGCAGGATCAAATTCGCCCTCGAAATCAGCGAATGCCAGAGTTTCTGCAGAGTTATCCCAGTAACCGGGCTGGAAAGTAATATCCATCTCGTTCCATTCTCCTGCCGGATATTCTGAGAAACCGATCTTATTAGTAGTTGCGTCGTAGGTGGCCTCTACTGAAGAGAAGAAGTAATCAGACGAAATGCTGATGTGAGAATCGTCGACGGC
>CAMWYR010000030.1 GCA_947178505.1 uncultured Muribaculaceae bacterium | reverse complement strand
GCCAGTCGCCGGCAGTATAATGAAATCATCTCGCTGCGGAACTCCTCTGAAAACGAGGCCTTTGACTGCCATAACAGCGACACTGCATCATAAAGCAACGGGCCTCGCCTGCCTCCCTGAAAATCAATGAAGTAAGGTTGCATACCCTCCTTTCCGGCAAGCATCACGTTGCGGCTCTGACAATCGCGCATCATGAAGCCCCATTGCCCGGAGGGAACGGCGAAGATATTCGATGCCATCCGCTCGAAATCATCCTCCAGAAGAGATTCATCAAAATCAACCCCGGCAGGCTTCAGAAACTCATATTTGAAATAATTGAGATCCCACATCACCTGACGGTGCTCAAGAGGAGCATACCCCACTTCTTTCTCATACACCTCAGGACTCAGCGTCTGCATACTTACAAGCGCTTCAAGCGTGGCAGAGACTAAGGCGGCAATGCCGTCGCTACCTAACCTGTCGGCCAGTGACACCGATCCTATATCCTCCACTATATAATGAGAATAATCAGGCGTGGCCGCATAAACTTCAGGAACGTGGAACTTCCCTTCGTGTGCCTCTCTGCTTGAGAGGAAGGCTCGGGTGAGGCGCACGTAAGCCTCCGCATCCCGGAGAGAATCTGCCACAACCCCGAGCACCGTGCGACCCGGAAGAAAGAGGCGCACGTAGGTGCGGTCGCCCCCGGCCGCCGGAAGCAATTCATGCCCAAGAGGAGATTCACCGAAAGCCTCCTCACAAAGGTCCGAAAAAATTTTATTATCAGATTCAAGAAACCGTGTCATAACTCTACTAAAATTTTTTATGCCGCGACCGCAACATCCGGATACGGCCCCACAAATTGCAAAGTTAAGTAAAAAAATCTACCCTTCACTCCCCCATTGAACTAATTTTGATAGAAAAGGGTTGAATATGATGAGTAAGAACGACTCGCAATCAAATAATTTTTATTAATTTTGCAGAAATAGTCTGCGGCTGAGCAACTCAACGGTCTTGGCCAATGAACCGACGCGGCCGATTCTTATGACGCAAACAACCCAATTACCAAAATATAGACACTTAAAATGGCTAAAATCGAAAATTACAATTTCAATGGCAAGAAAGCCATTGTACGCGTAGACTTCAATGTGCCCCTCGATGAGAACGGCAACATTACCGACGACACCCGTATCCGCGGTGCGCTTCCCACGCTCAAGAAGATTCTTGCAGACGGTGGCGCGCTCATTCTTATGTCGCACATGGGTAAGCCCAAAGGCAAGGTCAACGAGAAGCTGAGCCTCGCTCAGATCCGCGATGCCGTTGCCAAGGCTCTCGGCACTGACGTGAAGTTCGCTCCCGACTGCGCTAAGGCTCAGGAGGCTGCTGCCGAACTCAAGCCCGGTGAAGTGCTTCTTCTCGAAAACCTCCGTTTCTATCCCGAAGAGGAAGGCAAGCCCGTCGGTATTGACAAGAACGATCCCGCTTACGAGGATGCCAAGAAGGCCATGAAGGAAAGCCAGAAGGAGTTTGCAAAGACTCTCGCAAGCTATGCCGACGTTTACGTAAACGATGCTTTTGGAACGGCTCACCGCCGTCACGCTTCCACAGCCGTAATCGCCGACTACTTCGACAAGCAGGACAAGATGCTCGGCTACCTTATGGAGAAGGAAGTGAAGGCTGTCGACAATATCCTCAAGGACATCCAGCGTCCTTTCACCGCCATCATGGGCGGCTCGAAGGTATCTACCAAGATCGGTATCATCGAGAACCTTATGGACAAGGTAGACAATCTCATCCTCTGCGGCGGTATGACATTTACATTCGCAAAGGCTAACGGCGGCGAAATCGGCAACTCGATCGTAGAGAACGATAAGCTTGACCTCGCTCGTCACATCATCGACCTCGCAAAGGAAAAGGGCGTGAATCTCGTGCTCGCTACTGATTGCGTGGCTGCCGACGACTTCTCTAATGATGCCAACACTCAGGTAGTGCCGGTAGGCAAGATTCCCGAAGGTTGGGAAGGACTCGATGCAGGTCCGGATTCCATCATCGCCTTCCGTGAGGCTATCCTTCCGGCAAAGACCATCCTCTGGAACGGCCCTGCAGGCGTGTTTGAATTCGATAACTTCGCAAAGGGATCGAAGGCTATCGCCGACGCTATCGTAGAGGCAACCGACAACGGCGCGTTCTCGCTCGTAGGCGGCGGTGACTCAGTAGCTTGTGTCAACAAATTCGGGCTCGCCGACAGCGTAAGCTATGTATCTACAGGTGGCGGCGCGCTTCTTGAGGCAATCGAGGGCAAGACACTCCCCGGAGTTGCAGCTGTCGCTGAGTAATAAGAATAAACACTGAACTCAATACAAGGAGGGCCTTTCCGGAATCACCGGGAGGGCCCTCTTAATATCATTCGAGATCAAAAAGCAACAAAACGATAATAAAGTTGAGTAAGGAGCGACTTAAAATATGTTATAAAACATAATTTGAAAGATTAAAATCAATAACAAATATAAAAAGCGCAAATTGTTACTTAAAAAAATAGAATCTACTATTGACAATAACGAAAAATATAGTAATTTTGCAAAAGCGAACCAAAATCTCTCCATGAACCTGCAGCTCCGCCAGTGGCGAGCGAACGGTCGAGGATAAAGACTCCTCGTAAAATAAGAGTCCGCCTCACCCTGAGACACACAACTAAACAATACACTAACCAAACAAATTAACAAAAAAAAGAGTATGGAATCTCAGAAACCCGTGGCTCCCAAGCCCATGGCAACAGCTGCCAACAAGATCAAGAAAGAAGAAAAGATCAGCCAGATCCGCGGCATTAAGAACGCGTTCATCGTAATCCTCTGCTGTGCTGCTGCTGCAGTCTGCATCTTCCTTTTCGGAATGGGTTACGGCGGTAACTTCGAAGGCGGCACAACCGACGGTCACCCCCTGAACCTCGCAGGTACAGTCTACAAGGGTGGTTTCATCGTGCCTATCCTTATGACTCTTCTTCTTACTGTAATCGTCCTCTCAATCGAGCGTTGGATTGCACTTTCATCTGCAACAGGCCGTGGCAACACTACTAAGTTCGTTGCTGACATCAAGGCAGACCTCGCAGCCAATAACATCGATGCAGCCATGAAGCGTTGCAAGGATCAGAAAGGTTCAGTTGCAGCAGTTGTTTACAACACACTCGTTAAGTACCAGGAAATGGACAAAAACGAGACTCTCAGCAAGGAGCAGAAGCTCACTACACTCCGCAACTCTGTAGAAGAGGCAACAGCACTTGAGATGCCGAGCCTTTCTCAGAACCTCCCGATCATCGCAACCCTCACTACACTCGGTACACTCGTCGGTCTTCTCGGTACCGTTATGGGTATGATCAAGTCATTCCAGGCACTTGCATCTTCGGGTTCACCTGACTCAACTGAGCTTTCTACCGGTATCTCTGAGGCTCTTGTGAACACTGCCTTCGGTATCGCAACCGGTGCATTCGCAGTTATCTCCTACAACTTCTTCACCAACAAGATCGACAACCTCTCGTACGCTATCGACGAAATCGGTTTCTCCATCGTGGCAACTTTCGCAGCAACTCACAAGTAATCAGCTGCCGACTAACACAACTAACCGATAAAAGTTAATAGCAACTATGGGAAGAGTAAAGATAGCAAAGAAGAGCACATTCATCGACATGACCGCGATGAGTGATGTGACAGTGCTTCTGCTTACCTTCTTCATGTTGACCTCAACCTTCCTTTCAAAGGAGCCGGCCACAGTGATCACCCCGCCGTCAGTATCTACTGAAAAGGTGCAGGAGACCAACGTAGTGCAGGTGCTCGTGAATCCGGAAGGCAAGATCTGGCTGACGATGAACAACGACACCAGTGCGAACTGGAGCAACGAAAAGATGCGTGTCGCTGTGCTCGATAAGGTAGCCGAGATCTATAATGAGACACATAAGAGCAAGCCTATCAGCTTCACTCCGGAGCAGAAGTACACATTCAGCAAACTCGGCGCATTTGGCGTGCCTTTGGCAAAGATGGGAGAATTCCTCAACACCATCAATGAGCCTGAGGGCCAGACCAAGATGGACAAATGGCTTGAGGGTGACGGCAATCCGAACCACCCGACAGGCATTCCAATCTCTTGGAATCAGAACGACCAGACTCCCAATGAGTTCCAGATGTGGATGAAGGCGATGCGCCAGAGCGACAATGAGAATCTGGTAAATGCCATCAAGGATGGCACGGGCGTTGCAATCAAGGCCGACCAGAATACTTCGTTTGAGGTAGTCCACCTCGTGATGGACAACCTTCAGACAATCCACATGAATAAATTTACGTTACTGACCGCTCTGAAAGGGGCAGAAGAATAAACAAGATGGCAGAAGTTCAACAGAATGATGGTGGCAAAGGTAAAAAAGGCCACCAGAAAAAGATGCAGATCCGCGTGGATTTCACGCCGATGGTCGACATGAACATGTTGCTTATCACATTCTTCATGCTCTGTACGACAATGATCAAATCACAGACATTGACAATCGCGCTTCCTTCGAATGAGAAGGTGGATAACGTAGAGAACATGTCGCAGGCATCGGAAGATGACGCAGTGACAATCATTCTCGACGCAAAGCGCAAGAAAGGTTCAATGGACGTAGACACAGTTAACGGCAAGGTTGTGCCCGTTGTATACTACTACTTCGGTAAGCCCGGCGGCGCAGCAGGTCTCGGCAACTCTCCGGAATCTATCGCAGCCAACAACAACCTTCAGGTATCCGAATTCCTTAGCAACGACGAGAAAACGATGCAGGCGCGCGGTATCCGCGCAATCATCCAGGAGCGTAATAAGGATGTCCTCACTGAAATCAACGCACTGAAGAAGAAATATCAGGATGGTGGTTTCGGTAGCCTCGAGACAAAGGCCGACCGTGAGAAAGCACAGATGGCCTACGATGAGGCAGCGTCTAAAGTCAGAAAAGATGAAAATCTGAAGAAACCGGTGATCATCATCAAGTCAACTCCGCAGGCATCTTTCGGTAGCCTTGTGTCAGTTCTCGACGAGATGCAGATCAACTCGATTTCAAAATATCAGATTGACAACATGACCAAGGCCGATTCGATTATGGTGATTGACTATCAGAACCGTCATCACGAATAATGTTAGATTTATTCACCTTTAAACCGACACAGAAATGTCTAAAAGAAATGTAGATCTGACATCGGCGGATTGGCGCGACCTGATTTTTGCCGACAAGAATAAAGAATTCGGAGCATATCAGCTTCGTAAAGAAAGCGACCGTCGCCACAACATGGCATTCCTCTACATGATCGTAGGCCTTGTTGTTGTAGTGCTCCTTATCCTTGGTTATAGTAAGTATTCCGATTATCGTGAAGAGCAGCGCGCTCTTGAGCTGAAGGAACAGCGCGAGAAGATGATGGCGGCTCAGATCGAGCAGGTTGAGGAAGAAACTCCCGATGAGCCCGAACCGGAGCCCCAGAAGTTCGAACAGCCTGAAGTCACCGTTCCCGAGGAAGTGCTCGCCACAGTGCAGGTAACTCAGATTGCCATTGTGGAAGCAGACAAGGTAAAGAACGAAGTGATGACTATGGACGAACAGAAGGCTGACAACACTGCCCGTGGTGTCGTTACTCAGGAAGGTAGCGATGACGCTGATAAGTTTAAGGCAGTCCAGGAGCAGGTTGTCGTTAAGGAGCCGGAACCCGTTGCGGTCGAGAAGCCTAAAGAAGATGAGATCTTCGTTGCCGTTGAGCAGCAGGCTGAATTCCCCGGCGGTCAGGCAGCCCTCATGAAGTACCTCAGCAACAATATCCGCTATCCCGAAGTGGCTCAGCAGAACGACATTCAGGGACGCGTTGTTGTGAAGTTCGTCGTTGAGAAGGATGGCTCTATCGGTAATGTGACAATCGCCCGCGGTGTAGATAAAGACCTCGACAGAGAGGCGATCCGCGTGGTGAAGAAGATGCCCAAGTGGCAGCCCGGTAAGAACAATGGTGTTGCCGTGCGAAGCTACTTCACACTTCCCGTCACTTTCAAACTCCAGAATCAATAATTGAGATTCCATATTTTCCTGATGAAGAGGAGGGTCCGCAAGGATGCTCCTCTTTTTTCTATTTTCAGGAATACGCATTTAGCAGGAATTTCTATAATTCACACATCGGCCGTTTAGTTAACCGGATAATCACGGAGTGTAGCTGATTTTTTAACTTCGTGCGTAAAAATTGAGAATATTAAGACTTGGGAATTAAACTAATGGGCACGGGAATTGTTAAAATAGTAAAAACTATAAAACTGAATACTATGGATAATTATGGAAATACCCCTAAGGGTGCTCGTCTTGCTTTCGGCATACTGATGGTAATAGTCTACATCGGCGTAGGCCTTCTCTTCATATTCGATATCTTCAGCATTGATAATGCTGCAGTGACGTACGTAGTCGGCGGTCTGCTCTGCCTTTACGGCGTATGGCGCGGCTACCGTCTCTATAAAGGGATGAACTGACATACCGGGTAGCCTGCCTAATCGGAATCAGGAGAATAACTTACTTAAAAGTGAATGCTATGAAAAAGATATTTCGCAGTCTCTTTGCATTTGCAGGCATTGCTGCCATGCTCGGGCTAAGTGGATGCGCCAAAACTCAGCGTGGAGAATACGCAAAAGGGAGTGCCACGATTTTTTGTGACGACGGCTTCCGCAATATCCTGGAGGAGGAAATTGAAGTTTTTGAATTCAGTTATCCGGGGTCTTCGATTCTTCCCTTCTACGTGAGCGAGCAGGATGCAATCGACACTCTTCTTGCAGATGGCACGCAGGCCATTATCGCCACACAAGAACTGACTCCTGAGCAGAAGGAATATATGAAATCGAAGTTCAAACGCGTCGTGCGCACGCATTGTATCGCGGTTGATGCCGTGGCTCTAATCACGAACAAGGATAATAATGTCACCTCTCTCTCGATGGAAGAGATCGGAAATATCCTGAACGGCAAGATCTCGAAATGGAGTCAGCTGGCCGGCAATGACACTACTGCCATCAAGCTCGTGTTTGACAATGCAGGCAGTTCAACGGTAAGCTATCTCCGTGAGAAGTTCCTTCCGGAAGGCAAGAAGATTTCCGATAATCCCAATGCATTTGCGCAGAAGGATAATGCGGCCGTATTCGACATTGTGAAGAAAGACCGCAACGCCCTTGGCGTAATCAGCGTAAGCTGGCTGGGCGACGATCTGAGTCAGGCAAAGAAAGTGCCTGTCGATCAGCGTTTTGAGGATTATAAAAATGAGAATGATACAGTAGCCACCAACCTCACTACGGAAGTGAATATTCTGAAGGTGAGCAACCCCACGGAGGAGAACGATTTCAATCCAATAGCATATAAACCATATCAGGTATATATAAATTCGGGAGAATATCCGTTATTTAGAAAGGTCTATATGATTTCTACGGCTCAGAAGTCGAGCGTGCTCAACAGTTTCTATATGTTTGTCACAGGCTTCGCAGGACAGAAGATCATATCCAAGACCGGCATCCTCCCCTATCATATGAATGCTCGTGTGGTGGAACTAAAATAATGACAAAACAAAATTAGTTGCAATAATGAAATTTAAAGGACTTCTAACCCTTTGTCTGGCAGGCGCCGCATTCGGTGCTTTCGCACAGACTCACATCGACGGCGAGGAATACTACAAGGCCGACCAGCTGGAGAACGCTAAGGATCTTCTTAACCGTAGCCTCCAGAACAGTCAGACCGACAAGGCAGTTGCGAATTATTATCTCGGCATGATAGCCGTGGATCAGAATAATAAGGCTGAGGCTGCCAAATATTTCGCTGCCGGCATCGCTGCCAATCCCTCTTATGCCTACAACTATGTAGGCCAGGGCCTGCTCCAGCTTATGGACGGCAACACAAAGGCTGCCGAGGCTCTCTTCAAGGAGGCTGATAAGAATTCGAAGAAAGATGCCTCTCTTCAGGTTGCTATCGCCCGCGCTTACGACCGTGTGGATCCGATGCTCTATGAGAAGCAGATCGCAAAGCAGGTGGAGAAGGCTCGTAAATTCAATATGGAGAACCCCGATATCTATATCTTCGAGGGCGATCGTGAGAGAGAGGCCAAGAACTGGGGTAAGGCTGCGAGCATGTACGAAATGGCTACCAATTACAATCCACAGGCCACAGCGGCTTATGTGAAGTATGCCAATCTTTATACGATGGTCAATCCCGACTATGCAATCAAGATGCTCGGTAATCTTCTCAGCGTGAATCCGACTTCGGCTCTCGGCCAGCGTGAACTTGCTAATGCCTACTACAATAAGAAGGCTTACGCACAGGCTGCCGAGCAGTACGGTAAGTACGTGCAGAATCCCAGCCACTTCAAGAGCGACGAGAACCGCTATGCGTTCCTCCTCTTCTACGGCCAGGATTACAAGAAGGGTTACGACTACGCTACTAAGCTGCTTAAGGAAGATCCCAATAACTTCACTGCGATGCGTTATCAGTTCATGAACGCTGCTCAGATTCCTGAGCTTAAACCCGAACTCCTCGGAATGGCAGAGAAGCTCTTCGCCACTTACAAGAAGGATCCCGCCAACAACCGCTTCGCTCCTATCGACTTCAATCTGATTTCTTACGAATATCAGAACGCCAACCGTCCTGACGACGCAATCATGGTGCTTCAGGAAGGCATCAAGCAGATTCCTGATTTCGCAGACTTCAATAAGAGCCTCGCGATGGCCTACATCGATAAGAATGACCTCACTTCAGCCGCTGATGCTTACGCTGAATACATGAATAAGATCGAGCCCGGTTACAATGACTATACACAGCAGGCTACTTTCGATTTCTACGCAGGCATCGAGAATAAGGCTGATGCTGCCAAGGCTCAGAAGTATTTCGACGCTGCCAAGCTGAATGCAGGTAAGGCCGGTGAACTCGTGCCCGACAATTACCTTCCCAAAAAGCTTTTCGGCGATATCGCCAAGCAGACCGCACCGACAGCTGCCGCTTCCGAATCAGCAGCAGTAGCCGACTATGAGCAGGCTTCCGATCTTCTTGAGGCAATGATTGCCAAGAATGAGGCTGAGGGTAAGGCAGTTCCCAACCGTTATAAGAGCGATGCTAAGGATATAAACGTATATCTCGGCAACTACTACTATGAGAAGGCTCATAATGACGAGAAGGCCAAGCTATACTACAACCGCGCGCTCGCCGCTGATCCCTCTAACACTCAGCTCAGCAACTTCGTGAGCAAGATCAAGTAAGAGACAGAGATATACATAAAATCTGACATTTGCCACCATGTGGCTCAAAATAATCCCGAACAGGGCGATTCACTCCGGTGATCGCCCTGTTTTCATATTTTACCAGCCGCAAACCCGGCACTTGAAGCATCCTGTCGGTTCGTCCCGCAACCACTCACCGTTGGCGTCAGCGATATTTTTAAATAAAATTTCATAGTTGGTCTTATTACTCTTTCAGAAGTTTGGAAAGCTTAACGATTTTTTATATTTTTGCGTGAACATTCGCATAGGAAAAACCAGTTAGCAAATGAGCAAAACTATAAAAATCAAAAAAGGCCTGAACATTCCTCTGGAAGGAGCAGTGGCCACCGACAAGGTGACCGCAAAGAAAGTGGGGCTTTTCGCCATCGTGCCGGACGATTTTCCAGGCTATTCGTGGAAAGCCGCAGTGAAAGCCGGCGATGCAGTGAAGGCCGGTTCTCCCCTGCTTTTTGCCAAGGAAGATCCCGATCTCTGCCTCACCTCGCCTGTCAGCGGAGAGGTGAAGGAAATCAACCGTGGCGAGCGCCGTAAAATCATGTTTGTATCCGTGGCTTCCGACGGAAAAGACGAGCAGGTAGACTTCGGATCAGTCGCCACTCCGGCCAATCTTAAGGCCGTGCTTAAGAAATGCGGTCTCTTCGCAATGATGCGTCAACGTCCTTTTGATATCGTGCCTTTCACCGAAACAGCCCCGCGCGACATTTTCGTAACTGCATTCGACACGGCTCCGCTTGCAATGCCCATAATCACAGGTGCCGACATGCCGCTGCTCGAAGAGGGTCTTAAAGCTCTCTCGTCGCTCACGGAAGGCAAGGTGTATCTCTCTGTGGCGAAAGGCTTCGGAATCAAGAGTAAGGTCGCGGAGACGGTAGAATTTGAAGGGCCCCATCCGGCAGGAAATGTCGGCACTCAGATCGCTGCAATCGCTCCGGTAAATAAGGGTGAGACCGTATGGACACTCGATGCTGCTACAGCCGTGCGAATCGGAAAACTTGTGAAAAACGGAAAACTTGATTATTCCGCAACCGTGGCACTCACCGGCGCAGAGATTAAGGATCCGCACCTTGTGGAGACGGTTATCGGCGCTTCGCTTGCCGAACTTCTCAACAACGAGCTAAAGTCAGGAGAAGGCAAGGTGCGCGTCATCTCGGGCAACGTGCTTACAGGCGTTATGGTCAATGCGCAGGATGGATTTCTTCGTTTCCCCTACCGCCAGATCACGGCTATTCCTGAAGGCGACGATGCTGATGAATTCATGGGCTGGGCCTCAATGAATCCCGGTAAATACAGCGTGAAGAAGACATTCCCTGCATTCCTTCGCGGACTTACGAAGCCCTTCAGCTTCGACGCCCGCGTCAAGGGAGGACACCGCGCTATGATTCTGAGCGGCGAATATGACAAGGTGTTCCCGATGGATATCTATCCGGAATATCTCATCAAGGCAATAATGGCACACGATATCGAGCGGATGGAACAGCTCGGCATCTATGAAGTGGCGCCGGAAGATTTCGCGCTTCCTGAATTTGTCGACACCTCCAAACTCGAGCTTCAGAAAATCGTGCGTGAAGGTCTTGATTACCTGAGACAGGAAACCCTTTAACCGACATCATCTTTAATCTAAACAGTTGTGAAAGGATTAAAAAGAAATATCGATAAGATCAAGCCGCATTTTGAGAAAGGGGGGAAGTTTGAGAAACTTCACTCCGTATTCGACGGCTTCTATACGTTTCTGTTCACACCCAATGAGACATCCCGATCCGGTGTGCACATTCATGACAGCAACGACTCGAAGCGCACGATGATCACCGTCGTGATCGCCCTGCTCCCCTGCTGTCTTTTCGGCATGTGGAACATCGGCCTCCAGCATTTCATGGCTATCGGCGATCCCGACCGCGATCTGTTCCGCCTCTTTTTCTACGGCTTCTTCGCCGTTCTGCCTCAGATCCTTACGGCCTACATCGTGGGTCTCGGCATCGAATTCATCGTGGCGCAGATGCGCGGCCATGAGATTCAGGAGGGATTCTTAGTGTCGGGTATCCTCATCCCGATGATCTGCCCGGTCGATACTCCCTGCTGGATGCTTGCCGTAGCGGTGGCATTCGCCGTGATATTCGCCAAGGAAGTGTTCGGCGGCACAGGCTATAACTTCCTCAACGTAGCTCTCGTGACTCGCGCGTTCCTCTTCTTCAGTTATCCGTCGAAGATGAGCGGCGATAACGTTTTCGTGCAGCTCGGCGCGCAGCCCGCGGTTGATTCCTACTCGGGCGCAACTCCTCTTGGTCAGCTCGCTTCAAGCGATGGCGCGACTACGCTCACAAATATCCTCGGCGACCCGCTGAGCGCAACCGATATCTTCTTCGGCCTTTATCCCGGAAGTTGGGGAGAGACCTCCACTTTCTGCATCCTCATCGGCGCAGCGATCCTGTTGCTCACCGGCATGGGCAACTGGCGCATAATGCTCTCTGCGCTTCTGGGCGGATTCTTCATGGCACTGATCGCCCACAACTGGGCATCCCCGCTCTATCCCGTGTCCTATCTGACTCCGTTCGAACAGCTCGGTCTCGGAGGTTTCATGTTTGCAATCGTATTCATGGCTACTGACCCCGTCACCGCCTGCCGTACTAATATCGGGAAATACATCTATGGCGCTCTTATCGGTATGATAGCGATCATCATCCGCGTCTACAACACGGGCTATCCTGAAGGCGCGATGCTCTCGGTTCTTCTCATGAACTGCTTCGCTCCGCTTATCGACTATTGCGTAGTTAACTCGAATATCCGCCGCCGTCAGCGCCGCATCACAATCAAGAACTCCTAATCCCGCAGTCATGAACAAACAAAGCAATACATACACCATCATCTACGCCGTAGTGCTGGTTCTTATCGTGGGTGTGGTTCTTTCAGTGGTCTATCAGGCCCTGCGTCCGCAACAGGAGGAAAACATCGCCAACGATACCAAACGACAGATTCTTGCAGCAGCCCTTATTACTCCGAAGGATGGCGAGAGCGTGGCTGAGCTCTACAGCTCGCATATCGAGGCTTCATATATCGTGAACTCGAAGGGTGAGAAAGTCGACGGTGCCACAGATCCTTTTGACGTCAATATGGCTCTCGAAGTGAAGAAGCCGGCCGACGAGCGCGAGCTCCCCGTGTTTGAATGTAAGACTGAATCCGGACTCAAGTATATCGTGCCCGTCTACGGAGCCGGTCTATGGGGTCCGATCTGGGGCTATATTGCCATGGATTCAAACGGCGACACAATCTACGGCGCCTATTTCGCACATCAGGGCGAGACGCCGGGACTCGGTGCCGAAATCGAGAAACCGGCATTCCAGGATCAGTTTGAAGGAAAGAATATCTTTGCACCCGATGGCGCGTTCCAGTCGGTGAAGGTAGTGAAAAATGGTCAAGAACCCTCGGAGGGAGCATACGTGCATGCCATCAGCGGCGGCACGATCACCAGCCAGGGTGTGCAGAAGATGCTTGAGAATTCACTTTCTCCCTACACGGCCTACTTCAAGCGACTTGAGAGTCAGACAACAGAAAAGTAATTTATCTTAACGAAATAGAAGATGAATTTAAAAAAGACATTTTTGCCACTGTTCAATCCGCTGTCGAAAGATAATCCGGTGATTGTTCAGGTGCTCGGGATCTGCTCGGCATTGGCCGTGACAGCTAAGATGGAGCCGGCGCTCGTGATGACTATTTCAGTGACAGCGGTGCTTGCGCTTGCCAACGTGGTGATTTCACTTCTCCGCAACACTATCCCCTCCTCGATCCGCATCATCGTGCAGCTCGTGGTGGTAGCAGCGCTTGTAGTCGTGGTCGATCAGGTGCTCAAGGCCTGGAATTATGAGATATCGAAGGCCTTGTCGGTATTTATCGGCCTTATCATCACCAACTGTATCATTATGGGCCGTCTGGAGGCGTTCGCGCTCAATAACCGTCCGTGGCCCTCATTCCTCGATGGCATCGGCAACGGCCTCGGCTACGGAATCATCCTTATCATCGTCTCCTTCTTCCGCGAGCTCTTCGGAAGCGGCACGCTCTTCGGCTGCCAGATTTTCCCCGAGTCATGGTATGAGGCCGGCTATATGAACAACGGAATGATGATCCTTCCGCCGATGGCTCTGATAGTAGTAGCATGTATAATCTGGGCTCACCGCTCAATCAATAAAGACCTTCAGGAATAATGGAAAATCTGAATCTGTTCATTAGGTCGATATTTATCGACAACATGATTTTCGCCTATTTCTTGGGCATGTGTTCCTATCTGGCCGTGTCGAAGAATGTGAAGACTGCCTTTGGTCTTGGCGTAGCCGTGACGTTCGTGCTTATGATCGCGCTGCCGGTGTGCTGGTGCATCAATGAATTCATTCTCGTTCCCGGCGCTCTGAGCTGGCTTGGCGAGGAGTATGCGGAGACCGACCTGTCGTTCCTCGGCCTGATTATGTTCATTTCGGTGATCGCGGCTCTCGTTCAGCTGCTCGAGATGGTGATTGAGAAGTACAGTCCCGGGCTTTACAACTCACTGGGTATCTTCCTGCCCCTGATTGCCGTGAACTGTGCAATCCTTGGTGCGGTGCTTTTCATGCAGCAGCGCGAATTCAGCAATGCCTGGACCGCCACGGTATATGGTGTCGGCTCGGGTATCGGCTGGCTTCTTGCCATCACGTGTCTCGCCGCCATCCGTGAGCGGCTCGACGTGCGCGCGGTGCCCAAACCGCTGCGAGGCATCGGCATCACGTTCATCATCACAGGCCTCATGGGCATTGCCTTCATGAGCTTCCTCGGAATCAAACTCTAACCATCACAAAATTCTGACATGACAATCCTAAATGAAATTCTCTGGAATAATGTGGTGGTGGCATCACTGATATTCCTTGTGATTGTGGTCGTGCTGACCGTGATACTCCTTCTGGCAAAATCGTGGCTTGTAAACAGCGGCGAGGTGGCAATCTCGATCAACGACGGATCGAAACTGCTTCACGCAGCTGCGGGCAAGTCGCTTCTCGCCACTCTCAATGACAACGACGTGCATCTTTCCAGCGCCTGCGGTGGAAAGGGAAGCTGCGGCCAGTGCAAGTTGCAGGTGATCTCCGGAGGAGGCGATATCCTCCCCACTGAGGCAGTGCATTTCACTCGCAAG
The DNA here is from genome assembly GCA_947178505.1 of uncultured Muribaculaceae bacterium. Lineage (GTDB taxonomy): Bacteria > Bacteroidota > Bacteroidia > Bacteroidales > Muribaculaceae > Lepagella. The sequence continues at coordinate 15,074 of CAMWYR010000030.1, read as the reverse complement.
CAGATAAAGGATCACTGGCGTCTCGGATGCCAGGTGAAGGTGAAGCAGGATATGGAGGTGATGGTTGACGCCGCAGCCCTCGACGTGAAGGAATATGAATGCGAGGTGATCTCGAATAAGAACGTTGCGACGTTCATGAAGGAATTCATCGTGCGTCTGCCGGAGGGAGCGCACATGAACTTTATCCCGGGCAGCTACAGCCAGATCCGCATTCCGAAATATGAGATCGATTACGATAAAGATATCGACAAGAGCCTTATCGGCGATGAATATCTGCCTGCATGGGAGAAATTCGGTCTGTTCGCACTCAAGGCGAAAAACGATGAGGAGACTGTTCGTGCCTATTCAATGGCCAACTACCCCGAGGAGGGTGACCGCTTTATGCTTACGGTGCGCATCGCCACTCCCCCCTTCAAGCCGAAACCTCAGGTCGGATTCATGGATGTGCCTCCGGGCATAGCATCGAGCTACATCTTCTCGCTCAAGCCGGGCGACAAGGTGCTGATGTCGGGCCCCTACGGCGACTTCCATCCCATCGTCGATTCAAAGGCTGAGATGATTTGGGTCGGCGGCGGTGCCGGTATGGCTCCCCTCCGCGCGCAGATCATGTGGATGACCAAGACGCTCAACACACGCGACCGCGTGATGCATTATTTCTATGGTGCGCGCGCGCTCAACGAGGTGTTCTACCTTGAAGACTTCCTCCAGCTTGAGAAGGATTTCCCCAACTTCAAGTTTCATCTTGCGCTCGACCGTCCGGATCCGGCAGCCGATGCAGCAGGCGTTGCATACACACCCGGTTTCGTGCATGACGTGATGTATAAGACATATCTCAAAGACCACGAAGCTCCGGAGGATATCGAATATTATATGTGCGGTCCCGGCCCGATGAGTAATGCAGTCAACAATATGCTGTATAACCTCGGAGTAGAGCCTTCGAGCATCCATTACGATAACTTCGGCGGCTGATAATGCCGGAGCTATCAATAATCTCCAATTGAAAACTAACCATTCCGGGAAGCGGAATAAACCTTACTTCCCCAATACCATAACAACATGAAGAGAGACAACGAAATCTTCGAGATTATCGACCGCGAGCACCTGCGCCAGCGCAGAGGCATCGAGCTGATCGCGAGTGAGAATTTTGTAAGTGACGAGGTTATGCGCGCCATGGGTTCATGCCTCACCAACAAATATGCCGAGGGCTACCCCGGCAAGCGCTATTACGGCGGTTGCCAGGTGGTGGATGAGGCCGAAAATCTGGCTATAGAAAGAGCCAAGAAGCTTTTCGGCGCGGAATGGGCCAATGTGCAGCCCCACAGTGGAGCCCAGGCAAATATGGCCGTATTCATGGCCTGTCTCGAACCTGGTGATAAGTTCCTCGGTATGGACCTCAGCCACGGGGGTCATCTCAGCCACGGCAGCCCGGTCAACTTCTCAGGACTTATGTTCCGGCCCATCAGCTACACTGTTGATAAGGAGACAGGCCGAGTGAACTATGAGGAGCTCGAGGAGAAAGCGCGTGCGGAGCGTCCGAAGCTCATCATAGCCGGCGCAAGCGCCTACAGCCGCGAATGGGATTATGCCCGCATCCGTAAGATCGCTGATGAAATCGGCGCTATCTTTATGGTCGACATGGCTCACCCCGCCGGCCTTATAGCCGCCGGCCTTCTCGATAACCCCGTGAAGCATGCTCACGTGGTCACCACCACCACTCACAAGACACTCCGCGGCCCGCGCGGCGGTCTTATCCTGATGGGTGAAGATTTCGATAATCCCTGGGGCAAGACCACTCCTAAGGGTGAGATCAAGAAGATGTCGGCGCTGCTCGACTCTGCTGTGTTCCCGGGAGTTCAGGGTGGTCCCCTCGAACATGTGATCGCCGCCAAGGCCGTTGCATTCGGAGAGGCTCTTCAGCCTGAGTGGAAGGAATATGCTCAGCAGGTGAAGAAGAACGCCGATGCTCTCGCACAGGCACTCATCAAGCGGGGATATAAGATCATCTCCGACGGTACGGACAATCACTGCATGCTTGTGGATCTCCGCACGAAATTCCCTGAGATGAGCGGTAAGAAGGCCGAGCGCGTGCTTGTAGAGGCAGACATTACTGCCAACAAAAATATGGTGCCCTACGACTCTCGTTCACCCTTCCTTACGAGCGGTCTCCGCTTCGGAACTGCCGCAATCACCACACGCGGTGCTAAGGAGGACTTGATGGATAAGATCGCCAATTATATCGACCGCGTTCTCACGAATGCCGATGATCCCGAAACGATCAAGGCTGTCCGTCAGGAAGTGAATGAAATGATGAACGAATACCCGATGTTCGCTTGGTAAAAAATAAAAATTCAGGGGGAGTCTTCACAGGGAGACTCCCCTTGATTTGTTTCGCAAATCATAAAATTCTATGTGGCCGGAGAAATTATTCATTACGGGGATTGACACTGACGCAGGAAAAAGTTACGCCACGGGCCGGCTCGCCAACCTCATCAATTCGGAAGGGGGCAACGCCATCACGATGAAATTCGTGCAGACGGGCAACACGGGCGTCAGCGAGGATATTGAGGTGCACCGCCGGATAATGGGTATCGGAATGCTCGATGTCGACAAAGAGGGACTGACAGCTCCCGAGATATTCTCCTACCCCTGCAGCCCGGAACTTGCAGCCCGGATCGACGGCAGGAGCATCGACCTCGTGAAAATCACCACGGCAGCCGATAAGCTTGCCGAAAGATATGACACGGTGCTTATCGAAGGCGCAGGCGGGCTGATGGTGCCTCTCATCGGACAATATCTCACCATCGACTATGTGCGCGACAATCACCTTCCGGTTGTGCTCGTCACGAACGGACGGTTAGGATCCATCAGCCATACCCTTCTTGCACTCAACTCGCTCCGGACGGCCGGAATTGAGCTGTGGGGCGTGATTTATAACACGTATTTCGACAAAGATAAAATAATTGCCGAGGATACGCGTAATTATATTAGAAAGTGGCTCGAAACCTTCTTCCCGGACACCCGCTATCTGGAAATATAAGCCGGTTTCTGCAATACTGCGGTTCAGACGCTCTGTCGGCCGCAAGAGGAGGGAAAACATTGTGGAGTGAATGAAAGAGAATCGGCCATTTAAGCCGGGTCTCTCTCATTCTTTGTGTTCTAACCTGTATATCCTAAAGATTAAGATGGAAAGCTCTACCGAACTCCCCTCCTATCTCGCCGACATTCCCAAGATCTGGAAGACGTCGATCACCAAGACTGAATTAGCCGAACTGCCGGCTGAGACCTTCGACCGCCATATCACGGTTGTCGATACTCAGGAGGCCATCGACGCGGCTGCCGACGTGCTTGCCCGTGCCCGCGTAATCGGTTTCGACACGGAAACAAAACCCTCTTTCAAGCGTGGTGAGCATCACAGGGTGGCGCTCCTTCAGCTCTCGACGCCCGACGAGTGCTTCCTTTTCCGCCTGAATATTATAGGCATGCCGGCGCGCGTGGCCGCTATCCTTGAAGATGAGAATCTTGTGAAGATCGGCCTCTCAATTCACGATGACTTCATTAACTTGCGTAAGATCTGCCGGCTCGAACCGAAGGGTTTTGTCGAACTGCAGGATTACGTGAAGACTTTCAATATTTCCGACAACAGTCTTTCGCGGATTTACGGCATTCTTTTTGACAAGCGCATCTCGAAGGGGCAGCGTCTGTCGAACTGGGAGGCTCCCGTGCTCACCTCGCACCAGCAGGAGTATGCCGCCCTTGATGCGCTCGCCTGCATCACGATTTATGATTACCTGCAGACTGTGGGCTTTGACTACCGCTCATCGAAGTATTACAGGGAGTTTGAAGACCAGGCGGCCATCCAGCATGCACGACAAATGGCTGAAAAGTCCGAAAAAGCGGCTCATGCAGCGGCAGAAGGTGGCGATAAGGCCAATGCTAAGACGCCACGTAAAAAGAGCGTACGGAGCAAAAAAACGCGAACTGCGGCCAAATCAACCGTTTCCAAGTCAGTGTCAAAGGAAAAAAGCCCGGCAACGCCCAAGCCACGCCGTCGCCGGAGTATGAAGACGGCTGAAATTCCGGCCGACGCGAGCCCCGCCCCGCAGAATTCATCCGAAAATAAAGACTCTCAGAATGGCTAAACTAAAGAAAAGCGACTGGCTCCCGGGCATTCTGCTTATCTACCTTTTTGCGATGACCCTCTGGTTTGCCCCCGAACTGATTGAGAAGGGAGAGATCGTCAGACTGATTCTTGTGTTCGTGGCCGAACTCGCAGTCATCATCATCCTCCGCCGCTTCCTCCGAAAGCAGGAAGAGAAATAAAAAGGCCGGCAACTTGTCGAAGTCGCCGGCCCTGATAATATACCAGTCTATGAAATTAATGGATTGAAGAGGAGGCAGGGGTCATTTAACGAAATCGGCAAGACGCGTGAAGAATGAGGGGTCCTCACCAGTGGTGAGATCGACGAGATTACCCTCCGGATTTATGATGGCCTTGGTGGGGAAGCCTTCGATGTTATAATCGTTGTAAAGGGCACGGTCGTTGCCGTTATAGAGTTGCAGCCAGGGCAAGTCGTATTTTGCAAGTCCGGCGCGCCAGTCTTCTTCCGATTCGTTGCAGTCAATACCGATAATCACTATCTGATCTCCATATTCCTGATATGCCTTCTTGAGCGCGGGAAATCCCTTGACACACCATCCGCACCAGCTGCCCCAGAAATCAAGCACGACCCATTTGCCGCGGAAGTCGGCCAGACTCACCTTCTTACCCGAAGTGTCGGGGAGCGTAAAAGCGGGTGCTACGATCTTACCGGAGGCTACCTCTGCCTTGCGCGCCTCCTCCTGGCTGCGCGCCTCAAGCACCTCGGACACCTGACGGTAATATAGCTCGGCAAACGGCATGATGATCGACTTCTTAGCCTTAGGCGACATATTGTCGTAGACGGCCTTGAAGTCGTCGGTACTAAGATCGAGGATAGCATAAGCCACAGCCGGAGATTCAGGATTTTCGGCTACAAATTTCTTTATCGCCGCATCATAGCGAGCCATATACTGATTCATCACCTCCTCGGGAACACTGTCACTGGCCGACACGAGCGCGACATACTCCTGCTGAATCGGATTAGTGACGGATGCGAGCTTCGTGATATCGTCCATAAGTTGCGTTCCGGTCACCGTGTATTCAAGCGGGGAGAACTTCTTAATAACAACTTCCAGTTTATCCTTTGCGTCGGCATAGAACTCAGGTTCCTGCGTTGTCATCATCGGAGATTCCACGCTATAGCGTGCAGGGCCATCCTGATCAAGTTCAAGCACCGCAACGCCGTTGTCTACCTTCAGCGTGTCATATTTCACCTTCAGATCTTCCTGACGCGTGGCATTGAAGATATTATCGATCAGCACATGATTCACGACAAGCGTGCTGTCGGAGTAATTGTCGGGCAACTTAATTGTGACCGTGCCATGATCAGTGGAGCAGGATGCCAGCACCAACATCACCACACTGCTCGCTAAAATAAATTTTTTCATTGATACTTATATTTTTATATCATTTAATGAACACATCGTAACCTTCAGCGCTCACTGCTAAGAGCAACCAAGAAGCGGAAACAGAGCATTCCATTGCCAAAAATAATGAATATTATCGAAACTACAAAAAATTACAAAGGGCCCGGCCATCACGGTCACGCCCTTTATAAGTTTCTACAGGTAAAAAATCTTAAGGTAAAAAAGATTGTTTTTTAGGTCACTGCAAAGTTAAGTAATTTACTTTTTTTGACCAAATAAAATTAGTATAAAAACGCAAAACATGTTGCAAAACATATTTCCGTCTTCATTAATTATGCAATTATTACCATCCCGGGGAAATTCCTTGCACCCGCCGTAAATCTCCCGTTGCTCTGTCAGAAACAGAAATTTTAGTGGATGGAGCCTAAGCCGGAGCCTTGCTTTCCATACTCTGTGAGCTGATGCATTGTCAGCTGATTGCCATCCCAACGTGCATAGGAGCACCGAGCAATCCACTCACCCAACACTATGAGCGAGGAGGTTTCCGTCAGCTTCACCCTTTCAAAAAGATGCAGATGCCCATAGATAAAATAATCGATATCGGGATGTGTCTGCAGATATTCGCGGCTGAAAGTAAGCACATTCTCCATCATACGCTCGGCATCCTGCTCCGACGGACCATCCACCTTGCGCGAGTGATGACTCCAGTTGTAGGCAAACGGCACTGTCCAGCGCGGATGAATACCTGAAAAGAGTTTCTGGCATATCTTATTCCGGAATAATTTGCGCAACACCTTGAAGGAGGGCTTCAGGCGGCCGATGCCGTCGCCATGCGTAATCAGGAATCGGCGCCCATCAATTTCCTCGACCGAAAAACCATCCACCACCTCGATGCCGAGTTCCTGCGGCAGATAATCGAAAATCCATATATCGTGATTCCCGATATACCAGACTATCCTTACGCCACGGTCGGCAAGTTCGGCAAGCTTACCGAAGAACCTCACGAATCCACGTGGCACCACATACCGGTATTCATACCAGTAATCGAGGATATCCCCTACCAGGAACAGTGCATCCACCTCATCCTTGATCGAATCGAGAAATGCTACGACGCGGCGTTCGGCAGCCTTGGAGTCCTTGAAATAAGGGGCTCCGAGATGAATATCACTTAGAAAATAAGCAATCATACAGCAAGGGGCCCGAATCAGAGAAAACCAAGTTCGAGTTTAGCCTCTTCCGACATCATGTCCTGATTCCATTCGGGTTCGAACACAAGGCGCAGGTCTACTTTCTCAGGGCCCTTGATGCTCACGAGCTTCTGACGCACATCCTCAAGGATGAAATCGGCAGCGGGGCAAGAGGGAGCGGTGAGCGTCATATCCACATGAAGAGTCTTATCCTCTTTCGTATAGTCGATCTTATACACGAGGCCCAGCGAATAGATATCCACCGGAATCTCCGGGTCGAACACGGTCTTGAGATTATCAATGGTTTTCTGAAGGATCGTCGCCTCATCAACCTCGCCGCCGTTCTGAGAATTTACGTCCTGCGCTTCGCCAGGTATGTTTGTCTGCTCTTCGGCAGAGATACTTTCTGTATTTTCCATAAGTCATAGAGTATGTATGATCGGTTGAATATTGAGCAGAGTGCTCCCCGATTTAGGAAGAGAGCCTGCATAAACTTAACGAAAATAGCCGACCGATATTTAGGCCGGCTATTGTTATAACGTCTGAATGCCGTAGGGGTTAGAAAAGCACAGCAAAATCCACCATCCAACCCTGCAGGCGCGCACTGAAATTATCAAGTTTGTAAGTCTCGACATCGTATGTCGTGTCCCATACGTAGCCTCCCGAAATCTGGTAGCGCTTAAAGAGCTCCACGCCGAGTCCGACGGCTATGCCGACCGAACCTGAGGAATTCCTCACGGCAGGACATTTTGAATGAGCGAGATTGAAATTAAACTGCGGGCCGGCATATACAAACGGCGCGAGCGTATTCTCGAAGCCATCCATGCGTGTCCACTTGAAACGCAGGTTAAGGGGAATCTGAAGGGTGTGGATGCGGAGATCTGTGGTACCGATATTATCGACTCCCCATACGTACTGGTCGCCGAAACCGCACTTTCCGCCACGGTTGGCATATTTCAGACCGAAGTCTATACCGAAACCGATACCCGGAATCATCAGCTCACATTGCACGCCGGCACTGAAACCGGGAATCACTCCGTTGCTGATCAGTTTCTGCTCCCAGTAGTAACGCTCGAAATTAACGCCGACAGTCGGACCGACACGGAATTTGGCCGAAGCTCCGAAAGCCACGGCCAAACATATCAGGAAAAGAAATATTTTCTTCATATTGAGTCTATATCATCGCGTCAGGCTTATCCGATTCTTATCGGCTTCCTTACGCAGGCCGCTTTATCAGAAGAGCCAGGCTGCTGTTATTGTCCAGTAGTTGTTCTTTACCTTGACATCATGGCCTGCATTCACATCGTCATACAGATTATTCACGAGCTTGTTTATACCGAATGTATAGCCCGCACCGATCTGGAGATGACGGATAAGCTCAATGCCAAGACCGAGGTCCCAGCCCCACTGGGTCTTCTTCGTGCCCATATAGCTGTCTTCACCGCTGATCTTGAACGCCACCGACGGTCCTGTATAGATATAGGGAGAAATGATCGACTCAATGGCAGGGAGGCCAAGTTTATATTTGATATGAAGAGGAATCTCAAAGAAATTACCATGTACCGTATATCCCAGATCCGTACCTCCGGTCTGAATGCCCGGCACATCAGTTGTCGTAATGGTATAATAGCTCTTCATGTGCGAATACATCACAGAGAGGTCAGCACCTACGCCGATAATCGGCACGATGAACTCCGCAGTGACACCGCCGGTGAAGCCGCAACGGTTGTGGCCATCAAGCACCTTGGAGCCGGAGAAGCTCATTTTATTCACATTCATACCTACTTTCGGACCGATGCTGAAACCGGTCTTTGCCTGTGCCGAGAAGCCTGCGAAAAGCGCAAGCAGCAGAAGCAATACAGAAATTTTAGTCTTTTTCATATTGTTTCGGTTTTGTTTCGATGCAAAATTAAGAAAAATTCCGTAATTATCCTTAAATTTGCAGTATGTTCGCAGAAATAATTCTTCCGTTGCCGATTTACGGCACTTTTTCTTACTCCGTTCCGCCGGAAATGGAGGCAATGGTGCAGACCGGTTCGCGCGTAATGGTGCAGTTCGGCCGTAAGAAATATTACACCGGAATTGTGGAGCGCCTTCATAACGATGAGCCGGAATATGAGGTGAAGCCGATCATGGCTGTGCTCGACCCCATGCCCATCGTCAAGTATCCTCAGCTGAAGCTCTGGAACTGGATCGCCGATTATTATCTCTGCACGGTGGGAGAAGTATACAAGGCTGCTGTACCGACCGGTCTGAAACCGGAGAGCGAGACCTACGTCACCCTCAATGAGGAATATGGTCGCCCCGAAGGGATCGACCTCAGCGAACGCGAGGCTATGGTCGTGATGTTGCTGGAGGAGAAGAAGAAGCTCCGGCTTTCCGATATCGACAAGGAACTGAAGCTTAAAAACACTGCCTCGGTTGTATATGGCCTTCTTGAGCAAGGCATCGTCAATATCGATGAGAAGGTCGTGGAGCGTTACCGTCCGAAGCGAACCACGATGATCGAGCTCACTCTGGAGCGCGGAGATCACGACGGACTTCATGAATTTTTTGATAAGACGCGCCGCTCGAGCCAGCAGGAGAAGGCTCTTGTGAGCTGGCTGGATATGTCGAAGTGGGTGCAGCCCGGCTCCGATGTCAGGGAGGTGACGCGCCAAGAACTTCTTCAGACCGCCGGGATATCGCCGGCCATTCTGCGGGCAATGATCGACAAGGGGATATTCCGTCAGAAGGTGAAATGCGTCAACCGATACAATCCGCAGGGTACACGCACGGCCGCGCCCCCACAGCTATCGGAGGCGCAGACAACGGCTATCCGCGAAATAAAGAATGCCTACAAGGATGCGCAGACAGTGCTGCTGCATGGCGTAACGGGGAGTGGCAAGACGGAGATATACACCCGCCTGATCAATGAAATGCTCGACGGAGGGCGACAGGTGCTGTATCTCGTGCCCGAAATCTCACTTACCACTCAGCTTACCGACCGGCTCCGACGCGTATTGGGCGACCGTCTGCTCGTGTATCATTCTAAGTTCAGCGACAGCGAGCGCGTGGATATCTGGAAGCGTCTGCTCGAGACCACCGAACCGCTCGTGGTCCTCGGGGCACGCTCGTCGGTGTTCCTCCCCTTTTCCAGCCTGGGACTTGTGATCGTTGATGAAGAGCATGAGAGCAGTTTCAAGCAGTTCGAACCGGCACCGCGCTACAACGCGCGCGACACGGCGATGGTATTAGCATCGATGCATGGCGCCAAGGTGCTGCTCGGGTCTGCAACCCCCTCGGTGGAGACCTATTATAAAGCGCTCAACGGGAAATATGGACTCGTCACGCTCAGTGAGCGCTACAACGGGTCAGTGCTTCCTGATGTCGAAATCATCGACATGCGCGAGCAGCGGAAGAAGAAACTCAACTCGGGCATTCTCTCCGAACCGATGCGCCTGAGCATCAGGCGCGCGCTCAAGGATGGGCGCCAGACAATTCTTTTCCAGAACCGCCGTGGCTTCGCTCCGGTAGTGGTGTGCAAGCAGTGTGGCTGGACCCCGAAGTGCGAGAACTGCGATGTGTCGCTCGTCTATCATAAGGGCAACGATCTGCTGAAATGTCATTACTGCGGGTTCACGCGCATGCTGCCCTCGGTGTGCCCGGCCTGCGGTCAGAACAGTATCGAGACGTTCGGTTACGGCACGGAGCGTATCGCGGAGGAGACGCATGAGCAGTTTCCCGAGGCGCGCGTGTCGCGCATGGATCTTGACACTACCCGCAACAAGGAAGCGCATCAGGAGATCGTGGAGGAATTCGCGCGACACGACACCGACATCCTCGTAGGCACGCAGATGGTGAGCAAGGGGCTCGACTTCGGTGATGTGCGCGTGGCGGGAGTGATCAATGCCGACACCCTGCTCAATTTCCCAGATTTCCGAAGTAATGAAAGGGCATTCAATATGCTTGAGCAGGTGGCCGGTCGCGCCGGACGCCGTCGGGAGAAGGGCCAGGTGATAATTCAGACCACCGACCCCGGCAACGAGGTGCTGAAATATGTGCAGACCCACGATTACCGCGCATTTTATGATATGGAGATAAAGGAACGTGAGAAATATGCCTATCCTCCTTTCACGAAAATCATCAACATCTACCTGCGCAGTAAGGATGCGGCGACGGTCGACCGCGCCGCCATACTCTTCGCCAAGCAGCTCAGGGGCATTTTCGGCAACCGTTTGCTCGGGCCCGAAAAACCCTTCGTGGGCCGCGTGGCGCTCTGGTATCTTCAGTTGATTATGCTCAAGGTTGAAGCCACGGCATCTATGAAAAAAGTAAAGGAAATCTTACGCACACTTTATGAGCAGTGCGCCGTCAATACCGATATAAAGAACACACAGATCTACTATGATGTGGATCCAAGCTGACAACACTCATGAAATCCGCAATTAAATCCGACACAGATAATATCAAACCGGCTGATGCCCGCGCAACGCTACACGACAGTTTCGACCGCGATCATCTCTGGCATCCCTACACGTCAACTCACTCACCGCTTCCTACTTATAAGGTGAAGAGCGCATCGGGCGCGGTGATCACGCTTGCCGACGGCCGCGAACTGATCGACGGCATGTCATCGTGGTGGTGCGTGATTCACGGCTATAGTCATCCGGTGCTGATTGAGGCAGCCCGGAAGCAGATTGAGACTATGTCGCACGTGATGTTCGGCGGCCTTACGCATGATCCGGCTATCGAACTCGGCAAGCTCCTCCTTGAGATCCTGCCCCCCGATATGGAGCATATCTTCTACGCCGACTCGGGCTCGGTTGCTACTGAGGTGGCGATGAAGATGGCGGTGCAGGCTCACGATAACCCTCAGAAGACAAATTTCGCCACAATCCGGAGCGGCTATCATGGCGACACGTGGAACGCTATGTCTGTCTGCGACCCGGTGACGGGCATGCACGGGGCTTTCGGTCCGGCGCTCCCTATCCGCTTCTTTGCACCGGCTCCGCAGTGCAAGTTCGGCGATGAGTGGGATTCCGCTGATTTCGAACCGATGCGCAGAATCATCCGGGAAAATGCCGCAACGCTTGCCGCCGTGATTCTCGAACCGGTGGTGCAGGGCGCCGGCGGAATGCGGTTCTATCATCCGGAGTATCTGCGCGAACTTCGCAAGGAATGCGATGAGAACAACGTGCTTCTGATTTTTGATGAGATCGCCACCGGCTTCGGCCGCACGGGCAAACTCTTCGCGTGGGAACATGCCGGCGTGCAACCCGATATCATGCTTATCGGAAAGGCCATCACGGGGGGATTCATGACCTTCGCGGCCGTGGTTGCCAACCGCCGCACGGCCGATATGATTTCCGACTCGCAGAGCGGAGTGATGATGCATGGCCCGACATTCATGGGGAATCCGTTGGCCTGCGCGGTGGCGCTGGCTTCAACGCGCCTGCTGCTTTCGCAGCCCTGGCAGAAGCGCATCGCCGAGATAGAAGCGATCATGAAAGAAAGGCTCGAGCCGGCACGTAGCCACCCGGCTGTGAAGGATGTACGCGTGCTGGGCGGAATAGGCGTAATCGAACTGAAGGAGGATGTGAACTTAGCGGAATTTCAGAAGCGCTGCGTTGAGGAAGGCGTGTGGATCCGTCCCTTCGGCAGGAATGCCTATATCATGCCTCCCTATATGGCAATTACCGACGCGCAACTCCACAAACTTTGTGATGCGCTGCTCAAACTCGTATGCCCATGATGCCCACAGATATCTATGCGCAGATTCTCGGCGAGTATGAAGCCGAAAGCAGACGCCGGGCGATTCCGCCCGACCGCAACGGCATTCCGCTGATCGACCTGACGACCAATGACTATATGGGGCTTGCGAAAATTGGGGCCGCCTTTATGGGCGAGTTTCACGGCAGGTTCGGAAAGGTGTCGATGACATCGTCGGCGTCGCGACTGCTTGCCGCCGATCAGGAAATATATGAACGACTCGAGAATTATCTTGAACAGCTATACAATCGCCCGGCGTTGCTGTTCAATTCGGGCTATCATGCCAACACGGGAGTGATCTCGGCGCTGAGTGTGCCCGACACTCTCTGGGCCTGCGACAAGCTTATCCATGCCTCAATGATCGACGGAATAAGACTCGGGCGCGCGGATTACCGCAGGTTCGCGCATAATGACGTGAAGGCACTGCGCCGTATTCTTGAGACGCAGTCGGATAAGTATGGCCGAATTATAGTGGCGGTGGAATCAGTCTACAGTATGGACGGCGATATGGCGCCACTGAGGGAAATTGCGGCGTTGAGGCAGGAGTTTCCCAAGATGATGCTTTATGTGGATGAAGCGCATGCGCTGGGGGTATTCGGCAATAAGGGTGCCGGCAAACTTGCCGAACTCGGACTTACGGCGGAAGCCGACATCATCATAGGCACATTCGGGAAGGCCTGCGCATCAAGCGGTGCGTTCGCGGTCTGCTCGGGCCTGCTTAAGGAGTATATCATCAATTCGGCGAGAAGTTTTATTTTCTCCACGGCCATTGCCCCGGCCAATGCGGCCTGGACGCTTCTGATGCTTGAGGCGCTGGCGGAGATGGATGATAGGCGCCGGCATCTTGCGGAGATCTCGCGGCAGTTTCGCGACGGAATTGTCTCGCTTACGGGCGAGCCGAATCCGTCGGTGTCGCCGATCGTACCGATGATGACGGGAGATGCTCGCACCGCCCTCGCGCTCTCAAAGGCTCTCGAAGAGGAGGGCATCCTGGCGTTGCCGATCCGGCGCCCTACTGTGCCTCCGGGAGGCGAGAGAATCAGATTTTCATTGCACGCCGATATGTCGGAATCTGATGTAAGCCGTGTGATTGACACTATTGGCGCGACATTGAAACGTATCACCCGGCGCGACTGACGGCCGCTTAAATTTTGAAGAAGTGAAGGTAGAATTTCTGAACCGCGAACCCGACAACACACGTCTGATTCTCATCATGGCCGGCTGGAGTGCGGGGCCGGAGGCAGTGGATAATATTGCGCTGCCGGGATGGGATGTGGCGGTTGCATACGATTTCACCGATCTTTCGCTTGATGATTCTTTTCTGGAGCGATATTACACGGTGTATGTTTTCGCGTGGTCGCTGGGAGTGGCGGCTTCATCGCTGATCTCACGTAAGGAGGCGATCACTGCGGCGTTTGCCATTAACGGTACGCTGAGTCCGGCTGATGATTCTGACGGCATCCCGATCGAAATTTTTAACGGTACGCTGGCCGGGCTTGACGAGAGGAATCTCTATAAGTTCCGACTGCGTATGGCGGGCGATCGCCGTAAAGCGACGGAATTACATGAGGCGGCGTCGCGCGACATTGGGAATCTGCGTCAGCAGTTGGCGAACATGATGGATCTGCAGGCGTCGGGAAGGATCTCTGAGGCGGAGAGGCTTCCGTGGGTAAGGGCCTTCATCTCACGCGACGACAGGATTTTCCCGCCGGAAAATCAGCGTAATTCCTGGAAGAAGGCTTTGGATGTTGAGATCGTAGAACTTAACGGGGCACATCTTCCTTCTTTCTCATCGGTAGCGAGGATGGTGATTGCTGATACGGGGATGGTGTCGAGACGTTTCAGTAAGGCCTCGGGGTCGTACGACCGGAATGCCATCGCGCAGTATTCGGCGGCGATGCGTCTTGCGGCGATGCTTGATGGGGCTAATGCAAAAGCACATCCGTCGGTACTTGAAATCGGTTGCGGCACGGGGCTTTTCTCAAAGGAGTACGGGCGGTTGCTGTCACCGCGGGAGGTGACTTTCGTCGACATCACAGGCACGGGGCCTTTTGGTATTTCGGAGAGGGAGGAATATGTGGTGGAGGACGCCGAGCGATGGATTGAGCGTCAGGCGCGCGAGTGGGATTGTATTGTCTCGGCATCGGCCATACAGTGGTTTGCCGATATTCCCCGTTTTCTGCGCTTATGTTCGGAGAGGCTCACGCCGGGAGGCGTACTGGCAATCTCGACTTTCCTTCCGGGCAATATGGAGGAACTTGACGCCGTGCGTCCGTCGCCACTCCATTATCCGACGGAAGCGCAGCTCAGGGAGTGGCTCGATCCCTATTTCGATGACATTCTGATTGAATCGGAAGCGATCCGGATTGAATTCCGCTCGGTGCGCGAGATGCTAATGCATCTGAAATACACCGGCGTTGCCGGATCGGCCCAATCATCGCCTATCTCCATAGGCGACATGGCCCACGTGCGCGCCCTCACCTACCGCCCCGTCTACATCCTCGCCCGCAAGCCCTCCCCCCCCAGTCTCGTATACACATCTCCCCGCCCCCCAGACTAGGCATGAAGACGGATGCCGTCTTCAGCTTTAAAAAAAAAAAGGGGGTGGGGGGGGGGGGGGGGGGGGGGGGG
>CAMWYR010000029.1 GCA_947178505.1 uncultured Muribaculaceae bacterium | reverse complement strand
CTCAATCTTCGCTTGCTTATTCTTCGTGTCGGAGGTCGGCGGCTGTCGCTGACGTGTCGAGGCCGGCCGCCTCCATTGCGGCAAGTTCTGCGGGAGAGAAGAGGGAGGTCATTACATCGGGGAAGATATCTAAGGTCTCGGCAAAAATGGCGGCCGCTTCCGGATTGCCCATGAGGGCGGCCACGGCGAAATGACGGTTGGAGGCCTTGTGATCGTACGGGGTGCCCAGCCCTAATGAGTAGGCGTGGCCTAAGAGGGTATGCGCCCGAGCCTGTTCTTCGAGGCTGAGCACCGGACCAGCCGGCGAAACGGAATCTTCCGCGCTTATATAATCAGGCAGCAGAGTCAGCGACTCAAGCAACGCGGTGGCTATGACGTGAGCCCGCAGTCCGGCGTAATGCTCGGCGATGGCGAGCCTTTCCGTCTCCGGCGCGTCCATCCATCGGGCCCCGTTGAGATTGAGCAGATGCAATTGAGCGTCAGGGAATCCCTTTCCTAACGCTACGTTGAAGAGCGAGTCGGCATGCACTGAATCTCTCTCCACTCCCCGGCCCCCGACATAGAGGGAACCGAGCATCGTGATTGCCGCCGGGAGTCCCGCGTCGGCCGCCTGACTCAGATAGGCCGCCGCCTCCCTCAGCCTGTCGGCAGAAAGCGAATCGGCATCCTCACCTTGCGCCTCCGCATCCTCAAGAAGGAGATATCCGAGATTATTGGCTGCTTTCGCATCGCCGGCATCCGCCGCCAGACGAATCCAGTAGAGCGCCGAGTCGCGGCGGTGGGGGAGGAGTCGCGGTGCCCCCGGAGGAGTTTCGAGTCCGTAAAGATAACCGAGCCAGTTTTGCGCCGGAGTGTGACCCAGTTCCGCAGCTTGCCTCAGCAGGCGCACAGAGAGCGCCGAGTCTGCCGGAATCGTGTCGAAGCCCCTTTCATAAATCATCGAGAGATGGTAAAGCGCCTCTGCATCACCCCCTGCGGCCTTGCGGCGCACCTCCTCCAGCGACGACTGCGAAGCCGTCGCCACAAACGGAGCCAGCACTCCCAGAATTATGTAAATCAGCGACTTCATAACACTCGAAAACTTTCAGTTATATCCAGGACGTCGCATCAGCGGCGCGGAGTGAGCGTCACCAGCGGCACAAGCATCTCCTGAAGCGAGATACCGCCATGTTGGAAAGTGCCTGTATAATATTGCACGTAATAGTTATAATTATTCGGATATGAAAAGAAATCCTCATTCAGCGCGAAGATAAACGAACTCGAAAGATTAGGCGCCGGGAGCCCGAATTTCTTCGGGTTGTGCATCTCATAGACCTGACGCGCATTGTAATTCAGATTCTTTCCGACCTTATAGCGGAGGTTGGTGTTGGTGTTACGGTCGCCCACGACCTTAATCGGGTTATCGACGCGGATCGTGCCGTGGTCGGTGGTGAGCACCACCTTATACCCGAGCGCCGACAGCCGCTGGAAGATATCGAGCGTCGACGAATGGCGGAACCATGACTCCGTGATCGAACGATAGGCGGCATCACTGTTGGCGAGCTCGCGGATCATCTTGGATTCCGTACGGGCATGCGAAAGCATATCGATAAAATTGAGCACGACCACCTGCAGCGGCATATCCTTCGTGCTGTTGAGTCGCTGCATGAACTTCTCGCCGGCCGACGAATCGTTGAGCTTGGTGTAGGAAAATTTCTCCTTACGGCGGAATCGGTCAAGCTGAGTCTGGATAAGTTCCTCTTCATGGATATTGAGGCCTTCGTCCTCATCCTCCTCCACCCATAGCTTCGGGTACATCGTGGCGATATCATAGGGCATCAGGCCGGCGAAAATTGCATTACGGGCATACTGTGTCGAAGTGGGAAGAATCGTTGTGTAGAGCTCCTCCGAGATATTGAAAAATTCGGAAAGCATAGGCTGAAGCACGCGCCACTGATCGAGTCGGAAATTATCAATCAGGAAGAAGCATACCTTCTCCCCCCGGTCAAGCAGCGGGAAGACACGGCGCCTGAACACCTCGTGGCTCATCAACGGATGATCCTCATCGGTGACCCAGTCTTCATAATTTCGCTTCACGAACTTGCAGAAATTGGAATTGGCATCGCGCTTCTGGAGCAGCAGCATCTCCTCCATCGGGTTGCCCGTCTCGGCAAGCTTTATCTCCCACTTCACGAGCTGACGGTAGACATCCATCCAGTCCTCGATTGAGGCAGCCATATTGATGTTCTGCGAGATCTTGGAGAAATCCTGCTGATAATCCGAACTTGCCTGCTCGTTGACGATCTCGCGGCTATGAAGATTCTTCTTGATGGAAAGGAGGATCTGATTCGGATTTACCGGCTTGATGAGATAATCGGCGATACGGTTACCGATTGCCTGGTCCATAATATTCTCCTCCTCCGACTTCGTGACCATCACGACAGGCACGTCGGGATGGTGCTCATGGATGAGGTCGAGGGTTTCGAGGCCCGAGATTCCGGGCATATTCTCATCGAGCAGCACGAGCGAATAGACGTCATTATCGAGGGCGTCGAGGGCATCGCGTCCGTTGGAGACGGTGGTAAGGTCGTAGCCCTTCGCCTTAAGGAATAGTATGTGTGGTTTCAGAAGGTCGATCTCGTCGTCGGCCCAGAGTATTTTATCCATAGTATAATCAGTTATCAGGTTCCTGCTCTTCAGAAGAAATTTCGGTTACGTCAGGCGTATGCTCCGTCGGCGTCTCCTCCGCCGGCTGCTCATCGTCGGGCTTCGTCGCGTCGGGTGGCAGCTCATCTTCAGGCAGCTCATCACCATCGGGCGCCGGATCATCAGAGGATTCCTCATCCGGTTGCGGCACGGGAGGAAGCCCGTCGGGAGGTGTCTCCTCCTCGAAGCGGAAGTATTCTTCAAAAGAACGCCCTTCGCGGAGAAGTAGTTCAAAGTTAGCCTTGCTTATCATGATGGGACGCACGCCCTCCGGCAATTCAAATTCCTTCTGGGCCATCACCTTGCGGTAATGTTCGAGCTGCTTCAGATTTCCGAAGCCCTTGATGACGAGGAGTCCGACATTGCCGAAACTCATCGGCTCCAGATCGAAGTCGCGCACGACGAACGAGGAGAAATTGAATCGGGCGACGTCGTATAGCACGAGGTTGGCATTTACGGAGTCGCGCGGGAAGGCAAGCACGAGGTACTGTGGCGCATTCGGGTCGCGTTCGAAGTTGGCCGGCTGGCCATCGGTCGGGTTGATGGAGTCATTCGAGAGACGCATCTCCCAGAGCATACCGCGCGTGTTGGAGAGTCCGGCCTTCGGGGTGCGCCCTGCACGCAGACCACGCATGATACCTCCCGCCACGTCGGTCATATCAGTGTCGGGATAGCGGTCGAGAAGAGCCGTAAGTTGCTCCCTGAACTTCGGCACATTGTCTTCAGTCAGATAGGAGAGCGCATCAATGAAGAGGAATTTCGGCAGTATCTTCGAGAGCGGATAATCACGCTCCATCCTCGCTGTGAGCGCATGCACCTCGCCGTTGCGGTCGGAGAGATAGGCCTGATATGCATCGGCATATATGTCTTCCTGAATCTCGTTCATGCGGCGGAGATTCTCGAAATAGGCCGGGTCTTCCATCGCTTTGCCGTAAGGGGAGTCCCGGAAATCCTCGAGAATGCGGCGTCGCCACATCTCGGCTACACTCGTCTCGCCGTTACGCACCGCCATCAGATACATATTATAATAGACGTCAAGGCGATACACGTTATCCGGGTAGCGGCTCAGCAGGCGGTCGAACTCCCGGCGTGCGGCCGGATAATCCTCAAGCTTATCTTTCAGGATGAGGCCCATATTGTATAGACCCTCCTGCACCACCTCATTCGCCACGTCGATCTGCTCCTGAGTCTTGGGAATCTGTGCCAGATAATATTCCGGGTTATGCGGATCGGAGGCAGCATCGCGCTTTGCCTTCTCCTCTTCCGTTTCCGGGGCGGCTTCTGCACCCACGGTCTCATCAGCCTGCGCGGAATCGTCATCACCATCATCCTCATCTGAGAACGAGAACGTCGATTTATTGCGACGGCGCCAGTCGTCTTCAAGCTTACGCGCCCCCCAGCGGCGCTGGAACTCGGTCTTACCCTGGTTTTTAGTCATGGTGTTATAGAAATACCATGACTTATCGCCGTTGGTGAGGAAATTCTGGGTGTTTCCCTCATCCTTCTTGATACCGTCGGGGGTCTTGCCCTCCTGCTCGGCCAGATATTCGGCGCGCCGGGCCTCCTCGGCCTCTTTCTTCTCGCGCTCGATGAGCTCGCGTGCAAGCCTTTCGGCCACAGCCTGCTGCTCTTCGGGAGTCATCTTCGCCAGAGTCAGCAGGGAGTCCTGCAGCTGCACGTTGCCGGCATAGAGTGCCAGTTCGTCGAGCACATCGCTGCGGCGCTTCAGCATCTTATAGTCAGGATAGGTCTCGGGCAGCTGAGGCACGGCCTCCGCATAGCAGGGCTGGGCGAGCACGTATTCCCCGCGGTTGAAATAGATATTTCCCAGAGCGAGTTGCGCGAGCGCCTTGTCGATACCGTTGCGGGTCGACTTCTCCGCCGCCAGACGGTAGTTCTCAAGAGCCTGCGTCGTGTCGCGGTGCGACATATAGAGATTGCCTATCGCGTAATAAATCTGGTCGAGAAATTCTGAGTTGCGCGCATAATGCGTCATGGCCTTCAGTGAGCGCACCTCCCCCTTGATGTTGGAACCTTCGAACACTTCCGAGCGCTTGATGCGCGCGTTGAACTTCGTGCGGTAATCCGTGGCAACGCCCGAGCCGGCTTTCTTATAGGCCTCGTAGGCATCGCGCTTGCGGCCTAACGACGAATACATCTGGCCCAGGAGAAACCAGAGCCTGTTTTTCTGGCTTCCGTGAGCATACTTCACCGCCTCCGACAGATATTTCACTGCCGACTCATAATTATCCGTGCGCACATAATAATTCCCCTGCGCCAGACAATAGAGATTGCGAAGCGTGCGGTTGGTGAGGTCTTTCTCCTTGACGAGATGGAGCGTATTCTCCGCCTCATAAGTCCAGTCGAGCGCGCAATAGGAGAGTGCCATCCAGAGACGCGCTTCCGTGACCACCTGCGGCAGCCATTTGAAATGCTTCGAGATGTAGAGGAATGTCGTGGCCGCCCCGGCGAAATCACCCTTATAATACTGCGCCTTTCCCATCGTGAGCCACGCGTTATGCAGGAACGGGTTGAATTCATCGCGCGCGCGGAATGCCTTTTCCTTTGCCGAAGAGCCCTTCTTAGCCGGTTTCTTCTTTATCGAATGGAGCTGGATCGCCTTCTGCATCTTCTCGATCGTGCGATCGAACGAGCCGGAGGGCTGGGGGCGCTTAGGGTCGGCGTATGCCTCGGCCGGATGGATGAGGGTGCGGCGTGTATAATCATCCTGATAGGCGGCCTCCATAGCCTTGAGCTGTTCATCGTAATTGGTCTTGCCGTTGAAGTAGACGTTATAGCGCGTGTTGAACGCCTGCCACTGCCGGGAGGCAGCGGTGTTCTTTTTCGTGCTGCAGGCCGCGAAGAGGCCGCAGAGCATCAGGGTGCCGACTAAAACCAGTAATTTTGCGATTCTGCTCATTTAATAATTGAACGCGAATAGTGAGTCTATATTTTTTAAAGAATGGGCGGCGGGGTCATCATAGCAGTGAAATATTTGTTTGGATGGTCAAAAATTAGTAAATTTGCAATATGCAAGAAGATAAGCGAGATAAGATAATCCGGGGGATGCTCGGAGGGATAGGGCTGATGTGCGCGGCGCTGGTGCTCAACTGCGCCCGGGCCGGCAACGCCGCGGCTCAGGGTGCCGACGACACCGCCGCTGTTTATGCGGCCTCATCCGTCAAGGAGCTGCCGGTGTTTGAGCGCGACAGCGCCTATTCGAATGTGGCGCGGCAGGTGGCATTCGGTCCGCGAGTGCCCAATACGGCCGCCCATGAGGCCTGTGCCGGATGGCTTGCTTCCGAACTTGCCCGCCACGGTGCCGCTGTGACGCTACAGAAAGCTGATCTCCCCGCTTGGGACGGCACCATCCTCAAGACCACCAACATCATGGGGAGCTTCAATCCCGAGATGGGCGACCGTCTGCTCCTTCTGGCTCATTACGACACGCGACCCTGGGCCGATAAAGACAGCGACCCGGCGAAGCGGCAGAAGCCGATTGACGGCGCCAACGACGGCGCCAGCGGTGTCGGCGTGCTTCTGGAGGCAGCGCGCCTATTAGGCACCGTTAACCCCGGAAAGGGGGTCGACATCCTCTTCATCGATTCTGAAGACTACGGCACGGAAGCTGATGACGACAGCTGGGCCCTCGGTGCGGCCTATTTCGCCGAGAATCCCATCCTGCCGGGCTACCGCCCCGCGCGCGCGGTGCTCCTCGATATGGTAGGAGGCAAGAATGCCCGGTTTGCCTCCGAATACTTCTCACGCCGCTCGGCACGCGCCCTTGATGATGCCTTCAGAGGGGCTGCCGCGCGCGAAGGATATGCCGAGATGTTCCCTTCAACGGTGGGAGGCGCGGTCAACGATGACCATATCCCGTTCCTGCGCAACGGTATTCCGGCAATTGACATAATTGACTATCAGGAGTCGACAGGATTCCCCGAAACCTGGCACACCGCCGACGATAATCTCGACAATATCGATCCGGCCACGCTTGAGGCCGTAGGAAAGACCCTGATAAGATTTATCTACGAATAATCGCGAGCCGGCGGATAGCCTTGCGGGGAAGTCGGGCGGCAAAAGTATATTAACTGAATAAAAATAACATAAAATATGGATTTTATCGACGAACTTACGTGGCGCGGCATGGTGCACACCATGATGCCCGGAACTGACGAACAGCTGAAGAAAGAAATGACCACGGCCTACCTCGGCATCGACCCGACGGCTGATTCTCTTCACATCGGCCATCTCTGCGGCGTGATGATGCTGCGTCATTTTCAGCGCTGCGGCCATAAGCCCCTCGCCCTCATAGGCGGCGCAACCGGCATGATCGGCGACCCCTCCGGCAAGTCAGCCGAGCGCAACCTGCTTGATGAGGCGACTCTCCGCCATAATCAGGAGGCAATCAAGCGACAGCTTTCAAAGTTTCTTGACTTCGACAGCGATGCCCCCAATCGCGCCGAGATGGTAAACAACTACGACTGGACCAAGGATGTGACTTTCCTTGACTTCGCCCGCGAGATCGGCAAGCATATCACCGTCAACTATATGATGGCGAAGGATTCCGTGCAGAAGCGTCTAAACGGTGAGGCCCGCGACGGTCTGAGCTTCACTGAGTTCACTTACCAGCTTCTCCAGGGCTTCGACTTCTACACCCTCTATAAAGACCGCGGATGCAAGCTGCAGCTAGGAGGATCGGATCAGTGGGGCAACATCACCACCGGCACCGAGCTCATCCGCCGAAAACTCGGTGGCGAGGCTTTTGCCCTCACCTGCCCTCTGATCACGAAGGCCGACGGCGGCAAATTCGGTAAGACAGAGAGCGGAAACATCTGGCTCGATCCCGAGCGCACCTCGCCCTACCGCTTCTATCAGTTCTGGCTCAACGTGAGCGACGCCGACGCCGAGAAATATCTCAAAATCTTCACCTTCCTCACGAAGGAGGAGATCGAGGCCCTCGCCGCGGAGCATGCAGCCAACCCCAGTGCACGTCCGATGCAGAAGCGTCTGGCGAAAGAACTCACCACGATGGTGCACAGCGAGAAAGACTATGAAGCTGCCGTCGAGGCTTCAGCCATCCTCTTCAGCAATAAGGCCGCCGAGTCCCTCCGTGGCCTTGATGAGCGCACGCTCCTTGATGTGTTCGAGGGTGTCCCGACATTCAGCGTTAAGAAATCCGATATAGAGGCCGGGGTTCCCGTGCTCGACCTTCTCGCCGTGCAGACGGGCGTCTTCCCCTCCAAAGGGGAGGCCCGTAAGATGATTCAGGCCGGCGGCGTGAGCGTGAACAAGGAGAAACTTAACGACCCGGCGGCCGTGATTGATGACGGCGCGCTTTTGGGCGGAAAATATATCCACATCCAGAAAGGAAAGAAAAATCATTTCCTCCTCGTGGCGGAATAATTGAATGAAAAAAATTCAGACCATAGACATACGCCGTCACATCACGCAGGTGTGGCGGCGCTTTTTGATATTGCTTCAGGTTGCGGCGGGGATTCTCAGTGCCACGTTCCTTACCGGTTGCGGCGACCGTTACGTACGTTCGCCCGAACTGCGTGAGCTCTATGCCGAGGTGGATGAGGAAATCGAACGGGCCGGGCAATATATGGATCAGCGCGAGCATCGCATCAGCACGCTGAAGACCGACCTGTCGCGGACGTCAGACCCGCAGCGCCGCCTGGCCTTATCGAAACTCCTTGCCGGTGAGTATTCATCCTACAAGAGCGATTCGGCCCTGAAATATGTGACCGTGGCCGGAAACCTCGCCTCCATGCTCGGCGATCCCGAGGAAGTGAACCGTAGCCGCATATCAAAGGCCGATATCGCCTCGCATGCCGGGCTCTTCAGTGAGGCCCGCGAGATGCTCGATTCAATCGACCGCTCCCGCCTTGACACGCTCGAACTCCAGAGAATGTATGGTGTCTACAGCGCCCTCTACCAGTATGAATCGGAATATCTCCCCGACGGCGAGTATGCGGCCAATGCCATGAATCTCCGGAAGCTCTACGTCGACTCGCTGCTCTCGCTCTCACTGCATCATTCATTTGACTACATCATCAACCGGGCATTCCGCGACATGCAGGAGCAGAAGCACGAGAAAGTGATAGGCGACATATCCTCCGCGCTCGACCATTACCGTTCGGGCGACCGCCACTATTCGATCCTCGCGTCGACGCTTGCCAATGCCTATCGCGAGTCGGGCGATATCGCCAACTACCGCAAATATCTGGCCATCACCGTCATTTCCGATATCAAGGGAGCGACAAAAGAAAATATGGCTATCCGCGATCTTGCCACGCAGGCCTTCGACGAGGGGGATATCGAGCGTGCCAATCATTACGTCAAGGTGAGTCTGGATGATGCCAACTTCTACGCCAGCCGGATGCAGAATGCGCAGTCCGGCCGCATTCTTCCCGTGATCGATAAGGCTTACGACCGTCAGCAGAAGAAACTCCGCGATCGCCTGAAGTCGTCGCTCTGCGTTATGGCCATATTGCTGGTGGCATTCATCATTGCGATCGCTTTCATCGCGCGGCAGTGGCGCAGCGTCGAGGAGGCCAACCGCAAGGTGCAGCGCTCCAACGAGGAGCTTCAGGGCCTCTCCGACCGTCTGCATGAGGCAAACCATGCTCTGGAAGATATCAACAGCGCTCTTGAGAAGTCGAACAGTGCGCTCGCCGGGTCGAATGCACGCATCAAGCGCTCGGCGCGTATCGCCGAGGAATACACGGGCCTCTTCATGGAATATAGTTCGCTCAATATCGCGTTGCTTGAGAAATATCACACGGCACTGCGCAATCTGGCCGTGCAGGGAAACGTGAAGGGGATTCTGCGCAAGCTTGATTCAGATGAAA
The DNA here is from genome assembly GCA_947178505.1 of uncultured Muribaculaceae bacterium. Taxonomy (GTDB): domain Bacteria; phylum Bacteroidota; class Bacteroidia; order Bacteroidales; family Muribaculaceae; genus Lepagella. The sequence goes on along the minus strand of CAMWYR010000029.1, from coordinate 20,773 downwards.
TCGTCAACGAGACGCTGAGGGCTTTCTATTCAAAATTCGACGATGCCGTGCTCAGCATCTATCCGACGTTTGTCGATGACGTCAACGGGCTTCTGAAGCCCGACGGGCGCATTGTGCTCAAGCCGGGAGAAAAACTCAACACCGAATTGCGCGTGCTGGCCGTGATGCGTCTCGGTATCCTCGATGCCGACAAGATCGCACGGTTCCTCCGCTGCTCGGTGTCGACGGTCTATACCTACCGCTCGCGTCTTAAACGCCGTGCGGAAAATCCTGATGAGTTCGAGCAGCGCGTCATCAGCGCACCACGGGAAGAAGAATAGTCTCGAAGTCGGGGTCGCCTCCGGCGTCGACAATCGAGTAGCGCCCCGAGCGTACGGGGTTGCCGTCAAGATCGCGGAGATCCCAGAATGCTACTCCATCGGTGGCTGTCGTGAGCAGGGCTACGGTGCGGCCCTCGCCGTCGCGCACGCGAAGCGACATATTGGCAGGAACGTTGTGGATCGCTACCGTGCCGGTGAAATCAGGAGTGACCGCTGCCGGCTCCACTACCGGGCTGACCGTTGCGATGTCCGAATCCTTCACTATTTCGGAGGCGTCAACCTTCACTTCGGCCACAGCCAGCGGCGTGGAGATGAAGAGCGATTTGCTTGCCGGGTTCCACCCGAGGCCGAGCACGCAGTTGGACGGGAGCGGGGAGTTCTCGGCCGTGAAATGAGCCACGAGGCGCGTGCGGTCGGCACTGATGCCATAAACGCCGAACTTATCGCTCGCGAACCAGATGCGGCCATATTCATCCTGACATGCCAGATAGGCTTTCTCAGGAATGAACGGCGTGAACCGGTTGCCCTCCTCAGTTGTGAGCGAGAGAGCACGGGCTGCCATCGTGCGGTTGGTCACGGGCGAATCGAGGTCGATCACGAAAAGATCGGTCGAGGCAAACACGAATATATCACCCGTCACAGGGTCCTCAAAATAATCATTGATATAGTTGGTTGACCCCAGTGAGCCGTCGTCGCGCCTGAAGAAGTTGATGTCTGTAAGCGTGTCGTCGGAGTTGTCGTCGAGCGTGCCCTTATGATCGTAGATACGCATCATTCGGCCGTCGCTGTTGGTGGCCTGACCGTTCCATAGGAACTTATTGCGGTTCTTTGGGTGCTTGAGGGCCTTGCCCTGGCAATAGAGTTCGGTGAAGACTCCTCCATCCAGTTCGATTTTCTTCCATTCCACCGGAGTCTCCGTATCGCCGTTCTCAAATGCATTCTTACGGGCCTCCGGGGTCAGATACCAGAGCTGCACGAGTTCCTGTGATGAGTCGTCGAGCGGGTAGAGATTCGAACGTGTGGCCCAGATATTTCCATCAGCATCGTCGCCCATCAGGTAGAGTCCGCTCAGACCTGACCAGCTGCTGCCCGGGAATGTCTTCTGCACATTATAGAGGTTGTAGGGCGTATTGGGCACCATGTGGCAGTGAGGCTTGAGAGTCGGATCCCTCATATCGATTGCGGCAATGCCGTTCCAGAGGCTTGAAACCATGAGCATATCGGGATGCAGAGGGTCGATGAGGAAGCTGTTGGGCGCCGCGATGGGATAGAACGGATGACTATTAAGGAAATTGATGAACGAGGTGTTCCCCTCCATAAACTTCAGGTCATTGTTGATGGGCGACAAGTCGGTCCAGCTCTCGCCATTATATGAAGCTGCCATGAAAGGCATCTGCGAATCGGTGAAGCTGGCACGAATGCCGGGCGTGATGGGCACGGCGATCATGCCGTGTTCAGGAGAGTAGGCGAATCGCAGATCCTTGGCCGCATGTGGCGCGCTGATCATCATTTCCGGGGTGGTGGAGACGACCGCACCCTCATCATCGAGGGTGGCAAGCGTAAATGTGGAATTTCCACTGGTATGTTTTACTCCGGCCAGCCAGATGTGTGTGCCGTCGTAAGAACTGATGGTGTTCAGTTTGCCGCCGGGAAGATCGATGTTCCTCAGCCTGGGGTAACGCTCCCCCTCAGGGCGCGTCACGTAGTATGCCTTTGAGGAGGAAGCGAGTAGATAGCCGTCGGGAATCCGGTGGATAGTGTGCTCGATGGCGGAGGCGACGCGGGTGGCATTGGCATTGATGATATCGCCGGAGACCGCCAGGATGCTTCCGAACCATTTGTCGTTGAGGATGGCGGAGTAATACATATATCCGTTGTTGGCGACATAGGCCACGCAATCCTCGGCAAACGGCAGGAGCCGGAGTATATTATTAACCGGCACGTTGGGGAGCAGTGTGAAAGACTCCCGGTGGAAGATATTGGCGTCAGCATCTGCGGTGTAGAGCCGGTTGCCGATGAGGGCAAAATAGCGGTTGCCCGAGCGCACGATATCCTGCACGCTCTCGTGCCAGTCGGCGTCGGTTACGACTTCACCCGTGGCCGGGTTGATGATGGCGAATCCTCCGTCGGTGGAGACGTTGAGCAACCCGGTCTCCGGGTCGAAATAAAGCGTGTTGACCGTGGCGCGGCGGAAATTGCGCGCTCGCTGGAGCGCGTCAACGCTTATCACGTCGCCGGCAGGCGTCACGATGTCAATGAGCCCGTCGGTATAGGCGAGGGCTACGAGCCCGGATTCAGGATCCACCTCAAATATGCGGATGTCGAATCCGGAGAGGTCGACCAGATGTGCGAAATCCTTGAATCCGGCGTCGATATTGTCTTTGTCGATATAGAAGATGGCGCCCGCCACGTCGTTATAGTAGTGGTTGAATTTCGTACGGTCGTATAGGCCGGGGTGCATCAGGAAATAGACGCGGTCGGCACTTTCGGCGATACGCCGGGGCTGATTGTATGCAGTGGAATGAATTGTCCAGCGTGGATCGGTGGCGGCGCCGGTGCCTGCGGCGGCGCCGAGTGCGGTGAGTGCAAGAGCGAACGCCGGGAGAAACGTGCGTATACGTGAAAAAAGATTAGTCATGAATTATCAGGTAGTTATTAATAACGCGGCGTGCATGGCAGGCCGGACTCAGCATATATAACGCGATGAGTGCTAATAAAATTGTCATCTCCGGTTTCCGGAGCCTTCAAAAAGCAGCGATCGGAAGAGTCTGACATATCGCTCGGCCACGGCCGGGGCATCGAAACGCTGACGGGCACTCCCGAACATTTTCTTGCGTATGGCCTCTCCGGCGTTTTCCGCAGCCCAGGCGAGTCCGTCGGCTATGTTACGGGCGCCCAAGTGCGGATCATCATTCCATTCGGCGAGATAGCCGGTGGAGAGATGGTCGACTATGTCGCTCTGGCCTCCGCGGCTGAACGACACGGGCACGGCTCCGTAAGCGAGGCCTTCCACCAGCGTGCCCGGCAGCGTCTCATAGAGTGAGGTGGAGACTATGGCATCCGCTTCGGCATATACCCGGCGTATATTCTCTTCTCCGGCAAGCATCCCGAGATGGCGGTGGGGGATTGCGAGGCGGTCGAAGGCTTCCGGATTGCGGATGTTGCCGAATGTGGTGAGGCGTGATCTCTCCGCGAGTTCGGGATGGCGGCGCCGCAGTTCCTCGGTTGCCTGAATCAGTATCGGGAAGCCTTTCACAGGGTCGTCAAGGCGAGCGGCGCCCATCACGAATTCAAAGCCCTCGTGGGGCGTTGCGGGCGTGACGGCGTCAGGAATCGGGAATGCGTTGGGGATGACGCTCACGGGCTGATCGCCGAGCAGTGAAGATTGACTGGCGAGGCGTGCAAGCCAGTTTGAGACGGCCACGAAGTGTATCGGTCCGGCAGCGTTGGACTGAGGGCCATAGGCGGTCGCTTTTCGTTGCCACACGCGGTGTGACATATCGCGGGGCCCTTTGCGCGCCCCTAACAGCGGACAGTCGCCGCATTCTGCGCCCCAGCGGAGGCAAGTCCCGGCGTGGTGGCAGATGCCCGTGAAGTTCCACATGTCGTGCATTGTCCATACCACGGGCTTCCCGAGGCGCCGGATTTTTTCGAGGCCGTGAAGGGAGAGGAATCCCTGGTTCACCCAATTGAGGCAGATGACGTCGGCTTCCTTCACGAGCGGGTGGCGCCAGAGGGGAAGGCCGTCGGAAGCGGGATCGACCTTAAAGAGGTCGGCGCGGTTGAAGCCGTTGGCGATGTACACTTTAAGGCGCTCTTCGACGAAGGGAATCTTGCAACGGGTGGGAGAAGCGACGCACTCCACGTAGGGGGATGACGTGCGTTTCTCTACAACGAGCATACGGGCATCGACGCCGAGTTCGCGCAGGGCTGTCATAAGCCGCATTGTCACCACGGCTGCTCCTCCGGTGGAGTCGGATTTATTAATAAGGACGACTTTCATATTCTTCGAAGCGGTAGGTGAGGCCTGAGGCCGAAGTCATGCTTTCTGACTGATTTACGAGGGTCCAGCGTTTGGGGTCGATGGTGGGGAAATAGGTGTCGGCGTCAGGGAAGTCTGCTTCAATGCGGGTTACGAAGAGTCGGGTGAGCAAAGGCATGGCCTCAGCGTATACCCGGCCTCCACCGATAATGAAAGGGATTTCGGGAGGCGGGCAGGAGGCGACGGCTTCGGCGAGAGAGGCGAATTTCTCGGCGCCGGGCGTCTGGAATGAGTCATCGCGGGAGAGCACGATATTCGTGCGGCCGGGTAGCGGGCGTCGCGGGATGGAGAGCCATGTGCGGCGGCCCATGATGACGGGCTTGCCCATCGTGATTTGCTTGAAATGGCGCAGATCTTCGGGAAGATGCCAGGGCATGTCTCCCCGGAATCCTATCTCATTGTTGCGGCCCATGGCCACGATGGCGGCGATCTCGCGGGGGCGCATTGACGCCGGATTACCGGCTTCGGTGGCCGTCATTGTTGTCACCGGCGGCAGCATCGCCCCCTCCGGCAGCTGCACGCATCCCTTGTCGTGCGAAAATAATATGCTCGTCTCCATACTGCAAAGATACGGATAAATCCTGACATTCCGGCAACCCCTGTATAAAAACAATTTGTTTTAAGGCTCCATCCACTAAAATTTCTTGATGCCAGGGTCGCAGCTGCACCTCGGATATCACGAAATTTTAGTGGCTGGAGCCTAAATTTAGGGGTAAAATAGAGAAAATATGCGGAGGAAACATTATATTTGCAAAAATAAACGAAAGCGGCCCTCCCGGTAGAGGATGCGTCGCATTCCCATTTAAATAGACCGATGAATTACAGCGTAATCGATTTTATCAGCCTTCTGGGAGCAGTCTGCATGTTCCTGTATGGTATGAAAGTGATGAGCGAAGGGTTGCAGAAAGTTGCCGGCGACCGCCTGCGCAATATCCTTGGCATCATGACACGCAACCGCGTGACGGGCGTGTTGACCGGTATCCTCATTACGGCCTTGATCCAGAGCTCGAGTGCCTCCACGGTGATGGTGGTGAGTTTCGTCAATGCCGGACTCATGTCGCTGGCACAGGCAATGGCCGTGATATTCGGTGCGAACGTCGGCACGACGGCGACCACATGGATTATCTCGGCCTTTTCTTTTGAGGTGAACATCTCCGACTACAGCATCCTGCTGCTTGCGCTAGGCGTGCCGATGATGTTCATGAAGAAAAGCACCTACAAGTCGCTCGGCGAATTCCTTGTGGGCTTCTGCTTCCTCTTCATGGGCCTCGACCTGATCAGTGCCTACGTGCCTAACCTCCAGGAGAATCCCGAGATGCTCCACTTCGTCACCAACTATACCACACTCGGTTATGGCTCGGTGCTCATATTCTTCGCGCTCGGCATCGTCTTCACGATGATCGCCCAGAGTTCGGCCGCCACGTTTGCCATCACGCTCATCATGTGTTCGCAGGGCTGGATATCGTTCGAACTAGGATGTGCGATTATCCTCGGCGGAAACATCGGTACGACCGTCACCCCGGTGCTCGCCTCGCTCAGCGGTAATCTCGCCGCAAAGCGCACCGCGATGGGCCACGTGCTCTTCAACTGCATCGGCTCGCTCATCGTGCTCTGCTTCTTCCATCCGTTCACCGAACTCGTGGCCGACATCACCAAAGTCTGCAACGGCCTTAATCCCCTCGACATCACCCAGGCCCAGGAAGCCGGAATGCGCTCAACCACGCTCATTAACGAAAAGGGAGGCCTCACGGCAGTGGCCCAGAGCAGCATCGCTTTCGGCCTCGCGATGTATCCCACCGTCTTCAATGCCCTCAACCTCATGTTGATGATATGGTTCACGAAGCTCTATGTCAAGATCGTTTGCTGGATCATACCGCAGCGTCACAAGGATGAGGAGGAAGTGTTCGAACTCAAGTTTATCGGCCGCGGTCTTATGTCGGCTTCCGAGCTTAACATCACCCAGGCGCAGAAAGAGATCCTGCTTTACGGCCAGCGCGTGGCGCGTATGCTTGAGATGGCCCGCAAGATGATCCACCTCGACGAGAGGGATGAGGACTTCCAGGCCACCTTCAACCGCCTTGAGAAATATGAGGAGATTTCCGACCGCATGGAGATGGAGATCGGAACATTCCTCAACCGCGTGGCCGAAGGGCGACTGAGTCCCGAAGGTAAGATGCGCGTCGCCGGCATGCTCCGTATCGTCAGCGAGATAGAGTCGATCGCCGACAGCTGCTTCAATGTAGCGAAGACGCTGACCCGTAAGAATCAGATCCATGTCAGCTTCAACGAAAAGGTGCTCCATGAGATCGACCAGATGTACGACCTCGTGAGCGTCGCCATGCAGAATATGCTCGGCCTGCTCGAAGAGCTCGAGACTCCCGAAAACTCACGCATCGTCACCGCCTACAACAAGGAGCGCGAGATCAACAACCTCCGCAACAAGCTTCGCGACGGCAACATCTTCAATATCAACAATAAGGAATACGACTATCAGGAAGGTATCTTCTTTATGGACCTTATCGGAGAGGCCGAGAAGCTTGGCGACTATATGGTAAATGTGGTGGAAGGCGTAAAGCATCAGTTCAAGACGCTACCGGCCGGAATCCAGTAATCATCTCAACTCCCTAAGAAAATGGACCCTATGAATCTTCAGCCGGGAAATGCGCGTCCGCACCGATACTGCGTGATCATGTGCGGCGGAGTGGGCTCACGCTTCTGGCCCTTCAGCCGGACCGACCGCCCCAAGCAGTTTCTCGACTTTTTCGGCACAGGCCGTAGCCTTCTGCAGCATACTTACGACCGCATGCTCGAGCTCATCGATCCGGAGCATATCGTGCTGGTGACCAACCGTGCCTACTACGACATCGTGCGCGAGCAGCTGCCGGAAGTGAGTGAGGACAACGTGTTGCTCGAGCCCTGCCGGCGCAACACGGCGCCCTGCGTGTGCTGGGCCGCTCATCACATCTACGCCAAGGATCCGCAGGCCTCCATCGTGACGCTCCCCTCCGATCATCTCATTCTGCGCGAGGCTGAGTTTCACAAGGTGATTCTCCGCGGCCTTGAATTCGCCGAAGGGGGCGACCGCCTCCTTACCATCGGTCTGCGCCCGACATCACCCCATACCGGCTATGGCTATATCCAGCGCGGTGCCCCCACCGGCGTGGCCGATATACTGAAGGTGAAGTCGTTCACCGAAAAGCCGGCCCGTGAGATGGCCGAGATGTTCCTCCGCACGGGTGAATTCTTCTGGAATTCAGGCATGTTCATCTGGCGTGCCGACTCCATCCTGAAGGCGTTCGAGAAATATGACCCCGAGACGGCGGCGGTGTTCAATGCCGGCGTGGGTGAATATGACACTCCTGCGGAAGCGGCCTTCATTGCCGGAGTGTTCCCCAAGGCGCCCACCATCTCCATCGACTACGCAATCATGGAGAAGGCCGACAACGTATATGTCGAGACTGCCGATCTGGGCTGGAGCGATCTGGGCACGTGGAATGCGCTCTATGACTCCTCGCCCAAGAACGGCGACGGCAACGTGACGCAGAACTGCAATGTGCTTGCGACCGACTGCAGCGGCACGCTCTTTGCCTCCGGCCCCGGCAAGCTTATTGTCGCCTCCGGCCTCAAGGATTATATCGTGGCCGACCAGGGCAACGCCCTGCTCATATATCCGCTCGCCGAGGAGCAGAAGATCCGTCAGGTCGTGACCGACGTGCTCGCACGCTTCGGCGAGGATTACGTGTGACGCAAACTACGTGTGGTAACTGACCCTTCGGGCTATGGCAATGATTAACCGACATTCAGCAACACATCCTGTTCAGTGGCGCGTCATGCTGCTCTGCATGCTCGTCGCTCTGCTTGCCGCCTCGTGCCGGAAGAATGAATTCAATATCGACTTTCATCTTCCCGATGATGTCGACCGCACCTACTCCGTGCTCTATTATGCTTCTGACCCGGAGAAGGGTTGGATCGTGGAGGCCGGAGTGTCGGTGCAGAAGGGAGCCGGCCGGCTGATGGGCATAACCCGCGAACCGACCCTCATCTATTTCAATCCGGATGCGCAGGTGCCGGCGGTGGCCTATGCCGAGCGCGGCACGACCCTCATCATCAACGGGAAGAGCGCCGAGCCTCTGGAATGGCGGATTGAGGGAAATGAGATTTCCGAGCAGCTCAGCGACTGGCGTGCCGCCAACGCCGCGGCGCTCACCGCCTCCGCGTCGGCGCGTAACGAGGCCGTGGCAAAAGCCGTGAGGAAAAATCCGTCGCTCCCTTCGTCGGCCCTCCTTCTGGCGCTCTATTACGACCGCCGCGAGAATCCCGCCGGCTTCGAGACGCTCTATAAACTGCTCAAGGATGAAGCCGCCGAGTCAAAATGGATGACACTCGCCGGCCGCGCCGATATGCTTGATGAGGGAGACGCTGTAGCGCCCGAATTGCCACGGAGCATGGTGTTTCGCACGTATGCCCATGGCGTCGATACCGTTAAGTTCGGCAAGCTCCCGATGATTTTCTACTTCAACGATCCCGGGCGCCTCGACTATGCCGACCATATCAAGTTGCTCCGGGCCTTCAGCCGCGAGTATGCCGACACGACGCGACGCGTCATAGTCAATGTGAACTTTACGTCAGACTCCCTGTCGTATGTCAGCGGTTCGCGCCGCGATTCGCTAAGGAATGCCGTGTCGGCCTGGATGCCGCTCGGCCTGAACGACAAGGGGGCCGCCCAACTCGGAGTGAGGAGATTGCCGTGGGTTGTCGTGGTCGATGCGCGCGGAAGTAAGGTCTACACAGGCTCCGATCTTTCTGCCGCTCTTGAGAAGATGCGCGCAATCTGTAAATAACTTCCCCCTATGCTAACCAAAGTCTTTTCAGCCGCCATTCAAGGCATAGATGCCTTTCCGGTCACCATCGAAACGATGGTGGAGAACGGCACGCAGTTCAATATTGTCGGAATGGCTGATACGGCTGTAAAGGAGAGTTACCTGCGCATTCAGTCGGCGATGAAATCATGCGGCCACCACTTCCCGCACTACCGCACCACCATCAACCTCGCTCCGGCCGACATAAAGAAGGAAGGGGCGCAGTTTGACCTGCCGATAGCCATAGGCCTGATGTCGGCCTGCGAAATGATCAGATGCGACAATCTCCGCGACTATATGATTGTCGGCGAACTAAGTCTTGACGGGTCGGTGATGCCGGTGCGCGGAGCGCTGCCGATAGCGATAAAGGCCCGCGAGATGGGTTTCAAGCGGCTGATTGTGCCGGAGGCGAACGTCACGGAGGCTGCCGTGGTGAACAAGGTGGAGGTGTTCGGCGTCAGAAATCTGAATGAGGCCATCGGCGTGCTTGAGGGGAACGGAGACCTTACTCCCACCCGGATTAACACCCGCGAGCTCTTTGTGGCCGATTCGATGCGCTTTGATCTCGACTTCTCCGAAGTGAAGGGGCAGGAGAATGTGAAGCGGGCCTTCGAGGTGGCCTGTGCCGGAGGGCACAACATCCTGATGGTCGGTCCTCCCGGCGCCGGAAAGTCGATGATGGCCAAGCGTCTGCCCGGCATCCTGCCTCCGCTCGGAATGGGGGAAGCTCTGGAGACCACGAAGATCCACTCCGTGGCCGGAAAACTTGCCCGCGGTTCGATGCTCATGACTCGCCGCCCCTTCCGCACGCCCCATCACACGGTATCGCCCGTAGCCCTGGTGGGTGGCGGAGCGAGTCCGCTCCCCGGGGAGATATCGCTTGCCCACAACGGAGTGCTTTTCCTCGATGAGTTTCCGGAATTTCCGCGGCAGGTGCTTGAGGTGCTGCGCCAGCCGATTGAAGACCGTGTCATCACGGTGAGCCGTGCGAAATATACGATTGATTATCCCGCCAGCTTCATGCTCGTGGCCTCGATGAATCCGTGCCCCTGCGGCTATTACGGCCATCCCACGAAGCGGTGCACGTGCATGCCGGGGCAGGTGGCGAAATATATGAACAGGATCTCCGGGCCGCTGCTCGACCGCATCGACCTGCAGGTGGAGATCGAGCCCGTGGCATTCGATGCGATGGCCGATCGCGCTCCGGCAGAGAGTTCGGAGGCCATCCGCGAGCGTGTGCAGGCGGCGCGTGCCGTGCAGGCCGCCCGATATGCCGCCGAGACGGGAATCTACTGCAATGCGCAGATGAACTCGCGCCTCCTGCATGAGCATGCCTGGCCCGATCAGGAGGGTATGGAGAAACTTAAGGAGCGCATGACGCGGCTCAACATGTCGGCCCGCGCGTTCGACCGCATCCTGCGCGTGGCGCGCACGATCGCCGACCTCGATTATGCCACCCGCACCACTCCCGACGGTCGCCCGCAATTCACGCCCGATGAGGCCGCCGCAATGCCCGTAGCCACCCTGCATCTCGCCGAGGCGATCGGCTACCGCAGCCTCGACCGCGCTAACTATGGCTCACATTTCTGATTCCCGGCGGTTGATTATGAGAAGATACACGCTTCCCAATATTTTTGCAATACTCTTTTTTACTGTCGCCTTAGGCATTTTCCTGATAGGAATGCCGAAGTATGTGGATGATTACTGGTACTTGGAATATCTCCGCCACTGGTTTTTCGATCAGGGCGTAATGAACCCCGAGAATGGGGCCGACCTCTTCCGCGTCGGCATTCCATGGGAAGAATTCCGGCAGACGTGGGAATATCATTATTATAATGACAACTCTCGCCTGGGGAATATTCTGGTGGTGTTCTTCCTGCTCCTTCCCAAGTGGATCGGGTCGGGGCTCTGCCTGGGCTGCTGGGTCTATGCCATGCTGCGGGGCTTCCGGCTGGCCGGGCTCAGACTCACCACCTCGCCGTTCATCATTCTTGGCGTGGCGTTGCTTGGATTTTTCATGCCGTGGCGCGACAAATTAGGAAGCCTCGATTTTCAGTTTAACTATCTGCCACCTATGGCTCTTGCCGTCCGGGTGGTCTCACTCGTTGCAAAGTCCGGAGTTGACCTCCGGCATAACCGTAAGGGGCCGCATGCGGCGCGTAACGCTTGGGCGTTCATAGCCGCGTTGCTTTGCGGTGCATGGCATGAGGGCTTCGGGCTCCCGCTGCTCGAAGGCCTCGGCGCAGTGATTGTGTTCTTTCGCGGGTGCCGTCGCAATCAGGCGTTATGGTGGGCAATGGCCGGCCTCTTTATCGGCTCGGCATGGCTGCTCTCCGTGCCCGGACAATGGTCAAGGCTTGCCCGGCTTGACGAGGGGTCGCCCGTGGCGACGTGCCATATATTATACTTCCTCATGTCGACCTGGATCTACTGGATAATGGCCGTCTGGGGATTAATCGAACTGTGGCGGTGCTCCGGCTCAGACGAAGGGCGGCGAAAGGCCGCCCGGCTCGTGTTCCTGATGGTGAGCGGTTTCGTTTCAGCCGCCTTTGTCTTCCTGATCTATACCGATGCGCGCGTCGGGTGGTGGGCCATGGCCGCAGGAATCTTCGGTATTCTCTATCTTCTGAATCTGATTTGGCAGCGCCGGCGCGGGAATCCGCGGTCGGTGACGGGTCTGTGGTTAAATATCGCACTCCTTGCGGTAGTCGTCGCACACTGGGTTGCCGTCGATATAATGGTGATCAGGATTCGCAAGGCCTTTATTGAAGGAGTGGAGAAATATATTGCCGGGCCTGCTGACTATACATTCGTGAATTTTATTGACCGGTCGAAGATCCCGGTGATATGCGCCAATATGCCCGATGTCGGCGTATTCGTGTTTGGCCCCTACGGGCTCAGGAAATTCTATAAGGATACGCTGAGCGACGATTTCAATTTCGTTCCTTACGAACTCGAGGGAGTCACGTCAGCCACCGGGCACCGTATGCCGGGCTCGGCCGGCGTGCGTGAACACAGGGGCTATTTCTATATAGCTGAGGATTCGCTCCCGGCCGGCAACATGACCGCCTACCGGGGCGACCGCCCGGAATATTTCCGTGTGAAGACGACCCCTTTCATCTCTCGGGCCGACGGCCGCGCATACGTCTTCCTTTACCCCTACGAGAACTGGATAAATTACTATTTTAACCCCGTGACGCGCATTGACCTGGAAGAATAAAGAACAAAATCGCAGGTGAAATAGTTAAAGAATATAAAAACAGCCTTTCCCGCCAACTCCGTCGGGCCGACGGGCCTCCAGGAAGGGAAGGGCAAGATGCATCTATTATGAAGAACTTAGTGATAGTGGAGTCTCCGGCCAAGGCCAAGACCATAGAAAAATTTTTAGGGCCTGATTATAAGGTGATGTCAAGTTTCGGCCATATCCGCGACTTGCAGAAAAAGGGTATGAGCGTAGACATCGAGGGAGGCTTCAATCCGAAATATGAGATTCCGGCTGATAAGAAAGATCTTGTGCGTAAGATAAAGGCAGCCGCCAAGGAGGCCGAGACCATCTGGCTCGCGAGCGATGAAGACCGCGAGGGAGAGGCCATCGCCTGGCATCTTGCTGAGGTGCTTGGGCTTAAGCCTGAGAAGACCAACCGTATTGTGTTTCATGAAATCACTAAGCCGGCGATCCTTCACGCCATAGCCAATCCGCGCCATATCGATATCGACCGTGTCAACGCCCAGCAGGCCCGCCGGGTGCTTGACCGCATCGTGGGCTTTGAGCTGAGCCCCGTGCTCTGGAAAAAAATCAAGCCCTCCCTTTCGGCCGGGCGCGTGCAGAGTGTCGCGCTGCGTCTCGTGTGTGAGAGAGAGCTGGAGGTGCGCGACTTTGTCGCTACGCCTTTCTATCGCGTGAACGCTATCTTCATCACCGGCGAGGGCTCACGCCTGAAGGCCGAGTGTCCGCGCCGCTTCAGCACCATTGAGGAGGCCCGCGAATTTCTCGACAGGTGTGCCGCGGCCCTCTTCTCTGTGACCTCGGTAGAGAAGAGGCCCACGACCCGCAAACCGGCACCCCCCTTCACCACCTCCACGCTTCAGCAGGAGGCGGGCCGTAAACTCGGATTCTCCGTCAATACGACCATGCGCGTGGCCCAGAAACTATATGAGGAGGGACACATTACCTATATGCGTACCGACTCTACCAATCTCTCCGAGCTTGCTATCAAGGACATAAGCGCGGCCATCACGGCCGGTTACGGTCCGGAATATCTTCAAGTGCGCCACTATCACACCAATTCGAAGGGTGCGCAGGAAGCCCACGAGGCTATCCGCCCCACATATATCGACCAGCGCCGCATCAGTGGGTCACCGCAGGAAGAGCGCCTCTACGAACTCATCTGGAAGCGCGCTGTGGCCTCCCAGATGGCTGAGGCACGTCTGGAAAAGACCAACATCGACATTGCGCTCAACAATGCCGACGATATTTTCCGGGCCACGGGTGAGGTGCTCGTATTCGAAGGATTCATGAAGGTCTACGGTGCTCATGTCGATGCAGAGATGCCGGCCGGCGAGAGCGATCATACCGAGGATGCGCTGCTGCCGCCGCTCATGGTGGGCAATCCGCTCGGTCTTGACCGTGCCACCGCCACTGAGCGATTCACGCAGGCCCCCGCACGCTACACTGAGGCCACCCTCGTGAAGAAAATGGAGGAACTCGGCATCGGGCGTCCCGCTACGTATGCCTCCACTATCTCCACCCTCCATAGCCGCGACTATATCGCCCACGGCGAGAGCGAGGGCACCGAGCGGGCTTACAATGTGCTCACGCTTGCCGAAGGCATGATCACCGACACCGTACAGACCGAGAAGACCGGTTCGAACCGCGGCAAACTCGTGCCGACCGATGTGGGTATGGTGGTTAATGAGTTCCTGACGGAATATTTCCCCGACATCCTTGACTATGGCTTCACAGCGCGTGTCGAGGAGAAGTTTGATGAAATCGCGCAGGGCCAGCTCCCCTGGCAGGAGGAAATGAAGAACTTCTACGATGATTTCCATCCCTTTATCGAGAAGGTGGAGGGCATGCGGATGGATCATAAGGTAGGCGAGCGCGTGCTCGGCACCGATCCGGCCACAGGGCGCCGCGTGTCGGTGAAGATCGGACGCTTCGGCCCTGTCGTGCAGATAGGTGATGCCACTGAGGAGGATAAGCCCCTCTTCGCGAGCCTCAACGAGGGCCAGAGCCTCCAGACGCTTACTCTGGAGGAGGCGCTCAAGCTGTTCGAACTTCCCCGCAAGGTCGGAGAGTTCGAGGGTAAGGAGGTGACGGCGGCAATCGGCCGCTTCGGCCCTTACATCAAGTATGACAGCACGTTCGTCTCGATTCCCAACGACCTTGCTCCGCAGACCATCACCATCGAAGAGGCCGCCGAACTCATAGAGCGCAAGCGCGAGGAGGAGGCTAACCGTCTGATCAAGACCTTCGACGACCTGCCGGGTGCCGAGGTGCTCCGCGGCCGGTTCGGTCCCTACATCGCCTATAAGAAGGAGGGAGCCAAGAAGGCGGTCAACTACAAGATTCCCAAGGACACTGATCCGGCGCTCCTTACGGCCGAAGATGTGCTTAAACTTATGGAATCCCAGGATGCGGCCCCGAAGAAGCGCGTGCCGCGCTCGCGCAAGTCCTGATTCCCCGCCAACTATATCTAACCCGCTGAGAGGCGGGGGTTACTCCGCACTCTCAGACCACTGAACCCTACGGCTTTGGAAGAACTTAAGGATAAAATATCAGGAGAACGTAAAGAGGATGATGCCTCCCGGCGGCGTCCGGCATGGCTGCGCGTGTTGCTCTGGACGGGAGGGAGCCTGCTGGGTCTCATAGCCCTGCTCGTCCTCGCCCTGTGCGCCCTCACCTGGTGGTATAATCCCGAACGTCTTGCCCGGCTTATCAGCCGTGAGGCCTCGAAGCAAATAAATGCAGATGTCAGTCTTAGCGACGTTAACTATACTCTCTGGTCCTCTTTCCCGCATCTTAATATCGAGGTGGATTCAGTGCATCTCCGCAGCCGCAATTTCGACAGTATCGCTCCCGCCCTGCGCGCTCAGCTCGGCCCTGACGCCGATTTTCTCCTTTCCGCCCGCAAGATCAAGGGAGGAGTCAACCTGTTGCGCCTTTTCAGCGGCAGGATATATCTCAAGAATATCGACGTGCAGCAGCTTCGCGTCAATCTCGTGGCTGCCACCGACTCTCTCAACAACTTCGATATTGTTCCCTCCGGGCCTGACAAGACCCGCATTCCCTATTTCCATATCGATAGCCTGCGCATCGCCAACCGCGGTGATATCGTCTACCGCAGCATTCCCTCAGCCACAACTGCCGCCGTCGGTCTGCGCGGCGCCTCGCTCAAGGCCGGGGCGCATCATCACCATGCTGATGAGTATGATCTGATAATCGACGGAATCGTCGACGTGTCGACCGGAGGCACCACCTTCCTGCATGATTTCCCGTTCGGGCTCTCGGGCGATGTGGGAATCAGGTTTGATCCTTTCGCCATCTCCACCACCGATTACAAGGTTGCGCTCGGCAACATAACGAGCCGCCTGACGATGGATATGAACATCGGCGACGGCCCGAGCCTTGATCGCTTTGCCTACAGTATGCAGCATTTCACCATGCGCGATCTGATGAGCCTGCTGCCCCCGGGCAACTATCCGGCTCTCGATCATCTTGATGCCGATCTAAGCATGGATGCCTCCGCGCGCCTTACGAGCAAATATGAATTCTCGTCGGCTTATCTTCCTTCGTTTGAGGTAGATTTCCATGTGCCGGAGGGGCGTGTTGCCTATACCTTCACCGACGGTCGCCGCTATGCGCTCAGCAACGTGACGCTCGACGGGCGTCTTGCATTTGACGGCCGTGATCCAGCTGCTTCCTTTATCAGTGTGCCCGAGTTTCACATGAAGGGCGACGGCGTGGCCGTAGACCTTTCGGGACGCATAAGTGATATAACGGGCAATCCGGTGATTGAGGCGCAGATGACCGCGCGCGGCGATATGCAGCGCCTCTCCGATGTGGTGGGTGAGTTGAAGCCTTACGGCCTTACGGGTGAGGTCACCGCCGACGCCAATGTCAGTTTTCGCCTTGAAAACAATACGCTCTACGGCGCTATCGCCGACCTGAAGGTGGGTGCTCCCAACGTGTCGATGAACTACGGAGGCACCCGCGTGGAGATCGAAGGCCTCACCGCAACCACCGATGAGAGTTATGACGACGGTCTGACGGAGGATGTCTTGCTTAGTCGGATTCCGCTCCGGCTCGATGTCGGCGCCAGAGGGCTTCGCGTGGCTGACCGCGCATCGGGGGTGAGGTTGGACGCCTCGGGCGTGAAGGCCGCCGCGCGTCTGGGACGCGAGAATGGCGGAGTCGTGAAGCGTCGTCTTGAACTTGATCTTTCGTCGGATGTGCTCTCCGTGAAGTCGCCCGCAATGCAGGCCTCTCTCAGCAAGGTGGCGGTGGGATTTACCGGCGACCATCTCTCGACGCCCGTCAGGACTCCCGCG
Organism: uncultured Muribaculaceae bacterium; assembly: GCA_947178505.1. Lineage (GTDB taxonomy): Bacteria > Bacteroidota > Bacteroidia > Bacteroidales > Muribaculaceae > Lepagella. The sequence continues at coordinate 4,001 of CAMWYR010000029.1, read as the reverse complement.
TTCCACATGCCCGAGAAGTGGAATGCCGATGAACGCACACGCAGTTTCGCACATCATACTCCGGCGTTCCTCACCGTGTCGCTCCCCGCGCAGCTCCGTCAGCTCATGGCCGAGTGGCGCCCGGCCCTTACGCTCACCATTGCCGGAGGCAGCGCCGGAACGGCGTCTTATCCCCACTCCACCAGAATCGGACGCGTATCCTTGCGCGCCACGGCCGATACGATCCATCTTGACCGTCTTACCTTGGGTTCGGGGGCAACCCATGGCATCCTCAGTGCCCGCGTGCGCAATCTGAGACAGTTCCTCAATTCTCCCGTGCCGGCTCCGCTCTACGTCGACTTGCAGGCAGAGATCGACACAGTGCAGATCAATCAGCTTGCCCGCGAATATACACGCCGCAATCCTCACTCCGCGATTGCCCGCGGCGACACCGCCACCATGGCCAAGGGACCCGACTCCGTGGCTTTCCTTATCCCGCGCAATCTTGTGGCTAATGTGAAGCTGCATGCCAAGCAGACCCGCTACATAAATCTACATCTTTACGACCTTCTGGCCGACGTGCGTCTGGCCGATGGCCGTGCGGATATCGACACGATGAGTATCGCAGCCGACTTCGGCGCCGCCGGCATGAACCTTATGTTCGACACTTCCGACATGCAGGACATGCAGTTAGGGGGCCATCTCGATATCGCCCATATCAATATCGTGAAGTTCTTCGATAATTTCCATAAACTTACGGAGATGATGCCCGAGGCGAAAAACTTCTCCGGCAATATTGCAGCGGCGGCCGACATGCGGATGCGCATATTCCCGAGCATGTTCCTGAACGTGCCGTCAGTGTGGGCGAATGCGCGTGTGGAGGCTTGGGATCTGCAGGTGAAGCAGAGTCCGTTCCTGAAGCGCGTCACGCGGATGCTTCTCCTGCCCGGCGATGAGCCAATCGACGTGAAAGACATCACGGTGCATGCCGGAATCCACAGCAATCTGCTCGAGGTGTTCCCGTTTGAATTCGAGATGAGCAAGTATAAGCTCGTGCTCAGCGGCCTCAATAACTTCAACGGCGGCCTCTACTACCATGTCGGCATAGTCGACTGGCCCCTGAAGATACCCTTCGGCATCAACATCAAGGGTGATTTCCACAATCCGCAGCTTCGCTTCGGCGGCAAGGACTGGCACGATATAAACGGGGCGCGTGTAGCCTCCGGGGTCAACGACAACAACCGCATTAACCTCAATAAGCTCGGGCGCCGCTATGCCGGCGAATTCGTGCACACCGCCGCCACCTATCAGGGCGACTGAGCATTTTATTGCACTTTGTGAAAGTCGCGAGGCAGATTTTATCAAATATTTTTGCTTTTACGAAAAATTTGAGTTAACTTTGCAGTCGCAAACAAAATCGGGGTGTAGCACAGTTGGTTAGCGCGCTACGTTCGGGACGTAGAGGTCGGGCGTTCGAGTCGCCTCACCCCGACAGGAAGCCGGAGGGCCGCATGGCTCCCCGGCTCCTTTGTTTATTTCCCCGCCGATAAAGGCCGGGGCCCTTCATTCAATTAAGTCAAACCACTTCAAACATCACTTATGAAGGAATTTAAACGCACACTCATCACCACGGCCCTTCCCTATGCCAACGGGCCCGTGCATATCGGCCATCTCGCCGGCGTCTATGTGCCGGCCGACATATATGCCCGCTACCTCCGCCTCAAGGGCGAGGAGGTGATCATGGTGGGCGGCTCCGATGAACACGGAGTGCCAATCACCATCAAGGCCCGCAATGAGGGCGTAACGCCCCAGGATATCGTGGATCGCTATCATAAGATCATCAAGGATTCCTTTGAGGAATTCGGCATCTCGTTCGACGTCTACGGCCGCACCACCTCCGACACTCACCGCCGCGTGGCCTCCGACTTCTTCCGCAAGCTCTACGACAAGGGAGAATTTGTGGAGAAGACCTCCCTGCAGCTCTATGACGAGGAGGCTCAGCAGTTTCTCGCCGACCGCTACGTGACGGGCACCTGCCCCCATTGCGGCAATCCGGGCGCCTACGGCGACCAGTGCGAATCGTGCGGCACGTCGCTCAACGCCACCGATCTCATCGATCCGCATTCCACCATCACCGGCTCCGTGCCCGTGCTTCGCGAGACAACCCACTTCTACCTCCCGCTCGACAAGTGGCAGCCGGAGCTCGAGAAGTGGATTCTCGAGGGCCATAAGGAATGGAAGTCAAACGTCTACGGCCAGTGCAAGTCGTGGCTCGAGATGGGCCTGCAGCCCCGCGCCGTGAGCCGCGACCTAGACTGGGGCATCCCCGTGCCCGTGGAGGGCGCCGAAGGAAAGGTGCTCTACGTATGGTTTGATGCCCCCATCGGCTACATTTCCAATACGATCGACCTCGTGGGCGACGACTACACGAAATGGTGGAAGGATCCCGAGACACGAATGCTCCATTTCATCGGAAAGGACAACATCGTGTTCCACTGCATCGTGTTCCCCGCCATGCTCATGGCCGACGGCACCTACAATCTCCCCGACAACGTGCCCGCCAATGAGTTCCTCAACCTCGAGGATGACAAGATCTCGACGTCGCGCAACTGGGCCGTATGGCTCCACGAATACCTGCGCGATTTCCCGGGCCGTCAGGACGTGCTCCGTTACGTGCTCACAGCCAATGCGCCTGAGACAAAGGATAACAACTTCACCTGGAAAGATTTCCAGGCGCGCAACAATTCGGAACTCGTGGCCATCTTGGGTAATTTCGTCAACCGTGCGGTTGTGCTTACCCACAAGTATTTCAACGGCGAGCTTCCGGCAGCCGGTAAGCTTGAGGAGGTCGATGAGAAGCTGATCGTAGAGATCAACTCTCTTAAGGATCAGATGAGCGAGGCGCTCGACACGTTCCACTTCCGCGAGGCTCTCCGCCTTGCCATGGATATGGCGCGCGCAGGCAACAAGTATCTTCAGGAGACCGAGCCCTGGAAGAAAGCGAAGACCGACATGGAGCGTACGGCCACGATCCTGAACATGGCTATTCAGACATGTGCGAGTCTGGCGATTGCCTTTGAGCCGTTCCTTCCCTTCATGTCGGCCAAGCTGGTGAAGATGCTTGGCGGCGATAAGATCACGTGGGCGATGCTGGGCTGTTTCGATCTCGTGCCGGCCGGCGCTAAGATCGGTGAGCCGGAGTTGCTTTTCGAGAAAATCGAGGATGATGTGATTGAGGCGCAGGTGCAGAAACTACTCGACACGAAGAAGGCCAACGAACTTAAGGCATGGAAGCCGGAGCCCGTGAAGGCCGACTGCGCCTACGAGGATTTCGAGAAAGTTGACATCCGTGTAGGGCGCGTGCTTGAGTGCTCGAAGGTGAAGAAGTCGAAGAAGCTCCTGCAATTCTCCATTGACGACGGCACAGGCACGCCGCGCACGATCCTGAGCGGCATCGCGCTCAGCTACGAAGATCCGTCGGTGCTCGTCGGGAAAGAAATATGCTTCATCGCCAACTTCCCGCCGCGCAAGATGATGGGCATAGAGTCGCAGGGCATGATCCTGTCGGCCGTAAATCCCGACGGTACGCTTACGGTCATCTCCCCCTCGGCCGACGTCGCACCCGGTGCGCAGGTAGGCTGATCGGCCCCCCATTTAGATCTTATCCAACATAGTTATATGAAAAAATCCTCTGTCGTTAGCCAACGACAGAGGATTTCATTTAGGCTCCCTCCGCGACACGTAGCCCGAATGGCGGAACCATTTATGGGTCCAGTTGGGCACCATGTATACGTAGCCCGAACTATCTTCGTGGGGCACGCAGTCGAGCATATTGCCGATAGCCTCTGCCATATTCCTCAATTGAGCGGACGCGACTCCCACTCATCGATCCGTCGTTTTTCCGTAGAATAGTTGATGCCGATCGCGAGAATCTGCCGGTTGTCAACACTCCAGGGGAGGGCATACTCTTTACATTCGATCTGTTCAAGCGCTTCTTGAGCCGACCGGTTATATTTCAGTTC
>CAMWYR010000028.1 GCA_947178505.1 uncultured Muribaculaceae bacterium | reverse complement strand
GAATTTTTTATTTGATATAAATGGTTGTTTGAATTAAAATGAGTAAATTTGCAATCTGAATATAAGAATATACTTATGAACATTACTGATATAGCCCGCAATGTATTTTACTGCGGCGTTAACGACAGGGTTACCGACAAGTTTGAAGGATTATGGCCTCTCCCTCAGGGCGTGAGCTACAATTCATACATAGTTAAGGGTAAGGATAAAATTGCGCTCATAGATACGGTGCGCATTGATGAAGTGCGTGAATTTCTCGATCATGTGCACGCTATTTCGGGCTCAGCCACCATAGATTATCTCATAATCAATCATATGGAACCCGACCACAGCGGATCAATTCCGGTTGTGCTCGCTGAATTTCCGGATATCAGGATTGTAGGTAATGCCCAGACGGTCAGTATGGTAAAGGGATTCTATGGAATCACCGACGACAGCCGCTACTGCCTGATAAAGGATGGCGATACTATCGATCTCGGAGAGCGTGAACTTCGCTTTTACCTTACTCCAATGGTGCATTGGCCGGAGACTATGATGTGTTATGTGCCTGATGTCAGACTCCTTTTCTCCGGCGATGCATTCGGATGCTTCGGTGCGCTTTGTGGAGGAGTGACCGACAGCGAGATGGACTCCGATCGCTATATCCCCGAGATGTACCGCTACTACTCCAACATCGTGGGTAAGTATGGCAAATTTGTGGAAAAGGCGATTGCGAAATTAGCCGACATTGAACTGGATTATATATGCCCAACACATGGGCCTGTGTGGCACGAGCGCATCAGTGAGGTCATGGACATTTATGGAAATCTCGCAGCCTATCGGCCGGAGAAAGGCGTCACTATTATATACGGTTCTATGTACGGCAACACCGCAGAAGTGGCTGAGATTATCTCCTGCCGTCTTGCGCAGCGCGGAATGCGCAACATCCGCGTGCACAGCGCCACTCATTCATCTATGTCGGAAATGATCTCGGATGCCTTCCGTTATGAGGGTCTTGTCGTTGGAAGCGCCACTTACTCAATGCGGCTAATGCCGCCGGTGGAGGCATTCATGTCGGCTATGGAGACCCGGGAGGTGAAGAATAAGGTGTTTGCCGCTTTCGGTTCATATACGTGGGCCAAAGGGGCAGCACTCGGTGCCCTCCGGGAGTATGCAGAACGTATGAAAATGCCGGTGGTGGCCTCACTGACTATGCAACAGAGCATCACAGATGCTTTCCGCGCTGAGGCTGAGGCGCTGGCGGATGCAGTTTATGATGCGCTAACCCTCAAATAAAGGTCGACCTTCATTAATTCCACCCCCCGGGTTGAGAGCTATTGTTTAATTTTAAAAGTCGGGAGAGGCTGTAATTCCTGAACTTAATTGCCATAAGGTTGTTATATTGATATTAGTGATTCTTACAAAAGTACGAATATTAATATAGTAAAAATATAAAACTATGAAGAAAGCAATTTATCTTGCAGTGGCAGTTTTTGCAATGGTAGGATTTGCCTCATGTAATCACAAGTGCGATGGTGGCAAGTGCAGTAAGGTTGCCGACCAAATGTACACAGGTGTTGTGCCTGCGGCAGATGGCCCCGGTGTGCGCTACACTCTGAAGCTCGACTACGAGGATGATGAGAACAACCTTGCAGGTGACTATGATCTCGTTGAGACTTATCTCGAGGCTGATACTGTAGCAGTAAACGGAATCAAGGATAACGTAAGCTTTAAATCGGAAGGAGACTTCACTGTCGTTGAGCAGAACGGTAAGAAATATCTCAAGCTCGTAAAGGATGCGAAGGATTCCAATCCGCAGGCTGTGTCAGATCTCTACTTTGAAGTGTCGAGCGATTCAACCCTGACGATGGTTAACTCCGAACTTCAGCCTGCTGTTGACAGTACACTCAACTATACCCTCAAGCTCGTGAAGTAACGCGTCTGAACCGTAATCGATCTGCGGGCACGGTGTAGTTGAAATTCTTCTCAGCAGCTGCCCGAAAGATATTAAACAAGGACATCCCGGAAACCTTATCTGGCTTCCGGGATGTCCTCGTTTATATATTCAGGTTAGATTGATTAGTCAGTCATTATAGATTTTCGTTCATTGCTCTGTATCTTTAATTTCCTTTCCATCTGCCTTCTCTTCCTTCTTGCGGAAAGCATTCCAAAGTATGTAGAGCACGCAGATTCCGAAGAGTGCGTATCCTGCCCAGCTCAGATAGCCGTTGTATTCCTCAACCTTATCAAAGAGCATGGCGGGATCAACATGAAGTGAAAGCCAGTAACCGAGTGCACCGAGGATACCGTTCCATACAAGGGCTCCGAGAGTGGTGAAGAGGGCAAACTGACCGACGTTCATTTTTGAAAGTCCGGCGGGAATTGATATCAGCTGACGAATTGCAGGAATAAGACGTCCTACGAATGTGGAGACAGCTCCATGCTTGTCGAAATATTTCTCAGCTTTGTCGACCTTCGCTCGGTCGATCAGACACGCATGTCCGAGACGGCTGTCGGCAAATCTATAGACCACCGGGCGTCCTACCCATAAGGAGAGATAATAGTTGATGAATGCTCCGACGAGCGCTCCGAGCGTGGCCATAACAACCACCATGAAGACATTCATATCGGCGCCGACCCCATAGTTGCGGCAGGCAAGATAGGCTGCCGGGGGAACGATGACTTCCGACGGAAAAGGAATGAAACTGCTCTCGATCACCATGAAGCAGAATACAAACCAATAGTTCGCATTTTCTACAAACCATTTGAAAAATTCACTGGCGTCGAATAGAGCCAGAGGAATCATATCAAGCATATTTTCAGGATAATTGTTTAAGTTGTCTGATTGTATCAAGCGGATCTAAGGCGCCGAACACGAAGCTGCCGGCAACGAGAATATCTGCTCCGGCCGCCGTAAGCTCAGCTCCCGTCTGAAGATTAACGCCGCCGTCAATCTCTATCTCAGCCTTCGAACCTGTCTTTTCTATAAGTGCGCGGAGCTCGCGGGTCTTCTCAAGCGTATGGCGGATGAAGGGCTGACCTCCGAAGCCCGGATTGACCGACATCAGTAGCACAAGATCCACATCTTCAATGATATCCACAAGTGTTGATACCGGTGTGGCCGGGCAGAGCGTCACGCCCGCCTTCATCCCGGCTGCATGGATCTGCTGCACGCAACTGTGAAGATGAAGACATGCCTCCTGATGCACATTCATTATCTCTGCTCCGCAATCACGCACCTGCGATATCCATTTCTGCGGCTCTACAATCATCAGATGCACGTCAAGAGGCTTGGTGCAGATTTTCGACACTGACTTCATCACCGGAAAACCGAATGAGATATTTGGCACGAAAACTCCATCCATTATATCCATATGGAGATAATCGCTCTCGGAAGCATTTATCATCTCAAGATCGGGACGCATATCGGCGAAATTGGCCGACAGCAGAGAAGGGGATACTTTCATTATTCTTTTCTGTTATGTTGTCTTAATTTAATTTCTTATGTAGTTACTTTTGGGCTGAGCAGTATCGGGACAATCATTCCGTAGAAGCCTGCGTACGCGCTCAACGGCCGATCATGTTAAGGAACTCTTCCTCACTGACCATCGGGATGCCGAGCTGCTCGCATTTCTCTTTCTTTGCAGGCCCCATATTCTCGCCGGCGAGCACGAACGACGTCTTCTTTGAAATGCTGCCGACATTCTTGCCTCCTTCGGCTGCGATTATTTCCTTATACTCGTCGCGACTGTGATGGGCGAAAGTGCCGGAAATCACAATTGACTTCCCGGCGAGCGAGTCGCCGCTCGGAGCGAGTTTATCGGCGCTAACCTCCAGCTGAACGCCGGCCCGGCGCAATGCCTCTATATTCGCCTCATTGACCGGCTCGCGGAGGAAGTCGTATATATTCCTGGCAATGATGGGCCCTACATCAGGAATCGCCGTCAGTTCTTCGAGCGTCATTGCCTGCATTCTTTCCATGCTCACTACACTTCGTGCGATACGCTTCGCCGTGGTCTCGCCTACGTTGGGAATCGAAAGTGCGTAGAGCACACGTTCGAACGGCACTTGCTTCGAATCCTCAATGCCTTTGATTATCCTTTGGGCCGTCTTCGGCCCGATACGGTCGAGGCCCGAAAGCTGATCTTCAGTAAGATCGTAGAGCTGGCTGATAGTTGATACGAGTCCGGCTGAGTAGAGAAGTTCAGCGGTTTCCTCTCCGATACCATCTATATTCATCATGCGCCGGGCACAGAAGTGTTCTATCCTGCCCGTTATCTGCGGCGGACACCCATATTTATTCGGACAGCACCATGCAGCCTCTCCATATATGCGGGTGAGGGGAGTCCCGCACTCCGGACAATTCTTCACAAACTCTATCTTACGTGCGCCTGCGGGACGCAATGACTTATCCACACCCGTGATCTGCGGGATGATTTCTCCGGCTTTCTCTACATAAAGGCTGTCGCCTTCATGGATATCGAGCTCCTGCATGATATCATCATTATGCAGAGACGCACGCTTTACGATCGTGCCCGATAACTGCACGGGCTCAAGATTAGCAACAGGAGTGACTATACCCATACGTCCTGTCTCAAACGACACGAAACGAAGTGGTGTGCATGCACGCTCGGGGTTAAACTTGAACGCCACTGCCCAGCGAGGCGACTTGGCAGTATATCCTAAATTCAGCTGCTGGCGCAGGGAGTTAACCTTGAACACCAGGCCGTCGGTAGCCACAGGCAATTCCTTTCTGTGCTCATCCCAGTATGCGATATATTCATCAATCTCCTTGAGCCCGTGGAGCACAGTCATCGCCTTCGACACCTTAAATCCCCAGTGCTCGGCGGCAAGCATATTCTCGTAATGGTTGTCGAATGGTAGATTATCACTCAGAAGATAGTAGAAGCGCGCATCAAGATGACGCTTTGCCACCTCGCGCGAATCCTGCATCTTCAGGGTGCCCGAGGCTGCGTTGCGCGGATTGGCGAAGAGGGGTTCCTCGTTATAGGCGCGTTCGGCGTTCAGTCGTTCAAACACTTCCCATGGCATGAGTATTTCGCCTCTGATCTCAAATTCCACAGGCCAGTCGCCGGGAAGCAACTGCAAAGGAATGCTGCGGATTGTCTTCACATTGGCCGTCACATCATCGCCTTGAGTGCCGTCACCCCGCGTCACGGCGCGGACGAGACGCCCGTGCCGGTAGAGAAGGGATATTGACGAGCCATCGAATTTCATCTCTCCAACGATGCCATATTCCTCCCCCTCCAGCGACTTGTCGATGCGTTTCGCCCATTCATCCACCTCCTCTATCGAATAGGTGTTAGCCAGCGACATCATCGGACGGTCGTGCACCACATGCTCAAATCCTTTCGTAAGGTCGGAGCCCACACGCTGCGTCGGTGAGAGCGGGTCGTGAAACTCAGGATGCGCAGCCTCAAGCTGCTCAAGCTCCTTGAGCAGCATATCAAACTCCTTATCGCTGATTTCAGGCGAATTGAGCACATAATAATTGTGGTTGTGACGGTTAAGACTGTTTCTGAGTTCTTCTATTCTTTCTTTGGCATCCATGTAGAAAGTGTTTGATACATTAACTGATATACGGGTAGACCACGTCCCATAGGAAGAGTGCATGGCCCGGCATTGAAGTGCCGGCAGCACAACGGTCTTTTCGTCTGATGATTTCCCTGAATCCCTCCACGCTCAGCTTTCCGCGACCGACATCTACCAGCGTGCCGACGACTGCCCGTACCATGTTACGCAGAAACCGGTTGGCCGTTATGGTAAACACAGCTCCCGGCGTACCATATTCATTCTTCCACGGTTCCCAACGAGCTTCCGTCACATCACAGATATTGGTCTTCACATCGCTGTGCAGTTTGGCAAACGACGTGAAGTCTTCTGTCTCAAGAAGTATGGAGGCGGCCTCATTCATTGCCTCAAGATTTAGTGGCGACGGAGAATGCCACGCATATTCCCGAAGGAAGGGATTCTTTTCAAAAGTTACAAAATACTTATACGTTCGGGCTGTAGCGTCAAATCTTGCATGGGCATCGTCGTGCACATCTATTATGCCATGCACGGCTATTCCATGCCCCGACAGGCGGTTAAGCGCGATGAGGAGCTTCCGTTTATCAGGGAACTCGCTTTCAGTGTCGAAGTGAGCATACATTATACGCGCATGCACTCCGGTATCGGTGCGCCCGGCGCCCGTAATCGATACGGGGCGCCGGAGCACTGTCGAAAGAGCTTCTTCAAGAGTCTGTTGAACGCTCGTGTCGCCCGGCTGACGTTGCCAGCCATGATACTTCGAGCCATCGTAACTCAGTTTCAGAAACTTCCGCATCTCTTTTTATTTTGTCGCTTTTATTTGTTGTGTCAGTCTCTTTCAAGGTAGGTGCTTCCGTAGAGTCCCGAACGGTAATTATTCAGGAACTGCCGTCCCTCCTCCGGAGTAATGACGCCTTTCTTCATCGACGCAGTCACCCAACTCTCGAGATTCCTTACGAGTTTCTTCGGATTATATTCCACATAGTCGAGCACATCGGCCACAGCCTCTCCGTCGATGATCTGTGCGATCTCATAGCCATCTTTCGTCAGCGAGATGTGCACGGCGTTAGTGTCACCGAAAAGATTATGAAGGTCGCCGAGAATCTCCTGGTATGCCCCTACGAGAAACACACCCAGATAATAGGGCTCATTCGGCTTTACCTCATGCACACTCAGTGAGTGCGAACTGCCGCTCGGCGCAACGAAATGATTGATCTTGCCGTCGGAGTCACACGTCACGTCCTGAATCGTACATTCATGCGTGGGTTTCTCATCAAGACGGGAGATCGGCATAATAGGGAACATTTGGTCAATTGCCCACGCATCAGGAAGCGATTGGAAGATTGAGAAATTGCAGAAATACTTCTCGGGGAGCATGCGGGCAGCCTTACGCAGTTCTTCCGGCGGATGCTTCATAGATTTGGTCATGTCGCGCACATCGCGGGCCACGCTCCAGAAAAGTTTCTCAATCTGCGCGCGGGTCTTCAGATCCAGAAGGCCGAGGCTGAAACGCTCAAGCGCCTCCTCGCGGATCTGGAGCGCATCATGCCAGTCTTCAAGCACTCGCGTCGAGTCAATCTTATCCCAGATATTATAAAGCTCGGCGGCAAGTTCATGAGGATTCTCGTCGAGCTCCTCATCATCTTTCCAGATAGGAAGCTGAGCCGTCTCAAGCACCTGGATCACGAGAACCGAATGATGCGCCGTGAGAGAGCGTCCGCTCTCGGTGATGATATTGGGGTGGGGCAGATTATTTTTCTGGCAGGCATCCACAAGAGCCGACACCGAGTCGTTCACATATTCCTGGATGGTATAGTTCATCGAATTCTCACCGCTCGATGAGCGCGTGCCGTCATAATCCACACCAAGGCCTCCCCCTATATCCACGAAGTCGATCCTGAAGCCCATCTGAGAGAGCTGCACATAGAACTGCATGGCCTCGCGGAGCGCATTCTTGATTCTGCGGATTTTGGTGATCTGGCTGCCGATATGGAAATGAATAAGCTTCAGGCAATCTGTCATCTTATTTTTCTCAAGATAGGAGAGGGCGTCGAGCAATTCACTGGAATTGAGTCCGAACTTACTTACGTCGCCTCCCGATTCCTCCCACTTTCCCGATCCCGAGCTGCTGAGTTTGATGCGGATTCCGATATTAGGCTCGATATTGAGCCGCTTGGCTACCTTTGAGATAAGTTTGAGTTCATTCAGTTTCTCAACGACGATGAAAATCCGGCGTCCCATCTTCTGGGCAAGCAGTGCGAGTTCTACGTAATTCTCATCCTTATAGCCGTTGCATACGATGATTGAGTCATCGTGTGTGTTGACGGCAAGCACGGCGTGAAGCTCCGGTTTCGAACCGGCCTCCAGACCGACGTGGAACTGCTTTCCGTGGCTTACGATTTCCTCCACCACCGGGCGCATCTGATTCACCTTGATGGGGTAGACAATGAAGTTGCGGCCCTCATAGCCATACTCCTCGGCTGCCTTCTTGAAGCAGTTGGAAATTTTATGGATTCTATCGTCGAGAATATCGGGGAAACGCAGCAGCAGCGGGGCGTCGACATCGCGCACTTGCAGCGTGTCCATCACTTCCTTGATATCGACAGGAGGACAGCCCGGACGAGGCGTCACCTGCACGTGCCCCTTATCGTTGATTGAAAAGTATTTGAGTCCCCAGCCCGGCACATTATATAGTTCGGCTGAGTCTTCGATTCTCCATTTTCTCATTTATGGTGTGTCTTTATTAGCATTGGGTTATCTGGAGCCGCCTGCCGTCGCCTCATTGCTTCTCCGGGCGGCTGATTTTCTTTATTGTTCGGAAGAGCGCCCGAGGAGCTCGAGGTTCTCCACAATTATTTCTGTCATACGCCGCCGGATATTCAGTTTGTCGGTGTATTCGCGGCTCTTGATTTTGCCTTCTACGTAAAGGCGCGTGCCCTTACGGATATATTTCTCCGCAATCTCAGCATGCTTGCCGCCCATGACGAGGCGGTGCCATTCGGTCACTTCCGCACCCGTCGACGGATAATAGTCGTTGGTAGCAAGTGAGATGAAAGCAAGGGATTTACCCTTTTCCGGATACCGGATCTCGGGGTCCTGCCCTACGTATCCGAGAAGTATAACCTTATTTACCGACATAGAGTTTAAAAATTTACGTTTGTTAAACTTCTGAAAATCCCTTCCGGTCAGGCTGAGTGGAGCATGGTGCGCCTTGAATGCGCTTGTCAGTCGTCAACAGGGAAGAAATCGATTGCCTTGAGTGCGAGCCCGGTCTTTTCGTGAAGCCCGAACATCAGGTTCATTATATGCATAGCCTCCCCTGCGGCTCCGCGCAGGCGGCAGTCTGCCACTGCCGTGATATCAGCCTCTCCCATATCTGTGCGGCCGACAGTGACGACGATCTTATTTGTTCCCGCCACTTCCGATACTCCAGCAGGATTCTCCACGGCAAACGAGAAATTATGGTCGTCATACACGTCGTAAAGCTGCAGCATATTTGTCTGCGACAGCGCACTGGGAAAGCGGAGTGTCATCTTCGCGCTGCGGCGTGTGGCCCCTTCCGACAAGCTTATCTTCACGCTGCTGTTGAAACTGCGCTGTATCTCCCTTAGCTTTTCTTCGATTTCGGCCTTGAGCGTTTCAGCGTCCGTGACCTTGATAATTGCCTCCGGAGCGGAAATATGGATATCGATTTCCCCGGAGAGAAGCAGATGCATTGCAAAGGGAATGAGTGCCACTAAAGCCATCGATGCGAATGTGGTCGGCACGATTGCTCCCGTCGCACCTCTCACGAGAAGCTTGCGGTTTAATTCGGGAAGTCCGTAGACAATTCCTTGCCCGGCCATATCAATGCCTTTGGGGGCGCGTAGCATGATGACCTTCAGGTCGGGCCGCACGATGCGCATCTGAGTGAATTCCGCAACTCCGAACTGAACGTCACTGCACACGAAGAGCACGTTCAGCCGTGCGTAATCAAGCGTCGACGAGAAGCGAAGATCTGTCTCGCCTATAAGTCCGTGATGAACGCGTGACACTGGTACGCCGTCAAGCCCCGAGGCCTGCGCACCCATCAGTTCAACGTCAGGGTGCATTGCCAGAAGCCGGATCAACTCGCCGCCGTCGGGCGTGTCAGCCCCTATTATGCCTACATTTATCATTTCTTTAATGAATATGGAGTTTTTAATGGTAATAGCTTGCTGAATACTTTTAGCGCCTTCTCTTTAGAGACACCCTCGGCAAGCACTGCGAAAATTGTATCGCTCCCCGGAATCGTCCCGAGGATTTCCGGAGAATTGCTCATATCAATGTCATAGGCGAGTCCGGGTGCATATCCGTTGCGCGTCTTGATCACGGCGATATTTCCCGATATTTCGAGCGAGATGAAACCGCTCTGGAAATTGGCGTTGATATCCGTTGCGCCCTTCGAAAGCAGCTTGTCTTTGAGGGTGTTGCTTTCCGGAAGGATATACATATACGTGCCGCGATCGGTGGGCACTTTGGTTGTCTTAAGTATCTTGAGGTCGCGCGACAGTGTGGCCTGCGTCACATTATAACCTCTTTCTGCCAAAAGTGATGCCATTTCCTGCTGGCTTCCTATGCATCGGGTTGTGATCAGCTCGATCATCAACTCAATTCGGTCTTTTCTATTTTTCATCAGTTACCTTTTTTACGCTGACCTACAGATCACTGTCCGTATTTTTCGTCAAGTTTATCAAGTAGTCCCTTGATCCGGGCTGCCTCTTCATAATTTTCTGCCTCGGCTGCGCTCTGCATCTCTTTCTGGAGCTGTTTACGCCTGTTTTTGACTTCTCCGGGAGTCATCCGCTCTCTGGCGGATGAGGGCGACCCGTTCCCCTTTTCTTCCATTGTAGATGCGGCAGCCTTGGATGCGGGCTGCGGGTCAAATCCGGATTCCTTCAGCACTACAGGAGAAGTAAAGATCGGTGCACCCACGCGGATTGCAAGCGCGATGGCGTCGCTGCTGCGCGAATCGAGAATATGGCGGTCGATGCCGTCGGTCAGAATGAGTTCGGCGCCGAATACGCCATTGTCCATCTTATATATATTTACCTCCTGCAGCGACACGCCGAAAGATGAAAGCATGTTCACCATCAGGTCATGGGTGAGCGGTCGCGGAGTAATCACCTCCTGAAGTTTGCATTCGATGGCCTGGGCCTCCGGAAATCCGATGATGATAGGTATGCGGCGGTTGCCGTCGGCCTCCTGAAGCACCACGGCATATACGCCGGATTCTATTTGGTTGTAGGTGACGCCTACAAGCTTAAGTCTTATCTTTTCCATTGTCAGTGACGTTTTTTTGTTTTCTCCGGCACACTTATCATGCCCGATCCGAGACAGAGTTCCTTATCCCGGCTATATATTATGGCATATTGTCCGGGTGCAATACCTTGCACATCCTGATCGGATTCTATTCGGTAGCCTCCGTCGGCGCGAAGGTAGATGCGTCCGGTGTGAAATTCAGGAGTATGGCGCGTCTTGAACGCTATTTCCTTATATTCCTCTCCGTCGGGATGGTGAGCGGATTCGAATGGGTTCTCCGTGATCCAGTGCATCTCTTCTATGGGTATCACTCGTCCGTACTGCCTGCGCGTATCATAGCCGTTGGAAACGTACACGACGTTGTCGCGCACATTCTTCCTCACTACGTACCAGGGCCCTCCGCTCAGGCCAAGCCCCTTGCGCTGTCCGATCGTATGAAACCAGTAGCCGCGGTGCTCGCCGATCTTGCGGCCGGTCTCAATCTCTACGATAGGACCCGGTTTAGTGCCCAGATGACGCTCGATAAAATCATTATAGTTTATTTTGCCAAGAAAGCATATACCCTGTGAATCTTTGCGTCCTGCATTGGGAAGTTCTACAGCCTTCGCGCGCTCACGCACTTCTTTCTTCGGAAGAGCCCCGAGCGGAAACATGAGATGACTCAACTGATCATAGCTGATCTGAGCAAGAAAGTCGGTCTGGTCTTTCACGGGATCGGCTGCCGTAGCAAGGTAGAGTTTACCATCTTTCTCCTTGATGGAAGCATAATGGCCGGTGGCAACCTTATCGAAATCCTTGCCCCAGCGCTCCTCGAAGTAGCCGAATTTAACGAGCTTATTGCACATCAGGTCGGGATGCGGTGTCAGTCCCTCCTTTACCGTGCGGAGTGTATAGGCCATAACGCTGTCCCAGTATTCCTCATGCAACGACACGACGTGCAGAGGTAGGTTATATTTCCTCGCGATCAGCGTGCACATCTCGATATCCTCCTCAGCCGAGCAATCTCCTTCCCCGTTATCATTACCTATCCTGATATAATAGAGGTCAAGCTCATGGCCCTCTTTTTGAAGGATGTCAACAGTCACCGCACTGTCGACTCCTCCCGATACAAGCACAGCGATCCTCATACTTCCTCCAGTTCTGATTCGCTCTGATTGTCCGAATGGATGAAATGAAGCGAGAGAAAATAGTCAACTGATATCTTGCCGGGCCCCACGAGCAGGATGAAGAAAAAGATCCCCATGAACATGATTGGAAGATACACGGGATTGGTCCAGCTTATCAGATAGGAGGCTTCATGAGCCTTCGACAGCAGGAATATCTCCGATATCACCATTACGATGAAAGGTGGAAGCACCATCAGACGCGTAAGGAATCCGAACATGATGAACAGCGAGCATACCACCTCCACCACAATCATGATAATGAGGCCGCATTCCGGAGTAGTGCCCATCACAGAGGGAAAGATTTCCTTGTATCCCTCAAACCCTATCCACTGACGCAGTCCGAACTGAAGAAGCATCAGCCCTACGAACAGACGAAGAAACAGGCGCCCCATATTAGTGTAGGAGTAGCCCGACGTGCGGATATAAAGCTGCTTGAATATATTTGTCATTTTCGTATTTATCTTTTTTGTTGGGGATAATCCTTATTATTGAGCTGCAGCCACGGCGATTTCTATGGCCGTACGCACCGGCACATTCTTAGCCGCAACCTTGCCTTCCTTGTCAATCACGTAAATCGACGGAGTGGCCCGGAGATCGTAGAGGTCGCTTACGCTGTCGGAGGCTCCGACATGCCATTTTGATGGGTAATCCTTCAGTTTAGACTCCCATCCTTCGTCGGGATCTACATTGATGAAGAGCACGTTGATCATCCCCTTGTCAATCAGTTGCGACAGTTGGATATCCGTGTCCATCTTCAGTTTGGCAAGACGGCAGTCGTCGCAGTCGGGGTCGCCGAATTCAATGATGGTGATGATTCCGTTCGGATGGTAATGTGCGGTGGTGCCGTCGGGACGATGATAATCGAATTCCGGAGGCATCGTGCCGCGCAAGGTTGAGGAAAGTTGTTGGCGGATTCGTTTGTAACGCAATTTACGGTCTTTTGATATACCCTTGCATTTCTCTACATTGTCAAGAAACTTGATATAGAGCGCATCGTTCCAGTACTCAGCTCGCGGACCATACAATGCCTCCTCTGCCGCCTTGGCAAACTGCAGTGAGAGCACCGGATTCTTGGCGATCTGCGAGATCAGCTGGTCAGCCGAGGCATTGGCTGCAACTTCCGGAGCCCAGCGCATTGGTGCCACGTAGACGGCGAAGGCATCGTTCAAAGCATTCTGATCCACACTCTGCTTTTCCTTGAAATTCATCGAATCCCAGAAATGAGTCACAAGATATCCCGACTTCCCCTCCAGCGACTCAATGTTCTCCGGTGCGACCGGATACTCAAACAGAGGCTCAATTACGATGGGGGAGGTCTGACCGGACGCCGCGGTGCATATTATGCCTGCTGCCGCGAGGAATAATGCCTGACGTAATATCCCGAATATTCTTTTTTTCACTTTGTCGGTTTTAACTGTAATGAAGGATCGAACACTCACCTTCAGTAAATATTTTCTGTAGTTCTACTTATTCCGCAGTAGTTGCAGCCGGTCGTTTCACCTGAGGCATGATGCTTCGAGTCCAAGCCTTGTAGCCGGCGCCGGTTAGATGAAGCCCGTCGTTGGTGTATTCTTTCTTGAGATTTCCGCGGGCATCGGAAAGTGCGGGCCAGAGATCGATGTATGTGGCGCCTTCCTTCTCAGCAATTGCCTGTATGCGCTTATTGAATTTCTTGATGATCTGCTCCTTGCCGATGAGATTCTTATAGCGGCCGAAACTATTGTTGATCGGCATGACCGACTGCACGTAAAGCTCGCTTTCGGGCGACTGCGTGCGGATCAGCCTCACAAGACGCTCATAGCGGCGCGAGAGTTCATCTACCGAATGTCCGTGCGACACATCGTTGATGCCGATCAGCAGGAATATCTTCGCCGGATGGCCCGACGTTACCTGTCCCAGGCGCTTCTCCACGCCCGTCATTACGTCTGAACGGATCCCGCGATTCTTTATGTTGGGCATATCGAAGATCTCGGCAAACTCTCCTCCGTCGGTTATCGAATTCCCTAAGAACACGATATCCTGATTAGTAATGGGAAGGATCTCGAAAAGGGATGTTTTCTGATCCCAGTATTCATCGGCTGATATCGGGACGCATGTGCCGGCGCATGCAAGCAGCACAAGGCAGGCTCCGGCAATACGGCCATTTAATTTGTGGTTGATTAGTAGGTTCATGATAAACTGTTATGAAGTGGAGTTATGGAGATCAGTTCTTTTTATTGGTCTTCAGATGATATTCGGCGAGTCCTTCGATGGGGCGGGAGGAAATGATGCCAACCGTATATCCGGCATCGGTCGCGGCCTTGCGGAGTATGTCCGAGAAATGGAATGCTATACTTCCCGTGAAACTGATGGGAACGCTTCTGGAGTCGGGGTAGGGGGAGACATTTCTTTTAAGGAAGGAATCGAATTCCCGGCGCACCATCGCGTAGACGTAAGGATTCCAGAGATGCTCGGAGATGAATGGCACCAGCGAGGCAAGAAATTTGTTGGGGGCCGGCTCACGGTAGACCTTTGCCAGAATGTCTCCCATCGAGAGTTGATAGCGGTCGAGGAAAATTTCGCGCACCGACTGAGGCAGGTGCCCCTTGAATGCGTCGGCCACAAGCCGCTTTCCCAATGCGGCGCCGCTCCCCTCATCGCCAAGTATGAAGCCGAGTGAAGGGGTATTGCCTATTATCTTCTCGCCGTCGTAGCGGCATGAGTTGCTGCCTGTGCCCAGGATGCAGGCGATGCCGCGTGATGTTCCGAGAAGGCTCCTCGCGGCGCCGAGCAGGTCGCTCGCTACGCTCACCTCACTCTGCGGAAACACGGCTTTCAGTTCTTCGGTAACTTTTGAGCAGATTTCAGGCGTGGCGCAGCCGGCGCCATAATAATGCACTTCATCTGCTTTGATATTTTTAGGTAATTGAACTGCCGCCTGGCGTGCTAATCCCGCCAGCGCTGTTGTGCCGGATGTGACGGGATTCGCGCCATCAGTTGTGAAGGCGCACACGTTATGCCCCTCGCTGTCTATCAGAATCCAATCGGCTTTTGTCGCCCCGCCGTCGGCTATAAGTATATACTTCATAATATTCAGGGCCGCATTATAATCACAATTCGGCTTCATTTGCAAAATTAATGAATATGTTGTAAGTATACAAAGATTATCCATCTTTTTTTTACACTCATTCCTTTAACTTTTAAAGTTCTCATTTTTTTGCCGGGTGGTCGGGAATTGTGAATACGAAGAGGGATAATAAAACGGGAACGAATTCTTTCCGTTCCCGTCGTTTGATGATGTTTATAATTATCTCCAAATTGGAGAGGTGGAATATCAGAGGTTGTCCCACTCGTTGTCACCGATCACGTTGCGGAGCATCGGGCACATTTCCCAGTTGATGGTCGACAGCATATAGTTGTTGGCCACGTTGAGAGTGGTGAGCATCGGGTCGTTGGTCACGTTGACCGTTACGAGCTGGTTGTTCGATGCATTGATGCGCTGAATGAAGTTGAGGTTCGAGAGGTCGAGGGTAGTGAGGTCGTTCCAAGCGACGTTCACGAACGCAAGCTGCTGAGCATTGCCTACCTGGAATGTCTCAAGGTCGTTATATGGAGCCCAGATATCATTGATGGCCTTGCAGTCCTTGAACACGAGCGCAGTCATGTGGTTGTCGCTGCAGAGAAGTGTCGTGAGCGAGGGAAGATCCTGCAGGTAAAGATTCTGAATCTTGTTGCCGTTAAGGTTCATATTCTGCAGACTTACGCATCCGGCAAGGTCGATGCCTGTGAGTTCGTTATATCCGGCATAGAGGTTCTTGAGCTTCTGGCTCCCTGCGACGCTGAGGTTTACGAGGCGGTTGTTGAAGCAGTTGAGCGACTCCAGATTAGGAGCGTTGGTTACGTCGAGAGCCTCGAACTGATTGCCTGCTATGTTGAGTTTCTTAAGGAAGGGCACGGCCGTGAGGTCCATATCGGCGAGACGGTTGTGATTCACGCGGAGCACCTGCAACTGCGGGCAGTTGCTGATGTTAAGTTCGGTGATGCGGTTGCGTGAGGCATTCACGTCTACGAGCACGGGGTTGTTGCCGAGTGTGAGGGAGGTCAGGCGGTTGCCTGAAACGTTTACCTTTTCAAGGTTGGGGAAGTTGCTGAGATCAAGATTCCCTGCGAGGCCCTTGCCGTTCCAGTCGATCTCCGTTACGTGTCCGTTTGATGTCTTTACGCCCTCAACTCCGGCTAATGAGTTGGCTGAGAGCTTATCTGAAAGTCCTAAGCTGCGGCTGTTGGATTCGCCGTTTGATCCGGCCTGGCTGATGAAGCTCAGCAATGCCTTGGCTTCATTCTTATTGATATTCTGCGCAAAGCCGAAAGGTGCCATCAGTGCGACTGCCGCGAGGGCAAGAAGTGTCTTTTTCATAATTTATCCTTTTGTTTTAGATTTTCTAATTAAGATCGGTTTTATTAATTAACATCAAAAATGTTAAAATGGTTCTTTGTTTAATTAATATATATAGGAAAAGACGCGAGCGGCATAATTCCCATAAAAATTAACGGAGTGTAAACAATGGGAGGGGTCACTGTGTTATAGATTGTGAAAGCGAAAACATTATAAACGCACTAAATAATCAATCAATCTCTTAAAAACTCACGATCATGGCAATACCAATCCTCAAAGCATTACTGGTTGTCGTAATTCTCGCCGTGATGATTCTCGTATTATTAGGAATCAATCATGTCTTCTCAGGCAATTTTTCCGTGGCTGAAGAAGAGGTTGATGATTTACGCAGCGACTTGTTGGAGTCTGATAACGTGATATCAGAAAATGGCGTCTTTACCGAGCTTGTTGAAGTGAAGGTATCTAATCCGACAAAAAAGATGGATATATAAAACGATGGATGTAGAATCTGTTAATTTTATGTTGTAAAACATATTGAAAAGGGAATTTGCCGCGGAACTTTTTCGCGGCTTTTTTAGTTAAATATAGTAGGGGATGGCGTGTGCTTGCTGAGAATTATTCCCTGCGAAGTCTCATCATTCTCTGACTTAATGTGAGAATTAGTAATCTTAAAATACTACTGTTATGCATTTAACGCCAAAAGAGAAAGATAAACTTATCCTGCTCGGGATTGGTATTATCGCAGAGCGTCGCCTTAAGAAAGGTCTCAAGCTCAACTACCCGGAAGCTGTAGCCTACATCACAAGTGCGGCGCTCGAAATGGCCCGCGAAGGCAAGACTGTGGAAGAGACAATGACACAGGCCGCACAGGTGCTCACAAAGGAGCAGGTCATGGACGGTGTGGCGGATATGATCAATCTCCTCCAGGTTGAGGCGGTGTTCACTGATGGTTCTCGTCTCGTCAGCATCCATCAACCCATTAAATAATTCCTAAAAATCCTCGTTATGGCAGATAATACTAATGCTAAAGCTCCGGCAGAACAGACTTATGCCGAGCCCTACGGTGTCTTTCCCGGCACTCCTCCCATCGCATATCCGAACACTCCCGGTTTCAAACCTGCAGAATATGTGCCCGTCGGCGGCGTGATCCTCGCTTCGGAGCCCATTACTTATAATGCAAACCGCCGAACGGTGAAGCTCACCGTGCGTAACACCGGCGACCGCCCCGTGCAGATCGGCTCTCACTTCCATTTCTTTGAAGTGAACCGCTATCTCGAATTCGACCGCGAGAAGGCTTTCGGCTATCACCTCAATATTCCCGCTACGACCGCCGTGCGCTTTGAAGCAGGCGACGAGAAGGAAGTGGAACTCGTTGCTTATTCCGGCAAGCGCCGCGTTATCGGTTTCGACGACCTTACCAACGGATTCACCGGCCTTGAGGACTTCCCCACTTTCTACCCCAAGAAAATCGAGGCTATGCGCAAGGTCAAGGAATATGGCTACAAGTGCATCTCAGAAGAGGATGCCGAGGCTGAATACACACAAAACGAAATCAAAAAGTAAAGTCCCATGCCTACTATATCAAGACAAGAAAACAACATGCTTTTCGGCCCCACCGTGGGCGATAAGATCCGTCTCGGTAACACCGATCTGTATGTAGAGATTGAAAAAGACCTTCGCTATTATGGCGACGAGGCTGTCTATGGCGGTGGTAAGACACTCCGCGACGGTATGGGTCTTGCTAATGAGTGCAGCTCTGAAAATGGCAGTGTCGACCTCGTCATCACTAACGTCACTATCCTCGACCCCGTGCTTGGCGTAATTAAGGCCGATGTCGGAATTAAGGATGGCAAAATCAGCGGTATCGGTAAAGCCGGTAACCCCAACGTGATGCACGGCGTAACTCCGACTATCGTGACCGGTCCCTCTACCGACGCGATCTCGGGTGAGCACCTTATCCTTACGGCTGCCGGCATCGACGGCCACGTGCATTTCGTTTCGCCTCAGCAGGCTGAAAACTGTCTCTCCAACGGTATCACTACGCTGATCGGCGGTGGTATCGGCCCGGTTGACGGTACTAACGGTACGACTATTACTTCCGGCCCCTGGAACCTTGAGCAGATGCTTAAGAGCGCTGATGCGATGCCTATCAATATGGGCTTCCTCGGCAAGGGTAACTGCTCTGTGGGAGCTTCGCTTGAGGAGCAGGCGCGCGCAGGTGCCTGCGGTTTCAAGATTCACGAAGACTGGGGTGCCACTCCGGCCGTAATCCGCAAGTGTCTTGAAGTAGCCGATAATTATGATGTGCAGGTGGCTATCCACACTGATACGCTCAACGAGAGCGGATACGTGGAGGATTCTCTCGCCGCTATTGACGGACGTACAATCCATACTTACCATACTGAGGGTGCCGGTGGCGGTCACGCTCCCGACCTCCTGAAGGTGGCTTCCATGAATAATGTGCTTCCTTCTTCCACCAACCCGACCCTGCCTTACGGTATCAACTCGCAAGCTGAGCTCTTCGATATGATTATGGTGTGCCATAACCTCAACCCGAAGATCCCTTCTGACGTTGCTTTCGCAGAGAGCCGCGTGCGTCCCGAGACTCAGGCTGCTGAGAATGTATTCCACGATCTGGGTATCATCTCAATGGTATCTTCTGACTCTCAGGCCATGGGTCGCGTAGGTGAGTCGTTTATGCGTACGTTCCAGATGGCTTCTTATATGAAGTCGGTTCGCGGTAAGCTCCCCGAAGATTCTGATAACAACGATAACTTCCGCGTGCTCCGTTATCTCGCACAGATCACTCTGAACCCGGCGATCACTTACGGTATCTCTGACGTGCTCGGCTCGGTTGAGGTGGGCAAGATGGCCGACCTCGTGCTCTGGGAACCCGCTTTCTTCGGCACCAAACCGAAAATGGTGCTTAAGGGTGGTTTCGTTAACTGGGCGAACATGGGCGATCCCAACGCATCGCTTCCCACTCCCCAGCCCAAGATCATGCGTCCGATGTTTGGCGCTTTAGGTGCTACGCAGTCTGCTACCCGCATGACATTCGTTTCACAGGCTTCTGTTGACGACGATATCAAGAAGCGTCTCAATCTCCAGAGCATCATCTATGGAGTGCATGGCACTCGTCAGATCACCAAGAAGGACATGGTGCGCAACACAGCTACTCCCTTCATCGAGGTGAACCCCGAAACGTTTGAGGTTAAGGTAGACGGCTATCTGGCTACCGTTCCCCCGGCTAAGGAACTCCCCCTCGCTCAGCTCTATTGGTTCTCATAAAAATGAATATATTGCCGGAAATCTCGCTCCGCGCGGGGTTTCCGGCTTTTTTTGTCTTATAACATGACAGTATATACCGAGATATTAGGAAATATCAATAAAGATAAGGAATGGGCCGAACGTCTTGAAGGCCTCGAAGTGGATTATGTGATGCTCGACCAGTGGACGGCACAGAAAAGTCGTTTCCTCGGTAAGGGTATCACGGGTGAGGAGTATCCCGTCGCCCTGAAGCGTCATACGCAGGTGGTCGATGGAGATGTGATTGCATACGATCCTGAGGCGGGCACGGCCGTCGTGCTCCGTATCGAGCTCAGTCCGGTGCTTGTAGTCGATATGTCGGCGCTCGCAACTGAGGATCCCGACAGCATCATCCGTCATTCTGTCGAACTCGGCCATGCTATTGGCAATCAGCACTGGCCGGCCGTAGTGAAGGGTACGAAGGTATATGTGCCGCTCACCGTCGATAAGAAAGTGATGCTCTCCGTTATGGAGACTCATCATATCGAGGGTATCAAATTCGATTTCCAGACCGGTCTCGACGTGATTCCTTATCTTGCTCCTCATGAGATCCGCCGCCTTTTCGGTGGTGCTGGTCAGGAAAGTCATTCTCACGTGCACGCAGCCCCGGGTCATGACCATCATAACCCCGGAGTGCCTCATGTGCATTATGATGAAAACGGGAATCCCTATGAGCACACCCACTGATTTTACTTCGGTGATGCACCTGCTGCAGTTCACCGATTCCACATTTCCTGTCGGCACGTTCTCTTTCTCCAACGGTCTTGAGACGGCCGCTTACGAAAACATAGTGACCGATGCGGCCACGCTGCGTGAATTCGTGGAGGCAGTGGCGCTTCAGGCTGCTTTTACCGACGGCATAGCTGCGCTTCATGCTCACCGCGCATATCTCGCGGGCGACTATGAGGCCGCAACCGAAGCCGACCGTGCCCTCTTCCGCTTCAAGATGAATGCAGAAGCTCGGCTCATGCTCCAGCGCATGGGTAAGAAGCTCGCCGAGCTCGCCTCGCATCTTTTCGAATCTGAACTCATATCGCGCTGGCTCGAAGATATCAGGACCGAGGCCGTGCCGGGAACGTTCCCGGTAGGACAGGGCCTGGCCTATGCGGCCGCCGGCGTCTCTGAGAGAGATCTCTTCTGCGCCCATCAGTACGGCGTAATCAATATGGTGCTGTCGGCGGCTTTGCGTATCGTGCGTGTCTCTCACTACGACACTCAGAAGATCCTCTTCGATCTCGCCGCGCAGGCCGAGAAGCATTATGAGCAGGCCGCTAAGATGGAGCTCAAGGATATGAATGCCTTCGTGCCCCAGCTCGACATCATTGCATCTCTTCACGAGAAAGGCAATATGCGAATGTTTATGAATTAATATCAATTTGTGAAGCGCCGGCCGGGCGCAGACCCTCTGGCCGGACTTCCCCAACTAAAGACTATAGAATGTCACAGACATGCAGAATAGGTATCGGTGGCCCCGTGGGCTCCGGTAAGACCGCCCTCATCGAAGCAATAACTCCGCGTCTTCTCGAGCTGGGTCAGAAGGTGCTCATCATCACCAACGATATCGTGACCACCGAGGATGCGAAACACGTAAGAAAGACCCTCAAGGGTGTGCTCGCAGAAGATCAGATCATCGGCGTGGAGACCGGCGCTTGCCCGCATACAGCCGTGCGTGAAGACCCCTCAATGAATATAGCCGCTGTCGAGGAAATGGAGGCAAAATTCCCTGAGGCTGATATCGTGCTCATCGAATCGGGCGGCGATAACCTTACGCTCACTTTCTCTCCCGCTCTCGTGGATTTCTTCATCTACGTGATCGACGTGGCCGCCGGCGATAAGATTCCTCGTAAGGATGGCCCCGGCATCTCGCAGAGCGATATCCTCGTAATTAACAAGACCGACCTCGCGCCATACGTCGGTGCAAGCCTTGAGGTGATGGATCATGACTCCAAACTCATGCGTCCCGGCAAACCGTTCGTGTTTACCAATTGCATGAAGGGTGAGGGTGTCAATGAGCTCGTGGATCTCATTTTCAAGATGGCCCTCTTCGATAAGACTCAGAAATAATCAATCCCGACTCTTATGGAAAAATTCGGAGATCGCCTGATGACGGCCGCCGTGCCGGAAGTCGACTTCTCAAAGGCTTTTGAGATGCAGCCCTTCCTGCGCGAGCCTGATCAGATGTATGTGGGTGCCCCAGGTAAGCATGGTTATCTGAAACTCAGATTCGCCCTTGATAAGGATGGAAAGAGCATCCTCAGGGAAATCGACCGCCGGGTCCCCCTCATCGCCCAGCAGGAACTCTACTTTGACGAGGAGATGCCCGAGATGCCGTGTCTCTACATCCTTTCCTCAGGAGGCCCCAACGTGGACGGCGACCGCTATCAGCAGGACGTAATCGTCGAGAAGGATGCCTACGGATGGATTTCTACCGGTGCTGCTACGAAACTGGCGGAGATGAAGTTCAATTATTCGGGTATGGTGCAGAATATCACCCTTCACGAGGGAGCTTATCTGGAATTTCTTCCCGAGCCTGTGTTCCCCTGCCGGAACACCCGATTCATCTGCGACACGCGCCTTACAGTAGATCCTACCGCTACGGTGGTCTACTCGGAGATATACCAGCCCGGCCGCAAGTACTATAAGGATGGGGAGATGTTCGATTATGATATCCTGTCTGTTCACAGTCATGGTCACCGCCCCGACGGCACGCCGCTCTTTAATGAAAAGTTCATCATCGAGCCGGCAAAGCAGAATCCCCGCGTGCTTGGCATAATGGGGCGGTATGAGATTTTCGCCAATGTCATCGTGATGGCCCCGAAGGAAATTTTCGAGAAAGTTTATGCCGAGACCACTCCGGGCATCGATAAGAAAAATGATATCGCAACGGGAATCACCACACTTCCTAACGATGCAGGCCTCCTTTTCAAAGTACTCGGTAATAAGACTGCGCCTGTGAAGAAGGCCGTGCGTGATTTCGCATCAAAGGTCAGGATGGCGGTGAAGGGCAAGCCCCTCCCTGAGGAATTCCCCTGGCGTTGATTCCGGCCGTAACGGTTCATATGATATATAAATGGTCCGTGGCGCATGCCACGGACCATTTATATATTTTCCGGATTCTCCCGACTTAGGCTCCATCCACTAAAATTTCTTGATGTCAGGGCGGCGGATTTTTAGTGGAAGGAGCCTTATTTCGACTGGTTTGCCTGAGCCTTCTGAATCTGCTCGAGGATATCGATCGGAGCTCCGGTGGTCTTTGGAGTTTTGTCAAAGTCGATATTGATTTTCGACTCACCTTTCTCGAAGCTCAGTCGGTAATTTTCCGTAGAGTCAACCGGAGAAATCATCACCGGGAGGCCCTTGGCATCCTTAGCTGCGAAGCGGCCGCTGTCGGCCGGAGCGAATGGCTCCGAGAGTGTCAGCGTGTAGTTGATTTTAGTACGGTTTCCGTTCTCGCATACATAGATGGCCGACTGTTCGGGAGCCAATGAGAAATAAACTCGGCCGTCGAAGTGACCCTTACGCTCCTTCGCGCCTGTAATGTTAAAATAGTCAGCTACGTAAATACCGCTTTCTACCGGCTGATCGGCATAGAACGTGCTCACTTCCTGAGCCTCTCCGCCTGTCTCTTTCTTTCCGCTGCACGACGCGAGCAGAAGGAGTCCGGTCGCAATCGCTGCAAATGATAAAAGTTTTTTCATATTTCCAATTTACTATTTAAATATTCGGTTACAGTTTATACCTTGAGATACATTCTCTCTTAGGTTGCAACGCTTTGCTGCACTCAGTTTTCCTTCACCACATTGCGGAACGCAAATGTGATTATCGCGCCTATTGCCATCACTGCGGCCGACACACCGAGCACAAGCATCGCTCCGCCTGCGTCGAGCAGAATCGGGATGATGAACACCGCAAGAACGGCGCCTATCTTTCCGATAGCAGCTGCAAGGCCGACTCCCTGACCGCGCTGTGCCACGTCGTAAATCTTCGGCGGAAGCACGTAGGTGATCAGGTGCGGACCCATGTTGAGGAAGAGTTCAAAGCCCATGAATGCGCCGATGGCGATCCATTTGTTCCAGTGCAGGTAATAGGCCGGCATGAGTATCAGAAGGCTGATCGTGCAGAGCAGGAAGCCCCAGGTCTGGATCGCCGTAATGCTCTTCTTCCGGTGGATGAGCCAGAGGCCGGCGATGAAGCCGGGCAGAATAATGCAGCTGATATAGAGCGTTATGTCTACCGAATCTGCAACGTGCAATATAGCTGCGATATGCTTGGTGGTGGGTTCAAGGCCGAGTGCCATGACCAGTATAGGGAGGAACACTCCGATGCCGTATACGCCGAGTCCTTCGCAGGCCCAGGGGACACCGCTAATCATTACTTTCCGCCAGTTCTGACCGATGAAGGAGAAGAGGCCGGTCTTCTGAGCGGAGGGAGCCGGGGCTACCGGTTTTTCAGGAATGGTGATGGTCACGTTGTTCCCCAGAAATTTCTTTACAGCTTCCTTCGCCTCCTCATATTTACCCTTGGAGATGAGCCATCCCGGGCTCTGGTAGAAATTGATGCGCACCAGCAGCATAATGGCGGCGATTACACTGATTATCCACATCAGGCGGGGCCAGTATTCCGCATTTCGCCAGTACATAAGCAAGCCGAAGCAGATGGCCGCCGCGATGATATTGCCGAATGCGCTCGCCGCTTTCGTAATGCCCACCATCAGGGGGCGGTATCGCACAGGCATAAGCTCAGACACATATCCTGAGTCGAGGCTATACTCACCGCCGATGCCGCAGCCTACGAAGAAGAGGCAGACCGTCAATGTTGCGACGTCTGCGGCAAACACAGCAATCGTCGAGGCTACGAAGATCAGGGCGGGGCAAAGCCTGAAGAAGAGTAGATAGCCATACTTATCGCACAACCTGCCGAATATCACCGCACCGATGCAGATGCCCGCCAGATCAATCGCACCGATGAGCCCCTGCATGAAGCCGGAAAGCTCAGGGTGCATGATAATGTTGAGCATCGGTATGATGACGCCGGCGATCGTGGCCACTGCCGTTCCGATCAGCTGACCGAGCGACGCGACCGCCATAATCCATACATGGCGCCAGCCCAGGGGCATTGTCGCTAAATTAACAATGCCGGAAGTTTGATTCTGTGTTGACATCTTAGTTTCAGTTTTTCTTTTCAGAAGTCTTGGCAGCTGCCGGGGCCGGAGTCTGGCTGAACATCTCTATATTGGGGAAGAGGAAGAGCCATGTGGCCACACAGAAGGGGCCGGTGAGAGTCGGCAGACCGATAGGAGTGAAGAACACATTCATCGCTGCCTGAATGAACACGGTGATCACGGTGCCGAGAATCGCCCATATCCAGGTACGCCAGGAGGTGTTACAGAATGTCGCTCCGATGGCTATGGCGGTCAGCACGGCGCTGAAGCCGTAGAGTCCGTGCTCGATGTCAGTGGCCGGACCTTTCCACATAATCACGATGCCGAGGGCAATTGCCGAACCGATCATACCCCATACTGAGGCGCGGATACTGCTAACCGCCAAGGCCGCGATGAAGAAGATACCGGTCACCCAGTTGTCGATCAGAAACACCTGTGAGATACCGCGGAGCCAGTATTCAACAATGTGCCAGAAGCCCCCTTCTACCACGCCTCCGACGGCGTGAGGCAGTTCGGGGCTCCCCATGAATTCTGCCGGCATACCGTTTAGCGCGCGGGCCGCAAGAAGAAAGAACCAAGTGGAGAGTACGAATGGAAATGTGAACGAGCTTACGTTCCAGCGGCCGAGTATGTTGTCGAGAGCCGTACGCACCCATGTTGAGAAGGCCGAGCAGAGAATCAGGGCAATCCACATCCATACCGTGTCGGCCATAAATGTCGGAAACGCACAGCCCACAAGGCAGCCGTTGAAGCCCCACAGGCCCTGTGCGCCGTTCTTATCGGGAAGCTGAAGCCAGTAGCCCGTGAGCGTCGATACGAACGTTCCGACCACCATACCCCAGGCCACCGCCGGCGTATGGCTCGCGTATGCGCCCCAGAATATACCGATCATTATCAGCAATCCTGACCACATATTATCCTGAAAAAATACCTGGCCGATGCCGCGCAGATATGTCCGGGGAAAGTCGCGGACAATTTCTTTTGTGGAATACAATGTTGTCATGTCTATAATATTTAAGATTTTAATATTGCGTCTCGGGTTCACCACCGAATTTGACTCAATGTCCGTGAACACTTATAATAGTAAAACGTTCTATTTACAAAGAGGTTTTAACATTTCTTTAATAAAATGTGAACAACCTGAAATCATCCGTTGAATTATTCCATAAACAACTCTGGCAGAAATGACTAAACTTAAAGAATTCGGACACTTTTTCCGTGAGAAAGGTATCTTTATGATACTCCATCTCATCATTCTCGCCCTCTCCATTCTGCTGATTGTGCTCATCTCAGTCGACACCTTCGACAACATCAACTTTTACAATCAGCCGAAATTTGAGAAATGGCAACTATGGATCTGCTGCGTATTTATCCTTGATTTCTTCATTGAGCTATTCCTCTCCAATAACAAGAAGCATTATCTGGCCACGCACATCATCTTCCTAATTGTCTCCGTTCCTTATCAGGCGCTCTGCTACCGCTATGGCCTGGACCAGTATATGTCGAAGGAGCTTCTCTACGTGTTGCGCTATATGCCGCTCATCCGCGGTGGCTATGCGATGGCGATCGTAGTCGGATGGTTCACTTCCAACAAGGCCACCGGTCTCTTCTTTTCCTATATTATCACCTTGCTCTCGACGGTCTATTTCGCAAGCCTCACGTTCTTTCTCTTCGAGCATGGACCCAACCCCCTGGTGTCGACCTACAAGGATGCTCTCTGGTGGGCTGCGATGGATGTCACTACCGTCGGTTGTAACATCAGCGCGGTCACGGGTGTCGGCCGCGTGCTGTCCGTGCTCCTCGCAGCCCTCGGCATGATGATGTTCCCGATCTTCACGGTCTATGTCACCAACCTGCTTACAAAGCGCAATCAGGAGGCCACCTATGCCGCATCGCTTGTCAACGCATATAAGAATTTCGAGGCTACGCATCCCGAAAGTCAGAAACCCGGAACTCAGGCTGTCGCTCAGTCTCAGAACAGCAATTCTTCATCTCCGGCCGGTTCTTGAGCAAGAAGAAATCCTATAGATATAAGAATAAAAAAGCAGAAGCAGGAGTCCCGGAGAGATTCCTGCTTCCCATTTATTTATAATGATAATTTATTTATAATGATAAATAGGGGAGTTGTTTATCACACGTTGGCATTGAGTGTCGGAGTGAGGGGCTCGTCGGCACAGAGCACTGCCAGCAGGTTGCCAACCATCGTGGCTTTCTGTTCGTTGCTCAGCGTCACGATGCCCTTCTCGTCGAGAGTGCGCAGTGCCATGTCGACCATCGATACCGCACCCTCCACGATCTTCTCGCGGGCAGTGATGATGGCTGTGGCCTGCTGACGGCGCAGCATCACGGCGGCGATCTCCGGAGCATAAGCAAGATAGTTGATACGTGCTTCCACGACCTCGATTCCGGCCATGGCGAGGCGCTCGTTGATCTTCCGCTCAAGAAGTTCGCTGATCTCGCTGCCGCTATCGCGGAGCGTCAGTTCATCGCTACGGTGTACGTCGGTCGTATCGTAGGCGAAATGCCCCGTCACCTCGCGGAGAGCAGCGTCGCTCTGGATCCTTACGAAGTTAGATAGAGCGGCATTATTAAGGCCTCCCTGTGCACTGAGGCTCTGGGAGTCGAGGTCGAACACGACCTTATATGTGTCTTTAATCTTCCATACCAGCACCATACCGATCAGCACCGGATTGCCGATCTTATCGTTCACCTTGATAGGGTCGATGTCCATGTTTTGGATTCGGAGCGAGAGTTTCTTGCGGTTCATGAAGGGGTTTACCCAGTAGTAGCCAACCCTCTTGCACGTTCCCTTATACTTGCCGAAGAAAATCATCACTCGCGCCACATTGGGTTCCTGCGTGAAATAGCCCACGCAGCCGAGCACGAAGATGATGATCAGCGGCACAGCCGCCAGAAGCCACCACAGGTTGCTGTCGGCCATATAAAATGTGAAGGCCGTCAGAAGCGGGATGAGTATGAATGTAAAGAAAATCATCAGGAAGCCGTTGATGCAGAGTCCCCGGTATTCGTATTCATGATTCGTGTCCATAATGTCGGGATATTAGAAAAATAGCCCGTTCAGTAAATGAACGAGCCATTTTTATTCTGTCTTAGATAAACTGTTCAATTAAACTGTCTTCTCAACGAGGTAGGGATTGTATTCACCCCACTTCTCGATGGGAGGCATGATGCCGAGTGCGATCACCTCGTCGCGGAGTGTGCAGAGGTGCTTGTAGCTCTCCTCGAGTTCTGCCTGCTCCTGAGCGTTGCCCTCTACGCGACGGAATGTAGCACCATCCTTAGTGATAGTGGTCTCCATAGCCATCATGATGTTGTGGAACTTATCATCGTTCACGTATACACCTGCAGGCCACTTGAAGGGCTTTCCGCCCATTGCTGCTGCGATCATCTCGATTGAGAGGTAAGCAGGGCTCTGGAATGAGCTACGACCGCGGAGGTCGATGATGTTCTTACCGCCCTGGATCACGCGCACCTTGAGCGCTTCCCACTCTTCCTTGGGAAGTGTGCCGTTTTCGATAAGCTCGGTGAGAGGCTTGCCGTCAACAGTAACTGTTGAAGCGAACACTGCCATCTGCTCGCCGTGACCGCCGTATGTGCGTGCGTTCTCAACCTTATCGGGAGAAATCTTGAAGTACTTTGCGAGCTCGTTGCGCAGACGTGTGCTGTCGAGGCCCGCGAGGGTAGTCACGCAGCCGGGCTTAACGCCTGAGTAGAGAAGTGTTACGAGACCTGTGATGTCGGCCGGGTTGAAGATAACCACGATCTGCTTAACGTCGGGGCAGTACTGCTTTACGTTCTTACCGAAGTCTTCGGCGATCTTGCAGTTGCCGGCGAGAAGATCCTCGCGGGTCATACCTGCCTTACGGGGTGCGCCACCTGACGATACGATATATTTTGCGCCGGTGAAGGCCTTCTCGATATCGTCGGTGAAGGTCAGGTTAAGACCGTCGAAACCGCACTGGAGAAGCTCTTCTGCCACGCCCTCAAGACCCTTTGCATAGGGGTCGTAAAGGCAGATGTTGGGGGTAAGACCCATCATGATGGCTGTCTGAGCCATGTTTGAACCAATCATACCTGCTGCACCTACAATGAGCAGTTTTTCGTCTGTTAAAAAGTTCATTTCTTTATAATTTATTGGGGTTTTGCTTCTGTCTTTTTTCGGGTTATTCGGGGCCAGTCACCTTCAGCAGACTTTCCGGTGTCTCAGGCCCTACTTTTTCTTTTGCAAATATAACAATTTTTCCGATTCCAACTTGCCTCTTATTTAATTTATTTAATCTTTTTTTTTAATAGTACATAAATTCGTCTCCGCGCATGAGGCTTCACACGCGGAGACGATACTTTTTTAGTTATTCCTGACCTGTCGGTCCTCAGAAGCCTTTGACGTGCCCGAGGAATATCAATGCGCCGGATGTCTTTTCCGAAACGACGAATGTGAACGGTCGGTTGAAGTGCACTTCCATTGGCCGGTCACCGGGCGATTAATCTTCTAACATCGTAATCTTGATTCATCGTGTTTAGAATCGTGATTTCTCAGTATTTCCTGCACCTGTACCACGATAACGGTCGCGGGTTGTATTGAAGCGATACTGCAGCGTGAGCATCACAGAGCGTCCGGGCGAGAAGTTTTTCTGCTGTATCTGAACGGCGTCGCTACATAGATAGAAGTTACTCTTGGCAGAGTCGAACAAATCCTTAGCCTCAAGAGTCACACTGAAGGAATCCTTGAAAAATCCCTTGTAAATCTTGGCGTTGACATACCACGGTGTATTTGTCAGGCGAGTATTGGTGTCCCAACCTCGAGTCATTAGTTGAGCGTCGATGTTAAGCCAGATGTCAAAAGGAAGGTGAATTGAGTTCTGCCACTGGAACATGAAGATAGGAGTGTTCATATTCACTTGCTCACTATTTACAGGCAGAGTAAGCCATTGCTTCATCATCCCGACATTCACTTTCGGTTGCCATGCTCCAACTTGAAAATCACCACCTACGAAAGCTTGCAGATAGTGCCGATGATCGAGATTAGCGGTACGAATGATTGTAGCCTCGCCCTCCGGACCGTAAGGCTCCGTGATATGATACACGCCGTCTTTGAAGTAGGTGTATGAGAGTTGAGCAAAAAAGCGTCGCCACTGCGCCATATACTCTACAGTCTGTAACTTCGTTGGCTTCAGATAGGGATTACCCGTCTCGTATGTCAGACGATTTATATAACTGATCGCACCGTCAAGTTGACCATATCCGGGACGAATTGTCTTGCCGGTATAGTTCAGTCCCATTCTGACTTTCCCTACTTGCGTGGCGATATTGAGTGAAGGGAAAATATTATTGTAGGTTTTACTCTGGCCGTCTTGAAGTAGTCCCACTTCATAATAGTTGAACTTGACATGCTCATACCGCAGACCTGCGCCAATCATAAAGCGTCCGAATTGTTGCCCCAATTCTGCAAACAAAGCGATATTATTCTCGTCCACACGATTGTCGGCATCCGGAGTTTCAGGTATATTGGTTGAGAAAAGATTGGTGGTCCTGGTATTGGAGTATTCTTCACCGATTTCAATCTGACCTTTCCATAAGGGATAAGTCATCACCAGTTTTTCGGCAAACATTCGGTTGCGGTTCGTTGACGAAGTGTTTACCTCTCGGTCATTACCCGTTTCGCTGAGTTCATTGTTGAATGTCAGTTCACGGCTCTTGTACCAAATGTAATCCGCGTTAAAATCAATGTTGAGCTTCCCAACGATTCCATTATAGTAGATATTGGCATAGTGACGAGGAACAGCGGTAGATTGATTGTGTACATCCGAGTTATAGAGGTCGAGTAATATGCCGTTCTGCCATATTTCACTTGGGATTGTGCCGTCGGTATGGTGACGGTTCCAACTGTTCTGATAGTAGGCACCTATACTGTGGCGGTCGTT
>CAMWYR010000027.1 GCA_947178505.1 uncultured Muribaculaceae bacterium | reverse complement strand
GGCGCGTTAGCGCTTGCACTCGGCGGCGATGTACTCGCGGTTCATGCGCGCGATGTTCGCCATCTTGATGTTTTTCGGACATTCGGCCGAACATGCTCCGGTGTTGGTGCAGTTACCGAAACCGAGCTCGTCCATCTTCGCTACCATGGCAAGGGCACGACGGTCGCGCTCTACGGCTCCCTGCGGGAGACGCGACAGCTGGCTGATCTTCGCTGACACGAAGAGCATCGCCGAACCGTTCTTGCAGGCCGCAACACAGGCGCCGCAACCGATGCAGCTCGCTGAGTCCATAGCCTCGTCTGCCTGTACCTTCGAGATGGGAAGGTCGTTGGCATCCTGCGCTCCACCGCAGTTGAACGATACGTATCCGCCGGCCTGCTGGATCTTGTCGAACGCGTTACGGTCGACCATAAGGTCTTTGATCACCGGGAACGCTGCCGAACGCCAGGGCTCTACGGTGATCGTCTCGCCGTTCTGGAAGCGACGCATGTAGAGCTGACAGGTAGTCGCACCCGTAGCCGGGCCGTGGGGATGACCGTTGATATAAAGAGAGCACATACCGCAGATACCCTCGCGGCAGTCGTGGTCGAACACGATGGGCTCCTCACCCTTCTCCACGAGCGACTCGTTGAGGATATCGAGAGTCTCGAGGAAAGAGGTGTCAGGGGTAGTCTCGACATCGGCGTATGTCACAAACCCGCCCTTGGCCTTAGGGCCGGCCTGACGCCATACCCTAAGATTGACTTTCATTATATTTTCTTCCATTGTTTGCTTAATTTATGCCTGATGACGGATTACGACTTGTAGTTACGTGTCTGAACTTTGATTGCCTCATACTCGAGGGGCTCCTTGATGAGTTCGGGGGCCTTGTCGTCGCTGCCCTCGTATTCCCAGCAAGCCACGTAGAAATAGTTCTGGTCGTCGCGCTTGGCCTCGCCCTCTTCTGTCTGATACTCAGTGCGGAAGTGGCCGCCGCACGACTCGTTACGGTTGAGCGCGTCGTAGGCGATCAGTTCGCCCATCGTGATGAAGTCGTTGAGACGGAACGCCTTGTCGAGCTCGACGTTCATGCCCTCACCCACTGTGCCGGGGATGAAGAGGTTGGTGTCGAATTCCTTACGGAGCTCGCCGAGCGCCTTGATCGCATACTGCAGGCCCTCCTTATCGCGCGCCATGCCGACATATTCCCACATGATGTGGCCCAGTTCCTTATGAATTGAGTCGACCGAACGGTTACCCTTGATGTTCATCAGACGCTCTTCCTCGTCGCGGCACTTCTTCTCGGCAGCAGCGAACTCGGGAGTATCGGTGTGGAAGTGGGGCACTGTGATCTGATCGCTCAGATAGTTCTGAATCGTGTAGGGAAGCACGAAATAACCGTCGGCGAGACCCTGCATGAGGGCAGACGCACCCAGACGGTTGGCACCATGGTCGGAGAAGTTGCACTCACCGATAGCGAAGAGACCCTTCACGGAAGTCTGGAGTTCATAGTCGACCCAGATACCACCCATAGTGTAGTGGATAGCCGGGAAGATCATCATCGGGTTGTAATAGCTTACGCCATCCTTCTCACCGGCCTTCTCACCGGGGTTGACATCGGTGATCTCCTCGTACATATCGAAGAGGTTGCCGTAGCGCTGACGCACCACGTCGATACCGAGGCGGTTGATAGCCTCAGAGAAGTCGAGGAACACGGCGAGACCCGTGTTGTTCACGCCGAAACCGGCGTCGCAACGCTCCTTTGCAGCGCGCGAAGCCACGTCGCGGGGCACGAGGTTACCGAATGCCGGGTAGCGGCGCTCGAGATAGTAGTCGCGGTCTTCCTCAGGGATATCGCTACCCTTGATCTGACCCTTCTGAAGCTTTTCTGCATCCTCCTTCTTCTTGGGCACCCAGATACGGCCGTCGTTACGGAGCGACTCCGACATAAGAGTCAGCTTCGACTGCTTGTCGCCGTGAACGGGGATACAAGTCGGGTGGATCTGCACGTAAGCAGGGTTAGCGAAATATGCGCCCTTACGGTAGCAGGCCATCGCTGCGGAGCAGTTACAGCCCATTGCGTTGGTAGAAAGGAAGTAGGTGTTGCCGTATCCGCCGGTAGCGATTACGACGGCGTGAGCTGCGAAGCGCTCGAACTCGCCCGTCACAAGGTTCTTGGCGATGATACCGCGTGCGCGCTCCACGCCATCCTTATCCTTGATGAGCACGAGTTCGTGCATCTCGTAGCGGTTGTAGCTCTTCACCTTGCCGGCCTGGATCTGGCGGTTGAGCGAAGAGTAGGCACCGAGGAGGAGCTGCTGGCCTGTCTGACCCTTGGCGTAGAATGTACGGCTCACCTGGGCGCCACCGAACGAACGGTTGGCGAGGAGACCGCCGTACTCGCGGGCGAAAGGCACACCCTGAGCGACGCACTGATCGATGATATTGTTGGCGACCTCAGCAAGCCGGTAAACGTTAGCCTCGCGTGCGCGGTAGTCGCCACCCTTTACAGTATCGTAGAAGAGACGGTAAACGGAGTCACCGTCGTTCTGGTAATTCTTTGCTGCGTTGATACCACCCTGCGCGGCGATGGAGTGAGCGCGGCGGGGTGAATCCTGGATGCAGAAATTGAGGACGTTGAATCCGAGCTCAGCGAGCGTGGAGGCTGCCGATGCGCCGGCGAGGCCCGTGCCCACTACGATGACGTCGAGACGACGCTTGTTGGCCGGATTCACGAGTTTCTGATGGGCTTTGTAATTGGTCCATTTTTCAGCGACAGGACCCTCCGGGATTTTTGAATCGGCCGGATTCATTACGCGTACTTTATTGATATCCATTTCAATATCGCTTATTAGTGTGAATGACCGGTTGCGCCGGCGGGAAGTTCCATATTGGGTTGGTCGTCACTGCTCTCAAGATAGTCGAGCAGCTTGACAACATTCTCGAATACCTCATACTGCTTCTGAGCCATCTCCACCTGCTCCTTGAGCTGGGGATTCTGCTTCATCTGCTCCTGGAAGTCGGAAGTGGGCACCTGCTCGAGAGCCTGACGGAGTCCGGCCTCGTTCTGACGCATCATCTGCGACACCTGGCCGTAGGGCATCATCTTGACCTGCATAGCAACCTGTGCCGCATCCGGACCGAAGTCTTTCTCGATCATCGGCACGATCATATCCTTATACTGCTCGCGGAGAGTCTCGTTGGTGAGATAATATTTCTCATGAGCCTTTACAGTGAACACGATACCCTGGGCGAAGAAGAGAGCCACAACGATCGTAGACCACCAGCAGCCGATCTTCTTGAGGCGCGGCATCCAGTCGGAGTTGTTCCAACCTGCAGACTGGAACATCGACCAGAAACCGTGGTTGAGGTGGAACCAGAGAGCGGCGAAACCGATACCGTAGACGATGAGGGTCCAGGAAGTCTCAAAAGCCTTCTGGATAAAGAGCGTGCCGGCAGCGGGAGGAAGGGTCTCCACGGCGCCGCGGATCTCCTGAAGCTGCATCTTGGCCCAGAACTGGATAAGGTGCACGACGAGGAACGCGAGGATCACGATACCGAGCACGAGCATGTTCTGCGATGACCATTCCACAGAAGCGGGCTTGTGAGAGATGGCATATCTCTCCGAGCCGCGCGCCTTGCGGTTCTGAAGCGTGAGCATCACAGCGTAGATGATGTGTATGAGAATGAGCAGCGCGAGGCCTGCGGATGCGATAAGCGCATACCAGTTAGCGCCCAGGAACTCACAGATAGAGTTGTAGGCAGCGGGCCAGCAGATTGCTACTGCATTCATCAAACAGTGAAAAGTGACGAATAGGACAAGGCATGCGCCGGTGACGGCCATAACCAGCTTACGTCCTACAGATGAGTTTGATAACCACATAGCTGTTGTTTAAATTATTAGATTTGTTTTAGATATTTAGCGTTCGTCAGTGCGCTTTCCCTTCCGGGCGCAGTTCGGTTAGTTCTGCAAATTTAATATTCTTTCGGCAAAGCAAAAAATTTATGTTCAAAAAAATTAGCTTCATTATGCGAGATTTTGGCATTTCGCTAAAAATTTATTTGGAATGCTACATATTTTTATTAACTTTGCAGTGCAAAAGTCGGTCCGGTAGCTCAGTTGGATAGAGCATCTGCCTTCTAAGCAGACGGTCCCGCGTTCGAATCGCGGCCGGATCACGGCCCCCGGGGCCCGGGTTTCCTGTTTTGACGGAATCCGGGGCCCCTTTATTTTTAAGATTGCACTTGCTCACTATACTTCATCATAATACACAATAATACTATTTAATACTAATCACAATAAAAACTAATCGCTTATGAGACTACTCTTACTCTCAGCCGCCGCACTGACAGCGGCGTCAGCTTTGGCAGCCACTCCCTGCGTGCTCGACAATGCGCAGGTACAGGCCATCACTCCCGACGGCAGCACTATTGTTTCAGTATGGGGCGGCACGGTTGCGCTCTATGACGCAGCCACAGGCGAACTCACCGCAGAGTATTCAGACGAAGGCGAGGGCTACACTATCGGTCAGGGTCCCCTCATCTCCGAAGACGGCACAATGGTCGGCGCCACGCCTTTCGGCGCCGCTTATCTTCGCGACGGCGTATGGACCGAGCTCAACGTGCCCAACAAGGGCCTCGGCAGCTACGCAATGGGCATCACTCCCGACGGCAAGATGATCGTCGGCAATGTCGGCCTCACTCCCGTCAGCATCGACGATGCGGCCGTGCCCATGATGGCCGGCGCTTACTGGACCCTCCAGGATGACGGCTCTTATTCCGACTGCCACGTGCTCCCCTACCCCCAGACCGACCTCACAGGCCGCGTGCCTCAGTATGTTACGGCCATCATCCCCTCTGACGACAAAAAGACCATCTATGGCCAGGTGGTGGACTATTCAGGCAGTCTCATCACATTGATCACCTACACTCAGAGCGATGACAATGAGTGGAGCTATAACGTCGACAATAAGCTCATCAACCCGGACGGCATAGTGTTTCCCCCGGATCCCGGCGAGGCTCCCGAGTGGGTTAATCCCGAGAACTACATGACCGAGGATGAAATCATCGATTACCTTGATGCCGTGAATAACTATGACTGGGAAAGCGACGATCCCTATCCCATGCACACCGATTTCATGACCGAGGAAGAGAAGGCTGCTTACGAGTCTGATCTCGCAGCTTATAATGCGGCTTTGGCTGAATGGCAGGAGAAGTTCAACGCTCTGCTTGACGTTCTCGACGAGTGCATCATGTCAGGCCACTCCCTGGAATTCAACAAGCTGCTCCTCTCGCCCGACAAGAAGTCGATCGTCAGCGCGACTGCGATCATTGAGGAGGATCCCGATTCATGGTTGGGCGTATCGGAGACCGCTACACCCATCAGCATCAATCTTGAGAACGGCACTCTTGACATCAAGGAGCCTCTCGGCGTAGATCCCACCGTGATTTGCGAGGACGGCACTATATTCGGCTTCATAAACGGCGACTGGCGCAACGCAGCGGTCTACAAACCGGGTGCCGAGACTCCCGTCTCAATCTACGCCTACATGCAGGAAGTGAATCCTGAGACAGCCGCATGGATGAAGGAAAATATGTTCCACTCTATTGAGATGTATAATTTCGAGACCGGCGAATTCGAAATGCTCGATGATGTTGAGTTCACAGGCACTCCCTTCGCATCTCCCGACAAGAGCGTGATCGCCTGCGCCGTGCAGAACATCTGGGAAGATATGGGCCCCGCCATCTATACTTACGTGTTCAGCGGCTCACCTTCCGGTGTGAACGGCGTTGTAGCCGACAACGGCATCAGCGTCAAGGCCCTCAAGGGTGGCATTGTTGAAATCGACGGCGAATACAGCGCTATCGCAGTCTACGACTTGAACGGCGCTAATGTATTTGCTTCTGCAGCAGCAGGCACTTCTGTAGCCACCGGTCTTGAGAGCGGTGTCTACGTAGTGAAAGTGTCGGCAGAAGCCGGCGACGTGACCGTAAAGGCACTCTTCTGATAACCCCGAACATACAGATACGCAAGAGCCGCGACCCTGAGGGTTGCGGCTCTCTTTTTGTATTCTTGGAATTCCTGTTCTTATTCTTCCTCCTTCATGTTATGGAAGACATTCTGCAC
This sequence comes from uncultured Muribaculaceae bacterium, assembly GCA_947178505.1. Classification (GTDB taxonomy): domain Bacteria; phylum Bacteroidota; class Bacteroidia; order Bacteroidales; family Muribaculaceae; genus Lepagella. Next base: position 26,025 of record CAMWYR010000027.1, on the reverse strand, counting down.
GTCTTCGTCTTCCTCAAACTTCTCGAGAAGCTTCTCGATGGCCTCACGCTGCTCGGGAGTCACTTCCTTATAGTCGGTAGGAATGCGCTCGAACTCAGACGATACGATCTCCATACCCTTATCTTCGAGGAACTTCTGGATGTTAGAGAACTGATCGAAAGCGCCGTAGATGAGCCAGTCTTCAGCTTCGGGATCGGCCTCCAGCTCAGCTTCGTAGTCCATCAGGTCGAGCTCGAAGTCCTCGAGCGCGGTGTCGGCTGCAGGTTTCACGTGGAACACGCTCTTATGATCGAAAAGGAACGAGAGCGAGCCCTGCGTACCGAGCGAACCGCCGTGCTTGTTGAAGTAGCTTCGCACGTTGGCCACGGTGCGCTGGTTGTTGTCGGTGGCGGTCTCTACGACGATAGCGATGCCGTGGGGGCCGTATCCTTCGTAGATGATCTCCTTATAGTCTGACGAATCCTTATCGGTAGCCTTCTTGATTGCACGCTCCACAGTGTCCTTAGGCATGTTGGCAGCCTTGGCATTCTGCATGAGGGCGCGGAGGCGCGGGTTGGTGTCAGGATCCGGACCGCCGGCCTTGGCGGCGATTGTGATTTCCTTACCGATACGCGTGAACGTACGGCTCATATTGCCCCAGCGTTTCAGCTTGCGGGCCTTACGGTATTCAAATGCTCTTCCCATCTGATTTTATATATTTTTCTTATTTAATTTCAAGTTATCAGGCGCCGGGGGCGTGACTTCCGCCGAACGGCATCAGCGCAACTGCGCTCCGAATCCTTCAAGGGCCTTGATGATCTTGCTCATCACGGCGTCGATCTGCTTATCCTTGAGAGTATTGTCGTTATCCTGCAGCTGCAGGGCCACTGCGTAGCTCTTCTTGCCTTCGGGAAGGGTCTTTCCTTCGTAGACATCGAAGAGCGTGACGCTCTTGAGGAGTTTCTTCTCGGCTTTGCGGATCACGGCCTCTATGTCGGCAAACTTCACGCTCTTATCGACGAGGAGCGCGAGGTCGCGGTCGACGGCCTGCGTGCGGGGCACTTCCGTATAGAGCACGCGCTTGCCGGCCACGAGCTTATAGAGTGCATTCCAGTCGAGCGAGGCGTATGCGACATCCTGGGGGATATCGAACTTCTTCAGGATCGGCTTGCGCACGAGTCCGATCGAGGCCACTGTCTTGCCCTGGCGCGTTGCATAGTCGAGACGCGCGGAATAGAGTTCGTCGGAGGTCTGCGACTGCGCGAGCGCCTGCATGTCGAGGCCGAGACGGCGGAAGATATTCTCCACAGCAGCCTTGAGGTCGAAGAATGTGGCCTCGGCCTCACGGCGGTTCCATGACGTCTGATTAAGGCGCCCGGTGAGCCAGATGCCCAGTTCGGGGCGTTCGGTGTAGGGGGCCAGCGGGCGCTCGGCTGTGGATTCCTTCGATGGATCGCGGAAATATATGTTTCCGAACTCGTAGAAACGTAGGTCGGGAGCCTTTCGGTTCACGTTATGGGAGATTGATTCGAGACCACCGTAGAGGAGAGTCTGACGCATCACGGCGAGGTCGCCGCTGAGCGGATTGATCACGCGCACGCAGTGGTCGGCCGGGAGCTGCTCAGAGTCTGCATAGTAGGCCTGTGAGGTCAGCGAGTTATTGAGGATCTCGTTATAGCCTTCACCGGTGAGTTGCTCGGAGATGAGTTCCTTAAGGTCGTAGCTGAAATCGTTGTCGGTGCGCTGCGAGAGGTTGATGTGAGCCTCGGTGAAGATCTCCACATTATTATATCCGTAGATGCGGAGGATTTCCTCCACCACGTCGCAGGGACGGTAGACATCCACACGGTACGGGGGCACGGTAAGATGGAGCACGTCGGGATTCTCCGTTTCAGCCACTGTTATGTCGAGGGCGCGGAGGATGGTGATGATGAGCTGGCGGGGAAGCTGCTTGCCGATGAGGCGCGCGCAGTAGTCGAGGGAGAAATCGAACTCGGCATGCTTCACGGGCTCGGGATAAATGTCGATGACATCGCCGCAGATCTCGCCTCCGGCGAGTTCCTGGATGAGGAGGGCGGCGAGTTTGGCGGCATAGACGGTTATTTCGGGATCGGTGCCGCGTTCGTAACGGAATGAGGCATCGGTGGAGAGACCGTGACGGCGGGCCGTGCGGCGCACGCGCGAGGGATTAAAGTAAGCCGATTCGATGAATACAGATTTCGTTGTCTCCGTCACGCCGGAGTCAAGGCCTCCGAAGACGCCGGCGATACACATCGGCTTCTCGGCGTCGCAAATCATCAGGTCGGCATCCGAAAGCTTGCGCTCAGTGCCGTCGAGCGTGGTGAATGCGGTGCCCTCAGGGCAGGTGCGCACCACAATTTCCTCCCCCTTCACCTTGTCGAGGTCGAAGCAGTGAAGCGGCTGGCCGATGCCGAGAAGGATGAAGTTGGTGATGTCGACGATATTGTTGATCGGACGCTGACCGACGGCCGTAAGGAGATTCTTGAGCCATTCGGGCGATTCCTTGACGGCGACGTTGCGGATGGTGACGCCCGAGTAGCGGGGACTGCCTGCGGCATCCTCCACCCTGACGCTCACGGCACCGTCCTGGCGGTCGGCGCGGAAAGCGGAGACGTCGGGAAGCGACACCTCGGGATATTCAGCCTGCGACTTTCCTTCGGCGATATCGCACCACTGGCGGGCCTTAAGGTCGCGGGCCACGCCGTAGTGGCTGGCAGCGTCGACGCGGTTGGGAGTCAGCTCAACTTCGAGGCAGTAGTCGCTTGAGACGTTGAAATACTCTGCGGCAGGCGTGCCCGGAGCCACATCCTCATTGATGACGATGATGCCGTCGTGCGACGCACCGAGACCGAGCTCATCTTCTGCGCAGATCATGCCGCGCGATTCCACGCCGCGGATCTTCGATTTTTTGATCTTCACTTCCTTGTCGCCGTCATAGAGCGTGCAGCCGACGGTGGCCACGACTACGGTCTGACCGGCGGCCACGTTGGGCGCGCCGCAGACAATCTGCTCGGGCTCATCGCCGCCGAGGTCGACGGTCGTGATATGGAGATGGTCGCTGTCGGGATGGTCGACGCATGTGAGGACCTTGCCGATCACTACCCCGCGGAGACCGCCGCGGATGCTCTCCACTTCCTCTACTGTGTCACACTCAAGACCCTCGGAAGTGAGCACGGCAGCCAATTCCTTGGGCGACTGATTGAAATCGATATAGCGTTTAAGCCATTTGTAAGATATATTCATATTGCAAATTTAGCAAATTTTGGGCAAAGCAACCTTATTCAATTCTATTTTTTTGGAGCCGACACGGGAAATTCGATGCGGAACACGGTGCGTTTGCCCGGTTCGGACTCCTTGACGTAGATTTCGCCGCCGTGATAGTCTTCGATAATGCGCTTCACGAGCGTCAGGCCGAGGCCCCAGCCACGCTTCTTGGTGGTGTAGCCGGGCTTGAAGACGGTCTTGAATTTCTTGCGGGGAATACCCTTGCCGGTGTCGGCCACTTCGATCCAGACGCGGTTCTTATCGGAGCCGGTGGTGATGTCGATACGCCCAACTCCTGCCATTGCGTCGACGGCGTTCTTTGTGAGGTTTTCCATCACCCACTCGAAGAGGGGCCTCGAGAGGAGCACGCCATGGTCGTCGTCGCTAAGGTGCATGTTGATTTCCACTCGGTTTGACACTCTGCGGCGCATATAGTCGAGCGAACCGGCTACTGTCTGATTGATGTATTCGAGCTCCATATCGGGGCGCGAACCGATCTTGGAGAATCGGTCGGCGATGGTTGAGAGGCGCTTCACGTCCTTATCGAGTTCGTCGGTCACCTCAGGGTCGAGGCCGTCGGCCCGCAGGTATTCGGTCCAGGCCATGAGCGACGATATCGGCGTGCCTAGCTGATGGGCTGTCTCTTTGGAGAGTCCGACCCAGACGCGGTTCTGCTCGGCGCGCTTCGTGCTGACCACGGCGAGATAGAGAATGACGGCGAGCGTGATCATCACCACCATCTGCAGGTAAGGATAGAGGCTCAGACTGCGCAGCAGCGTGGAGTCTTCGTAGTAAATGTACTGATGGCTTCCGCCGGGGAGCTCAACCTCGATGAAATGGTTGTTGCTGAGGGCCAGTTCGTGGAGCGGGGTACTACCGGCGGCTCCGTGCACCCGTTTCGCGAGCCATTCGCGGTTGCGCGCGGAGAGGTCGCTGAAGAGCGATTTGTCTGCATCATTCGCGTCGGGGAGGGAGAAATTGCGGAATTCGGAGATATTGAAGGCTGAATCGGTGATGAGCACCGGAATCGTGTTGTTCTGCGAGATGATGGAGAGGAGAAATTCGAAGTCGGCGTCGACATCGGCCTTTGCCAGGCGTTCGGTGGCGCTTGCCCATATATCCATGCGCTCGCGCTCCTGGGCGGCGAGTTGCTTGACAAGATTGTTGGAGATGAGGGCGAACACGATCATCGCGACGGTGGCGAAGATAATCACGGCAAGCTTGCCGCTGCGGAGACGTTCGAAATACTGACCCAATTTCATGACTTCCTCCGTAGTTTTCAGTCGTGGTCGAGTATAAACCGGGCCACTGCATCCGAAGTGTTTGGCCCGATTACAATGTCGGCGGCCTCCTTCACCTCGGGGAGGGCATTTTCGACAGCAACTGCCACATCAGCCTCCGCCATCATGGGGAGATCGTTGATGTTGTCGCCGAAGCATACTATCCTGTCGGCGCCGCATTCACGGGCAAGCGCGCGCACGGCGAAGGCCTTCGTGGCATCGCTGCTGAAGGCCTCGAGAATACCTGTCTCGGGGCCGAATATATCGTGATAGTACTGCGGCCGGACTCCCCCGATGCCGCGCATTATTTCATAGGTGGCCGCTGCCTTGGCATCGGGCAGCAACGCATAGAACAGCACCACCCTGTCGAGCGTGGCAGGAAGCGTATCGTTGCCGTCGGGCGAGATGTGGAAGCGCTTGTAGCCGCTATGGATGCGAGCTTCCATGAATTCCTGCTGGAGGGGCGTGAGCGGGCCGCCGACCTGGTAGATGTCAAGCATGTCGTCTTCGAGGGTGAAGAGGAATGTCGGGGTCTGTGTGTGGCGGTAGATATCGACGAGACGTCGCGAGGCGTCGGGGCTGAAGTAGCGTACGCGGCTGTAGCGGCCGCTGCGCGGATCCCAGAGGGCAGCCCCGGTGAGCACTACTGCGGGGAGGCGCATGTCGATACCCTGCAGGATTCCGGCTACTGTTGCGGGCGTGCGCGCCGTGGCGATTGTGAAGAGCTTGCCGGCGGCTATCGCCCGGTTGAGCATCTCCTTGGCGGCAGGCGAGATGCTCGCGTCGGGCTGCATCAGTGTGCCGTCGAGATCGCTGACGTAAAGAGTTTTGCTTGTCGGGCTCATGCGCGCGGATGTTTATATTCGGTGAATTTCACATCGGTGACCTGCTCCTCATAGCGGAATTCGACGGTTGTGCCGTCGGGTGCGATGGTTGTGGAGCGGAATTCGCGGTACTCGGTGTATGTGACGTCGACAGCGACGAGCTGCATCAGGGCTGCCGGGCGGTATCGGCGCCGGGGACGCTGCGACCCGCCGCGCGATGACGACGAGGAGCGGGACGATGCCGCGGATTTACGCTTTGATTTCGGCTGCTCGTCGCGGGGTGGCATTCCGGCCATCTTGCGGAACATATCTTCCGTGCGCCGGGCCATATATTCTATCGCCTTACGGCGGAGGTAACGGGAAATGCGGGGCCAGAGCCAGTAGAGCAACCCGATTACCACTAATATTATTATGAGAGACATTTCTTTCTGTGTTAAAGCTGCCCGGGTCATCAGCCGCGAAAGCGGCTCGTGCTCCGGCCGGGCGCCGGAGTGAAGGATAATTCCTCGTTATCGGTCAAGCAAGCCGTAGGCCACGTAGACGATGATAAGCCACATCAGGCCGGGCACTCCCATGCAGAAGATGAGCATCAGTGCAGTGGCGATAAGGAGCCAGCGCCACTGGTTGTCTTTCCAGCCCCAGGTCTTGAACTTGAGCGAGAAGAGGCGCACGGGCGAGACCATAAGCCAGCTTTCGATGATGATTGCCGGCAGCACGCACCACCATGCGGTAAGCGTAGGGCTTCCCATATAGCAGAGTGCGGAGTAGCCGATCCAGAAAATTGCGTTGGCGGGAATCGGGAGTCCGATGAATGAGGTGGTCTGACGGGTGTCGATATTGAAGCGTGCGAGCCGCAACGCGCCGCACACTGGAATTAGCAGTGTGATCCAGTGTGTCCACTCCGGGGCGCCGACGGTGCCGAGGCAGTAGTACATTATCACCGACGGTGCGACACCGAAGCTTATGAGGTCGCAGAGGGAGTCGAGCTGTTTGCCGAGTTCGGAATATGCGTGAAGAAGCCGTGCCGCGAAACCGTCGAGAAAGTCGGCCACGGCGGCGATGCCTATGAAGATATAGGCCCAGTTGTAGGCCTCCATGCCCCAGAGCTGATTGTCGCCCCGGGCTGCACACAGGATTGCCATCATACCCGACAGCAGGTTGATACACGTGATCGAATTAGGTATATTACGGGTTATGATATTCATAGCATTCCTTATATTAAATTTACATCTTGCAGAATAATTTCTGTATTATAAATATTCTCCTTTCATATGTCGGGCTTCGTGAATAGCGGCGCTATGGAGTTGCGGAGCGATACGGCGCGTTCACTCTTTCTCGCCGCGCACGATCGCGAGGGGCGTGAGGCCACCGCGTGTGACGTCGCCGATATTCACAAGCACTTCGGCATCTACGGGGAGGTAGATGTCGACGCGGGAGCCGAATTTAATGAAGCCGAGGTGGTTGTCGATGTCTGCATGCTGGCCCGGGTAGGCATAGGTGACGATGCGGCGGGCCATTGCTCCGGCGATCTGGCGCACGACGATGCGGCGGCCGTTGTCCATACGCATGCCGATGGTGCTACGCTCGTTTTCGGTGCTGGCCTTGGGCAGGTAGGCGGAGAGGAAGCGGCCGCGGTGATGTGCAACGTATTCAACCTTTCCGTCGACCGGGAACCAGTTGGCGTGTACGTTGAGGGGCGACATGAATACCGACACCATGAGGGCTTCCGAGCGGAGCCATTCGTTTTCCTGCACGCGTTCGATTGCGACGACCTTACCGTCGACCGAGCTCACCACGTGGTCGTGGTGCTCGCCGCGGTAATGGCGCTTCGGGCAGCGGAAGAAATTGAACACGAAGAGATAGACCACCAGCGATAAGGCTGACAGACACCCCGGTATGATATAGGGGGGCATGAAGAGCCAGACGGGCACGTTGAGCGCCGCCAGCACCAGAAATAAGAGGATAAGTATATTGGTTCCTTCGCGATGTATCTTCACTGCGTGATAAGTTTCGTGTTCTTAATCGGCAAATTTACAAAAATAACCTTGATTATGCAAATTTTGATTACCGGGCCTCCTGCGCGACTCCCGGCCGCCATTGGTAGGCGCCGAGCGAGGGGGCGACGGAGCCGAGACGGTCGACACCATCCATGTCGTAGCGAACGAGCGGCGTGATGAGCGACGCATCGGCCGAACCCTTTACGGGTGAGTCGTCGGCAAGACGGTAGTTGAAGTAGTATTTCGGACGGTCGGTGAGGAACATCGGGTCGGTGTCCCAGAAGCAATTCATGAAATTGGCATCATCCTCCCCGGCCGATTTCAGCGACACGTAGCGGAACTCGACATCGCTGCCGGTGTAGTCGTTTTCGTTAAGTTCGACGCCGAGCCCGTAGATGATGGAATTGAAGAAACGCGCGCGCATAAGCGGCTGCCCGTTCTCAGTTTCATGGGCGGGAAGCACATGGTTGAGGCTGAGCTGTGCACCGCGTATGGCCGAGAAGAGATAATTGTTGGCGATCGTGCATTGCAAGAACTCATGCTCTCCGCCCGTAAGGCTCACCACCGAGCCTGCCGCCTCGGAGAAGCAGCAGCCGTAGGCATCGACCCTGGCATACGACGACGTGATCACATTTCCCTGCGAATTATGCAGCCAGGAATTGATCAGCGTCAGTTTCTGACGCGAAAGGTCAGCGCAGGAGTCGACGGTAAGCCCGCTTACAGTGGAGCGCATGTCGACACATTCCAGACGGTTGTCGAACGAACCGGCAGCTATCCGCACGCCGCGCCACTGACCCGCCATTATATCATAGCTCACGTCGGGTAGCACGTTATCGAGCCGGTCGCCGCGCAACTGAATCTTAGCCTCCGGCGTCCCGACGGCCTGCAGACGCCCCTCGACGACGAGCGACGCCCCGTCGTGAAACAGCAGCTGCGCTCCCGGATCAATGGTGAGCACCGCCCCCTTAGCCACGGTCAGCGAGTCGAATATCACGTAAGGATGCTCCGCGGTGAGACGCGTATCGGCAGTTAACACAACATTGCGCAACCGTGTGACGTTTTGTCCATAGGCCTCCACGCGCACCGTCTGCGTCACGCCGTTGGTCACGAACTCCAGTTCGTCGGCCACGAGCCCCGGCGAGGCTCCCTGCGTGGCCGGGATGTAACATTCGATGAAGACATATATCGAGTCGCGCCCGCGAATCTCAACATCGCTGAACTCGCGCCCGCTCATGCCGTCGACGTTGAGCGTGAAGCGCGTGTCGGGGTCGCGGAACCGGATCGAACTGATCATCACCCCTTTCTTCGCAGCGTTGCGCACGACAAGCCGCGCCGTGGGCGTCCCAAGATCGGTGAACACGGTGTCGAACGTCACCGTGTCGCGCGAAAAGGCAAGCACATCCGACGACGATGCGGTGAATCCATCCTCGATACATCCCACCGCCATTAAACTTATCACTCCGATAAGAGTCAGTATAAAATAACGCATCTGCTTCATATTACTATCAACGCCCTGAGCGCCTGAATATTTCAACCTCCGGGCCCGAACATATCCACGCGATGAAATATATGCTAATAGCCGGGGAGGCATCCGGCGATCTGCATGCCTCCCATCTTATAAAATACATCAAGCAATTTGACCCGCAGGCTGAATTCCGCTTCTTCGGGGGCGACCTGATGGCCGCTGAGGCCCGCAGGAATCCCGACGTGCATTACGACCGCATGAACGTGATGGGATTCAGCGAGGTGATCCGCAAGCTCCCCTCGCTGCTGTCGAATATGGGGCGTGCCCGACGCCTGATGAAGGAATACCGGCCCGACGCGCTCGTGCTTGTGGACTATCCGGGCTTCAACCTCCGCATGGCGAAGTTTGCCCATCGCCTCGGCGTGCCGGTGCATTATTTCATCTCGCCGAAGGTGTGGGCCTGGAAGGAATTCCGCGTGCGCTCAATCAAGAAATATGTCGACCGCATGTATTCGATCCTTCCCTTTGAGGTGGATTTCTACAAGAAGCATGGCTATGAGGTGACATACGTAGGCAACCCGTCGGTGCAGGAGGTGGCCCACTATATGGGGCATCTTCCACCGAAGAAGCACTTTATGGAGCGTCAGGGACTGGCCGACGAGCGGCCGATCATCGCGCTGCTTCCCGGCTCGCGCCGCGGCGAGATCCGCAACAACCTGCCGCTGATGATTGAGGCGGCGAAGCGGTTCCCGGAATTCCAGTATGTCGTGGGGGCTGCTCCGGCTGTTGGCGAGAAGTTCTACCGTGAGGTGGCACAGGATCCCGGCCTGAAGCTTGTGTTCGGTTCGACGCCGACGCTGCTCAAGTATGCCACGGCTGCGGTGGTCACGTCGGGCACGGCCACGCTCGAGACGGCGCTCATCGGGACGCCGCAGGTGGTGGTCTACCGGGCCAACGGCCTTGCCATATCCTATAAGATCATGGAAAAGCTGCTGAAAGTGAAATATGTGTCGCTTCCCAATCTGATTGTCAACAATGAGATCGTGCCCGAGCTGCTCGTGCACAAATGCACTGTCGACTCAATTGCCCGCGAGCTCTCTCCGTTGCTCCAGCCGTCGCCCCGGCGCGACTTCCAGCTGCAGGGCTACCGCAACATGCAGCGCAAGCTCGGCACATACATCGCCGCCGAGTTCGCCGCCGAAAACATTGTCGCCTCCCTCCGCGACCGCCCCACCGACTGAGGCTCAAAAAGCAACGTCAAATGTTAAAATATCAACTCATAGATTAATATATTTTAGCAAACTGAAAGGCAATATCGGGAGAGGCGGGGGCGTTTTACTACCGAATGATGTAGATTACCTTTTTGTAGATTACCCATCTGATGCGACATCTATTCCCGTGGCGGACAATGAAACGCTTTATATCCATCACCCGGAATTTATCAAATCATACGGCAATTGCAATTCGTCGCCATAAGGCCGACACGCCCACCGGGGCTTCCCATCACGGGGCGCCCGCGGGCGCCCTGAAAGCATCTACTTTTTCATGACTTAGATATGTTTCAACCAAGCCTCAATCTATACTGACGACGAAAAACATATAATGTCTAAATTTTGGGTTATATACATTAGTAATTTCTATCATCGCTTGGGTCCACACGCCCAATGCGGCTGAAATCCGGTCATCGAGAGATGCCCGGATTTTTTGTTTTCTTTTCTCACCTATTTTTTGTATTTTTGCAAATCCCAGGCCCTCCGGTGCCATATACCTTTACAAATGTTAAAATTTAGACGCTTTTCTATTCTTTTAGCATGAGTCCCTTCGATAAAGATATCCTTTTGCCCCCTCCCCCCGATCCGGAGGACGAGATGGTGGAAAATGAGTTCCGTCAGCTCATCACCGCTTACCTCCGCAGCAACCACCGCAAGAACACGGGTATTATCGAAAAGGCATACCGCTTCGCCAAAGCCGCCCATCAGGGGGCCCGCCGGCGCAGCGGTGAGCCATATATCCTCCACCCTATCGCCGTGGCTCGGATCGTCATCTCCGAACTCGGCCTCGGCTCGACATCCATCTGCGCCGCACTGCTTCACGACGTCGTCGAAGACACCGAATTCACCCGCGATGACATCGAAGCAAACTTCGGCCCCGGAATCGCAAACATCGTCGAGGGCCTCACGAAAATATCAGGCGGAATCCTCGGCGCACGCTCATCCGTGCAGGCCGAAAACTTCCGCCGCCTCCTGCTCTCGATGAGCAACGATATCCGCGTAGTCCTCATCAAGATGGCCGACCGCCTGCACAACATGCGCACGCTCGGCTCAATGCGCCCCGAAAAGCAACTCAAGATCGCCGGAGAGACCCTGTACGTCTACGCCCCCCTCGCCCACCGGCTCGGACTCTTCAAGATAAAGACCGAACTCGAAGACCTCGCATTCCGCTACGAACACCCCCAGACCTACGCCGAAATCATGGCAAAAATCAACGAAAGCGAGGAGGAACGCCGGCGCATCGTGGAGGAATTCGTAGCCCCCGTCAGGAAACGCCTCGACGAAGCCGGATTCAGATATGAGATAAAAGCCCGCGTGAAAAGCGCCTACTCCATTTTCTGCAAGATGGAGAACAAGAAGATTCCCTTCGAGGAAATCTACGACGTCTACGCCGTGCGCGTCATATTCGAAAATGACGATGACGCTCAGGAGCGCCTCCGCTGCTGGGAAATATACACATTCTTCAGCGACGGCCACAACGTGCACCCCGACCGCCTGCGCGACTGGACCTCTGTGCCGAAAGATAACGGATACCGCGCTCTCCACCTCACAGCAATGGGCCCAGACGGAAAATGGATCGAGGTGCAGATAAGAAGCCGGAAAATGGATGAAATAGCCGAACTCGGCTATGCCGCCCACTGGAAATACAAATCGGGCGAGCATTCCGAGGAGGATTCACGTCTGGAGAAATGGATGAACACCATCAAGGACATCCTCGCCAACCCGGCCCCCGACGCAATCGACGTGCTCGACTCCATCAAGCTAAATCTCTACGCCTCGGAGATTTATGTATTCACCCCCAAGGGCGACCTCCTCTCTCTCCCGGCCGGTGCCACCGTGCTCGACATGGCTTTCGCCGTACACACTGAAGTGGGACGCCATTGCATCGCCGGAAAGATCAACCACCGGCTCGTGCCGCTCAACCACACCCTCGGCTCGGGCGACCAGGTGGAGATCATAACCTCCGCCACCCAGACCCCGAAGCGCGAATGGATGGAATACTGCCACTCGGCCCGGGCCCGCGACGCCGTGAGAAACCTCCTGCGCAAGGATAAGGCCGTGATGACCGAACATGGACGGCAAATATTCCTCGACCTCCTCGCCCGCGAGAATATCGGGAGTCCGGAGGTCGTGCTCGAACGCCTCCTGCGCAACGGTCGCCTCAGTTCGGCCGACGACCTCTATCTCATGCTCGCCCGCGACGAGATAAGCCTCTCTCCGGAGCGTCTGAAAGCCACAGAGAAGAAGCGTCTCTCGGGCATACGGCGCCTCTTCCGCAATCCCTTCTCTTCGCGCCCTGCCAAGGAAAAGGTGGCTGTCTCCGCCACCGACGCGCAGCAACCTGCGAAAATCAACCGCAAGGAAGTCTACGTGCTCCACCCCGAAGCCAAGAATCCTAACTACCGCCTTCTCAGCTGCTGCACTCCGCTCCCGGGCGACGATGTGTTCGGATTCGTAAACGAGCGCGAGGAGGTAATCGTGCACAAGGTGAACTGTCCGGAGGCAATGCGACTGAAGAGCAATTTCGGCGACCGCATCGTCACGACCCGATGGGCAGCCCTCGCCGAACGCTTCGAAGCCCGCATCGAACTTGACGGAATCGATCGCCCCGGTATGCTGGAGGATATCGCCGCCACGCTCCACTCCCGCCTCAACATCAATCTCCGCAGCCTTAATATCTCGGCCCGGAATGAAGTATTCTCCGCCGAGATGGTCGTTATGATCGACTCCACCGATACTCTCTCATCAATTCTGAATAATCTTAAAGAAATCAAGGGCATCCGTACGGCCCGACGCATCTCATGAACATCACACGCAAGATACTCGCCTACAATATCGGACTGGCTATCCTGGCCACGGCAATCATTCTGGCATTCCTTCCGCATGCCGACCGACAGTCATACAACTACGAACTCAATCAGCCCTGGCGCTATCAGCTGCTGACAGCCGACTTCGACATGCCCATCATGCGCGACTCCGCGTCAGCGCGCCTGCTTCGCGACAGCATCGACCGCACGTTCGTGCCGTTCGTCAACCGCGATCCTAATATCGCGAAGTCGAACATCACTAAATTTCGCAACGGCATCGCCCACCACGTTGACGGCACGACGGCGGCACGCCTCACCCGGCTCGTGGAGGAGGCCTACAGCCACGGTATTGTGTCGGCCGATCTATATCGCCAGATCCATCAGCAGCCGAGGCCCTCGGTGAGGGTGGCCGATATTGAGAACGGCGGTAATTCGGTCAAGACCGTCGACGGCTCCGGACTCCTCTCCCCCTCGAAGGCCTTCGAACTTATCGACTCGCTCTATCATGCCGGCATGTCGGGCGAGGCAGCCGCCTCGGTGCTCAACAGCGAGGTCGCGAGCGCTTTCAGCGCCGTGCTCGTGCCAAATATCGTGCTCGACTCCGCAGCCAATTCGAAATATCGCGACCAGGAATATCTCACCGTCACGGGTGCGCTCGGCGTCATCAAGAAGGGGCAGCGTATCGTCGACCGTGGCGAGATCGTCACCCCTCAGATCTTCACCAATCTCAACACCTACATGGAGCTCGCCGAGCAGAACCATGAGACCAACAGCACCACCACCTACTTCATCGTCGGCCAGGCGCTTTTCCTCCTCACCTGCTTCATGGGCCTCTACTGCTTCCTATATACTTTCAGGCGCAATTTCTTCCGCAACACGGCGAACATGGTGTTCCTGATGGGCTTCATCACGATTTTTGCCTCAGTAGCGATCGTGATTTTCGAATACTGGGCCAACGGACTCTTCTTCGTGCCTTTCGCGGCGATTCCGCTCGTGGTGACTGTGTTCTTTGACTCACGCACAGCTATTTTCTCGCTGATCGTGTCGGTGATGATCACGTCGCTGGTGGCCGTCTATCCGATGATGTTCATCTATCTCGAACTCGCCGCGGGCCTCACGGCGGCCGTGTCGATCACTACGCTCGAGCGCCGCTCGCAACTGCTTCGCACGGCCCTGCTGACTTTTCTGGCCTATGTGGCCACCTATGCCATCTTCACGCTCGTGATGGACGGCACGCTCAAGACGTTCGACTGGCACCGCGTCGGAGCGTTCGCCATCAACGCGCTCGTGCTCTCGTTCGCATATTTCATCATCTATATCGTGGAGAAACTCACGGGCCTCACGTCGTCGGTGACCCTCGTGGAGCTCTCGGATATCAACCACCCGCTGCTCCGCCGTCTGGCCGAGGAGGCTCCGGGCACGTTCCAGCACTCGATGCAGGTGTCGACGCTGGCAGCCGATGCCGCCCGCGCCATCGATGCCAACACGCAGCTGGCACGTACCGGAGCGCTCTACCATGATATCGGCAAACTCGACGGCCCCATCTTCTTCACTGAGAATCAGCATGGTGTCAACCCCCATACAGGCCTCAACCCCGAGACAAGCGCGCATAAGATCATTTCGCACGTCACATCAGGGCTCGAACTTGCCAAAAACGCGAAGCTCCCGGAGGTGATCCGCAATTTCATCACCCAGCACCATGGCCGCTCGATGGCGAAGTATTTCTACACGACGGCAGTGAATGAGGCTCCCGACGGACAGGTAGACCGCTCCAAGTTCACCTACCCCGGGCCGAACCCTCAGAGCAAGGAGACTGCAATCCTCATGATGGCCGACGCCGTGGAGGCGGCCTCCAGAAGTCTGCCGGAATATACGCCGGAGGCGATCAGCAATCTCGTCGACCGCATCATCGACGGTCAGGAGAAGGAAGGCCTATTCAACGAGTCGCCGATCACATACCGCGATATCGACACGATTAAAAAGACCTTCAAGAAGCGTCTGTCGACCATCTATCATTCTCGCGTGGCCTACCCGACACTGAATAAAACTCCTCAGGAGGCCCCCCGGGCGCAAAAATAAATTTCTTTGCTCGGGCGTTGTAATTATAAAGCAGGGCGTGTCAGCGGCCACCGCTTGCGTGCCCGGCTTGTCAAAAAGGAGATATTATGAATATTTTGCTTATCATATTGAGCGTGGTGCTCTGGGGCGGAGCCTTCCTGTGTCTGTTCGGACGCCAGGCGATAGCGCCGGTGCTCTCTTTCGCCGCGCTGTTCCTGCTCTCGCTGATGAAAGAGAACGGCTTCGCGGTGATTCCACTCAATTCAACCATCCTCATCGGCTGGCTCTGCATGACGCTTGTGGTGATGCTTAGTTCGATGCTTCAGCCTGAGGCTATCCGGCGTCAGACGCGCGGCATGGGCTACATGGTGGCCGGCGCTACGGTCGGTATGGTGGTCGGCCTGCTCGGCTATACGCTCGGCTATGACCTGAGCCTCAGATATGCGGTGATGATCGTGGCCACGGCGCTCGGCACTGCACTCGGTTTTCTCCTTTACACCAACACCCCCGACGGGCGCCCGGTGCGCCCCGGTTCGGGCAATTTCTTCCGCTATCTACTCGCCAAGGGATTCCCTACTGCCATCACCGTAATGCAGCCGGGAGTGGTACTCGTGCTCCTGATCGCTCTTAAAAACGTCAACGCATTATGAAAAACACCATATTCCGCCTCTTGCGCGTCTTCCTCCTGATTTTCGCCATCACTGCATCCGGCGTCTCCTCCGAGGCGGCTAAGAAGAGGTCTTCTTCCGCTTCTAAAGCGAAGACATCGCAGACTGCCAAGTCGAAGACCTCCTCGAAAAGCAAGAAGGCCTCTTCGGCCACTACGGCTAAAAAATCGACGGCGAAGAAGTCGACGGCAAAGAAATCGACGGTCAAGAAGTCGACAAGCCGTTCTAACTCAAAAGCCTCCACGACGACTACGCGCCGACGCACACGAGCTGTAGCCGCGCCGGTCGACGCCGTCGCCGCTCCTACTCAGACCACGACTGCAACTCCGGCACGCACGGGCGCCCGGCCTCATCTCGACTCCGCTGCCGACCGCGCTCCGGCCGTGGATATGGCTTCGTCGGAGTCAAGGAGGAAGATTAAGGTGGAAAAACCGGATCTGGAGGAGATTCGTCGCACTACGCTCGACCCCTCCAGTAAGTTCTATTTCCCGAAGCTCCGCCAGAAGTATGAGAAGAACGACACAACGTCGATGAGTCCGGAGGATTTCCGCAATTTCTATCTGGGCTATATGTTTCAGGAGGATTATGACCCCTACCGCAAGTCGCCCTATTCATCGGTGACGGATGAACTGCGCATGAAGCCTACGCACACTAAGGCTGAGATCGACACGATCATCAAGTACAGTCAATTGGCACTGGAGGATAACCCCTTCGACCTGCGCCAGATGTCGTTTCTGATCCATGTGCTCAAGGAGAGCAAGAAGAATATGCGCGCCAAAATCTGGGAATACCGGCTTGAGAATCTGCTGGGAGCCATCAAGAGCACGGGGACGGGTGATTCCACGGATAATGCCTGGTTCGTGATGTATCCGGCGCACGAATATGATATGGTGCAGCTGCTTGGCTATGAGGCGGTGGATGCCGACTACATCGACCCGGGTTACGACTACCTGGCCGTGCAGCCTGATGAGAACGACAAGCGGCGCCGTGATAAGTCGGCCAAGGGCTTCTATTTCAATGTGGTGGTGCCGCAGCAGCAGTATGAGCTGAAGCACCCGGAGATTATGACTGAGGCCACAGGCGCGGCGGCCGGCAATGACGATGCGGCGGCTGATGAGCTGCCGGCCGACGAGGCTCCCGCCACTGATCCCGACGAACTCCCGGCGGAATAAATGAGAATCAGCGGAATAAACCTAATCCGCCTGAGCGTGTCAAATAAATAACTTATAGAATAAAATAAGGGGCCGATGCCCCTTATTCCCATTTTGAAATTATCTGATTATGAAAAAGTTCTTACTCTCCATAGCAGTTGCGGCCGGATTCGCCGCCTCTTCTTTCGCTGCCTCGCCGGCCCAGTTCCCCGGAGGCCCGGAGGCCTGCAAGAAGTATATCTCCTCCAATCTTAAATATCCGGAGCGTGCCCGGGAGAATGGAATCGAGGGCGTTGTTGGCTTGATATTCACGGTCAACACCGACGGCTCGATCGGCAACATCCGCATCAAGCGCATGGTCGACCCTGATCTTGAATCTGAATCGATCCGCCTCGTGAAGCAGATGCCGGCCTGGACCCCCGCATCCAACGATGCCGGCACGCCCGTAGAGAGCTCGGCAGAAGTCAATGTGGAGTTCACCCTCAACTGATCCCGATCGCGCTCCCCGTGCCTTTATATTCCGCCGTGCCGCAGGTTATTTGGTGAAGCGGGTGGCGTCGCGCTCGATTTTCTTGCGCAGGGTGGCGTCGAAGGCCTCCTGCAGACTGATGCCGGTCTGGTTGGCCAGACAGCATAACACCCATAGCACATCGGCGATCTCCTCGCTGAGATTCTTGCGGGGATCGGTCAGGTCGCCCGGTTTGGCCACCTGATCACCATATACCCGCGCGATCACGCGCGCCAGTTCGCCGGTCTCTTCCGTGAGCAACGCCATATTAGTAAGCTCTGAAAAATAGCCGTTGCCAATGGTCTGAATCCATTGGTCAACGGCTTTCTGCATTTCTTCAATAGTCATTTGTAGGGTCAGATGAGGCGCAGTTCGCGCAGTTCGTCGTAGATTTCCGTACCGCTCAGGTTGCGGCGGCGCGAGAGCACACGCGCGAATGAGTCAATGGCCGGATGCAACCGTTTATTTCCGAAGATACGGCGCATGCCGGTGGTGGAGCGGATAAAGAGACGGTCGACCTCATCCTCATCAAGCGAACAAGACTCCTCCCCCTCTGCCCGCATCTCGTTGTGAAGGATCTCCATCAGATCCTCGGGCACTTCCTCACGCATTCTCACGAGCGAGCGGGCCATGAGGTTCGACACGGCCATCGCCGACGTGATGTAGAAGTTATGCACGAGATTATTCCACGTTGACTTAGGCGACAGCGACGGATTGCCGCTGAAGTAGAATTCGTTGGAAAACGACACCATCGGGCCGTCGGCATCGAGTGAGATTGAGGCCACGCGGTCAACGGCATCGAGAGCGGCCAGCGAGATAGCCATACCGGCCAGGCCGTAGGCCCGGTCGTCTTCATTCATATATGCGAGTGTCATCATTTGCATGTCTTTTTAACGGAGTGCAGCCCCGGATTATTTCTGCGCTTAATCTTGCGCCGCACTTCATATTTAAAACGCGCGCGCCACGGCGTTGGTTTGCGCCACGGCCCGCGTGAAATGAGATTTAGGGGTTGGAGCCTAATGTCAGAATCTGAAGCCGGCTCCGGCAAATACTCCGATTCCGGGCTCGGGGAGAGAGGGAAGATACCGGCTCTTACGGTTGAGCAGGTTGGTGCCCTCCACCCAGACATCGACATTGCGCGAGATGCCGTAGCTTGCGCGCAGGCTGAGATCTGACGTGTTGGGGAGCCGGTAGTCGGTATAAAGGAGACCGTTGAGGAGCGTGGAGTCATAGTAGTAGGCCGGAGCGGTCATGTTGCGCAAGGCGCGCAGCTGATAGCCCACGCGGAAGCGGAGCGTGCTCCAGGGATTGGTCTCGGCGCTGACGTCGACAGTGAGTTCCGGGCGGTCGTAACCGTTGAAGTAGCCGGTCTCGCCGTGCTGACGCTGCCAGCGACCGGAAGCATCGATCTTAAAGTAACGGCCAGCGTCGTAGCCGAGATTCAGCCCGAGTGAGAAGCCCTTCATGTCAAGACGCACGTCGGGAGTGAGGATATAGCCCACGGAGCGGCCGTCGATCTGCGACGGGAGGGCGCCGGGGGTCGCACCGGCATTGAGCCAGCTCATGTACCAGCCGCCGTTGTACCACCCGCGGCTTATGCGGTAGGCAGCATCGATTCCGGCATAAAAACCGGAGAAGGGGCCGAAAGTCAGACCGAAGCGGGCATCAAGCGGCGTGTAGACGGGGCGCGTGGAGTAGACGGCCGGAGCCTGATAGTAGTCGTACTCGTAGTTGTTGGCGAGCGTGTTGAGGCGCAGACCACCGTCGGCATAGAGATAAAGACACACCGGGCCGGCGTTATAGTCGAGCTTCACGCTCGGGGAGATGTGGAATGTGGAGAAGCGGTTGTTCTCCTCGCCGGCATTGAACGTGAGGTCAACGTTCGCACCGAGGCGAAAGTCGATTCCGGCACGGTTGAAGCGATAGTAGGGAGTCAGGGTGATGTTGCCGTAGTTGTCGGGGCGAGCGGGCACGTCGGCGTCGGGATAGAGGGTTTCTCCACGATCGGCGTAGGCGATGAGGCGCGCGTCGATATCGAGACCGATAGCCGACTTCCCTGATGTCTTGAGATTGAGGCCACCGCTGAGCCCTACGTTGGTCTCGCGGTCACCGCGCACGCCACCGTAGGTGTAGCTGTACGCATCGAAGGGCTCGAGATAGAAGCGGCGGTAACCGAAATATCTGACGTCGGCCGCGGCGTGCCACGTGAAGTCATGGTCGGTGATCGGAGAGGTCCACCCTACGCTTGCAGCCACATTGTTGAGGGTCTGCGTGGGCGCCTTGAAGGGATTGACGGCGGAAGCGGTACCGGATGAGCCTCCGCCCGCTATCATCGGGCGGTCGTAACCATAATAGTTGAAACTGCCGATATGCCAGTCGGCAGAGGCGTCAAGGCGCCCCGCCCCCTTGAATGCATGGGAGGCGTAGAGGCCGATGTTCTCATCGTAACGGCGCATATAGGTGTTCTCCTCCGACACGTGGGGATGCCACAGGGAGATGGAGTTGTGCTGCAGGCGGATTCCGAAGAGAGTGGGCTTCGTGTCGACAATGCGGTAGCCGGCCGAGAGATTGCTCTGCAGCCAGGAGCCGATGCCGAGGTTGATATAGCCTCGCGATGCGTAGTAGTCGCGGAGCGTGTTCCAGCCGGAGGCCTGGAGCGGCACGAGCGCCGGCTCGAGGTCGGCGTTCACGCCGGTGAGTGAGAAGGGAAGCTCCGACTGGCGGGTCTCGAGTTTCATGGGCTTGGGAAAGAGACCGATGCGGTCGTGACCGATATATTCGGGCACATACTTGCCTTCGACGTTGATGTCCTGATCATATTGCGCCATGGCCGTTGCGGCGCTGCAGAGCATCGCGCCGGCCATGAGGGCTTGTATATTAAATTTGCTGATTGCCATAAGTGTGGTTGTTGATTACCGGTTTCTGAGTTCACCATATCCGCCGTCGCCGGCGGGAATCTGACTCTGTTAACGCCATTTCTTGAGTCGGGTAGCGATACGGTCGGCGATATCGTCGTTGCCGCCGGGATAATTCTCCCGTAGGCTGGTGAGATATTCGCGCGCGAGGGGCTTCTGGCCGAGTCCGTTGTAGGCATCGGCGAGGGTGATGAATCCGCGTGCGAGCCAGTACTGATGCGGCGTACCGGTATCAGTGAAGTCTTCCATCCTTACGCGGGCAGCCTCGAAGTTGCCGGCGGCGACTTCCCTTTCGGCGAGGGCCACCACCGACTGAGCGCCGGGAAGCGAGGTGGGATTCTGGGCGAGGCGCTCGTAGATTTCGGTGGCGTCGGCGGTGCGTCCGGTGTTTAGGAGGGCATCGGCCTCGTAAAGGTCGATGTCGGCCACTTCGTCAGCCTCAAGACCTCCGGCACGGCGGATGCGCTCCACGACGTCGAGAAGATCGCTCCAGCGGGCTGCGCTGCTCATGGCGGCGGCCATACGGAGGAGTTCGTCGATATCGACGTTTGCAGAAGTGTTGAGGCGTTTGCGGTAGGCATCGGCTGCCTTGTCGCTCCGGCCCTTTTCTTCGTAAGTCACGGCCTGTTCGAGCAGTATGCGCGACATCCAGCGGGAGTCGGGAAACTGCCGTTCAGTTTCTGCGAGGTCGGCGAGTTTGGCTGAGGTGTCGCCGGAGAGTCCGCGGATCACGGCGCGACGGTAGAGTGCATAGTCGGAATCGGTTGCGCCGTTCTCGATTGCGCGGGAGAAGAGTGCGGCGGCTCCGGAGTAATCGCCGAGGTAGTAGAGGCAGTCGGCACGGCGGAGCATGGCGTCGTCGGCCATGTTGGAGGCAAGCGCGGGCGACGCGGTAAGGGCCGACTGGAATGCGGCTGCCGCGGCGCGGTAGTTCTCGAGTTTATATTCCGTGTAGCCGAGATTGTAGTAGCCGAGCGCGCGGTTGGGAGTCGATTTGCCTGCGCGCAGGAATTCGCTGTAGGCTACGCGCGCCTCCGTGTAGCGGCCGAGCTGGAAGAGGGCGTCGCCGAGCCAGAGCTGAGCCTGGGTGGTAAGGGCGGTGTCGGAGGTGCGAAGCTGCGTACACTGCTTCAGATAGCGAGAGGCGGCATCCGACTGACCGTTGGTGGCGGCCTCGACACCGAGTTCGTAGAGCACTTTCTGCTTGAGCTCGAGATTGGCGGCTGTGGGGCGCTTTATGGCGTCGATATAGCGGAGGGCCTTGGTGAAGTTGCGGTCGTTGAAGTAAGCGGTGGCGAGATAGGCCTCGACTTCGGGCGTGAATTCGGAGTCGGGATAGCGGGCCACGAATTTCTCGAGCAGGTCGCTGCTGGAAGAGAAGGGAAGCTTGCCGCCGCGCGTGAGGGCTGTCACGTAATTGTAGAGGGCCGTTTCGGTCACGTTGCGGTCGTAGTCAAGGCGGCTTGCTTTCTCGAATGCGATTGCGGCGGATGCGGGATTATCCTGCTTGAGATAGCACTGGCCGAGGTAGAGCCATGCGCCCTGGGAGATTGCGTCGGGGCGGTCGGTGACCTTCGAGAGATATTTCACGGCCTCGGCGTAGCGACCCTGCGCATAGTCGATGGCGCCCTTGGCGTAGAGAGCGTCGGCCTCGGGGTCGGCGGGCGTGCTGAGCAGGTAGTTGTTGAGGTAGCCTTCGGCCACGTTGAGTTCACCCTGATGGAAATAGCTGAGGCCGACGATGCGCTGAAGCTCGGGAGCGAGTTCTTCGACGGGATTCTTGCGGAGCAGCGATGTGCCGTGGCTGATCACGTTCTCGTACTGCCCTCGGAGGAATTCGATCTGGGTCATATAGTAACCGACTTCGAGCCCGGGCACAGAGGGAGTGACCTTCTCGAAATATTTCCAGGCGCGGTCGTAATCGCCGGCGATATAGTCGAGATAGCCGGTGTAGAAGTTGTAAGCGTCGCGGTATGCTGCCGCATCGCGGAGCTGTGCGATTAGGGGGCGTGCCTCGTCGTAATGTCCTGTGCGGATGAGCGAGAGGGCCTTGCGGTAGGTGTAGAGGGTGCGTTCTTCGGGATTTAGGCGGCTTAGGTCGAGGCGCTCGTAAGCTTCGAGGGCGAGGGCCCACTGATGGTCGAAGAAATAATAGTCGCCGAGAAGCGTAGCAGCGCCGGGAGCGTAGCGGGAGGCCGGATATGATGCCATGAAGTCGGTGAGGAGGCGCACGCATTGTGCGTCGCCGCGTTCGTAGCAGGCGCGGGCGAGGAGCCATGCGCATTCTTCATCTTCGGTGGCGGAGAGCAGCACGCCCTGCGTGCGCAGGTGTGAGATCTGGTCGATGACGCCGGCATAGTTGCCTTCTGCGCTCATGGAGCGGGCGCGGCTGATATATCCATCGGCAAGGGGAGAGAACTGACCGGAAGCGACATCGGCGTTCGCGCCGGAGGCCGCGCCTGCGGCCGCGGCTATTATCAGGAGTCGGAGTGTATGTTTCATCGGAATAGGTATCATTCTTTATTCTCTCTGCGGTAAGCCTCAAGGGCGGCTTCGAGCGCATCCATGGCGCCACCGAGATATTCTGTGTCGTGCACGTAGGCTATGCGCACCTGGTTGAGCCCCTTGCCGGGTTCGGAGTAGAACCCGGAGGCGGGAGCCATGAATACGGTAGTGCCGTTGTGGCTGAATTCGTCGAGACACCATCGGCAGAATCTGTCGGCATCCTTAACGGGGAGGGAGGCCATGGCGTAGAACGCGCCGCCGGGCATCGGGGCGTAGACGCCGGGGATATTGTTGAGGCGTTCTATGAGGTAGTTGCGGCGCTCGAGGTAGGTGTCGTAGACGTGGTGCATGTATTCGGCGGAGGTGTGGGCGATTGATGCCTCGGCCACGATCTGGCCGAGGAGCGGGGGGCTGAGGCGCGCCTGCGCGAATTTCATTACGGCATCGCGGAGCGACCGGTCGCGGCAGACGAGGCAGCCGATGCGTATTCCGCATTCGTTGTAGCGCTTCGAAACGGAGTCGATGAGCACGGCGTTGTCGCGGATCTGCGGCAGGCTCATGACCGACACGAAGGGCTCGTCGGTATAGCAGAATTCACGGTACACTTCGTCGCTGAAGAGCCAGAGACCGTGGCGCGCGGCGATGTCGGCGATGGCTTCGAGTTCGGCGCGCGTATAGGTGTAGCCGGTGGGGTTGTTGGGGTTGCAGATGAGGATACCGCGGGTGCTGGGGGTGATGAGTTTCTCGAATTCCTCTACGGGCGGGAGGCGGAAACCGTTTTCTATCGAGGTCTGCACGGGCACGATTCGCGCGCCGCACATCTCGGCGAAGGCGAGGTAGTTGGCGTAGGCAGGCTCGGGCACGATGAGTTCGTCGTGGGGATCGAGGGCGGTCATGAATGCGAAGAGCACGGCCTCGCTGCCGCCGGAGGTGACGATGACGTCGTCGCGGGTCACGTCGAGCCCGAAACCGCGGTAATATTCGGCGAGGCGGTCGCGCAGTGAGTCGAGGCCTTCCGACTGGGTATATTCAAGCACCTTGCGGTCGACGTGGTGCAGGGCCTCAATGGCAGCTTCGGGAGTGGGCACATCGGGCTGCCCGATGTTGAGCTTATAAACTTTCACTCCGCGCTCTTCGGCGGCGCGTGCGGCATGAAAAAGCCGGCGTATCGGGGAGGAGGGCATCCGTTGCCCGCGACGTGATATCTTCATTTTGTCACTTGTTTTCGAAGTCGGATTTGCCCGGTGCTGCGTCGCCTCCGGGTCTGTAAGCAGAGATTCAGGCCTCCCGGTATGCGGAAGGTCTGAACTTCTTCTATATCTGTAACGGAGATTTTTTTATTATGTTTGAAGTTGCTTCTTCAAGTTTAGTTTTTTGTTGCCGCGCTGGAGATGAGGAATGTGAGGGCATCGATTCGTGCGGGGTACGGAGCCTCGATCTCGACACGGAGCCAGCGGTAACGCACGCCACGCAGCAGGCGTATGTGAGGACCGCGGGCGGATGCGATTTTTTTCCAGAGGCCGGCGTCGACGGGGGCTTTCATTCCGGGGAGTAACTCGAGTTGGTCGCCGGGACGGTGGTGCGCGCCGTAGAGGGTGATGCGCACGCTGTCGGGATGGCGGCTGAACACGCCTCGGGCAGTGACGCTGCGCACGCGCTTGTCGCGCTCCGGCATTCCGAGATCGAGGGCGGTGGTGGTCACTTCCACTCCTTGCGGATTGAGGAGTTCGGGCAGGAAGGGATGGTAGGGTTCTGTGGGATTGATGGGGCGGTCGGGGCTGATTGTGGGGTCAGGAAGTTCCTCGGCTTTGGGGAATGTGCCGAAGTCGTGAAGATCCTTGCTGTTGTCAGGAATAAGGTAGTCGGTGATGCCGCCGGTGGCCTTGTCGATGGCCACGGAACCGATGATGCGGAAGGTATCGTCGCGGAGGGCATGCTCGGTGATTGTCTCGGCGGAGAGCCGGGAGTAGTACCAGCCGCGGCAGTTTGAGCCGTCGACGACGTAGGTGCGCACCGTGGAGACTTTCTCATCTCCGGCGAGCATGTCGGCTGGTTTCGTCACGTAAAATACGACGTCTTTTATCTTTCCGGCGTACGCGGCGGGCACGGAGAAGGGAGGCAGCGAGACGCTCAGGCGGCAGGTATGGTTGCGGATCTCGGTGAGGGTGAGGAGCTGGTCGCCGACGGGGCGCGCGTCGCGGATGGCCATGACGGGAGCCTGCGCGTTGGGCACGCAAAGGAGAGGAGTTCGGGCTTCGACTAATTTGCCGTCGGTGGTGCGCAGGGCGCAACCGAGGCGAAACGGGCTGACGAAGAGTCCGCTGCGGAGTGCGTCGGCGTGATAGGTCTCGATGGAGCCGATCACGGCGTCGGTCATGCGGCGCACGAGTGTGTCGCCGGCAACGGCAGCGGTGGCCCCGGCGTTGCCGAACCATGAACTGACGAGGGGTTTGTCGGCATCGGGCACGCTGATATTGATATCCTTGACGCCGAAGGCATAACGCGACGAGGAGTAAGCCGACATAATCACCGGCGTCAGCGAGTAGCTGAGCCCGGCAAGGCCGGGGAGATCGGCGCCCGGTGCCGCGGTTTCGGTACTTGCTGCCGAAGAATTTTGATCGGTCGTCTGAGCGGAACGATCAGAGAGTGAGGAAGCCGCCTGAGACGTGGAGTCGGTGGAATGGTCAGTAAGAGGAGCAACCTCTTCCAAGGAATTAAACCGGTAATTGACACGCGAGTTCCGCGCATCGAGAGGAATTCTGATAATCATACTCATTTTTTACGGCAAAACTACCAAAACTCCCCCGCGTCCCAACCTTATCGCGCCCCGAAGCGCGCGGCTGCAACTATTCTCTCGTGCGTGACAGGTACCAGGTCGGCTACCGGACTCCCTATGTGCGGGGAGCCTCCTGGCTCGCCGATACCGGGCCGGGCGCGCGGCTGCAACTATTCTCCATGAGCCCGACTCTCTGAGCCCGACTCTCTGGTCCGACTCTCTGGTCCGACTCTCTGGTCCGACTCTCTGGTCCGGCTCCCTGGTCCGACTCTCTGGTCAGGTATCGGCGAACCTGGAGGTTCCCCGCACATAGGGATAATACCTGACCAGGCGCACAGGTATCTTTTTCTCATAGATAATTGGTATGATTCTCATAGATAATTGGTATGAATGGAGGTACCCGACTCATTATGTGCGGGGAGCCTCCTGGCTCGCCGATACCGGGCCGGGCGCGCGGCTGCAACTATTCTCCATGAGCCCGACTCCCTGGCCCGACTCTCTGGTCAGGTAACGGCGAACCTGGAGGTTCCCCGCAC
>CAMWYR010000026.1 GCA_947178505.1 uncultured Muribaculaceae bacterium | reverse complement strand
TGGCTTTCGGCGTTGTCATTTCCGATTTGCGTTTGCAAAATTAGTGCAAAAAATCATGCTGTGCAAATTTTTGATTAAAAAAGTTGCGCGATAAGGTGGATTTCTTCAAGAATTTATTATAAATCAGTCTAATCAACAAATGTTAAAATATCTTTAGTTATATTAATTCAAAATTACTTAGGGTAACGATAAGGTTGCAGTCCACGTAAAAGCACTTCTAAAATCAGCATCGCGCCACCGGCTAAAACCGATGACGCGACGACATAATGGAGTTTCCTCGGGATTATGAAATGAAGAGGGTGATGAGACGCGGTATATAGATAATGGCCGCCACTATCAGAGTTGCAATTGAAAAAAGGAGCACTGCTCCTGCAGCAAGATCCTTCGCCTCCCCTATGAGCGGATCAAAGTCGGAAGTGACGCGGTCGGCAAGTCGTTCCACTGCCGAATTGAACGCCTCGGCCATAAATACTCCTCCGATGCAGATGATCACCGCTACCCATTCCCATCGGTCTATACCGAGCCACAGACCGAACGCTATGGCAAGAATGGCAGATACCACATGGAGACGCGCATGGGCCTCCCCCTTTATCAGACGCCCTATGCCTGCAAAGGCATAGCCGAAAGCTTTTCTTCTTCTATGTAGATAACTTTTCCAACTGCCCATAGATTATTTTCTTAGAATTCAAAAGAGGCATAGATACCCACTGAGCGCCCATCGGACACCGGAGATATCTGAAGGTTATGCTCCTTTGCGAACGGGCGTGTAAATATGTAAGCACTTCCCGCTCCGATGGCCGCACCCGCCACAACGTCATACCAATGATGACGCTTGGCGAATACCCTACCCCACCCCACATAAGTGGCGAGGGCATAGGCCGGTCCACCGACTGCCCAGCCATAACGCCGCTGAATATAAGCTGCCGAGGCGAAAGAGATGGAAGTGTGGCCCGAAGGGAACGAATGATAGTCCGATCCGTCAGGACGTCTCTCCTTAATGGAATATTTAAGGATATAGGTCGCTGCGAGAGTCGTAGCAGCAGTCTCCACACCCTGCAGCAGGCCCTTCCAATCCTTCTGCACAAGCGTGCCGACAAGCGCTGACGCCGGCAACGCCACCAGCAGCACATCCGTAGATGTCTTCACGCCTTTCTGGGCTTTCGTGCGATGGAAACCGATAGTTTCCACCCCCTGTGGCTGCGCGAAATACTGGGCATTGGCCCCAAAAGAAATAATCAACGTGAGCAACATCGCCATCAGCGAGCGCTGCATTTGGGAAATATGTCTCTTCATGTCCTGTATAAATATGACAGACTCTTATATTTTTGTATGAAGTCCAAGCTCAGGCAACGCCGGGCCTTCCGGCATTGCCCGGGGTCAATAATCCCAATCAAATGAATACTCATCGACATAAAGCACCGAACTCTCTCCTCCAGTGAAGTAGTCGCCATATTTTGACGACGTACTCGTGATCTGCAGATATGTCGGCACTTTCGAAGTCGAGCGATAGTTCAGTTCAATTTCAAACGGCACATATCCATTCTGCGTACCACCGAAAGTGAGTTGGCCGTACGCAATAACGTAAGATGCGTTCGGGTCGAAGAGCTGGCGCTCCGAGGCCTTCGTTCGGATTTCATACGGGGCGGTCCAGTCAGTAAGAGCTACATAAATCTGGCACGAGTCGGGCTGGCCCTTCATATCAGCAAAATCAGCCGAGGCACGCGTAATCTCACTCGTCTCATACTGCATGAAGCCACGCAGTTTAGTGGGACGCAACTTCCATGGGCGGCCGAAACCAAGCACTCCATCCATACCTGCCGTGCGGAGATATTCACCTGTAAATATAGCCCCCGATGCCAGTTTGCCGATACCGAAAACACTCACAAACTTACTTTCGAGTTTGGCGGCCTGTCCGGAACCGGTGGCAGTGTGATCAGTCGGAGTCGTAATATTCACCTTCACCGTAAACGAGCCACGGTTACCGGTATCCCAGAAACGCTCCCCGTCGACATTCCAGGGCTGCCACATACCGGCATCAGTCTTCGACCACTGATCGAACGATCCGTCGGGAATATCGGCGATAGCCTCAGTAGTGACGATCACCTCATTGCCCTTATCCGCGCCCGATACGGCACGCACCGAATACTCCGTGAGAGGTTCAAGATGACGGATACAGGCAGAGAATGTGCCCTGAGTCTGGACCACATCCTCCTGCGGCACTTCATGCCACTCAGATTCCGACGTCTTCCGATACTCGAAGCCATTCACCACCTCGGCCGGTCCGGAGCCATAAGCCCAGACCACCATCGACCAGGCATCAACCTGCGTCGTCGATACAATTGTTTCAGTCAGTTCAGCATAGATCGTCCATATCTCCTCCTGGCCGTTAGCCGTCACCGTGACCTGCAGCGGATATGACAGATCAAGAGGCCCCGGATCCAGAGACGGCGTCATTGTCGTTATACCTGCCGGGCCCAGCTTTGCACGCAGAAGTGTAAGACGGCTGAGGTCTGTGCCCTCAGGCATAGTAACCACCACGCGCTTAGCCACCGCATCCACGACCGACGCACCCACTTCGCCCTCTACTTCGAAATAGCGCTCGATAGTCTGAGTCGCCGTGATCTCCCACACATAATCCTGATAGAGAGAAAGCGTCACGAAGAGTGGCTGCGACAGATCGTAAGTTCCTTCAAGAAGATTCACATCGGAATGAGCTTCAGGAGAAATCACAAACTCCGTGAAGCGTACCTCCGCGATATTCGCATCCTCCTCCAGCGCAATATGCACCTTATAATTAATAGAGTCTATTTCCGCGGGAGCAGACTCCCCTCTGGCCGCAATAGCCAGAATATTCTGCGGAATGCGGGGATAAGGGATATCATTCTTAATACAACCCGTGATGAAAGACATCAGACAGCAGAAAGCCATCGCTCCCATCATCCGCAATATTTTACCAGTCGAAGACATTGCTGATTATCTAAATTGTTACAAAAGCCTTATCATAAACATGCCGAAGCGGCAACAGCCTGAAGCGTCAGAAATTAAGCCCCAGACCGAAATTGATATTGAAAAGATTAAGCCGGAAATTTGCTCCTGAAGAAAACCGGTCGCCTTTGCTCTCACCGTTCTCCTCCTGCTTCTCATTCTTGAAATAGAAGCCGAAAGCGCCAAGCGACACATGGAACGCAACATTCTTCATGACAAACACCTGAATACCGGGTGAGAAATTCAGCTGCACCTCATTAGTCACCGTATGCGTCAACTTCAGTTCGCCTGCATAGGGGCGCTGGAAATCAGTCTTTCCGCCTATATATGCCAGTTCGAGCTCATTGAACAGACCGATACTTCCCAACCTCACCAGGCCAAGATACTGAGTGAAGGTAAGAGCAGCCGAAAAAGACTTAGACTTATAGATGATATCATGAAGATTGAAATTCATATCATCCATCACCTCAGCATTAAGTGATCCAATCGCTCCACGCCCGTTATAGAATCCGAACTTCACGCCGACAGCCATATTATTCTTGATGAAATATTGCAGATAAGGCTTGACGCTCAGCATTCGGGCATTGATGTTGACATCCGACACGAGCCCGAACGCGTCAAGGTCTTCCATACCGATCTCTCCGTATGACGCCGTAAGACCGATGGACATCACACCCTTCGGCACATAGAGATAATTGAAAAGCCGACGGTCGTAGCGTCCCAGATTCAGCGAACGGAGCACCATCGGGACAGTATCACCGCGATAGACTGTCTTCTCACGGGGGTCAAGTTGATCCTCATCGTCGACCACCTTCGAATGGCCATCGAGCAGCTTGATCACCTGACTCACCATCGAGTCGGGCACAAACACGTACTTTCCATCCACAGGCTTAACCTCAGAGGGCTTAACCTCATCAGGCTCTCCTGCGAGCGGCCTCTCCTCTCCGGGAGCCGTTAACACTGTCTCATCAGCACTGACAGGAAGCGCCAGCATCGCACACAGCGCAACCAGACAGAGACTTCTTATCATATATATATAATGTGTCATAGATAGAACGTTGTGCCGAATGTGATACTGAACAGATTAATTCTAAAATTAGCCGACTTATGATGATGGTGCGACACATAGATACGATCGTTGATTGTCTTCGTGGTGCGATAGCTGAAACCGAGCACTCCGACATTGATTTCCATTGCCGACCAGTTGGAAAGGAACACAATGATGCCGGGCACCAAGCCAATATCCAGCGAAAAATTCCTCTCATAAGCACCAGTCAGACTCTCGCCCGAACCCCGCGTGAATTTCGACTGCCCCCCGCCAAGCTCAAGCTGAATCTCATTGAAGAAACCGAACCGACGCGACGACCCGATGGGGAAATAATTACGGAAAAAAGCCATACCGTAATAGTTATGGGCCAGCGAATAGACCTTGTCTACGTTCATCTCCGTGCCCTCGCCAAACACCAGATCAGCGTTCGACACCTTCCCGAGTGTGCGCGTGTAGCTGAACTTCACGCCCGCAGCCATATCGTTGGCAAACGCGTAGCCCAACATCGGCGACACCTTGAACGTGTAGGTATCGGCTGTAAGATTCTCCACCACCAGAAACTGATAATTGTTCTGATTCGACTGAACGTAAGAGAAAGAGAGTCCCGTTATCCACTGACCTTTAGGCACGAATACGATGCGTTCCGACTCAACATCAAAAGATGAGATAGGACGCGCGGCGTTGATCGAATCGATCATTGCCGGAGTGATGCGCACCGTATCGTTCTCAACAGAATGACTCTGAGCGCAGAATGCGCCCAGAGCCACCGATGAGGATACTATCAGAGTTCTGAAAAAATTATTCATAAATCAATTCAAAATCATCGAGATACATAACGCTCGAACTACTACCCGTGAAATAATCGCCGAACTTGGAAGCCGTGCATACAATCACGATGTGAGTCGGGCGCGAAGTCTTCGCACGATTATTATATGTAATAGGAATATCGACCGACTGCAACTGACCGTCGGGACCGAAATTGCCCGTCCAGGTCACCTGGCCATAGGCCACCACCTGATCATCATCAGCACTGAAGAGCTTCTGATCGGATGGATTAGTGCGGATTTCCACCGCGCCGACCGTGAGTGCGACATATATCTGACCCTGATCGGAGTCGCCCGATGCAATGCCTAAGCCACTGTTCTTTACAACATCCACATTTCCCGGACGATAATTAGCCCACACTCGGAGGGCAGTCGGATGAGAGGAATTGTATTCACGACCGAAAGAGAGCACTCCGTTGGTACCGTCGGTCCGCACATAATCACCCACAAAAAGGTTACCGGCCGCCATCACGCCCATAGCCTTGTTCGAGGCAAGCCGCGCACTGTATGTGCCAGAATGCACCATATCTGTCGACTTATTAGTGAGCACCAAATTGGCCGTGGCTGCTCCTTCATTACCGGAATCCCAGAAAGAAGGTTCGCTCCCGAGACCCGGGAACACAACCGTCTTTGTGCCGAGCAGGGTCGAAGCGGAATATGTGCCCCAATCCTCAAGCGATGCATTCGGAAACGCAAACTTGCTTTCAGTGACGAAAGTCTGGATATTATCGGAAATGAAATCATCGGCATATCCTGCGTACTCATAGGTAGTGCCCGGAGTCAGGCCCGTAATGGTCACGGTGAACGATCCGCCCGCCGCTCTTGTGGAGCGGGCAGAGATGGTCGACCATTCAGAAGTGCCGGCCACTCGATACTTGATACCATAATCCGATGCATCGGCTTTGAACAGACGGCCCGTAAGAGTAGCCTGACTACCCGTAATCGCCATCGGCTGACGCGTTACATCGGGAGCCGGGTCAGTGACGACATCATCAATTTTCGATATAGCTTCCTCTGTATTGGCGAATCCTACACTTCCGGTTGACGTAACGTCGCGACCATCGGTCGAAGTGAACGACACGCGATACTCATGCACGCTCGCCGGGAGCGAATTGAGGAACGCGGCAGTGAAGGTCACATAAAGTTCGTCAACGTTGACACCGGTCGTGGCATCAACCGATTGCGTAGCCTCCACATTAATGCCGCGGGCCGCAAGCTGCGACTTCGTGATAGCGTCAAGAAGTTCGCTGCCGTTGGTGATATCCGTGAAATTATCGCTGACATTCATCACCACCGACTTGAGTCCGCGGTAGCCGCGGATGCAGACGCTGGCGTCGGTGAAAGTGCCGGTAGTGTTCACCACCTGGTCCTCAGCATCGAACCCCACGCCGCTGAGTGTCGGACCCGGATAGACAAGAATCGTATCCTCTATCACAGGAATATCTTTGACTGTGAGTCCGATGAGCGCGCCGCCCTCCATAAAGGGAGTCTCCTCCTTAGTGAGAAGAACGCAATATTCATGCGCGCGCTGCACGCCATTCACTACAAATACCTTCGAATAGTCGGAACCATCCTCCTGCGTACCGCTGATATTGATCGTGAGCTTCGTCTTCTCAGCATATGCGCTTTCATCGGCACCCTTAGTCTCAGGAGAAGGAGTCATGAAATAACCCTTCGCCGAAGTCAGGTCGTCGCCTTCGAAATCGAGGCTCCCCGATGCCATGGTAAAATTAATCTTCAAGTCGGAGAGCCCGACGTTGAGTGACTCCGGATCTACAGAAGTGACCACATTGGCGATATTACACTTCACGCGGAGCGAGGTGCGCTGACCGCGTGTAATCTCAAAGAATTCCTGGCCGCGATAGAACTTGCTGCTGAACGAAGCGCCCACAGAGTCGCCCGACCAGGCGTTGCACACGTAATTGCCCGTAGAGAGCACGATATCCGACGGAACATTGTCGGCGCCCTTATACTTCCGCATCACGCCGCGAGAATTCTCAATATAGATGATGCAGTTCTCACGCAGATTGTCATTATTATCAGGCACGGCACGCGTCTTGATCGTCTCACCGTTGATTTCGGTGAAGACGCTCAGCGTTCCTTCGCCATCGTTATCGAAAGGATGCTCCATTCCGCAGCTCTGAACCATAGATACGAAAGCTAAGGAAGCAACCCCGAAAGCAATATATTCAGTTACCTTATTCATAGCTGTTTAGAATTGAAGAATTAACACTGCATCCTTAACGCCATTGGCATCCTTGACATGGATGTGGAATTCCTGACGCTCACCCGGGTACTGCATTGCCATGAGGACCATGAAGCTCGTGATGTCGAATTCCGCTTCCTTCTTACCGCCCATCATCACGGGGAATCCGAGGCCATTGAGCGCAGACTCGATAGATTGTCCGTCGGCACGGAGACAAGTCACGAGGTCGAGATGAGAAGAGAGGCCGATTTCCTCCAGCGACTCAGGAGTGAGAGAATTTGACACGATATCACACGTGAGTTCCTCGAAGCCGCCGTCGGCAGTGCTGACAACCTTGAACACGCAAGGCGTATCGCCTGTGACATTCCAGGGGGTATCGAACACGAGACCGGGAGAAACGGCAAGAATCTGCGGGCCGTCGTTATCAGCCGGAGGCGTGGGCGGAGTCGGGGGAGTCGGATCGCTTCCGTCGCCGGGGCGCTCATCATCATCGAGCGGTTCATCTTCGGCGATAGACACATCGCCATTGACATCATCGACGTCGACACTGGCGTCTACCGACACCGATCCGATTGCATTACCCGTGCCTGAACCGTTGCCGCCGTGGAGACGGAACGTCAGCTTATACCAGCAACCCTTCTGCACGCCATTATAAGATTTAGTCTCAGTGACCGTCGCACCGTTGATCGTGCCGTGGAACGTCGCTACAAGAGTAGTCTCGTCAGTATGCTTGAAATAACCGGCGCGACGCTCTGACTTATAGAAACCGAGACCATCGTTATCACCGACCTTCACCTCAACATAGGCCTCTGAATCCATCGCCGAGTAGAGATCAGCGCCAAATTCAATCGTAACCTTTATATTCTGAAGCTCACATTCAATGGGTTCTATATAAGAAGTGATCTCCATCGGCTTCACTTCAAAAGCCTCCGACTCACCTGCAAAATAGGGATTCTCCCATTCCGCCGAGAGGTCACTTCCGTAAGAAGCAGTCACCGTATACTGGCCGGCAGGCAGATCGACAACATCCGGCATCTCACCATACTTATATGACTTCAGGGCCGTAGTGTTGCCATCCGGGATAAAGGAGATGATGAAATCATCGAGATTATAGCCTTTGTCGGCAGCGCGTGTGATCTGGATATTGTCGCTCGATGCCGTGACATCGAGGGCAGCCTTGAGCACCTGGCCGGTGCCGTGGTTTTCCGGAGTAAATGGATTTTCCTTAGAGCATGCGCCCATCATCAGCGACACGGCAGCGAGAGCGATAGCTCCATATCTGATTTTCATGATGTTTATCTTTTAGATTTTTTATTGGGCACCTGAGTGACGCCGACCACCTCATCGTAGCCAAGCGACACCTTCTTAATCTCGAGCACCGAACCTTTTGCCACAGCATGGAAAGTAAGGTCGTCGATGGTATGATTGCCGAGACCCTGACCTTCGTCAAGTTCCCTGCCGGTAGGGATATGGATGGAGGGAGTCACGCCTTCGCGGGTGGAACGGAAACCGACGTAAATCCGGGCAGCCTTCTTGCCGAACGGATAAGCCGGAAGAGTGACTGTCGTTTCAGTCATATCGGGAGTGGCCGACAGAAGTGCGGTTGATGAAGAGAGTCTGTTGCCGTCAGCATCATAGATGTGGATATCGGCCTGCGCCTGCTCCCCATTGAGGGGAGTATACTTATAACTGAAAGTGAGCGTTGAGGGGCGGCTTGTGAATGAAACGCCGTTCGTGCGGGATCCACCCTGCGGATACGAACCGAGGAACAATTCGCCGGAAGCCTTCTCAAGTTGATTCTCAGAGGGAGAATTGGTGCAGTAATAAGTAGTGTTGAACGAACCTCCGCTTCTCGCAGGAGTAGTGCCGGCATGATTATAGCCTACAGATTCTATTCTTACGCCGTCGTTTGCCATATATGCAGAAGGCACCACAAACCAGGTATTCTTGTTTGTCGAAGAATATGCTGATGTCAGGGCGTTTACAGTTGCCCATCCTGCCGGCTCGTAACGGTTGATATTAGTACGTATCGCATAATTCACAGGAGCAACACTATATTGGCCACCTACCTGCACACCGTCGATCTTCACGTTGAAGCCGCGGCTCGTGAACGTACCATTGGGCACATCATCGTCTGATTCTGTTGAGAATGCCGCCAATGTTTTTTCAAACTGTCCGAACACAGTCTTGATATTCCGATATTCAACCCCGGGCTCCGTGCTGCTGATTGTAATGATATTATTGTCGCGGTCGCGGGTGATACGGGTTTTGTCAACGACTCGCGGTCCGTTGTAAACTAGGAGATTGTCCACGAGGTCGTTCTGCAGATCGGGATCATCGGTTGCGACATGGAGCACCACAAACTTCGCGAAGGCGTCGACCTGCACGGAATATTCCGGATCCACCACATCAATCACCAGATCCTTAGTCATACGGCCGCACGAAACGGTGGCCTTCACCTCTCCGGTAGTGACGGGGTCAGTAGCGAGCGTGTACTTCTTGGCTGAAACAAATCCATCGACAGTTGCGGGAGTCACTTCGGACACCTCGGCATTGATGGGATAGCCCTGCTTGTCGACCAGTTCGAACGAAAGGTTATTCTCAACATGACGGGAATTGGAGGCCACGATAATTGCGATCTGATGAGCGCGATAAGGGACATCCTCGGCCAGTGACACCTCCATCTGCAGCGGACTCACCTTAGCAGTGAGCACCACCGGCTCGCTGAGGCGTGTCTGCACATCCTTCGCCTGAAGAGTGATGGTGTAATCGCCCGGAGGCACCTGCTCAAGATATTTCTTAAGGTTGATCACCGCCATCTTACCGAGATTCGGATAAAGGCCCGACACCTTCACGCCGGCCGTCTCAAGCTGACCGCGTAAAAGAGCCGAAGAAGAGACAAACTCCACCGGATTTTCAAAAGAAGGATTATAGATTGAGGGGCCCTGCACGGTCATGTTCACCTCGCTGAAACCGCCGAAACCGAACACATCAAACTGAGGATTCGTGTCGAGTTCCTCGTAAGCGATAAAAGAGACGGGAGTGCCGGGAGTGAATCCGGTAGCCTTTACTTCGGGCGCCGGAGATGAGAAGAGATCGTCGGTGAGCGAGACGGTCACTGTCTCATTCACCACATCCTCCTCGAACTCTACAGCAAGTTCCATCTCACCGGTAGTGACATTACCCACTGCATTAATCGTCACGATATAATGACGGCGGGGCACGGTCTGGAACTTGGCCGGCTCCAGCGTGACGCGCTGACCGCTCTTATTAGTCATCGTCACACTCACCTTCGTATAATCTGAAGAGGCGGATGAGATATAAGCCGGACGCGATTCATTCTGCGCGAATACCACCCAGTCGTGGCCGGGAGTCTGCACCGCCGCACTATATTCCGGGAAATTAGAAACGAATGCATCCGTGTATCTTACCGACACCATCGAATTGGCAAGCGTAGCGACCACCTCAACTTCCGAATTATCGCCGGGAGCGACGTGCACATCCGCCTCGCCGGTGAAGCAGGGAAGCGCGAAACCCTCACGGTCGATGTCGCCATAGACGGCGCCGACCTTATAATCACCGATAGGGAAACCCTCTTCCTTATTGAAGGCTTCCATATTTGTCCAGTTCTTGGAATAGGAACCGTCGTGACTGTTGAGTGAAATGGCAAACGCATTGCCGTCGGGCACGATCGGACTCGACGTGTCGTCGGCTCGGGTTGCATGTTGCATGATTCTGCCGTCGGCGCGCAGACTCAGCGAGATAGAGCCCGTCGTGTCGGACCCTTTCCAGGGAGAATCGTCGCTGCAACCCGCCAGGAGCGTTACCGACAGCGAGGTCATGAGCAAACCTTTAATGAAATTTCTCATTGTTGTTATTGTTTGTGGGTCGCGGATAAACCCTCCGGCTCATCCGCAATCGATATGAATGTACGTTCTTTGATGTCAGACTACAGCAATGGTAATAAACTTTCCTTTTAATTTTTCAGTTTATAATATCAGAGCGTCCCGAATGTCAGGCTTATGCTGCAGCCGCAGAAAGCATAGATATTCCTACGGACAATCATAAAGCCGATGAAATATGAAGGCGTTCATACACGCCTTCATTCCCCGGCCGCCGACGGCCGGAAAATTTCACTGCGCAAAATTAATAAAATTCCTTTAGGAAAGACAGAAATATCCCTAAATGAGATAAAAATGTCCCAATTTTACCAATAATTTAATATGAAATTTAGAAAATCATTTCTTCTATGCGCCATATTGACCATATTATGCGTCAATTCGGCCAATGCCCAGGGATTGGGTTCACTCTTCGGCAACAGCACGCTCGGCAACTTAGTCGAAGGGGTCTTCACGAGCTCTAATATCAAGATCAAGGATATGGCCGGCGAATGGACGTCAGATGGTCCGGCGGTATGCTTCCAGGGCGACAACTTCCTCAAGAAGGCAGGCGGTATAGCCGCGGCAGCCGCAGTAGAGAGCAAGCTCTCCCCCTACTGGGATCAGCTCGGGCTAAACAACAGCACGCTCAAGGTGACATCCGAAGGAAAATTCAATATGACGCTCAAGGCGCTCAAGCTCAGCGGCACTATCACCCGCGACGAGTCGGCCCAGCCGGGGGTGTTTGAATTCAACTTCACCATCTTGGGCAAGCGCATCGCCGGCGTCACGGCTTACGTGCAGAAGACATCGAAGACGATGGACGTGATGTTTGACGCCACTAAGCTGAAGAATGTCGTATCAGTCGTGGCTTCAGTCACCGGACTCAAGATTGCAAAGGCCGTATCCGGCATTCTCGACTCTTACGACGGACTTGCCGTCGGGTCTCACTACACGCTCACGAAGGCCGACGAGTCAACGAGCAATTCTTCGGGCCTGAGCCTCGGCAATATCCTCAGCGGACTTTCCAAGGGTTCGAGCCAGAACTCCGGCACGACGAGCACAACAGAAGCCGAGAGCATCGAGACCATCGAAACTCCGGCAGAAAGCCAGCACACCGAGACTCAGCAGACTCAGTCGACCGGGAATGCCATCAGCACACTCCGAAATATCCTGACAGGGGGTAAATAAACCGCACAGTCATAAAAAAAGACAGAATGCTTCTCATTGCGGGAAGCATTCTGTCTTTTTATTATTCTGACGACACATCCTGCAGTCGCGGGACTGTGTCAGATCGATGCAAGACGGGCAAGATACTTGCCGAGGATATCGAATTCAAGATTCACCACGCTTCCGGGGCGGATATTATGGAAGTTGGTGTGGTCGTGAGTATAGGGAATAATGGCCACCTGAAAACGCCCCTTCAGCAGGCCGGGGGCATCAGCAGATGATTCCGTGTCGGGATTCACAACCGTGAGACTGACGCCATTAACCGTGACCGAGCCCTTATCGACAGTAAAATATCCTTTCTTTGCCAGCTCACGGGGGACGGTGTATTCAAAATCATAGTACCAGCTGCCTTCTGCCTCGCGCACACCGGTGCATACAGCGGTCTGATCCACGTGTCCCTGCACGATATGGCCGTCGAGTCGCCCGTCGATGGGCATGCTTCGCTCCACGTTGACTTCATCGTCCACGCTGAGGAGGCCGAGATTCGAGCGGTCGAGGGTCTCGCGGATGGCGGTCACGGTGTATGTGCCGTCGCCCGGAAGGTCAACGACCGTAAGGCACACGCCGTTGTGAGCCACGCTCTGATCGATGCGGAGTTCGTCGGCGAAATCACACGCCAGAGTGATGTGGAGGTTGTCTCCCTCCTTTCTGAGAGCCGTCACCTTGGCGGCACCTTCAACTATACCTGAGAACATGTTAACTATTTTTGGTTGCGGAATGCACAAAATTACAATTTTTTTTGTAAATTTACAATTCCCAAACTGAAAGAGGAAAAGAGACGCGATGCATACCCTTCAACTACCCTCCGGTCGCGGCGGTCAGGCAGAGCAACTTCCGCCCGACGTGAGGCAACTCACCATCATCGGCAGCAATGGAGCGGGCAAATCCCGCTTCATGGAGGAGATGGTGGCTCGTTGCGGCCGACGGGCATTCCGCGTCAATGTGCTGACAGCCTTCTTCCCCGGTAGCGGAGATGAGAAAATGCCGTCGACCGACAGCCTGAAGCATATCCGCCATCGGTGGGAATCGCTTTTCCCAGGCAACCGGATCATCCTTCAGGATGGGATCGTGATGTTCGCCACGCGCTCCGGCGACGACCTTATCGCGGCCTCATCGCTCAGCCGCGGTGAGAAAGCGGCGCTCTTCTACCTGACAGAAGTGCTGCGGGCGCCCCGCGACGGAGTGATCTTCATCGACTCCCCCACCCTCTTCCTTCATCCTGCCTTGCTGGGCCCGTTGTGGAACAGTGTAGAAGAACTCCGCCCCGACTGTATGTTCGTCTATAATTCGGTTGATGAGGACTTCGTGCAGACGCGCACGCGCAACGCCAGCATCTGGATAAGGCATTATGATGCCGAGCGGCACGAATGGGACTACCGCGTGATCGGCCCCGGCAATCTGAGTGAGGATATATTTCTCGAATTCAGCGGCACCCGGCGCACTCTGCTCTTCATCGAAGGCGACGCGCGCAACTCAATCGACCGCCGCCTCTACAGCCTGGTGTTTCCCGATATGAACGTGCGGCCGCTGGGCAGCTGCAACAAAGTTATCGAGACCACCCGCACCATCAACGATCAGCATGCGATCCATCATCTGGAGTCGATGGGAATTGTCGACCGCGACCGACGCACCGACCAGGAGGTGACCTATCTGCGCAACAAGCGGATAATGGTGCCTGATGTTGCTGAGATAGAGAACCTATTCATGCTTCCCGGGGTTATGAAGATGATGGCGCGTCATCGCGGACGCGATCCGCACAAGATCCACAAGCGGGTGACCAACGAGGTGATACGTCTCTTCAAGGCCCATTCGGAGGAGCAGGCGCTTCAGCACGTGCGCCATAAGATGAAGCGCGATGTGGAATGCCGCATTGATGCGCGTTTCAGCTGCATCACCGCTCTGGAGCTCCATCTCCGCGGGCTTGAGAAGAAGCTACAGCCCCGGCGCCATTACAACCGGCTCCGCGAGGAATTCGCCGCCCTCGTGCGCGACCGCGACTATGAGGGTATCCTCCGCGTGTTCAACCATAAGCCGATGGTGGCCGCTTCCGGACTTCCGCAACTGCTTGGCTACCATTCCACCGACGATTATATCTCGGGGGTGCTTGACGTGCTTAAAAGCGACTCGCATGAATCTCGCAACCTGCGCGCGATCATCCGCCACTGTCTGCACGCAGATGAAGTGAGCGCCGTCAGCCTGCGCTCGAAAACAAAAGATAATAACTCAAACCGATAATAACTCATCTCCTATGAAAAAGCAACTCGCAATCCTGCGCAACGATCCCTGGCTCGAACCTTATGCTCCGGCCATCGAGGGTCGCCATCAAGACGTGATCCGTAAACTTGAGGAAATCACGGCCAATACGGATGGAAGTCTGGTGCAATTCGCCAACGCCTATAAATATTTCGGTCTGCACAGGGCCAAGAACGGCGACTGGATTTTCCGTGAATATGCTCCTAACGCCACGAAAATCCTTCTGATCGGCACCTTCACCGACTGGCAGGATGACGAACGCTATGCCCTCACGCGCCTTAACGACGGCACATGGGAAGGGCGCTTCCCGGCCGACAGCATCCATAACGGCGACCTCTATAAGATGCGCGTGTTCTGGGATGGCGGCGAAGGCGAACGTATCCCCGCATACGCTGAACGCGTGGTGCAGGATGAGAACACAAAGATTTTCTCGGCCGAGGTCTACTTCCCCGAGCATCCCTATAAGTTCAAGATCCGTAAATTCCGCCCCGACACGCAGCCGCTCCTTATATATGAGGCCCACATCGGCATGGGACAGAACAAGGAGGGCGTCGGCACCTACGACGAATTCCGCCGCAACGTGCTGCCGCGCGTGGCGAAAGATGGCTACAACACCATCCAGCTGATGGCGATCCAGGAGCACCCCTATTACGGATCGTTCGGATATCATGTGAGCAACTTCTACGCCGCTTCCTCACGCTTCGGCACTCCCGACGACCTGAAGCGCCTCATCGACGACGCCCACGAAATGGGCATCGCCGTCATAATGGACATCGTGCACTCTCACGCAGTGAAGAATGAGCTTGAAGGCCTCGGACGAATCGACGGCAGCTACGACCTCTATTTCTACGGCGACTCGCGACGCGAGCATCCGGCATGGGATTCGCTCTGCTTCGACTATGGCAAGAACAGCGTGCTCCATTTCCTTCTCTCTAACTGCAAATACTGGCTGGAGGAATATAAGTTCGACGGATTCCGTTTCGACGGAGTCACTTCGATGCTCTATTACAACCATGGTCTCGGCAAGGCCTTCGGCGGCTACGGTGATTACTACGACGGCGGTCAGGATGTGAATGCGATTGTCTACCTGACCCTCGCCAACATCCTTATCCACGACGTCAACAAGCATGCGATCACCATCGCCGAGGAGATGAGCGGCATGCCGGGCCTCGCCACAAAATTCGACGACGGAGGCATGGGCTTCGACTACCGACTGGCGATGGGTATCCCCGATTACTGGATCAAGATGATTAAGGAGAAAAAGGATGAAGACTGGCATCCGACCTCCATATTCTGGGAACTCACCAACCGCCGCGCCGATGAGAAGACGGTGAGCTACTGCGAGAGCCACGACCAGGCGCTCGTGGGCGACAAGACCATCATCTTCCGCCTTATCGACAAGGAGATGTACTGGCACATGATGGTCGACGACCGTAACGGCGTCGTAGAGCGCGGCATGGCTCTTCATAAGATGATCCGCCTCGTGACGCTCGCTTCGATCAATGGCGGCTACCTCAACTTCATGGGCAACGAATTCGGCCATCCCGAATGGATCGACTTCCCGCGCGAAGGCAACGGCTGGAGCTACAAATATGCACGCCGCCAGTGGGATCTCG
The DNA here is from genome assembly GCA_947178505.1 of uncultured Muribaculaceae bacterium. Classification (GTDB taxonomy): domain Bacteria; phylum Bacteroidota; class Bacteroidia; order Bacteroidales; family Muribaculaceae; genus Lepagella. Next base: position 16,202 of record CAMWYR010000026.1, on the reverse strand, counting down.
TTGACCGCGAAGACCTTAAGTATAAATTCCTTAACCGTTTCGACAACGCGATGATCGAGGTTGTGTCGAAAGTCTATGACTTCCAGGCGCTCCCCGTAGAGAAACTCTGGGAGAAAGACGACGACCAGGTGCTGGCGTTCCGTCGCGGCGACCTGATATTCGTGTTCAACTGGAGCCCCACCCGGTCATTCAGCGACTATGGCTTCCTGGCACCTGCCGGCGAGTATGAGGTAGTGCTCAATTCCGACGATCCCTTCTTCGGAGGCAATGGGCTTGCCGACAACAGCGTGCATCATTTCACGATGCCCGATCCGCTCTACAGCCCGGCCGGTAAGGGTTGGCTCAAGATGTACATTCCGGCGCGCACGGCGCAGGTGCTCCGCGTTGTTAAGCAGCGCCCGGTGCGCAAGAGCACTGCCAAGCCCAAGGCTGAGAAGCCGGCTGCGGCTGCCACCGGAGAGGAGAAACCCCGCAGAAAGCCGGGACGTCCGCGTAAAGTAAAGACAGAAGAATAAGTAATGAAGAAAATCATAATAGCCATCGACGGCTATTCCTCATCAGGCAAGTCGACTATGGCGCGCGAACTGGCGCGCCGTATAGGCTACATATATGTAGATTCAGGGGCTATGTACCGCGCCGTAACCCTCTTCGCCATCCGCAACGGCATGGCTGCCGACGGGAAGGTTGACCGTGACGCTCTCGTGAAGCATCTTGACGAAGTCAATGTGTCGTTCGCTCCGGCTGACGCCGACGGAATGCAACATACGCTGCTCAACGGCATCGACGTGGAGAATGAAATCCGCGACATGGCGGTTAGCTCGCTCGTGAGCCCCGTTGCGGAAATCGGAGAAGTGCGCGAGCGGCTCACGCGCCTCCAACAAGAACTCGGAAGCGAGAAGGGCATTGTCATGGATGGCCGCGATATAGGCACAGCCGTCTTTCCCGATGCAGAGATGAAGGTATTCGTCGATGCCTCGCCCGAGGAACGCGCCCGCAGGCGTCTGCTTGAAATGGAGCATAAGGGTCTCGACGTAAGCTATGAGGAGGTGCTCGCCAATATCCGCGAGCGCGATCATATCGACAGCACACGCAAGATCGCACCTTTGCGCAAGGCCCCCGACGCGCATGTGCTCAATAACGACAAAATGACTCCGGCTCAACAGATGGATTGGCTTCTCAGTCTCTATCATGTGGTGAGCAATGAATGATGAAGGCCGATGAAAGTAGAGATAGATTCTAATTCGGGATTCTGTTTCGGCGTAGTCACGGCCATAGAGAAGGCTGAGGCAGAACTGGCTCGCGGAGAGCGACTGCAGTGTCTCGGCGATATCGTGCATAACGCCTCGGAGGTGGAGCGTCTCCGCCTCCGGGGACTCGGCACGATTACGCATGAAGATCTCGCCGACCTGCGGGGATCGACGGTGCTTCTGCGGGCACACGGCGAACCGCCGTCAACCTACCGGCTGCTTGAGCAGAACCGGAACCGGGTGATTGACGCGACGTGTCCGGTGGTGCTAAGGCTTCAGCAGCGCATCAAGCAGGCCTACGACAGCGCGCTCGCCGAAAAGGAGCGTGGCGAACGCGCCCAGATGCCTCTCATCCTTATATATGGGAAGAAGGGACACGCCGAAGTGAACGGGCTCGTAGGTCAGACCGACGGCACGGCGATCGTCGTGCAGGACGAAGCGGCTCTCGATTCGCTTGATCTCGACCGCGACATACTTCTCTATTCGCAGACCACGAAGAGCATCGACGGTTTCCGCCGCATTGTTGAAGCGATAATGGCCCGAAAGAGCCGTGGCACGTTCGAGTATTTCGACACTATTTGCCGCCAGGTTGCCACGCGGTCGGAGAAAATAAAAGGATTCGCAGCGAGTCATGATACGATATTGTTCGTGAGCGGGGCGAAGAGTTCGAATGGGAAAGTGCTTCTGGAGGAATGCCGAAAGGTGAATCCCCGCACATTCGCGGTTACCGACACGAGCGACATTCAGGCTGAATGGCTCGCAGGGGCTGAGAACATCGGCATCTGCGGCGCGACTTCCACTCCGGCCTGGCTGATGGAGGAGGTAGCCGAAAAGGCACGTCGCATTGCGGAGGCAGGAATTAACGGCGAAAGTAACGTATAGACCGAAGTCGGTCGACATCAGATAGGTAATGACACAACAGGATACAGACGAACGCTACATGCGGCTGGCCCTCGCCGAGGCTCAGGAGGCATACGACCGGGGAGAAATACCGGTGGGTGCCGTTATCGTGACGCGCGGGCAGGTGATAGGCCGAGGACATAATCTCACAGAGACTCTCACCGACGTGACTGCACATGCCGAGATGCTCGCCCTCACTGCCGCAGCGAATCACACGGGCGGGAAATACCTGCCCGACTGCACGCTATACGTCACCGTCGAACCCTGCACGATGTGTGCCGGAGCGTTAGGCTGGAGTCACATAGGCAGGATAGTCTATGGCACACCCGATCTCAAGCGCGGCTACTTCTCACACGCCTGCCCGCAACATTCCGCCCTTCATCCGCGCACGGTAGTAGAAAGCGGCGTGCTTGAGGAAGAATGCCGGCTCCTGATGACCGACTTCTTCAGGAAATTAAGGAGAAATTAAAGAAAAGAGGAATTCTTACATTAATTATAATACCTCCAATTAAAACAATTCTATCTTTCTGACTAAAACTAACAATTATGAAACTTGACGACAAAATCAGAGGTGCAATCGTGGGTTATGCGCTTGGCGACGCGCTCGGCTTAGGCACCGAATTCATGACGCGCAACGAAGTGGAGTCTTATTACCCCGACGGGCTGCGTCGTTTCGACCAGATCATCCGCGACGTCCACCGCAGCCAGTGGGATCCCGGCGAGACCACCAATGACACCGTGCTGCTCGTGCGCTTTATTGAGACGCTGCTGCAGCGAGGCCAGTTTAAACTCCATGATATGGCTCTCTCGCTAAAGGAATGGATGGATCTCGAGGGCGACGAGAATATTCCGGCATTCAATCTCTTCTATCACGACCCCTCCTGGCTCGACAATCCCATCGCCTCGGCCCACCGCAACCGGGTGAAGACCTCTTACGAGGAGGCGACCAACGAAACGCTTCAGCGCGGTATCCTCACCGGCCTCACATCTTCAGATGATGAACTGATGGAGCACACACGCCGCTTCGTGCTTATGACCCATGACGATTCACGGTGCGTGTCGAGCACGAAAATCATAGCCAAGATGGTTCATTCACTCCTTAATAAGGAGCGCGAGGCAACGGCCGACGAACTGATGAACATTTGCATGCAGAACGACATGCGCACGATTCCCTTCCTTGAGCACGCGCTTAACGGCGATATCGACAAACTCAAGGTCGACAACGAACATTGCATGATGTGGACGCGCGTATCAATGGGGGCTGCTCTCTGGGGCTTCCTCCACACCGATAATGCTTCCGACGCCATCTTCAAGGTAATCGACCTGGGAGGCGATGCCGACACCAATGCCGCTCTCTCAGGCGCGCTGGCAGGTCTGAAATATGGTTACGATGCTCTCCCCGACGAGAAAGAGCGATTGAAGAATCTTGATGCACTTCACGATCTTAGCGAGCGCCTCACGGCACACATCGAGAAGAGCATCGAAGCCCGCAACCGACGATATGAGTAAACTGCATGCTTGGGTGGAGGCAATGCGTCTCCGCACGCTACCGGTGTCGGTGGCCGGGGTGCTTACGGGCACCGGTTGCGCCGCCTATTACGGCGGGTTCAGCGCGGCTCCCTTCCTGATCTGCCTCTTTTTCGCAATCGGCGCTCAGATTGTCTCCAATTTTGCAAATGAATATTTCGACTACGTCAACGGCCTCGACCGTAAGGGGCGCGAGGGCTTCCGACGCGGCGTGACCGAAGGCGACATCTCGCCGCGTGCCATGCGCAACGCCACATTCGGGCTGCTCGCCATGGTGTGCCTCCTCGGGTGCTCGCTTATATGGTGGGGCGGCTGGTGGCTCATCGCCGTTGGTGTCTTCGTGGGCCTGTTTGCCCTCGGATATTCCGCGGGGCCCTACCCTCTCTCACATCACGGACTTGGCGAATTGGCCGTAATCATATTTTTCGGGTTCGTGCCCGTAGTAATGACCGCCTATCTCCAGACTCAGTCGTGGGAGATCCTCCCGACGGCCCTACCGTTGGGAATGGCAATCGGGCTGATGGGAGCAAACGTACTGATAGTCAACAACTACCGAGATATCAACGATGATGCCGCCGTCGGAAAGCAGACGCTTGCCGTAAGGTTCGGCACGGATGCGATGGCGAAACTCTATCTCGTGAACGGATTTCTGGCGCTCCTCTGCATCGAATGGGCTACGATAACGCGCATCGACGTGTTGTGGCAGTTGGGTGCGCTGGCCTATATCAACGTGCATTATATCCTCTGGCAACAACTTAAAAATGGTACCGGAGCGGAACTCAATCCTGTGCTGGGCCGCACGGCCGTCGCGATGTTCGGCGTGTCGCTGTGGCTACTGCTTGCTTTTTTATTCAGCCGTTGAGAGATTGTCGGGAATTTTGAGTAATTTTGCAATATGGCAGAGTCAAAATTTCAGAAAAAACCGGCCTTTCAGCCGACAAAGGAGGACCCGACCGGAAAACTTCCTCCGCACGATACGGATCTTGAAGAGGTGGTGCTTGGAGCGCTGATGCTTGAGAAGGATGCCTACATGAATGTGGCCGACTTTCTCACGCCCGATGCCTTCTATGATCCGCGCCACGCCAAGATATATGATGCAATCTCCACGTTAGGATTCAATCAGCGGCCGATTGATATGATCACCGTGACGGAGCAGCTTAGAGCCAACGGCACGCTTGAGGAAGTGGGTGGCGCTGTGCATATCATGGAGCTGACGTCGCGCGTATACTCGGCGGCAAATGTGGAATATCATGCCAAAATCGTGTCGCAGAAATATCTTGCGCGCCGGCTCATCAACTTTGCGTCAAAGATCTCAACTGATGCCTTTGATGAGAGCAATGACGTCGACGACCTTCTCCAATCAGCTGAGGGCCAACTTTTTGAAATTTCTCAGACTCACCTGAAGAGGGAGGTGACTCAGATTGACCCGGTGCTGAATCTTGCGCTTGAGCAGATTCAGGCTGCAGCGAACACCACTACCGGTCTGTCGGGACTAAAGACCGGCTTCGACGAACTTGACCGTATGACGTCGGGCTGGCAGAATTCCGACCTGATCATCATCGCAGCGCGACCAGCGATGGGTAAGACTGCGTTTGTTCTGTCGATGGCGAAGAATATGGCCATCGATTACGGCACGCCGGTAGCGATCTTCACACTTGAGATGGCGAATGTGCAGCTCGTGAAGCGACTTATAAGCAACGTCGCCAATCTTGAGGGTGAGAAAATCAAGAGCGGTCAGCTCAGCCAGGAGGAATGGGATCGTCTGAACACGCGCATAGCGTCGGTCTACACGGCGCCGATGTATCTTGACGAGACTCCGGGCCTCTCGATTACGGAATTGCGTACGAAAGCACGCCGTCTGGTGAGGGAGCATGGAGTGAAGTTGATAATGATCGACTACCTTCAGCTGATGAACGCGACCGGCATGAAACTGGGAAGCCGTGAGCAGGAGGTGTCGACCATCTCACGCTCGCTGAAGGCACTCGCCAAGGAACTCAACATCCCCATCATCGCGCTGTCGCAGCTTAACCGAAGCACAGAGACGCGCGAAGACAAGCGGCCGGTGCTGTCCGATCTCCGTGAGTCGGGAGCCATCGAGCAGGATGCCGATATCGTATGTTTCATCCATCGTCCGGAATATTATACGAAGAGCACAGAGGACGCGAATCACAACGACATCCGCGGATTGGCTGAACTGATCGTCGCCAAGCACCGAAGCGGTGCGGTCGGTGACGTAAAGTTACGGTTTGTCAACCGCTACGCCCGTTTTGAAAACTGGAATGAGAATCAGGATATACTGAATGCAGCTTTCGGAACAATGGAGACGAGGCGTGAGGATTCACGCATGAACACCGACACGAGCGTACCGCCGAGCGGCGGATACAGCGGTTTCGGTGGCGGGGATCCCTTCGGTGGACCTGATCTCTCTCCTGCTCCGGGAGAGGAGATTCCCCCGTTCTGAAAATTATTTCTCCCGACAATTGATCTGACAGTTAAAAGTGGCGGAATAACTCCTTACTTGACTTCCAATGAATCTACGCAAATAAGAAAGAGACTGAGTCATAATTAATTACGACTCAGTCTCTCTGATTTTTTAATTGACGGGGAGCAAATTACTTACCCGACATGTGGTCAGAAACCGAAAGGTTAAGACGACCTTTTGCGCGACGGCGGGCGAGAACTTTACGGCCGTTCTTAGTGGCCATTCTCAGACGGAAGCCGTGCTTGTTAATTCTTCTGCGGCGTGAGGGTTGAAAAGTCCTTTTCATTTCTATTGGATTTATTAAATTTGCAAATTTATGAACGGCGCAGGCAACTCGCACTGCGATATTCGGGTGCAAAATTAATCAAAATTTTTGATATGAGCAAATTTAGTGTATTTTCCCCCGAATTTTCCCTGCTGAAAGTATAGAAAATGCCGATAAAACCTATAAAATCGGATATAGATAGGGAATAAATTTCCCAAGTAAAAGATTTTTTGTAATTTTGCAAAGTTAAACATCAAAGAGACAACAAAAATTTCAAATAGCAATGATGAATGCACAGGACATCAAGAACGGAACATGCATCCGTCTTGACAATCAGCTCTACTTCGTAGTGGAGTTTCTTCACGTAAAGCCCGGTAAGGGTAACACCTTCATGCGCACGAAACTTAAGAACGTAGTTGACGGCCGCGTAATCGAGCGTCGCTTCAACATCGGCGAAAAGCTCGAGGATGTGCGCGTTGAGCGTCGTCCCTACCAGTATCTCTACGCCGACGGCCAGGATGACATCTTCATGAATAACGAGACGTTCGAGCAGATTCCCATCAGCAAGGAGCTCGTGACAGGCGCAGCCTTCATGAAGGAGGGCGACACTGTGGAAGTTGTGTCAGACGCATCTACCAACACAGTGCTCTATGCGGAGATGCCCATGAAGACAGTGCTCAAAGTGACCTACACAGAGCCGGGCCTCAAGGGCGACACCGCCACCAATACACTCAAGCCCGCGACTGTTGAGACCGGCGCAACTGTTAAGGTGCCCCTCTTCATCAACGAAGGCGAGCTCATCGAGGTAGACACCCGCGACGGCAGCTACGTGAGCCGCGTCAAGGCCTAACTCAAGCCTTCGTAGCCATGAAGAATCCGGACGACGTATTGTTCAGCATCATTGTGCCGGTCTATAACCGGCCCGATGAGGTTGCCGACCTTATTACGAGTCTTGAACAACAGACAGACTCCGGATTCGAGACCGTGATTGTGGAGGATGGCTCCACGATACCGAGTCTGGAGGCGACAGTCACCACCGACGGCACGCTTAGCGTAGCCGGTCACGACGGGCTGCGGCTTAAATACTATAAGAAAGAAAATGAAGGGCGAAGCATCGCCCGCAACTACGGCATGGTCAGAGCCGACGGAGATTACTTTATCTTCGTCGACTCTGACTGCATTTTACCCCCCGACTATATCGCGCGTTTGCGAGAGAGCCTGCGGCAGAATCGCGTTGACTGCTTCGGAGGCCCGGATGCTGCTCACGAGTCATTCACCCCTACGCAGAAGGCCATCAACTTCGCCATGACGGCTTTCCTCACCACGGGAGGTATCCGCGGAGGAAAGGTATCGATGGAGAAATTCACTCCCCGCACATTCAATATGGGCTTCTCGCGCGAAGTATATGACAAGGTCGGCGGCTTCCGCGAAATGTTCAGCGAAGACATAGATATGTCCACTCGCATCCGCCTGGCCGGATTCAGCATCGCACTCTATCCCGATGTCTACGTATATCACAAGCGCCGGGGCAATCTGCGGAAGTTCTGGCGGCAGGTGCATGTGTTCGGCATGTCGCGCATCACGCTTCAGCTCCTCTATCCCGGGTCGATGAAACTCGTGCACTGGCTTCCGGCGGTCTTCACCATCGGCTTTACCGGCATCCTGATAGCCTCCATATTCGTGCACTGGCTGCTCATCTTGCCGGTCCTGTACGTGCTCGCCCTATGGCTGAGCGCGCTGATATCACTGCGGAGCCTGCGGCTCTCGTTGCTGGCCGTGGCGGCTTCGTTCACCCAGCTTTACGGCTACGGTACAGGCTTCATCAAGGCATATTTCAATAAGATCCTGCTCCGCAAAGGACGCGATGAGAACGAAGAAATTGAAATCAGGAAAGGCAAAAACGAAAAACTCTGATCAGATGTATCCCGAAGACGAGAAACCGGTGCTGACCGTAAAGGAAATGTCGGCCGATGAGCAGCCGCGGGAGCGGCTTAAGCGGTTCGGTGTAAGCGCACTTACCAATGCCGAACTTTTCGCCATCATCCTGCGCACCGGCACGAAGGGCTACCCTATCACTACTCTCTGCCGCGACCTGATGCTGAGCGGCGATAATCTCTTCCTGAATCTTGAGCGCAAGAGCCGGGAGGAGATTCTGGCCATCAACGGTATAGGCGAACTCAAGGCCATGCAGATAGAAGCCGTAATGGAGATCGTGCGCCGATATTCGCGCGAACGTTTCGGCAACCGCGTCAAGGTGACGAACGCTTCGGTGATCTACGAAATGATGAAGCCTGAGATCGCCAATCTTCCCCATGAAGAAATCTGGGCCATATTCCTGAATCAATCGAATACCATAATCGGGCGCTTCAAGGCGAGCGAGGGAGGCGCCACGGCCACCGTGTGCGACATAAAGAAAATAGTGCGCCAGGCAATACTGTCACGTGCTCAGGCAATCATACTCTGCCACAATCACCCCTCCGGCACACTGCGCACATCGCCGCAGGACGACCAGATCACCCGCAATCTCCAGAACGCGTGCCGAGCCCTCGAACTGCGTTTGCTCGACCATATCGTGGTCACTACCGAAGGCTATTATTCCTACCGCGACAGCAGCTCGATTCTCACATAAAATCCGGAGCGCACCAAACCCACCCCGTCAGATTATTGCACAACAAAAAAACCTAAGGTGGTCTACACCTTAGGTTGTCTCCCGGTCACGTAAAATTTATATTGACCCTTTATAAGGACCTTGAACGGCCGGTTATGGGGACTATCTTAAAAGATAGGGATAAGCTTATCAGCCATTGATTGTACCGGCGAGATCCTCAAACATACCGATTGAGAAGAGCCAGTAGAGAAGAATGAAGATGAGTACGAGAACGCCGAGCCAGAGCCAAAGCTTATTTGTGCGGCGCGTGTTGTTATCTTTTCTTACTTTGTGGTTGGCGCGTGCTGCATCTGTTGCACGTTCCTCTTCACGACGAATTTCTCTATCATTGCTTTCCATAATTCAATATTGTTTAGTTTTTCTGTTCAATAGTGGGAGGGCCGCCGTTGTATGCTTGCGACTTCCCTGTTTTATTTCTTAAACATTGCCGACGCTAAAATAGTTCGGAAATTTACATTTATTTTTTTCATCAGTCATCCCTGACACCCGTAAGCTGCCTTGATATCGACTTCACACGGACCGTATCAAGCGATTCGGAGACATCGGGAGAAATCCGGCGGTATAGATATTTATACATCAGCACCCTGGCCACATGGTCATTAAGGGCCGCCAACGGGAGCCTTCCCTCCTCCACAGCTCTGACAACGTGATCAATCTCATCCTGCGTGTGCAACGGAGCAAGCACGATATCTGCACCCGCCATTATCGCATCAGCCGCATCATATCCTCTGACGCCCTTCATGTTAAGAGCATCGGTGAGCACAAGCCCCCTGAATCCGAGGTCATCACGCAGAAGATCGTTGATAACCACCGGCGATACGGCCGCGGGCAGCATCTCCGAATCAATCGACGGAACTGCAAGATGCCCCACCATCACTGCCGAAAGGCCATTGTCGATCCATTGGCGGAAGGGGTAGAGATCAACCGAATCCATCTCGTGGAGGCTCCGCGAGATAATCCCCGTCTGCTTGTGGGAATCAACCGACACTGATCCGTGGCCCGGAAAGTGCTTGGCAACGCCCAGCACGCCTCCGGCCTCCAGGCCTCGGGCATAGGCCACTCCCATGTCGGCCACGCGATGCGGGTCGGCCCCGAACGAGCGGCGACGCATGAAACTATTGGGACTGCTGCTGACGTCGACCACCGGACCTAATACCATATTTATGCCGAGATGACGACATTCGCGGGCAAGTTCGCGGCCATATTCATACATCACCCTGTCGTCGACATCAGGGTCTATCGCATTATTGGCAGGGAACTCCGGGGCATCAACAAGCCTCATTGCAAGGCCCCATTCCGCATCAATTGATATGAAGGGGGCGACAGCCGAGCGGCAACACATAGTGTCGGCAAGCATCCGAGCTCCGGCTATGTCTCCCTTAAGCAGAATCACGCCGCAGAGTCCCGAATCAGCATACTCCCTGAGGCGTCGTAACGTCCAGATATCGCCCGACGCATAGATGGCCGGCATGAATAACTGTGCAACCCTCCGCCGAAGCGGAAGACGGGCGCACACAGAGTCGGCCCAACGCTGCGCCTCGGCTGTAAGATCTGTCGGAGCGGGCGCAGCAACAGTGTCGGCCGCAGAAGTAGATGAGTCAGAGCCACGACTAATTCCGCCCCCCGCACAACAGGCGAGCAATAAAATCACCACCGCAGCCGCAGCTGCGAGGTCCAATCCACCGTTTATTCCTGAAGCCTGCCGTTTCATTCGCCACTGTTCTATCTGCAGCCGGAATTATCAGCCGGCTGAGAGTCGGCTACAACGAATCGTGGATTCACATCTCCCATTACGGGGACTCCGGCTGCAGTCAGTGCCTTTATGTAGTCGAGGATTCTCAGCGACACCTCCACATTATCGCGCCATATCTCTGTGTGGTGTTTCATAGGGAGCATGTCGTCATTGCCGTTGGCGATATAGTCGATCGTGCAGATCACGTAATCCTTCTCCGGATCGACGGGACGGCCATCAATAAGCACCTGCCGCATGTTTCCGGCCGAGTCAGTGGCAACGGTTACTTCCGCGCTCACTGCCTCGCCTCCCTTTGGCGCCACGATTGCCATTGTGGCTATCACGTCGGCTCCCTTGAGGCTGATAAGCCGCAGACGGTTGGAGAAAGGGAACGTGGCCAGAATCTGGCCCTCCGTCACGTCGCCTTCAGGCATCGGCATGCGAATGCCGCCGACATTCATCATTCCGAAAGCGAGGGGCGCCAAATCATGGCCCGCGCTGCGCAGCGAGTCGACGACCTGACGTCCGTAACGGGCTGCGAAGTCGCCAGCCCAGTTGGCGAACGTTCCGGCTCCACGACCATTTTCCATCGCAGCGACATTACGACCGATCACATTAGAATTTACTGAGTCAACGCCCGCACGATAAGGGGCGAGGAAGTCGAGCATCACCTTGCTGTAGGCTTCGGGGGCGAAACGGTCGGTTACGGGAATCCACTTATAATCGATCTTTTTTTGCACGAAGTCGGACAGGTCGAGCGAAATCTCACCGATGTAGCTGCCGTTCTTTCCGGTCTGCACCACGAGCACCGGTTTTCCGTCGGCATTTTCAAACCAATAGGGAGTAGCATCGGGGGTAGCCGGATTCACGAATGTATGCGAATGGCCGCCGATAATGACATCGATATCCTTCGAGAGGGCAGCGAGCTGACGATCGTCGGGTTTGTCATTATCCGACGTATAGCCGATATGAGTCACGGCCACCACGAGGTCACATCCTTCCTTCCTGAGTTGCGCGGCCACGCGATTGGCGGTCTCCACCACGTCGGCATACTTCATGCCGCCGTAACATTCTTCGGCGATAAGGCTTGCCGGATCGATGTTGAGACCCATTATGCCCACCTTCCGGCCCGCTATTTCCTTAATGACGTATGGCGAGAAAAGGCCCTCGGCCGGTGTGCCGGTGAAATCATAGTTAGCCGACAGCCGCGATCCCTGCACATCTTTCCAGTAGTTGGCCAGTTGGGCGAGACCGTTGTCAAACTCATGATTTCCGAGGATGCGCACGTCATATCCCATCATGTTCATGAGAGGATATTCCACATCTCCCTTGAAGAATTTGAAATAGAGGGAACCCTGCACGGCATCCCCGGCATCGATAAGCAGCATATTCGGTTCGGCACCGCGCACGGAGTCAATTACTGCCTTGCGCTGCACGATTCCTCCTACTCCCGCAGCCGACGTGTCGATATTCGAGTGCGTGTCATTCGTATGAAGGATCACGAGGCGCTGGCCGGCAGCCTGCGGACCCGCTATAGAGAGAGCAATCGACGTCAGCGCGACTGCTAAAGATTTAAAATTGCGTTTCATAAGGCAAAAATAATAATTTTTTTTGAAAACTATTATTTTTGCTACCGTGGAGCACTGTAAATCTCAGTTCACAACCCTCATCATCCTTCATTTTTTCACAAAAGAAACGGGCGAGCGCCTGCGCGCCCGCCCGTTATCGGGGAATCGTGTGATATTACTTTTCAATGAGCACCTCACCGGTCATGTCGGCTGGACGGTCGAGCTCCATGAGCGAGAGAAGCGAGGGAGCCACGTCGGCGAGACGACCGTTCTTGAGCTTGGCATTCTTATCGGAGCCAATATAGATGAAGGGCACGGGGTTGAGGGAGTGTGCCGTGTTGGGAGTGCCATCCTCGTTGAGGGCATGGTCGGCATTACCGTGGTCGGCGATGATGATGGTCTCGTAACCGTGGGCCTTTGCAGCCTCCACCACCTTGCCTACGCAGACATCGAGGGTCTCAACTGCCTTCTGGATTGCGGGATAAACACCGGTGTGACCCACCATGTCGCCGTTGGCGAAGTTAACTACGATGAAGTCATATTTCTCAGAGTCGATAGCATCAACGAGCTTATCGGTCACCTCCGGAGCCGACATCTCGGGCTGCAGGTCGTAGGTCGCAACCTTCGGAGAGGGCACGAGGATACGGTCTTCTCCTTCGAAAGGAGCCTCGCGTCCGCCATTGAAGAAGAATGTGACGTGAGCATACTTCTCAGTCTCGGCGATGTGAAGCTGCTTCTTGCCGAGGCGTGAGAGATATTCGCCGATAGTGTCGGGCACATCCTGCTTGTCGAAGAGGATATGCACGCCCCTGAACGCGTTGTCGTAGGGCGTCATGCAGTAGAACCGGAGATCGGGAATCGGGTTCATACCGTCTTCCGAATGCTGTGTGAGCACGGTTGTGAGCTCCTTGGCGCGGTCGTTGCGGTAGTTGAAGAAAATCACAACGTGGCCGGCGCCGATACGACCATCGACATTATCATTGACGATAGGCTTGATGAACTCATCCGTCACGCCTTCAGCGTATGACTCCTCCACGGCAGCAACAACATTGTCAGTGTGCTTGCCCTCGCCGTAGACGAGCAGATTATAGGCCTCCTTGAGGCGCTCCCAGCGCTTGTCGCGGTCCATTGCATAATAGCGTCCGATCACGGAAGCGATCACGCCTGCGCTCTTCTCGCAATGATCCTGCACCTCGCGGAGGAATCCGGCGCCACTCTTCGGGTCGGTGTCGCGGCCATCCATAAATGCATGGATGAACACCTTTCCGAGGCCGTAGGCTTTCGCTGTGTCGCAGAGGGCATAGAGATGGTCGAGCGATGAGTGAACGCCACCGGCCGAAGTAAGACCCATGAAATGGATGGGCACATTATGTTGGCGGGCATATGAGAAGGCCTGCTTGATCTCGGGATTCTCAGCAAAAGAGCCGTCGGCAATCGCGCGGTTGATCTTAACAAGATCCTGATAGACTACGCGGCCGGCGCCGATATTGAGGTGGCCTACCTCAGAGTTACCCATCTGACCGGCGGGCAGACCTACATCCTCACCGCTGGCATCCAGCTGCGAATGAGGATATTCCGACAGCAGACCATCCATATAGGGAGTGGGAGTATTGAAAATGGCATCGTCTTTCTTATGGTCGCCGATGCCGTATCCGTCAAGGATAATGAGCAGTGCTTTCTTTGACATTTTATATCGGTTTTTGATATGTTTATTCTATATTAACAAGCGAAGCGAGAAAACATTTTCCGCAGGGTGAGGAAATGTTACCGCCGGCCGATGCCGGGGCTCGGGAAGCCCCGGCATCAAGAATGCAAATTTACAAAAAAATCCCGACCGATACTCTATCGGCAGGGATTTTTGAGATACGAAGCAGGGAAAAACCCGATTATTTCGCTTTCTTAACGATGCGCTCCTTGATGCGGGCCTTCTTACCTGTGAGGTTACGCAGATAGTAAAGCTTGGCGCGACGCACCTTACCGTATTTGTTCACAGTGATCGACTCGATGAAGGGAGACTCCATGGGGAAGATACGCTCAACACCGATACCATCGGAAATCTTACGCACGGTGAAACGCTTTTTGTCACCATGGCCGTTGATCTTGAGCACCACGCCACGATACTGCTGGATACGCTCCTTGTTACCCTCCTTGATGCGATAAGCGACAGTGATTGTGTCGCCGGGGCCGAATTCTTCGAAATTCTTTTTGGGAGTTGCAAATGCCTCCTCCGCGATTTTGATTAAATCCATTGTTATATCTGTTTAATTATTTGCAATTTAATAAGCTTCCATGTCTTACCAGAGATTGCTAAACCGTTTGCAAAGTTAATGAAAAAATTTCATATGAGCAAATAGAGGAGGGGCAGTTTTCAGGTTTCAAGTTTCAATGTAGCTCTGATCGGCTATTCAATCCACTTAGCGATTAGTAAGAAATAATAAATTTTTTTCCTCCCTTGATATAGATTCCCGGGGCGAGATGATCCGGATTCATTATTCTGCCCGTAAGGTCGTATATACGGTCGTCAGAAAATGGCTCCGTAGGAGGCATACCGTCATCTTTCACTGCTTCGACTCCTGAACCATCAACGATGGTAGCCTTCACCCTCGGTGTCTCAATGCGCGTGCCGTCTTCCTTCTCGTAATAACACATTACTTCGAGAGTCGAGATATACTCTTCTATATAATATGCAAAATAATCATCGCCGAAAGGATCTAAAAATTCATACCTCGCGACATTCTGAATCCGGGGGTCATCAAAGGGATTGAAATTCAAAGGATTGTTATAAAGGCCGCTCCACCACGGACTACTTTCATTTTCATCATAGAACTTAACAGTTTTGAACTCACAGTTATCCAGGTAGTAAGTAATGTACATCTTATTAAAATCAAGCAGATAACCGTCATCAGTGACAATGTTCATCCGCACGCTGCATGACGGCCTACCATAGCGTGCTAGTGAGTCCCGTGTCCCCTCTTCCATATGTAGTATAACTTCAGGAACAGGCAGCCTCGATGGTTCAATATTTGAAATCCGCCCGAGCATGAAGGAATAGATGGAAGTCTCCTCACGCCCGGAGGGAGTAGGAAAATACTTTTTATTTCCGGCTGCAGAAAATAAGAGTCCGGCAGAGAGGTCCTTAATCAGTTTTGACTCCGGGTAATAATCACAATATACCGGCTCATCGCAATAAAATATCTCACGACAACCTTTATACCAAAAAGCGGAATCACTAATGTGATCAGCAAGATCCGGGAACTCATATCGTACCAATAAGCACCTACCACCATAGGTAACTCCACAACATGTTATTGTATCCACAACAGCTTCCGGGTCCTTGTAATAGCCATGCTGATCGTCTGAATATGTGCGAACATAAGAGTTCTTCAATAGGGTATGCTTATCAAATCTGATTCTATTGCCCTCTATTTCTCCCTGAATCCAAACAGGAATATCTTCAATCCTCTTTCCCTCTTCATCATAACATCTTCTTGAAAGCAGATTAAGATAAATCTTGTCACCGCTCACACCAGCTTTTACTTTACGATAATTCATTCTGTAACTTCCGCCATCAAAGTCACACATAAAGCCTTCCAGCTCTTCGATGGGTGTATCAGCCGGAGGGCATATATCGTAATCAATTACATCGTTATTATATCTGTAAAACTCACTGAAGTAGGGGTAATAATAAAGGACAGAATCTGCGCTATATTGTGATTTACTCGGAGATGAAATAGAATCTTGTCTTTGTGAATTCGTGACTGCCATCGACGAGAAAATTACTCCCCCAATCAAACCCAACAGGAGGAGTGAATA
>CAMWYR010000025.1 GCA_947178505.1 uncultured Muribaculaceae bacterium | reverse complement strand
TCAGATGTGGAGCATACGAGACTCGAACTCGTCACCTCTTGACTGCCAGTCAAACGCTCTAGCCAGATGAGCTAATGCCCCATTCTTGTCGGTTACTTTGCAAAGTTAATTATTTTTTGTTAAAAGACAAAAGGAAACTGAAAATTTTTTTAAAAATTTCAGTTTCCTTGAATCCATTACAGAAACTATGACAGACTTCAGTATTTCATTTGTGCTATTTCATAAAAGAATCCTTAAGGCACCATCCACTAAATTTACCAATTTTCAAAATCGGGGTTATTGGCAGCATCGTTATCACGCCGGTTCGAATTACGGCTACGTAACATTTGCGACTTTTTGCGCAATGCCAATCTTTCGTTATGATCCATGTTTGCTTCCTGCTCGATGCGGCTGGCATTCTCGCGTATCAGTGCCCTCTTAAAGTCTTTGAACATATCTCGTGTACCGGTCTCCGTGCTGTCATATGCCATGACACTCGAGATGTTCAGCCTATCCGACACTGCATCCACATCGATGTTTGCACCGATGAAATTGACTTTCCAACCAAGCTCGCGTGCCTGTGAGATGAGTCTTCTCACCTTTTCATAGTCATACTGTGTCGAAGAATTCTCATAGCCATCAGTAATGATGGTTACAATTCCCATGGCATCCTCATGCGTCTTGGCAACGGCCATGAGATCTACAAGCGTTGAGCCAATCGCATCAAGCATCGGAGTGCATCCGTCGGGATCATAATCTTTGGGAGTGATTTCCCTCTGGGTCTTAACGGGAACATTCTTACAGAGGTATCGTGAGGGGCGCGATCCGCCGCTTGAAAAAGAATAGATAGAGATGAAGCTGTTCTGCTTTTCTTCATACTGTTTCTGAAGATTCTTTGCAACCTGGATTGTCTCGTTGCAACCGGCAATGGTCGAGTTGAGGCTCGAATACATTGAGCCTGATTCATCAAGAATGATGAGATTGAATACAGTCGTTTTAGTCATTTTCAATTTAATTTAGATGTTAATTTACAGTGGCAAGTAATTTACAAGTCAAAATCTTCAAGCAATATTGAATAATTGAAATCAGCAGTCGATTAATAATTAAGATGGCAAGCGATGGCAGTCAATTTAGCAATAGATGATGCAAATTGGATCAGTAGTTGAAAAGATCTTTAATTGATGAATCGCGATCGCTTGCGATATCTTTCTGGTTATCCGTCGGATTATTTCTCCGGAGTCTGAAAAGTTTAGATATTTTTCTTCCGGGCCTTGAAGAATTACGCTCTGGTTGACAGATCGGGTGTTCCGATGAATCAGGCAAAGAATCACAGCATAGGAAAGAACGACTATCCCGCTCCTCCGAGAGATGTCTAATATTCACTTCCTCGATTCCGTTCCATTGCATCAGTTTACGCTGGAAATTTCTTCGGTCGTATACAGTACCGTTCACTGCCTCGAAAACCTTTCGGAGGTCGTCGACCGAAAACACTTCCTCAAGAAGCCTAAAGGCAACCGGCCTTACTTTCAGAATTTCTCTAAGTTTCTCTCGGGCAACATTGATTATATCGAGGTGATCGAATGCCAGAGGAGGGAGCATGTTAAGATCGAACCAGGCAGCCCTTGCTGCATCGTCGCCCCCTATGACCTGGTAATCCGACGGGCGAACGAGCGCGATGAACGCTACCGTGACTACCCTTCCCCGCGGATCGCGATCGATCTTACTGAAGATCCCGAATTCTTCCAGATAGACATCCTTTACGTTTGTCTCTTCTGCAAGTTCTCTGGCCGCGCACTCCTCAATGCTCTCATCCATTCTCATGAATCCTCCCGGAAGCGCCCACATGCCCTTGAAGGGCTCGGCACCTCGTTCTATAAGGAGTACATTGAGTAGTGTCCCGTCGAATCCGAATATCACGCTGTCAGTCGTGATTGCGGGCCGGGGGTATTCATACCAGTATCCTTTCTTTTCAATTTCCATCTCTTTTAAGTGCTATTGCGTAATTTCAACGCAAATTTAAACATTTTTGTTCATCCGACCAAGTAAATTTTGCGTTATTTTTACGCAAAAAGTTATATAACGACTTACAAACCGCCATAACACTTTATATATTAATAAGTTGCATATAACCAAAAAAAATACTGTCAGTTTTCTGAAAAAACTGACAGTAGATATACTGAGAGAATTATTTTCGTCGATCGGTCTAACTTAGACGAATCTTACTTGAACGTATCAGGGAGATCATTCTCATATAGAACCGCGTCACCTTTCGCCAGAATGGAGGCAAGCACCTGCTGAGCTTCATTGAAGGTCGCGACTTCGTGTAGATTCATATTATCGAATGATGTCGATTTAATACCTTCCGTAATCGCCCGGCGATTATATTCACCTACGACTATGGCGACGTCTACACTCTCGCCGATATACCGGCCGAACTGCTTATTAAGCTCAAACTGCTCCGAACCCAATTCAATCATACCCGGTGTTACGATAATTCTTTTGCCGGAGGTGAAATGCGACAATACGTCAACTGCCATTTTCGATCCTGCCGGATTTGAATTGAAGGCGTCATCAATAATTGTTACTCCGCCCGGAGTCTGTTTGATGCTGAGACGATGCTCAACCTGCTCGATAGTCGAAATCGCATATCGGATTTTGTCGGCACTCATGCCGAGACGATGGGCAATCACAACCGCTGCAAGCAAGTCGGACACATTACATTCGCCAAGGAGGCGTGTCTGCAGTTCGAGTTTATATCCGTCGGGACCAAGCACTGTGAACTGTGTGCCCTGAGGAGTGTAATGAATATCAGTCGCAATATAGTTGCAGCCCTCGGTGTTGGTGATTCCATATCTCAGGCAGTGTGTATTTGTTACCTGTCTGTCAGCACACGGTTCAAAATCATTATTGATTACTGCACATCCGTCTGCCGGAAGTGCATCCACGAGCTCAAATTTAGTTTTAGTCACGTTCCCGATAGTCTTGAACGACTCAAGATGCATCGGTCCTACGGCAGTGACTATGCCCATTGTCGGATCCACAATGTCGCAGATCTCCTTGATGTCGCCCGGTTGCTTGGCTCCCATCTCGCACACGAATATCTGATTGTAGGGCTTAAGGTATTCACGCACTGTACGCACCACTCCCATCGGAGTGTTGAAAGAGCCGGGGGTCATAAGTACATCATATTCCTCAGCTAATATGCGGGTTAGATAATGCTTGGTGCTTGTCTTGCCGTAGCTGCCCGTAATCCCGATAACCTTAAGGTCGGGCATAGAACGGAGAATTCGCTTTGCATCATTGATATAACCCTGCTGAATATTCTTTTCAACAGGAATCAGAATGATATGAGCAAGCATCATTACTGCCCAGGAAAAGATGGAGATAAGGAAGATGAGCCCGAGTGTAATCTGTGCGCCGTTATATAGACCGTAGGTATTACACCATGTGCAGATCGCTGCGGCTGTCACGGCTCCTACAGAGATTAATGCAGTCAGGGAGTAAAGTCGCCACACTCTTTTGGTCATCACGAGAGGCTTCTTATATTTCTTTCTGAAAATAAGAAATATCTTAGTCAGGGCGACGATACCTACAAAGAATGCCCCGAGGCGGAAGTCAAGCAATTGCGAGGCGAGCACAAGAAACAGACAGGCCACATCAGTAAGCCTCCACGGCGTCATGATATTCGGACGCAACCATTTCCAGTAGCGGTCAATGCGGTAGCTGTTCTGCTGGAACATCTGAAGGTCGTACTTGAAATTGAGTACCATATAGATGGCGCACAACACGTATATTACAATAAAGAACACCATAAATGTTATAGTTTGGTAAGGTTCGTATTTTACTATAATCTCATCAAGCGGCTATTGCTTCTTTTCAAGATCTTTCTTGAAGAATTCACGCATTACCGCAGCAAACCCTCCGGGATTGTCGAGAAAAGAATAATGTCCGGCATCCGGGAATACCACGAGTCCTGCATCCGGAATATGTTTTTCCATATAACGCGCATCAGAAATGGGAGTCGCCGTGTCATTCTCACCCCAGATAAGAAGGGTCGAGGCCTTGATATCAGGCATCACGTGCTTCAGATCTTCATTGACACACCGACTCATGACCGCGCGCATCACCGGAGTTGAATTTCTGTAATCGGCGCTACCTGCGCTACCCCTCCATTTATCGATCAACTGCTGACCCTTTTTTTCCCCGAAAATGAGAGGGAATATTTTTTTTGCAGCCTTGAAGGAATAGACCTTCAAATAATATTTCAGCGGGCGTTTTGGCTTGATTCCTGCGCCGTCAATCAGCACCATTCGTGGAACATCATTTCTTGAGGCCATCAGAAGGCTTATCCGACCTCCGAATGAATGGCCTATAAGCGTAGGGTGCTCAATTCCGTTCTGTTTACAGAATTTTTCAATAAGACGGGTAAAGTCCTCGACTCCCCATGCCGTGGGAGGCTCGTCGCTTTCCCCATGCCCCGGGAGATCTATATTATATACATGGAGCCCCGGTTCAAGGAGGGCTGCTACGCTTCTTACAGTAGAATGGTCGCATCCCCACCCATGCATAAGCACCACCGGAGCGCCCCGCTCCGGTCCGCTCTCGTCATAGACGATCCTGACTCCATCAATAATTATTTCCTTTTTCATGATCACTTGAAGTTTGAAGCATACTCGATGCAAGATGCAAAGTTAATTAAAATAATTCAAGCCGTTGAAAAGTTAACGATAAAACTTTTCAACGGCTTGAATTTTTCTATGAATTCCAAATGTAGAGTCGGACAGTAGCAGAGCTCCTACCCTATTTATAGTTTATTTTTCACCAGATCGTGCCAATAGGCGCGCTGCAGCTGAATTGTTTCTCCCGAAGTGTTTACGATAACCGGGTCGGGGCTATCGGTCGCCTCGGGCTGAAGCACATATTCAGGGTTAGTGTCAGAGCTTCCGAACATAAATATCACCGTTCCTGCCGAACCCTCTACTTCCATCTTACCTTCCACAAGTTCGGAAGGGAGCGATGAGAGATCTTTAGAGGCATCATATACTGCCAGACGGAAATGATGAGTGTCATAATCCTCGCCTGTAGTGCGGGAATCAACGCGATATATCTTTCCATTGCTCTCGCCGCGCAAACACATTACGGGGCGCCAGCCTTCTCTGATAGAAGGCTCGATGGTCGAAATCTCAAGCTGACTTAAGCTGTCGAGATCTCTCTTTTCCACGCTTGAGATATAGTTGATATCGTAGACGTTATCATCAACCCACAGGTAACGGCCATCGTCAAGACTCCATCCTCTCCATCCATATTCGCTCCATTTCTCAGCTCCTGCCTTGAGAATAACCTGTCGCAACGAGTCGTCAACGAGCTTATGGTAATACTCGCTCATTTCTTCCGGCGAGTCAATGTCATGAAGCGGATAAGGGCGCTGAAGCGGATAGCTCACCAGATTCGCAAACCCCTGACCATCGTCATCATTAACGGCTTTCACAAGCTTCTTTATAGTTTCAGGCACTGAATCCGTGTCGTGAAGCGCAGGCTGAGCCTCAGCATTGTCGGTTGAATTGTGTTTACTGCCGCAACTCACCAACGGAAGTCCGGCCAGGAGGGCTGTCAATACTGTTATTTTTGTTAAATACATGCCATCCAGAGTTTATTAGATTCTTTGCTAAAGTAGCCCTCACCTTGTGGAGAGAAATTAGGGATCAGGACATCAGAATAAAAATGTTCGGGAATAGAGAGCACATTCTCTACTATCTCCGTAGTGTGCTGCAGAAAAGCAGCCAGTGGGGAAAAGACATCTTTCGAACTTACGCCTTTCGCAAGAGTCTGTTCAGATTCCTCAAGAATCTGCTCCTTTTCATTGTCACCGATGAGTCTGGTGTCCTTAATGAAAAGGGCCTCAAATTCCTCTTTGCGGCGCTTCTGAATCTGAGTATGAATCTTTCCACGATAGCGCGCATGACTAATATACTGTGCGTAAACGTCGCGGTTGCCTGCCTTAAGAAGTTTGGCAACATTGCTTTTTAGCACGTTGCCGCTACCTATATTATATGCAAGCACTCCAAGGATAAGAGAATCAGCCCCCCATTCGCGGAACACCGCGCAATTCTTAAGAAGGTCTTTGCGAAGAAGTTTGTCTGCTTCTGCTTCACTGAGGGCTCTGGAACGAGAAAATTTTTCGCCCGGGAGCACCCTGTGGCCATATCCTACAAGAGGATAATGCTTAGGTTGATGCAGACCCTCATACTTCTTGATAAGCTCCACAGCTTTCTCGAAATCGGGATTAGTGGAGATTGTTGTCGAAACCAACCGGTTGTCGGGCTCACCTGAGATACTGGTGACATTTGCTTTACCGACGAGAAGGCTTCCTACAGCCAGAGCGGCAATTGTAATAGCTGATAATAATTTCATTTGCTTATTATTTAGAAACCGGAATCGAACCTTGCCCTACACTTTACAAGTAGTGATGCCGGCAATGACCATGGCTCTCTTGCGGTCGACATCAAGGATCCGTGGCGCAGCTAAGCCCCGGAGCGTCAATGTCTGAGTTTGTCGTGTTAAGCGAGTCACCTCAACCGGAAATGTATTTCCGATATTAGTGACCGGTCAAATTCACTCATGGCCGGTGATGCTTATGATCTGCAGAACCACATGCCATTTACGAGCTTCATTGAGTAATCGCTTCCTTATTTGTCCCATTGCCCTTGATAAGTCTACTCAGTGCAGACTTCGAAAAGGGAGCGGGAACAACAGGGTAAAATACAATCTTTCTTACTCTAAAACGCTTCAGACAAGAAATTGTTGTGCAAAAATGCTTAAAAAATATGTTGTAGAACACATTTATTAAGCATAAATCAACCGGCTTATATGAGGAAGATATTATATACTATTATATAAGACGCGGTAAATCAACAAGATAAAGTACTCCGCGATCAAAGCATTGAGCGACTTATACACTCTGTTGAAAATTTAAAAACCACGGATAATAATCACAATTAAAAAAAATATTGTCCACTTTAACAATAATTTGGGATTTTTTTCGTAAGTTTTCTTGCAATTCTCACGATTGCTTTATATCTTTGCATTCGCTTGAAGAATCATATAGTGATGAATCGAGAATTATTTACCCAAATTTAAGTATCACGGGTTGTAGTACCCGCAAATAAATTATCCCATCTGCCTATCGAAAAGTTTTACACAATCAAACCAACACCAGCAGCATGGCAAACTTTAGCACTCTGACTGACGAACAGCTTGTCAGGGCATACGCCGAAGGAAACAATGAAGCTTTCGACACACTTCTGAAGCGGCATCAGGACCGTATCTACAACTACATTCTCCGCATCATCAAGAACGAGGATATAGCCAACGATATTTTTCAGGAGACATTCGTGAAGGCCATTCAGACAATCCGACAGGGACGTTATACGGAGAATGGAAAATTTCCGGCATGGATTTCACGCATTGCCCACAATCTCATAATTGATTTCTATCGTCAGGAGAAATCAGAGAATCTTCAGAGTTCTGATCTTTCAGATGTTGACATTCTGAACAGAAAGGAACTTTGCGAGGAGACCATAGAGGATGTTCTCATCTCAGATCAGATCAAACAGGATGTGATCTATCTTATTGAAGAGCTCCCCGAACTTCAGAAGGAAGTGCTCAAAATGAGATATTACCAGGGACTCAGTTTCAAGGAGATTGCTGAGCTTACGAAAGTGAGCATTAATACAGCGCTCGGAAGAATGCGCTATGCAATCCTGAATCTGCGCCGAATCGCGCAGGAGAAAGATATTATTCTTTCCGTGTGATTCCGACTTAGTGATATTCATTTTGAATTAACGGCCTTAAAGTATCGGATTATTCAAAATCAAGACGGCCCCGCAATTTGCGGGGCCGTCTTGATTTTGTGTCTGTCATCCTCGTAATTCCTTATATCAGATGATCGGGCTCGACAGACTTGTTTATAACAGATGTCTTATGACGGAGACATCAAGGGTCAGTTGAGTATTATAGAGCCCAGCGCACCTCCGTTGAGGGCGACGCATGTGCGGGCAAACTGACGAATGAAGTTCAACGTCGCGTTCTTAGGCGAACTGATTATATTTTGCTTGACTTCATTTGTAGATGTTGTTGAGGAATCGTTAGCCATAGGCAATGTTTTATACTTGTTGGGGGGATAATTTTAACTGTTTATTCACTTAAGAAACGATACTTTAAGACGGATATTATAAATGAGATTAATTCCGGATAATTTTTTCTAAGTATGGGATATTTTTACTAATTTTGTAGTTAATATATGTCGGACTTTAGCAAGCTCAGGGCCTGTTGACGTAAGCATAAGGCATTCGGAGCGATTTATTCGGGACATACGATGATGAGGTCCGGAAGGTAAGAAAGAAATATTAGTCAAATTTGATTTATGGAAGAAATAAAGAAAGAAGAGGCAATTGCCGAAGGCGGCAATGAATCGGGTCTTAACTTCGTTGAGCAGGAAATTGCTAACGATCTTGCAGCCGGCAAAAATGGGGGCAGGCTCAACACGCGTTTCCCGCCCGAGCCGAACGGTTATCTCCACATAGGCCATGCGAAGGCATTCATCATGGACTTCGGGGCTGCCGATAAGTTCGGGGGCACTTGCAATCTTCGCTTCGATGACACAAATCCTCAGAAGGAGGATATGGAGTATGTCAATGCCATCAAGGAAGACATCCATTGGCTTGGCTACGACTGGGGTGACCGTCTTTATTATGCCAGTGATTACTTCCCTCAGCTTTACGATCTGGCCGTTAGACTGATCAAGGAGGGGAAAGCCTACGTTGATGAGCAGAGCAGTGAGGAGATCGCACGTCAGAAAGGCACTCCTACTCAGCCCGGAACGCCGAGCCCGTTCCGCGATCGTCCCGTAGAAGAAAACCTTGATCTCTTCGAGCGCATGAATAAGGGTGAGTTCGATGAAGGCTCGATGGTGCTTCGTGCCAAGATTGATATGGCAAGCGACAACATGCACTTCCGCGACCCCATCATGTATCGCATCATCAAGACACCCCACTGGCGCACCGGCGACACTTGGAAAGTATATCCCATGTATGACTTCGCGCATGGACAGAGCGACTATTTCGAGGGTGTCACCCACTCTATTTGTACTCTTGAATTCGTGCCTCACCGTCCTCTTTACGAATATTTCGTTAAAGAATTGGCTGATGAGTCTTATTGTCCGCGCCAGATCGAGTTCAACCGTCTTAACCTCACTTACACGGTGATGAGTAAGCGTAAGCTTCTCCAGCTTGTAAAGGAGGGTCTGGTGAACGGATGGGACGATCCCCGCATGCCGACTTTGAAGGGTCTGCGTCGTCGCGGATATACCCCTTCGGCAATTAAGGACTTTGTGAAGCGTATCGGCTATACTAAGTATGAGGCTCTGAATCACATCGAATTGCTTGAGCACTCGATCCGCGAAGATCTCAATAAGACAGCGACACGCGTGAGCGTAATCCAGAATCCGGTTAAGCTCATACTTGAAAATTATCCTGAAGGAAAGACGGAGATCATGACTATGGATAATAATCCCGAGAATCCGGCAGAAGGAACTCATGAGATGCCCTTCAGCCGTGAACTCTGGATCGAACGTGACGACTTCATGGAGAATCCTCCCAAGAAGTTCTTCCGCCTCTCCCCCGATAAGGAAGTGCGTCTTAAAGGAGCATATATAATTAAATGCACCGGCGTGGAGAAGGATGCAGATGGTAATATCACGACAATCTACGCTTCCTATGATCCGGAAAGCCGTAGCGGGCTCGCCGGAGCTGACCGTAAGGTGAAAGGAACACTCCACTGGGTATCGGTTCCGACAGCAGTTGAGGCTGAGATCCGCGACTACGACCGCCTGTTCAGCGTGGAGAATCCCTCCGCTTACGATGGAGATTTCCGCGACCTGATAAATCCCGAATCTCTCAAGATTCGCGAGAACGCAAAGATAGAACCCTGGCTCGCAGAGAGAATAAAGGCCGGCGACAATTATCAGTTCCAGCGCCTCGGCTACTACGTGGTTGATCCCGATTCCACTCCTGAACGCCCGGTGTTCAACAAGACTGTCGGCTTAAAAGACAGCTGGGCAAAGGCAATGAAGAAATAAGATTTCGGTAGATTAGAAATATACCGGGTATCATGAATAAAGAAGAGGGCGCTTTCAGGGGTCCTCTTCTTTATTTATCGTGCGATCCTGATTATTCTACCCTCCCTTATCAGTCTGCGGGAGGATCCTAAGATATCCTTCACAATTTCGTCCTTCAGTCTATAGAATTTCACTCCCCTGCTTCTCGGATATGTCATCAGTTCCTTATGTATACCGACATACCACTCAGTTGAAATTAAATTATAATTATCTAACTGATTCCAGATATCAAAGATTCTTGAGGTAGCTACGACAGTAATATACGTAGTTCCGCAAAGGTCTTTCGAGAGACAGAAGTAGCGACGCTCCGGACTCAACTGCTCTTGCACCAGGTTGGTGTCAGTGAATTTTAAACTGACTTTCAATCCATAATCTGCATAAAGTCTCCTCATTTCAGAACGAAATAGTTGTCCGTGCTGACTACTGTCCTTAAGGTCAAACACCATAATATAATAATGTATCATCTCATGAAGGAGTGTATCTACCACTTCAGTTTCAGGCAGATCAAACTTTACGCTGATTTCTATCCACACCTTCTTTTCTCGAGTCTGACGATTATATGTAGCTCTTGTGAGCCCCATTGAAGAAGCGCGACGGTTAAGCTTTATTTCCGGATGTGGAAGTTTACCCTGATAACAAAGATTGTTGAAGTATTCAAATTTATCGTGGAGATATTCAACTGTAGGTCTCATACTGATGAAGAAATAATTAAAAACTGCCGTAATACAAGAGTATAACGGCAGAAGTATTAAAGTATTCTAAAAGAATAATAAGATGCGGTAATAGCAAGATTACATTACGAGCTCAATACTAAAGCCTGATTTTGTACGGATTATTCTCAGAGGATATTCAGACATAAGGAGCCCGGCACTTTCTCCTGAAAAAGGAAGAAGTGAAACGCTTTTTACTTCAAGAAGTCGGTGACTTAGTAAATAGCGGTAGAGTTCCTCGCTTGTGGCAGACTCCACTCGTGCTGAATTATTCCACTCTCCAAGCGAGGAGTCTTGTAATGCTACTCTTGTGGAGTTGCTCAACTCCACGCGCACAATTCTTAAACCCAGAGTCTCAGCACCCTTGTTATCGTCAATGATTTCGACAGGCACCGATAGCAAATCAATACTCATTTCAATCAGTAACCTTTACAGCCACTGAGTCCTTGACAGTCCTGAGGGAATCAGCAACTTCCTTTTTCTTCCTGCGTGCGGGAACCACCACATGCTGGGAATGTCGGGAATAATATTTCGTAGAGTCATATGGCAGCACGTTAACCGCGATACTATCACTCCATGAAGCGATGTTATGCCGGAGGTTATTTAGGGCTATATTACCGAAAACACGTTTCACCACTCTACCAGTATCTGTGTATAGAGTTATATCGATACGCATATTTTCCGACAGACGCCTTGATATAAATTCTGACACTCCATCTTCATATTCAACGCCTATTTTTGCGTCGCCACCCACTGCGCGGTTAAATTTCATCATAAATCGCAGAGCAGAACCTGAAGGGACTTCGTTATTCGATTCGATTGAAAATATCACACCGTCAGAAGCACTCTGCGGTGAGATTCTCAGCATCTGCGAATATGGCCATAGATTAGGAACACTTTCCTGCACTATATTTCTGCCCGATGTCTTTTTCTGAAGTTGCGCGAGCACTTTCTGCGCCTTATCGCATACCTCATAATAAGCATCGGGATTTTTACCATACCATACCATCGTCGAATCAAATTCCGCAACGGTCAGACCATTTTTCTGCAACACATATTCCTTCGCCGCCTCGCGCTGTGAGTCGTTGACAACTGAAGAAGATGTGTTGAGCCATGCCTCAGAAATTTCCAGTTCGGCAATCACCTTGGCCATACGAGAATCTGAAACTACCCCTGACGGGCGTTTCGTACATCCGGACACGGCCGTAATGAGGGAGATTAAAACGATGCGACCGAAGGTGGTGAATCTCATATTTTTCGGAAATGAATGGTGTATTATTTCGAGTCAGCTATTTCATTCTTTTCTACTCCGCTATTTCATTCTTTTCTACTCCGCTATTAAACGCAAGGGAGAAATCGCGAGAATAGAAAATCAGGAGTATGGCGACTCCGACGCAGATGGATGCATCAGCGAGATTGAAAATATATGCGAAGAATTCGTAGGGTTTCCCCCCTACTCCCGGAAACCATTCCGGCCAGACAAAATCACAAAGAGGGAAATAGAACATATCTACCACCCTGCCCTCAAACCAGCCTGCGTAACCACCCCCGGCGGGAAAGAGAGATGCTACTTCCGGAGGATATGGATTATTGAATATTTCGCCGTAAAACACACAATCGAATATATTGCCTGCAGCTCCGGCGGTGATAAGCGCGACTGAAATAATGAAGCCTGTGCGCAATTCCATTCTCGCACAAATTTTCCAGAGACACCAGATGAGGATTCCGACTGCGATTATACGTCCAAAAGTCAGAAGAAATTTATTCCAAAGTTCTAACCCGAAGGCCATTCCGTTATTCTCGATAAACTTCAGGTGAAACCAAGGAAAAATCTCATAGTCCTCACCCATATAGAAATGGGTTTTGACATAAATTTTAATGAACTGGTCAGCGAGCACAACAAGGATAATAACCGCTGCGGCCAGCCATCCTGCATTGCGGCGCAACGCCGAGGGCTGGGAGCCCCCGGCGATGCCGCTATTTTTTGAGATTGGTTTATCAGACATTGATTCTATGTTAAGACTCAGTCGCGAATCAACGCGTCACACGAGCATTGATCTTCTCTCCGTCGATATCAAGTTCGGTCACTCCTTCACCCTCAAGCACATCGGAAAGCACAATTGCATCTGCCAGCACCTGAGCGGATATATAATTCCCGAAAGCATTCACTGCTTGTTCAACTGAGGGAGTGCGTGTAAGTTCAACCTTCACGCGGTCGGTGATATCATAATCAGAAGCCTTGCGGATGTTCTGGATACGGTTGATAAGTTCGCGGGCCATTCCTTCATTCTTCAGTTCGGGAGTAACGGTTACATCGAGTGCGACCGTGATCTTTCCATCATTGGATACGAGCCAGCCGGGAATATCCTCCGGAATAATCTCCACATCCTCTAAGGTCACCACGGGTTCGCCCGGAAGTGTAGTGAAAGTAAATTGACCATTCTTCTCAAGCTCGGCAATATCCTTTTGTTCCATTGAGGTGATGGCCTTTCCGAGATCCTTCATTATCTTGCCGTAACGCGGGCCAAGTTTCTTGAAATCAGCCTTCACGCGCTTCACTAGTCCGGATTCTTCATTGTCGACAAGTTTGAGATCCTTAACGTTCACTTCATCAAGGATAATATTCTTTACGCCCTCGATAGCCTGACGCTGGGCCTCATCCATCACGGGAATAAGAAGTGTCTGCAAAGGCTGACGCACCTTGAGATTCACCTTTCGACGAAGCGCAAGCGTGCCTGAAGTGATATCCTGAGCAAGATTCATTCGCTCTTCAAGAGCCTTATCGATTGCTGACTCATCAGCGACGGGGAAGTCGGCGAGATGAACCGATATATATTCACGTTCGCCTACTGCCGGAGCCATGAGATCAGAATATAGCTTATCAGCATAGAAGGGTGAGAAGGGAGCCATAAGAAGGGCCACTGTCTTCAGACACTCGAACAGAGTCTGATAGGCCGCAAGCTTTTCCTTATTCATCTCTCCAGCCCAGAAACGCTTTCTGTTCAGACGCACATACCAGTTAGAGAGATTGTTACCGACAAAGTCATCGATTGCTCTGGCTGCTTTTGTCGGTTCGTAATCATCCAGATCTTTCGTCACCTCAAGCACGAGGGTGTTGAGAAGCGAGAGAATCCAGCGATCGATCTCCGGGCGCTCATTAACGGGAATCAAAGGCTCAGTACCGGTGAAACCGTCAACATTTGCGTAGAGAGCGAGGAATTTATAAGTATTGTAGAGAGTAGCAAAAAGCTTTCTTCCGACTTCTGCCACGCCCTCCTCGTCATATTTCAGATTATCCCAGGGAGAAGAGTTGGAAATCATATACCATCTCACGGGATCAATACCGAATTTCTCGATATTGCCGAAAGGATCGATTGCATTGCCGAGACGCTTCGACATCTTCTGACCATACTTATCAAGCACAAGGCCATTAGAAATCACGGCCTTATAGGCTACAGAATCAAACACCATCCCTGCGATTGCATGAAGCGTAAAGAACCAGCCTCGTGTCTGGTCTACACCCTCAGCGATAAAGTCGGCCGGATATACTTCTCCGCTGTCGAGGAGGTCTTTATTCTCAAAGGGATAATGAATCTGGGCGTAAGGCATAGCACCCGAATCAAACCAGACGTCGATCAGATCGGTCTCACGGCGCATCGGTTTGCCGCTTTCTGACACGAGCACGATATCATCAACGTAGGGACGGTGAATATCGAATCGCTCATAGTTTTCAGCAGTATATTCTCCGGGCACGAATCCCTTCTCCTTAAGAGGATTCGAAGGCATAACACCCTTAGCCACAGCATCTTCGATACGATTGTAGAGTTCCTCGTAGCTTCCGATGATCACTTCTTCGCGGCCATCATCCGTGCGCCAGATGGGAAGTGGAGTTCCCCAATAGCGCGAGCGTGAGAGATTCCAGTCCTGAAGATTCTCGAGCCACTTGCCGAATCGGCCCGTGCCTGTAGAAGCCGGCTTCCACTGGATGGTCTCATTGAGTTCGATAAGACGTTCGCGCGCCTCGGGAGTACGGATAAACCAGCTGTCGAGGGGATAATAAAGCACCGGCTTGTCAGTGCGCCAGCAATGAGGATAATTGTGCACGTGCTTTTCCGTACGGAATGCCTTTCCATTCTTCTTGAGCTCCATGCAGATCTCCACATTAAGATCTTCAGCAGCCGTAGCGGCCTTTTCGTCATACTTGCCATCAATTGTAAACTGAGGGTCGTATGCATTCTTAACCCACTTTCCGGCATACACAGAATAGAGGTCTACGTCAACGCAGGCCTTAACGAATTCCGGCGCGAGCTCATCAATGTGATAATACTTGCCTGTAAGATCGACCATAGGTCGAGTCTCCCCTTTCAGGTTGATCATGAAAAGAGAGGGAATATCGGCTGCCTTCGCTACCTTGGCATCGTCTGCACCGAAAGTGGGAGCTATATGCACAATACCTGTACCATCTTCAGTAGTGACAAAGTCACCTCCGATAACACGGAACGCGCACTCTGCAATCTCTACGAAGCGGTCGGTGCCTACGCTAAAGCATTTTTCCTCGTGAGATGCCGCGAATGCCTTGATATATTCCGCTGCATATTCATCAACACGCTCACAAGGCTTCACCCAAGGCATCAGCTGATTATATTTCATGCCGATCAACTCAACCCCCGACCATTTGCCTGCGATTTCATAAGGGATGACCTTATCTCCGGGCTTATAGTCAGAAAGAGAAGCATCCTTCCCTTCTTTCTTGAAATAGGAATTGACAAGCACCTCAGCCATTACTATTGTCACCTTCTCTCCAGTGTACGGGTTAAAGGTGCGCACTGCGACATAATCGATTTTCGGACCAACGCAAAGTGCCGTATTCGACGGGAGCGTCCAGGGGGTTGTGGTCCAGGCCATGAAGCAAGGTTTCCCCCACCCTTCCATCTCGGGTTTCGGATCAATGATATCGAAAAGCACGGTAGCCGTCAGATCTTTCACGTCACGGTAGCATCCGGGCTGATTCAGCTCGTGTGTGCTGAGTCCTGTGCCTGCGGCCGGAGAATAGGGCTGGATGGTGTAGCCTTTATAGAGGTATCCTTTCTTATAAAGCTGGGCAAGCAGCCACCACACAGATTCGATATAACGGTTATCGTAAGTGATATAAGGATTGTCGAGATCGACCCAATATCCCATTTTGTGAGTAAGGTCGGTCCACTCCTTAGTATACTTCATCACCTCCTTGCGGCAGGCCTCATTATAATCATCTACAGAAATCTTCTTACCGATATCCTCTTTGGTGATTCCGAGGGTCTTTTCCACACCGAGCTCAACCGGGAGTCCATGAGTGTCCCAGCCGGCTTTTCGCTTCACGTGGAAACCCTTCATAGTCTTGTAACGGCACACGATATCCTTGATGGTTCTCGCCATAACATGGTGGATACCCGGCATACCGTTAGCCGACGGGGGACCTTCATAGAACACAAAAGTCGGACACCCCTCACGCTGCTTCATTGAAGCTTCAAAAAGATTATGCGCATCCCAGATCTCGAGCATCTCCTTATTGATGTCGGAAAGATTGAGTTGCTTGCTATACTCGTTGAATTTCATGTTTATTATATTAAATTACCCTCAACCACCCCGGAGGCTGCCAATGAGGATATCAGTTCTGATTATTTTTTAACTCCTCCTTTTGCACCTTTAGCCCCTTTTGTGCCACCGCCAAGTGCAAAAATATTCTGATCGTATGTAAAAGTCTTACGGTCGGTCTCGCGCTTACGCTTCAGGGCGAGAGCCACGAGGCGGTCCATCAGCTGGCTGAAAGATATTCCGGTAGCTTCCCAGAGGTAGAAAGACAAAGAGCCGGGAATCGTATTGATCTCATTCACATATACAGAGTTATCTTTCTCATCAACCATCACGTCAATACGGCTGACGCCATGGCATGAGAGCACACGGAAAGTCTCACCTGCCATATGTCGTATTTTTTCACTCATATCGGGCGTAAGATCAGCAGGGATTCTCTTTTCACTTGCCTGCATACCCTGATTTGTCTTGGTGCCTCCCATATATTTATCTTCGTATGAAAGGAACTTACCGGATTTTACAGGCTCCTCACATACCGAAGACTGATGATCGTCAGCATCCCCGAGCACAGAGCAGTTGATTTCTTTCAGCTGCTCGATCATGTGCTCCACAATAATGCGTTGAGAGAATTTTTCAGCATTATTAATGCGCTCAATAAGTTCATTACGGTCAGCCGCAGTGCCGATACCTACGGAAGAACCTAGGTTAGCAGGCTTCACAATTACAGGATAACCAAGTTTCTGTTCTATCTTTTCGACTATGCTGTCTTTATCCTTATTCCACTGATGATCAGTGAACCATACATAATCTACGACAGGAATACCCTCTTCTCGAAGGATCATCTTCATCGTGATTTTATCCATACCGTTGGCCGAAGAGAGTGTGTTGCATCCTGCGAAAGGAATACCGATTGTCTCAAGAAGTCCTTCGAAAATACCATCTTCGCCGTTTGTGCCGTGGAGAACCGGGATAGCCACGTGAAGCTCGGCAACTACAGGATTCCTCTTTGAAAACATTCCGGTAGTTGCCTTATAGAGATTGTAATCTCCATATTCGGGCTTCATGAACACTTCTGTCGCCTCAGATACAAGCTTATTGAGGTCCCGGTAATTCTTAAGGTCGAGAAGATTCTCGCCCGTGTACCATTTTCCCTGTTTGGATATATATACAGGAATGATATTATATTTATTTTCGTCAAAAGCGTTGATGGCCTGAATGGCTGAAATCACTGAGATTTCATGCTCTACTGACCTTCCTCCGAAAAAGACTGCGACGTTAGTTTTCATTATCTTCTATTGTTTCAACTTCAAAATGCAAATTTACAGAAAATTTTTGAAAATTACCCTATCCTGATTCTATTATATCGTGCATTCTTATAAGAAAGTCTTCATACCCGGAATCATAGTTGTTAAATCGGGTCATATACAATGAGCCGCTTCAAGGTCAACACATTGAAGCGGCTCATAATCAGGTATTCATATTTAGGCTCCATCCATTAAAGAGATATTTACTCAAGGGTCGGGCGCCAAAATTATCTGGGGTAAGGGGTCAGTACAACCTGTATATGCTTGCAGAACTCCTTCTCAAGATTCTGATTTATCGACCTCCGGAGTTGGTCAAGATCAGAAACGCTTTTGCTACCGTCGACATCGGCTCCAATATCAAAAATATAGCTGTGGCCATGCCGACGCGTTTTCAGGTAACGGAGATTCTGCTTTCCCACGACATCCTCAATTGCTTTCTCTGCCCTTGAATAGTCAGAATCGGGAAGTGAGCGGTCCATTAGTTCCAGGAAAGATGGTTTCAGAATTCTGAAGGCCGGCATTAATATGAAAACAGCGATTACAATTGAGGCTATCGGATCAAGCACCCGGAAATTTTCACCGAAGAAGAAAGAACAGCCTACTCCTATCAGAGTCGCGACCGAAGCCATCGCGTCACTGCGGTGATGCCAGGCATTGGCAAGCAATGCTTTTGACGCTGACAGTTTACCGGCATGCGAATAAAACCGGTACAGACCCTCCTTACAGGCCATAGCGAAAAGCACCACCACAAGAGTCCAAAAATCGGGCCGCTCGATTGTTTCGCCATTGAAATATCCTACAAGGCTTTCTACGCCCTCATACATGATCATCAACGCGATTCCGATCAGAAATGCCGATATTATAAATGAGGAGAAAGTCTCGTATTTTCCATACCCCCACGCATATCGCTTATCGGCCTGCTTATAGGAAATGCCGACAAAAACGAGCATTATGAGGTCGGCTGCCACATCATTCAGTGAATGGAAGCCATCGGCAAACAGTGCATCACTGTGGCCGAAATACCCAACTGATAATTTCAGTATCATCAGCAAGGCATTGACAAGACAACCTACTTTTACTACTTTCCGGATTCTCCCGGCATTCTCCGCATTCTCATCAGGTAAGGTCTGAACGAGAGGCTGTTGGTCGGAATGATGGTGATGAATTAATCGTGAGATGAAGTTTGCCACTTTATCCCATTTTAGTCATGTGATAACCAAGAGCATTAAGCTCCATACGCATTCCGAAAAGATAGAGAATATGGAGCGAGTCGACGTAGAGTAGCGCCGCATCCTTACTGCCGGGTTCCACTCCACAAGTCTGCAGAGTATGAAGCACGCGCTGAGCACACTCGCCTACGAGGGCTATCATAGCATCTGCCTCTTTCTCATCAAGGCCAAGCACTTTATAAAGCACAGTGTCATCGAGTTTATCATAACCCTCTACATCTCTCAGGTCTTCGTAGAGTTTCTTGCCACCAACATTCGCATAGGCTACCCAGTCTTCATCCCAGTATTTCGCAAAGGCCATACCGACAAACATAATCCAACCGAGTGAGGCCACGGGATACTCCTGAAATTCGCGAACGCCGTCGGGCACATAAGCCTCCTCAACCTGAGGCCATAATTCCTCTACATCAGGACACTCCGGAAGTTTCTCATCCACGCGATCCTGTGAGCGTAAGAAGTTGTAAAGATCCTCTTCTATTCTTTTTTCTATTTCCTTTACCATGATTCGATAATATTAAATTTAAACCGGAATTAATCATCTGACGTCAGCCCGAAACGGCTCATTTATCAGATATCCATTCATTAATTTAACAATAGAAACTCAATTTTGATTAAATTCGAGCGCAGATATAACATTTTCGGTTACATATATCTACGTATATTACGCATATATGCAACCGAAAACATATTAATATCAAAGAATTAGCTCATAGCCTCATCGGAGGCTACTCGTCAAGTTAAACTGTTTATTTCAACCGCAGGAACGAATATCCGAATCGTTCGGCGGCAGCCTCCGACAGTTCTTCCCTGAATTCGGGAGCTGCTATGGAGATAAGTGCCTTTGCCCTCTCCGGGAGATTTTTTCCCCTGAGATCTACTCCGCCATATTCCGTCACTACGTAGTTGGCCTGGAAACGGGTTGTCACCACGCCTCCACCCTCAGTCAGCACCGGTTTGATCTTTGTTTTCCCTTTACCGGTCTTTGAGAGCATGGCAATGAAGGATTTTCCTCCCTCACTCAGAGAGGCACCATATACAAAGTCATGCTGGCCCCCTACGCCGGAGAAAATACGCGTGCCTATTGAATCTGCGCATATCTGACCGGTGAGATCAATCTCCAGACATGAATTTATCGACATCACGGCCGGATTCTGCGCTATGACGTAGGGATTATTTGTCCACGCGACATCCTTGAACACAATATCCGGATTTCCATCCATATATTCATATAGATTTTTTGAGCCGAGAGCCAGTGATGCAACCGATTTTCCGGGCAGAACTTTCTTTCTGCTGTTGTCGATAACGCCGGACGCAAGGAGCGGAAGAACACCGTCAGTCATCGCCTCAGTGTGAAGACCTAAGTTCTTATGCGAGCTGAGTGCCTGGAGCACTGCATTTGGAATGCCTCCGACCCCGATCTGAAGAGTGGCGCCGTCAGGGATGTGGCCGGCAATAAATTCGCCGATGCGCTTTTCTTCCTCTGTAGGAGTAGCTGTCGGCACCTCTACCAACGGAGTGTCACAATACACACACGCGTCAATGTCAGAAATGTGCACCACCGGATCGCCATACGAGAACGGCATATTAGGATTTATCTGGGCTATCAGACGATTTGCTGATTCTACGGCAGCGCATGCAACGTCTCCGGAGACACCAAAACTTACGAGCCCTTCTTCATTGGGCAAGGAACACTGCAGGAACACCACATCCACTCGCCACGTACAGTCTCTGATCAGCCCGGGCACCTGGCTCAGAAAGCGCGGTGTAGTCGTTCCGTAACCCTCCTCGATCCATGCACGGAAACCATTGTTTACGAAAAATGAATTGACAAGGAAAGTATCCTTGAATTCCGGTCGACATAAAGGTGAACGCCCGCGACACACTCCAAAACCGGTGTAAATTGTGACGTCCTTCAGTTCGTGTCCGCGGTCGGCAAGAGCCTGTTCAAGAAGTTCGGGTGTAGAGGTTGATCCCTGAAGATAGATGTGATCCCCGCTTTCAACCAGTTTTACGGCTTCTGCCGCACTGACATATTTGATTTCGTGATGGCTCATCTCTTATGATCTTCTTGAAATTTCTTTAAGAAACGTTCCAGACGTTCCATTGTCTCATCATCAGAGATAAGAGATACGCAAGCCCGGATACCCGGCTGCTCCGAACCGGTGGAATTAAGCGCAATGGAGGATACTCCATATTTCATTAGTTCGCTTTGAAGTTCAAGGCCTGACATTCCGGGATAACCGATCGTAAAGAAGAATCCGTCGGCAATGGGGAGTTCGCCATCCTTGTCGTAGACAATGTAGAAACCATTATCACTGAAAATCTTCTTTACTCTTTCCGCGCGACGGCCATATTCCGTACAATGAGAAATGAAATCAAGCGAACCGTCCGCAGCAGCATCAAGCATAGCGGCAAGTCCGTACTGAGCTGAGTGGGCTGTGCCTGAAGATGCGCAATACAGCACTCCGAAAATATATGCGTCCCCGAAAGCAGGCATCTCATAAAATTCGCGAAGGAAGTCATACTGGCGTTCATAGACAGCCTGACTCATCGCCACCAGCGCTATACGCTGACCGGCATAACTGAAAATCTTTGATCCGGAAAGCATCAGGATAAAATTATCTGTGTAGCGGCCTACGGTCGCTCCGTAAGGAGGCACGCCGGGATGACTGATATCCGTACGGAAATCCATTCCGAAGTATGCGAGATCCTCAAGCACTATACAGTCATATTTCGTAGCAAGACGACCTATGATTTCGAGTTCTTCCTCCGTGAGGTTGGTCCAGCTGGGATTATTAGGATTGCTGTAGAGCATTCCGGAAATATTGCCCTTGCTCAGATATTCCTCAAGTTTAGCTTCAAGCGCCTTCCCTCTGAAATTATAGATATCGAACGCCTCACGCTTGATCCCGAGCACCTTCGCCTGTGAGGCATGGGCCGGGAACCCGGGGTTAAGATAAAGCATCGTATCCTTCCCCTTAATGCGCTGACCAAGCAGAAGAGTCAGAGTAAAACTGCCCTGCATCGATCCAACGGTAGGAATTATCGCTTTCTGGGGAATGTCAAGATTGAGAAATGACTTGATGAATCTGGAGCCGGCCTTCTTAAGTTCAGGAATTCCCTGAATAGGCGGGTACTTATTAGCGATACCCGATTCAAGGGAAGCGATTTCAGCAGCGACTCCGACATTTTCAGCCGGCAGACCCGGATTTCCGATTTCAAGATGCACCATTTCTTCTCCAGCATCCTCTTCCAATGCAGCTGAGAGCGAACAAATCTGGCGGATGGTAGCGGAAGAGAGGTCGATTATCATCAGGCGCCTAACAGCCTCGTCAAATTTTTCTTGTGTTAATGGAAACATGGTATCAGGATTAAGGAGTTTACATCTGTTCAGTTGCGCGGACCCGACCGGCCTGGAATGCGGCTATGTTGGCACTCACCACCTTCTCTCCCTTCGAAGCGAATACGTTTGTGATAGCCTCAATGATCTTCTCGGGCTGGATATCGATAAAGGGAGATGCGGCTCCGAGGAGCACGAGATTAGAGCTCCTTTGAGTTGCAACTTCCTTCGCAACCTGTTCCATATCAAACATCACCAGACGGCCATGCAGGCTGAGGGCAGCCTCTACTTCCTCCTGCTGTGGATAGTTGTCGATGTTAACGAACGGCACTGAATTCGTGACGATCCACCCATCTTTTGAAAGGAATGGAAGATATCGGAGGGCCTCCATCGGCTCAAGAGAGACAATCAGGTCTGCACCATTCTTAGGAATCAGGTCGGAATGGATAGGCTCCGAGCTGATTCGTAGATTTGACTGCACATCCCCTCCGCGCTGGCTCATGCCATGCACTTCGGCCTGCTTCAGATAGAGATTCTCCTTAAGTGCCGCCGCGCCCAGGATTGTGGCGATTGTAAGAATTCCCTGGCCGCCTACTCCGGCGAGTACTATATCAGTTTTCATAGTATGTATTATTTTTTTTGAGTTGCGTGACGACGTGCTGTCTGAATACATTCTCTTCTTGAAACTACTACTGAAAGACCCTTATGTTCGATTTCGTTCTTAAAGAGTCTTACCATCTCATCATGATTCTTGGGTAAAGAGTCAATGGTTCTCACGTGATCAGGATGCGCGCCGAGACCGAGACAGATTTCCTCTATCTTGCCCGTGCCCTGCGAATCCTGACCTCCTGTCATACCCGTTGTCAGGTTATCGGATATAATTACCAATATAGGAGAATCCTCATTGATCGCGTCAAGAAGACCAGTCATTCCGCTATGCGTGAACGTTGAGTCGCCGATAATTGCGACAGCGGGGTGCTGACCTGCATCAGCCGCGCCTTTTGCCATAGTGATCGACGCGCCCATATCGACACATGTGTCGATTGCGTTGAATGGCTTAAGGAAGCCAAGAGTATAGCAGCCGATATCACCGAACACCTTCGGGCTCTCGTATGATTCCAGAGCCTCGTTTAGAGCGCCGTACACATCTCTGTGTCCGCAACCCTGGCACAACATCGGCGGCCGCGGAGCAACGATTGAAGGAACATCTTTCTCCTCTTCATTCTTGCGTAATCCGGCTGCGTCAGGAACAAGCGACGCGATTGCTGCCGCTACTGAATCGGGATCCAGTTCGCCGTCTCTCACAACATTGCCCGTATATTTGCCGTAGATCTTTTTCTCCGTATCAAAGAATCCGGTGATTTTATTTTCGATGAATGGCTGGCCTTCCTCAAGCACGAGCACTGCCTCGCTGTCATTGTAGAGTTGCTTGATGAGACCCTTGGGGAGTGGATACTGACTGACTTTCACCACGGGGCACGGGCAATTTCCACCGAATGCCTCCATAAGATAATTATATGCGATACCACTCGCAATTATACCGATCCGGTTGTCAGTCCCGGGCTTATATGAATTGAAAGGTGATGATTCAGAAGCCTTCACGAAATCTTCCTGCTGGGCGATAAGAGCACGGTTTCTTTTCTTTGAAACGGCCGGCATGAGTACCCACTGACGAGCCTGCGCCGGATAATGCAGTTCATTTTCAGGTATAGCTTCGGTTTCTGTCTCTACAACTGCACGGGAATGGCTAAGGCGTGTAACGAGACGTGTAAGGACAGGAACTTCAAATTTCTCAGAGAGTTCGAATCCATATTTCGCCATATCATAAGCCTCCTGCTGATTTGAGGGCTCGAGCGCCGGAATCATTGCAAAATCTGCATAGAAGCGTGAGTCCTGCTCATTCTGCGACGAGTGCATGGAGGGGTCGTCGGCAGCTATAACAAGCAGTCCACCATTAGCTCCGGTCATTCCGGAATTCACAAACGGGTCGGCTGCCACATTAAGTCCTACATGTTTCATGGAAGTTATGGCCCTCTTGCCGCAGAAAGACATACCTAAAGCTTCTTCCATCGCAGTCTTTTCATTGCTCGACCAATGAGAATGAATTTTGCGCTCTTTGGAAACCGGATTTTTCTGGACATATTCCATGATTTCCGTAGAGGGTGTGCCAGGGTAGGCATAGGCCCCGCTCAGACCGGCATAGATGGCTCCCAAGGCTAATGCCTCGTCGCCTAATAAAAGTTGTTTGTTTTTCATGAAAGGTCGGTTGTATGATTTCAGTTGTTACTTACTGGTTAGGAATTAACGACAATTTGCAATCATGGCGCCATAATATTCGCCAGATAGTGGAATCGTTATTTGCAAATGTAATAATTTATTTTGATATAT
Source organism: uncultured Muribaculaceae bacterium (assembly GCA_947178505.1). Classification (GTDB taxonomy): domain Bacteria; phylum Bacteroidota; class Bacteroidia; order Bacteroidales; family Muribaculaceae; genus Lepagella. The sequence goes on along the minus strand of CAMWYR010000025.1, from coordinate 8,391 downwards.
CAAATATTCAGAGCCTATCTTTTAAAAGAAAACCGGCTCTTCCTCCTCACTTTTCCAGAGAAGGAAGAGCCGGCTTTTAACCAGCTTTATAACAAATCTTTGCAAGAATTCAGTTTAGTAATATCCAACAGCCTGCAATTGCGAATAAAATGAGAATTCCTAAACAGATCTTATCATTCCGGTTTGAAATAATTTTTGTAGTGGTTCCCTTTTCTTTCCTCGCCATATAGAAGAATGGAAGTCCGAGAAGATAAAATCCTGACGTCAAGAGGAAGTCATAGAAACCACCCGCATATATCATCCAGCAGCAGAATATGAATGTGACAAGTCCAAGAGCTCTTGTAGCCCTACTGTCAGCAACTTTAAGCATAAAAAGACCTGTGAAGAGATAGCAGGGAAGGATCATCAGTCCGGTTACCTGTAATGCAGCCAGATACATATCGTCGGCAAACACCACAAGCAACATGAAGAATTCCATTGCGATGCTCGATGCCATAAGGCCGAATGCCGGCATGTTATGGCGGTTTACTCGACTGAAGCATTTCGGGAGAATCCCCACTAGAGATGCCTCGTATGGCACCTGTGCCACTACCAGTGTCCATGCTACCCAACCGCCAAGCAACGCAATAATCATAGCTGAGATAACAAACCAGTATGACCATTCTCCACATGTGTGTCGAAGTATATAGGCTATCGAGGGATCTTTAAGACCTGACAGCTCGGCCTGCGACATCAGTCCGAAACATAACAGTGAGACCGCAAGATATAGTAAAACGGAAATAAGAAACCCTACTACCCCCGCGCGACCGACATCCTTACTTCTCCGGGCTCGAGCAGACATCATTACCGCTCCCTCTACGCCGAAAAAGCAGAATAATGTTATCATCATCGTGTGGCTGATCTGAGCGCCGACATTACCAAGATTCAAACCCTTTCCCCATATATCAACGGAAAACAGTCCGATATCGAAAAACATAATGAAAACGACGATAATGAAAATCAGCATAACTATCTTCACCAGGGAAAGCAGATTATTAACAAATTTTGCAGTCCGTACTCCTCTTGATACAATAAAGAACATCAGCCAGATGAAGACTGAACCGAAAAGAATAGTTTCCCAACCGTGATTATGCAAAACCGGTATGAAAGCGCCTAACGTATCATTGAACATGATGGCATATGCCACATTAGAGAATGCAGAACATAGCCAGTAGCCCCAGGCGATGTTGAATCCGACATAATTACCGAATCCCGCTTGGGCATATTGGTATAACCCGGCATTATACTGAGGATATCTCTCGCTCAGATATTTGAAAACCATTACCAGCGGAAGGATACCCAAGCCTGTGATTAGCCACGCCAGGAATACACATCCGGGGCCAGCATTTACTGCAAGATTCTGAGGAAGGTTAAAGATACCGACTCCAATCACCAATCCGAAGACCAATGCGGTGAGTCCCCAAAAACCCAGTTTTCCTGTAGAAAGCATTTATAAAATAAACAGAGTAATTGATATTTAGCCCCCACCAATTCCCTTAACGCACTATTCTGAAATATTATTTTCCTTCGTGGCTTTTAATGAATTCATAAACATCCTTCTCCGATGCGCATAGCGGCCCTGTGTGACTGAGTTTAATAGAGCACATTGCCGAGGCGAATCTTCCGGCTTCTTCAGGATCGGCACCCTGACTTCTTTTCAGCAGGTATCCGGCCATGTATGTGTCGCCGCAACCGGTGGCATCAGTAATTGCCGCGGGGGGATAGGCCGGTATCCTGTAAAATCTTCCGTCAGTGTAAATCAGAGATCCTTTCGAGCCAAGTGTAAGCACCACCTCACGGCACCCATATTCCGCAAGCTTCCCGGCTGCTTCTACCGGATCATCAGAGCCTGTCAGCACCTTCATCTCTTCCTCATTTGCCTTCAATATGGCAGTCAATGACAATAGTTGTTCTTTATCGGGGACATCCTGATGAATCACACGCTCTTCCTCCACTCTCCGGAGATACCCTTGAATATCTACTGATACATCTCCTAATGATGCAAGATAATTTACCGTCTCCATATCGAAATCGTCTGCAAGCAATGTGCCGAGATGAAAAATCGGTCGCCCCCCGATAGTAGATGACTGCTTATAATCATTATCATTCAATCTATCCTTAATATTCTTCAGTGTGAAGGGCCGAGCTTTCGCCAGAACTCTTTGAGTGCGTCTATCGATATCCTCACCATAGATATTCTCAAAAAAAACGGAGGAAGGGCTATCAAGCACTGTAACCCGTACTCCTCTGTCTTTCAGCTCTCCTACCGCGTCCATCTCATCCTGCCCTACACACGTGACAACCCGGAAGTTTGGGGCATCCATTCGGTGTAATGCATTTGCAAAATAATATACGGTTCCTCCCGGCATCTCTTTCGTAAAGTCGGGAGTGACGATCCGGTCGTGAGTAATATGGCCGATACAGTATAGTGGATGTGAGTCGTGCATATCAGATGTGTAAAACTATCATTATGTAAACACCCCAAATACCGTTTAGGTTGGTGCATCTGCTTTACTCGCTACCGTGAGGGCATATGCCAGAACCACTAAATAGCCTACCGCGGGCACAAGAAATGATAATGAAATCGATACGCTTTCAGCCACCTGACTCATAACGTAAGTGCCGACCGCTCCCCCTATCGGAGACATCATCAGCAGAGAGGATGCCAATTTCACATTCTCTCCGGCCTCGACTATCGTCAGCGCGAAGATTGTCGGGAACATAATTGCTTCAAACAGATATATGGCGAACAGTGAATAATGAGACACAGCCCCGAGGCCGCTACTGACAAGTAATGTTGCCACTACCGCCCCCAAGGAGGCAATAACCAGCACTTTTGAGGATCTTACTCTCGACATGATCAGCGATCCTATCACGCGGGCAAACATAAAAAGACCTAGTGCACAGAAGGATATTACCATCGGCACTCTCTCACGTGGGATCCATCCCTCGGAAGTAACGTAATTAAAAAAGAGACTGTTGATGGAAATTTCCGATATCTCATAGAAGAACAAGGCGCCGAATCCTGCAAGAAACTTCGGGGAAGTGAGTAATTCTCGGAATACTTTTGAAGGGCTACGCTTGCTTTCTGCCTCCTCCACTCTCCCATCGCCGGGCTGAATTGCCGGCAACGGAATAAACATAAAGCAGACTGCTACTAAAAGCACTACTGCTCCCATGATAGTATAGGGCACGGCCACATGGCCGCTCCCCTCTGCGGAAAATAGAAAAGCTCCCATAACTACAGGACCAAGGATGCAACCGAGTCCGTTAAACGATTGACCGAGATTAAGTCGACCTGCCGCCGTTTCTCGTGGGCCCATCTCTGTAGCGTATGGGTTGGCTGAGGTCTCAAGCATTGCGAGTCCGCACCCTATCAGAAATAGAGCAGCGAGAAATAATTGAAAAGACATGTATCTCTCTCCTGGAATGAAAAGGAGTGCTCCAAGCCCGAATAGCAGCAATCCCCATACAATTCCGCGCCGGTAGCCACCACGCGAAATAATTAGTCCGGCCGGTATGGCCATCAGAAAATAGCCCGTATAGGTCGTAGCCTGTACGAGTGAGGATTGCGTGATGCTGATTGAAAGAAGTTCCTGAAAATGCTTGTTCAGAACATCAAGCACGGAACGCGCGAAGCCCCACATAAAGAAAAGTGAGGTTACGCATATAAATGGAACTGTATATTTCTTGCTTACTAACCGGGCCATTATCGGAGTGTTCTCTTGAGGAGTCTTAATTCATCATTCCGAATACTTCCTTAACCATGAAAAAGAAAATACTCAGATGTGGATAACAAAATTAATGAAAAACTTCTACGTTACGCCAACATATCTGATTTTTTTTATAATTTTAAAAAATCAAATTAAAAAAAAGTAATGGGCTATGAGAAAAATGAGAAAATTCAAAAGAGAAAAAGATGCCGTATGGGCACTCGATGTCCTTGATCGGGCACCTTATGTTACCGTAAGTTTTGTGCGTCCCGACAGCACGCCCTATGGTCTACCCCTCTCTCTTGCCCGTAAGGATGAACGCACCTTCTACTTTCATTGTGCAAAGGATGGTGAGAAACTCGACTGCATAAAAAATAATCCATATGTCAGTCTGTCAGCTGTGAGCCGCTGCACTCCCAAATATGAAGAGGAGCGTAATAATTTTACTGAGTATTTCCATTCGGCCGTAGCAGTCGGAATTGCCGAATTTGTAGAAGATGAACAGGAGAAAATCGAGGCACTGCGGCTGATATGTGAAAGGTTTCTTCCACATTACATGTCACATTTCGATGCTGCCATAGAAAGGAGTCTGACGATAACTGAGATCGTGAGGATCACGCTTACCGAGCCCCCTGTCGGAAAATGCAAACCCTGAGCCGTGCCCGTAATTATGAATTTCTATCCTTTACTTGGTCGAGCTCAGGCGGGAAGGAATTTTGAGTCTACTGAAATCTGGCGCCGGGGCATCCTGATGACGTCGGTGTAGATTTCGAATATGGCGTTCAGATTGAAGGCGATCTGATCGAAAGAATCCTTCTCCGTGCGGATCTTTGAAATCAATGCACCGTATGACTCAGTCATATAAGAAGAAGTAATAAGGTCGATTACCTTTGTGAGTTCATTAGTGGCCATATCATACTCGCCTAATGCCATGACGCTGCGATAGCTTTCCAGCGTATGACAGAGGAAATCCCTGGTTCCGGGATTCTCTTCTTTCATTCTTACGAAACTGATGAAGTTTTCACAGCGATCGGAGGCAATATACTTCTTTCGCCCCAGCAGCTCCTCATTCATTTCGCCCTCGAGACTGCCACCATTGAGAAGGCGAAGTTCATTCAGAAACTTAAAGATGGAATTATCGGATATCAGATCACTGTAGGTTATTTCTTTTGTAAGATACAGGTTGTCAAGACTTTTAGCCCTACTGAGGGCAACGTAAAGCTGTCCGGGCGCAAAGATATGACTCTTCAGATCGAGTATGACCTTCTCAAACGTCTGGCCTTGCGATTTATGGATGGTCAGCGCATATGCGAGTTTCACAGGATACTGAGTTGTTATCTGCACGGGATATTTCTTCCGGATCAGCCGATGCTTTTTGCCGTCATACTCCATCTCGAAGCGCCGCTCATTCTTCTGATTCTCATAATACCGGTCGCGTACGTTGGGACACTCCACTGTACGTCCGTTATCAAGGTCGATTACAAATGATTTTCCATTAAACTCACGGATGGTGCCGATATCTCCATTACAATAGCCGAAATATTTTGCGTTCTTTGTAATCATGACGCGGGCTCCAGGCTTATAGTATAGCACAGGGTCATACTGAGAGGGAACCACAATCTTTTCAATGTCCTCCGTTGTGGGCAGCTCGCTATGCGACAATTTCAGATATTCTGTAGAGTTGCGCAGTTGAATGGTATATTCAGCTTCCAACACTTCGGTTGCTCCCGGCAGAGCATCAAGTTTCTCTGCATTAATGTAGGCCACCTGCTCATTTGATGATGCAACGTAGACAGCATCCGACGGCAGGACTGTTGCCACTCTCCTATTGATCCGGTTGATCAACTCAACCTTTTCATTGTCATCAAGCGGACGGCGGAAAGCATCAAGGAGCCCTACAAATTCCGGATCACTCTTCTGGCGGTATGAAAGTGTGAGCTCAAATAGCCGGATAGAAGATATGTTGTCCTGAATCACGTGAGAGTTAAAGAAATGGATTCCTCCATACTCATGATTAAGGTAATTGAGAGTCGCTTCGTCAGTAACGATCGGAGGCAACTGAAACAAGTCGCCCACGAGCACAACAGAAATTCCTCCGAATGGCTTTGTCGATTCCCTTGCCTCCCGGCAGATACAATCTATCATCTCCAGCGTATCGGCCCTCACCATAGACACTTCATCTATGATTAGCATTTCGATACCGGACAACCGCTTACGTAAATATTCAATTTTAGATTCGTCAAGATTTTCCGGATTCTGATATCCCTCATCCAAATTATCAAACGCTCCCCAGAAAAATGAATGGATGGTAGAAGCGCCCTTATACAGACCGGATGCAAGGTTAGTCGGTGCAATAACCTTACACCGAGGATTGGAGGAGGCCAACTTATTTATGACATATGTCTTGCCACTCCCCGCCTTTCCATGAAGAAAAGTTATCCCTTGAGGCTTATCTCTAAGGTATTTGAGCACATCTTCCTGAGTCGAGGATACCGGATGAACGTATTTCATCTATTTTTAACTTGATTGGAAATCCATCCTTCCGTGTCTGCTACAGGAAGGATGGATCTCGGGGATATTTGGACGTATCGGGATTAGAAAAATTTCTTGTCTTAAATAATCCACCAGGAGGTGAGAATCGAGAGATTGTCAGACCACAATATTCACTTCGGGCGGAGGCGGGGGCAACTCGCTGAGAGTACCATCCTGAGCGCCTGTCTCCTCAACCTTCATGCTGCCGGCGCTTACTGAAGCAGACACCCATTTGAAGAAGGCCTTGATGGTTGCGCTATCGGCCGTATCGAGTGATACAACCGATTCTGTGATTTTCTTGAGAGTGTCGGTGTTGGCTCCTGCGCCGGCCGCACAAGCCACTACCATACCCCATTTCCCTTTCTTGAAGTCGGCGATACCCTTGGAAAGGTCATCGGTAGGTTCTCCATCGGTCATAATAAACACGAGGGGTTTCCAATCACCCTTCTTTTCCATAGTGGTCTTGGTCACTTCCTGATCAGCCTTGCTTGCGAGAAGCGAGAGGGCCTCACCGAGCGCCGTGCATCCGCTTGCTTCGATATTTGGCTGCTGGAATGCCGCCAGTTCGGTCAGCGGAGTCACCTGCTTTGCCTGACTGTCGAATGTAATGATACTGAGATAAGCTGTCTCAAGAGCATAGGGATCCTGACGGAGGGTGGAAACAAGTACCTGCACTCCGTTCTTTACTGCCTCGATCGGCTCGCCATACATGGAGCCCGACGTATCGAGAAGGAGATATACCGGAAGTCGTCTCATAATAATATTTTTATTGTTAATTCTTTATCTCATTTTTGAATGACGGAAAAGATTAAACAATGGTTCTTTCGCGAGAATTAACATCAATTGCTTAATCCTTTCTATTGCAAATATAGTAATTATTAACCGCTATTAAAACACTTCTGCAATATTTTGATATTATCTGCCTTTATAGCCGATTTTCAATTGCAACATTCTATATGGCCTGAAGTCGTTGACTCACTTCCAATCTATCCTCAAAATAAAAAGGCTGCCTGAGCAGCCTTTTGATAGATTGTTTATGCGTTCAACCTAAATATAACTTTCTTATCTATGTGGAGATTCCGTTACAGTAGCCACAGGGACGGTTATTCCAACGTTACAAGATTATAGTTCTGCGTACCGACTCCGAGTTCCTCGGCATGAGAAAGAATCACAGTTCCCAATCGCGAGTTGATGCGATCAATGAGGTGTTCCTTTCCGGGGTCATCAGAGTTCATCACCAGATCCACACATGCCTTGTCAAGTGCTACGGGGTCAAGAGATGCGAGGATACCGATATCGCCCATCTCCGGAGCCGCGGGATTTCCGTTGCAGTCACAGTCTACCGAAAGTTTGTTGGCAACATTGATATAGAGAATTTTATCACCCTCATAGTCTGTTATTGCCTTGGCAGCCTCGGCCATAGATTCGATAAAATCCCGTTGCTCGGCGGTATTTTTCCATATAGCATTGACATCATCAGTTTTTCCCGCACTATGAATATAAGTCTTTCCTGCAGAAGAGGCGATCCCGATTGAGATATTTTTCAGTGCACCTCCGAAACCACCCATCTGGTGACCCTTGAAGTGAGAGAGCACAACAAGGAAGTCATGGTTGGCAAGATTCTTACCGACTATATCTTTCTTAAGGTGTTTGCCTCCTTCCACCGGCAATTCCATTTCCCCATCGGCATCCATGATGTCAATGCCGGCAAGATCAGTGAAACCGTGATCCTTGGCTGCCTTAAGGTGGGCTTCGGTTGTGTTGCGGTTGCCGTTATAGGCAGTGTTACATTCCACGAACGTACCCCCGATCAACTTTACGAACTTTGAAATAAGCGCCGTGTCGAGATGATTGGATTTATTCGATTCGCCGGTAGAAATCTTTATACCGATGTTCTTACCCTCTGCCTTACGCCCGAGAGCTTCGTAGACCTTAATAAGGTTTTCAGGAGTAATATCCTTTACATAATATACATTCGGAACCGATTCATTAGCTGCGGACACCGCTTCCGGGGCAGCTGTAGCCTTCGAACCGCACGCCATCAATGTGGCTGCTATTCCGAAAGTAAAGAGTAACGACTTGACTTTTCCCATAAAATTTATGATGA
>CAMWYR010000024.1 GCA_947178505.1 uncultured Muribaculaceae bacterium | reverse complement strand
AGTTTCTCTGTCGAGATCCAGCCCTGCGAGTGGGCTATGCCCTCGAGGCATGCGATCTTCAGGCCCTGGCGCTTCTCCAGCACCTCGACATAGATCGAGGCCTCCGCCAACGAATCGTGCGTGCCCGTATCGAGCCACGCGAAACCGCGCGGCAACGTCTGCACCTTCAGCGCGCCGTCGCGCAGGAATTCCTGATTCACCGTCGTGATCTCCAGTTCACCGCGGGCCGACGGCTTGATGCCGGCTGCCACGTCGACCACCCGGTTCGGGTAGAAATAGAGGCCCACGACGGCATAATTGCTCTTCGGGTTTGCCGGTTTCTCCTCGATCGAGAGGCAATTGCCCTCCTTGTCAAACTCCGCCACGCCGTATCGCTCCGGGTCGTTCACCCAATAACCGAACACCGTAGCCTTCCCGTCGACCTCAGCGGTCGTGACCGCCTCCTTCAGCACCGATGAGAAATGCGAGCCGTGGAAGATATTATCGCCCAGCACGAGGCAGGCCGCATCATCGCCGATAAACTCGCGGCCGATAATGAAAGCCTGCGCCAGCCCATCGGGGCTCGGTTGCTCCGCGTAAGAGAAATTCACGCCATAATCCGATCCATCGCCCAGCAGGCGCCGGAAGCCCGGCAGGTCGGTCGGCGTCGAAATGATCAGGATATCCCTGATTCCCGCCTTCATCAGCGTCGAGATCGGGTAATATATCATCGGTTTGTCATAAACCGGGAGCAACTGCTTCGACACGCCCTTCGTGATCGGATAGAGGCGGGTGCCGGAGCCGCCGGCAAGTACTATTCCTTTCATAACTATCAGATATTAAGATATTTCAATTCCATTCATTCCGCCATTACTTCGGATCATTCGCCGTAGGCAGATGCGGTCCGCAATATACCACGTAGAGACGCCGTTCGCCATCCGTGTGCCAGAGATGAGTCCTTATGCGCGAGCCGCGTTTCAGATGTAGCGGACAATATTTTGACCCATGGCCCGGGATGTCGAATATCCGGCAATTCCTGAGAGCCGGATTCGTATCTACAGTCTCACCTTCTTCGCTTGCGCTCGAATCGCAATTCTGCTTGAAATGTAAGAGGCGGAAATTCCCGGTTTTCCAGTCGAGCGAGCAATATTCCTCAAGCTTTTTGAAGGTGGTCATATAATAATCGGCATGCAGCCTCACGAAATCCTCATCCACATTCACGAAAACGAGATGCGGATAGAGCGTATCGCGGTTATCCCAGAAGTCGGGTTCCGGCACGCGGATCTTATGGTCCTCAAGATAGACGAGCCTCTCACTGTTTGAAGAGAGATGATCGACAGTCCTGATCTGCTCCGGATAGCAGATGCCGATAAAAGCATTATGGGTCGAAGAGAAAATAGCTTCATCAGCCATATCAGCGGGAGAAGCGAAGTCGGATGCAATCGTTACGAAGCGGCTTTCAATGTTGCGGAGCATTGTGGTCAGGCGGTAGTCGGCATAGATTTCCGTGTGCACCGGATAACCATCCACACACACGAAATCCATCCATTCCTTTCCGTCGGTGATGTAAAACCTCTCCGTATCCGCGGCTGCTTCCATCATGTCGGAGACTTCGCGCAGGAAGTCGGCCACCGACGAATGAGGCGCATAGCCGAAAGCCTTCGTATCGAAATAATACGAATAACCGCACTTAGGCATCTCCTCAGGGTCACTCCGCCGCTTTCTTTTTGGCATCTTGAAAAGCTTTATACGTATTCACGGATTCATCAAGGAAACCCTTCGGGAATTCACTGAAGCTGAAGTCGCGCTCCAGATAAATTGGCATCACCTTGCAGCCTTCCCCTTCATCGCTGTCGGATTCCCTGAAGAAATTGACGGTGATGAGATTGCGGGTGTCCGGATGCTCGGCGGCAAAAACCTGAATACCCTCCAGAATATGCTCACTGTGAGTTTCCACCACGATATTGAGCCCCGTCATGGCCATTCGGGCGAGAAAGAGGCCCATGCGCGTCTGAGCGGCAGGATGCAGATGAGCCTCCGGATTCTCAATGAGAATCAGTCGCCCCCTGACAGCCACAAGGCAATCCACAATTATCGGAAGCACATAGCTGACGCCAAATCCGACGCTCGCCGACGTGCGCATATCCCGGCGGCCATGACCGGCAAGGATTTTCGCACGTTGCATCTCCTCATTCCCAATGACAGCGATATCAGTGGAAGGAAGAATATAATTCAACCAGGCCCTCACGTTAGGCATAAGACGGTTTGGGATGCCGGGATGCACTCTTTCGGGCTCAATGGTATTCAGTTCGTTTCTGAGAAGCACCTGTGCGGTGGCCTCCCCGTTTTTTCCGCAATGAGTGAACGCCAGTTCACGGGTCTGGCTTGAGATTCGGGGGCCAACCCTCTCGGCAGATAAGAAATAGAGTTCCTTTGCCATCAGCTCCGGCACCGGTCCCGAACAGTTGAAACTGAATTCCAGACCCGCATCATCAGCCGTTGGAGAGAACAGTGCCGAGACGTGACTGCCGTTATCCTCATCAAAAAGCTCGATTGAAAACTGCGAGCCGGCAAAATCCTCATTTATAAGATCGGTAGTCGAGCCAACGCCCTGATCGTCATCTTCCACGAGACTGATCACTCCGCCCTCGGCATGCCGGGCACGGTGAAGATACCGGAGAGCCTGCACCACCGAGCTCTTACCCGAACTGTTGCAGCCGACAAGCACCGTCAGCCGGTTGACCGGCACCTGCTGCAAGCCGTGAAAGCATTTGAAATTTTCTATCTCAAGCGTAAACATTGCTACATCAATCACGAATTAAACTTATTCATCAAGCAGATCGAACGTCTCATCGAAAGCCACCTTGATATTCTTCCAGCCGTTCGTGCCGTAAGAGAGCAGACGGCTGAAGATGCCGTCATTGTCAATCTTCTTGCCGAGAAGCCTCGACATCGAATATTTTTCCCACGTATTCCTCACCTCCTCTTCAGGAATGCGGCTCAGAGCCACCGACCAGGAAATGAACAGCGCCTTATTGATGACATTACGGTAGGAATCTTTCGTCACGTTTCCGTTGACCTTTCTGAATGCATGCTTTCCGAAAAGCCAGTAGGCACTCCTCATCGCCTTTGCAAAATCCCCCTTATATTTCTGCAGCTCGGCAGAGCTCATATCGGAGAAGATCTGCGCCGTTCGGTCGAGAAACCTATCCATCTGTCCCGAATACTCATCCATATTTCCGTCGCGGTCAAAGAGATATCTGAAACCGAGGAATCGGAGCGCCATCTCCTGAGCCTGCATCCGGAGCGTCTTCACGCTGCCGCCCGTGGCCCGCGCGAATTCCTTCGACTCCACCATATCATTGAGCGCGCTGCGAAGCGTGCGCGACATCAGGCAGTTGCGCATCTCCTGCGCATTCAGCGGACGGCCGCCCGTGTTGATACGCCGGAAAATATCATACTTCACGAATTCCGGAGTCGTATAGTCGATCACATTTGCCGTAAGTTGCGTGGCCTTGATTCGTCGCACATACTTATCCTCAATCAGGCTCCGCCCCTCTACCTCGTGCGAATGGATCTTCCCCTCCTTATCTTTCTTCTTAAGAAGCGGAGAATAATAACGGCCGTTCAGATCCTGGAGATACTCAAGATCCTGCAGCGCGTACTCACCGTTGACAAACTGCGATATGGCCGTAAGGCGTTGCTGGCCGTCGACCACCTGCATCAGCCCCTCCTTATCCATAGCGAAATAAAACACCGGAATCGGGATACGGAGCAAAATCGACTCAATCAGGCGCGACTTCCGCGTAGCATCCCACACGGAATTACGCTGAAAATCGGGCGATATATCCAGATCATCATCATCAATCATCTCCACCACCTGCTTGAGCGACAGATTCTTAGGTTCGACGCGTATTTTCTCCGGATCATAAGGCACCGACTCCTCCTTACAGTCCTCCCCCGCCGCCATCACGAACTCGAGGTCAGAAACAGGCGCGTCATTAATGTCGGCACCGGCTGCGCGCTCCGCATCAAGACGATCGCCGAAATCAGAAAGCTGCCTGATAACGTCTTTATCAACGAGATCAGTTTTATTCTCAAGCAGCGAGATCGACCTGCCATCCTGCTCATTCAGGCAGAATTTCAGCACCACCGACTCCTCTGCATTCTCATCAATCACCGCGAAATAACAGTAGGCCTGATGATCCTCATCCTTACCCAGCCTCACCAGGTAATGAACCAAATCGCCCTGCTTATTTCGGAGAGTATAAACCATAAACGCTTAATAATTAGAAAGGAGACCTTCTTCTTCGCGCACCTGCACCAATAAAACGAAAGGACATTTCCTTTAGTATAACCGAAATTTTAAATACTCGGCCATCTCATAATTGAAATAGAGAGTTTATTGATAAGAGCAACAATTGAGCTAACTAAGTACATTACTCTTGCATTTCGTCAAGAAGTTACATTTTGACCATACAGACTTCATAAAAAATCATCTTGACTATTCTTTCAGATAACCACTCCGGTGAACGACGTTAAAAAATTAAAGAATAGGCCACATGATCATATTTACATAACGAACAGAAAGCAACGAATATTTGACGGGTTATAGATATGTATCTCGACAATCTTGTTCGGATTTTGTAACTACTTATTCCTTAATCCTCTTTATTTGTTCGATGCAATATCTATTTTTACTATTTCTTTTACTATCGAATAGCCATCCCCATTTATTAAAATACTTTATCATCGACTGAATATGGTATTTTAATAATTTCTTATTCTTATACGAGCCTTTTTCATACTCATGTACCACAGATACATACGGATAGAAGATTGCCTTTGAGACTTCTCCGATTCTACGACATAGATCCACATCTTCTGCATACATAAAGTATCTGTCATCAAAGCCTCCTACTTCCTTTAATACCGAGCATCTGATGAACATAAAGCACCCAGACAAAGCGGGCACTTCCATAATTGAATCATAACCGCTCCAATGCAGTTCATAGGCCTTATTATGCTTATCTTGGAACTTTTCTAGCGGTATGAATCGTCTTACAATCAAATCATAAGGAGTGGGCAGGAGTTTACATAGATATTGCGTACCCCCGTCAGGATAGATGATCTTCGGCATAACTAAGCCGCAGGCCGGATTCTCATCCATATATTTCTTTAGTGTAGCAACAACTTCATCGGTCCAATATATATCCGGGTTAAGGACCACATGATACTCCGCATTTGCCTCAAGAGATTTTTTAATGGCAATATTGTGACCGCTGCCGTAGCCAAGATTCTGACTATGAATGTAAGTTATCTTTTCACTCACACCGCATACATATTCCCTCAATTCATCATTCGACGAGTTGTCAATGATATAGAGCCTATCGATTGGCGATACTAAAACACAATCAATTAATCGAGACAATTCATTGTGATCAGTATGAAATGTAACAATAGAAGCTGTTATCATCGTTATTTTTAATATTTTTCCCAGATTTGTTTATCTTCATTCCATTTTTTAGTCAATTTAATCGGAGCGCCGACTGCAATCGTTTGAGATGGAACATCTTTATTAACCACAGAATGAGCCCCGATCACTGCGCCATCTCCGATCGTAACGCCCGGCATTACAATAACACCCTCACCTATCCAAACTTTTTTACCAATCGAAACCGGAGAAGTAAAATAGGGTCTGTTTACAGGGGAAATTTCGGGAGAAGTATCATTTTCATCCCCTTTATATGAACCGTGGGAATTGTCAGAAATGTAGACATGGGATGCTATCAGTGTTTCAGATCCAATTTCCACACGTTCTATAGCGGATATATGCACATAATCATTAATCTGAATACTTTTATTAAAGATTATCTTTTTAGAAATATTCAGCTCACAATTTTCTGCTTTAAATGCTTCTATCCTACAACCTATGCCGGTTGTAAGATTTTCTCCTAAATCTATGTACTTTCGACCCCGCATATTAAATCCGGCTCTAATAATTCTGGCTTTAGGCCATATTATTTTAGTCTTAAGTACAGTAAAGATTAGTCCTATTATATTTAACAATGAATAGGAATTAGCAATTTTTTTAACTATCATTTTTTATATTCAATTATCATTTAGGCTCGTACTTCTTACCGTTTCAACAGAATATCAAATAACTCTTTAAAAGAGGATGCAAATGGGTGTTGGGCAGTCTTAGATTCCACAATAGAGAAATCACTATAATTTCCATCTATCACCTTCTTCATTAAAGTCGAGAGTTCTTGCGCTGATGATTCATTAAAGAAAGCAACAAAGCCTCCTTCAGCTGTTTCGTGTGCATAAGGCTTATCGGCTACGATTACAGGCTTGCCATAGGCAATGAATTCTGATATAGGTAACCCCCACGTCTCTAAGCGTGAAGGAAAAATCAGACAATCCGTTTCAGTATACGCCTTATCCATTTGTTCCTTATTCAGAATGCCCGTGAATTCTATAATGGGTATGTGCTTATATTTTTCTACTATATCCCGCGAATAAGCTGATTCAGTGCCATCAATTGTAAGCCGTATTTTTACATCGGTGATTCCTTCTATATAGAGCGACTTTGCTGCTTCACATACTACTTCAAAATTCTTAAATGGCCTCGGGAAAGAAGGAAAGAAAAATTGTTTACAGCGACCTAACTTTACATCAGTAATTTTTTCCTTTTTTACATTGTTCGGACGTGCGACTATAATTTTGCTGGCATCTATCTCATACATGTCAGAAATACAATCTTTCATCCAATACTGCTGAGTAATACAATAGCGGTTACTATGTATATTTAACTTATAAACATACTTATATAGGAGTGAAAAGATTATATAAGTTTTGTCATACTTAAAATCCGACCATTTAATTTTATTAACAATGGAAGGATTGTGCATATACACTGCCTGGCGCTCAGCTTTGACAATCGGACTCGTATCATGTAATGATAACCAAAGGAAAGGCTTGAGGCTCTTAGAAATCTTATTAAATTTGAAATATTCGTAATATAATTTCCTAAGCCATTTTGTTCCATCAGGAAACTCAATGTATTCAATATTTGGGAAATAAGCTAAGTTCTTATCATGAACTAAGGCAACTACTCTATATTCATCTGCAATCCCGCTCTCACTTACATATTGCAGGCAATCATGAAGAATCGTAAGCGGACCTCCGCTACGAAGACTTATGGCCGATATTACAATTATCTTTCTTTCCATACAGCAGAACTTGTGATGTTAACCTTTCCTTGATTTATCATTTAACCCATGAATTATTTTTTTCTCGTACAGGTACCAATACAACTTGGCTAAATTATAAATAATCTGGTTCTCTTTTTTCATGAGAATGTATGATCCGTTTTTCATATCTGCCAATCGGCGAAGTATATCTTCTCGATTAGTATTCTCATAATAATTCAATTCGTGTTCGATGACAGTATCAAGCAATACGAAATATTTATTATCACGCGCATACTGACTCATGAAATCATTATCCGTGCCATAAAATTTAATTTCTTCATTATATCCCCTGAACGTATTTTTAAGATAGTTGGAGCGTATAGCCATTCCACTATTAATAGCCATTTTATGCTTACTTTTCTCCAGTCCCGGGGTTACTTTCTTTAGATATTGCCCATAAAAATACACTTGCCAAGCCGGACTTACAACTTGATTATTATATTTGATAATCGGTAAGAAAAGATTAATATTTTCATATCTTTCAGCATCTTTCTTTAGTTTTACAAAATAATCATTCCCAATGCAAGAATCATGATCTAACAGCACCAAAATCGAATTTTCAGGGACCTTCTCAATGGTTTTATTATAAATAAATGAGAGGTAATTATTCTTGCCATTCCAGAAATAAGAGATTTCAATATCAGTATCTTTTTGGAATACACGAATATCTTCTTCATTCAGACTTTTTGCGGAGTTGTCCCATAAATAGATTCTCTTAATCCATTTTCTTATCGAAGGATCAAGATTCTTTATGGATTGAAGGGTCGGAGAAGTAGTAAAGTCCTTGTTATATACTACTATGCATAGATATAAGTCAATCATACTTTATTATGTAAGATTCCATGTTTTCTTTTTAAAATCAGATGCTTCTTACTTAAATAAGTAACGGGTTCTGTCTGCCCACAGGCTGCAATTAGACAGAGTGGACAGTAACAATTATAAATCTCTTTAGACAAGTAGATAAACGCCCAGACAATAATGAATATGGCCAAACTTTTTACATACCGTGAAGAAACCAATTTGAATGTATTATAGAACAACGAAAGTTGAGATAAATATACCATCAGGGATCCAAGTATACCCCAACAGAATAAATACCTGATATACCCTATATCGGTATGCATGTAAGACCCCCCTGATTCATTTCCTAAGCGCCCATCGCCTATGAGCCATGTAATAGGATTATCAGGGAATTTGTACATAGACTTCATCACATCGGCGGAGGCCATATCCATTTTACCTGATTCCTGATAATTGATGAAAATTTCAAAGGCCCATTTATAAGTCTCCTCATATCCATTTGCCAACAACCATGCTATGAGTATGGCTACGGCTATCCCTATTATACAACTGATTTTTAATATATACTTAAATCCCACTCCTATCCCCTTATTACATTTCAGAATAGCAATCATTCCGATCATAAGAGCCATCATAATTGCATAAGATCGACCGGATAATAAACCTGCGATAGAAAACAGCAATATTAGCGATGCAAACCATATCTGATTCATCTTTACAAGTTTGCTTCTTACATATACGATGTATGTGGCTATACCGTATGCTACCGCCATATTTGCAAATTGCATCTCCGGCTTTGCAATTGCAATAAGACGGAAGCCCATCACGCTTTTAATAGTTGATGAATCATCTGAGGTAACAAGAGGAATTACTATTTCTTTTATGGGAGGAACTACAAAAATTATAAGTGAAATAATTGCTTGAGTTACAAAGACAATTATTACCCATTTAAAACAAATTTCAATATTGCACTTATGGTATATTTTAGTAATTACTTCCCTTATATACAATGCAATAAAGGGATACAAGATCCATATTATAACCAGCTTTATTGGCTGAGCATCTGGATTCGGACTACATATTAAAGAAATCAGACTACATATTATTATAAAAGTTATCCACTTGATGTAACTTATTACCCAATCCGGAAGCACCATTCTATGCCAGATGACATAGCCTAATGCATATACACCCACCAGTTGTTCCGTTGAGATTGGTATACCCGGTATTCTGAAAGGGAAAAAAAACCAAAATAAGGCTAAAAACAGCGTAACCTTATGGAATAGGTTCAAGTTAAGTGTAAGCCTGACCTGCATTTCAATTATTTTGATATAGCTTTATTTCTGAATCTTAAAATACGAGTTAACAACGAGTTAAATATCACTTTTTTATATGATAAGTCGTTTTCTTCGCATATTGATTTGACGGCGTCTACTTTATTTCTATGTTTTATGAAGATATAGGAGACTAAATCTGAAAAAGGAGATCGGTTAACATTATGAGAATTTAGAAATCTCTCTCCTGTTAAGAAAACATTGAGTCGTGCTTTCAGTTTTTTATCTTCCAAGGCAGAGTTTGAAAGGGATGAAGGTCTCGAAATTGCCTTATAGAAGCTAATCGGCCAATAGGCTATATTTTTAGCATAATAGCCACTGCTGATGGAAAACATATAATCATTAGCGACTAATGATTCTTGAAATCTAATGTCATTATCCCTCAAGAATTTATGTCGGATGACCTTTCCCCAGGGTTCAGTAAATTCGAACTTAAGATAATCATTTAATTTATCTTTAGAGCACTGCAATGCACTGATTATTCTTTTCTTTTTAATCACCCTATCGCCTTCATCTGTGGAGTTCGTCTCCGTATTGAAATAGATGATATCGCTATCCTCGTTTGATCTCGTAGCCTCATCCCAGATTCCCAGTGAATTTTCCAGTAATTCATCATCTGCATCCATAAATATTATCCAGCTACCGTTGGCATGTTCCAAGCCAATATTCCGCGCATGACCCGCGCCCAATGCAGAGGAGTCAAAAATCCAAATAATATCGGGATATTTTTCTTTTAGTTTATTTAACTGCTCCTGATATACCTGATTACTATTGTCATCCACAACAATTACCTGAAGATCCTGACAAAACGGGACAGTCTCTAATGCCTTCTCCAATAAGTCGGGAGCATTCTTGTGAGGTATGATTAATGAGTATTTATAATTCATATTGCTTTTTGAATATTTCTTCACTAAAAGAAATTAACAATCTTATTTATTCAATAAAATGAAACTAGAATAACTTCTCTCTTGACCACTCAATCCCCGTCTTAACAACTTTTTGTGGGCGTCCGACGACCATTGTATTTGGCTCCACCGGTTTAGAAACAGTAGTATCGCTTCCAACGATTGCACCATCTCCAATTTTCGCTCCTTTCATGACTTTCGAGTTTGGCGCTATCCAAACATGATTACCAATTTCAACATCTTTAGCCGGATTGATCCTTTCCCCTGTTTCCTTATCATAGATAGGATGAGAGTCACTCGTACGGATTACAATTGTATTGGCAAGCATACAATCTTCGCCTAACACAATCTTTCTGTTGTCTTCCTGACAGTTGATCTGAACTCGGCGAGTCATAGTGGTATTACTTCCAATTGTAATTAAGGAGTGAGAACCCTCGATCCATAAACTGCAATCGGGTCCAAATGAACAATTCGATCCGATTTCTATTTTATTATTGTTTCCTCTAATTCGAATCCTTAATGTACCAATATTTTCTTTTCCTATATTCACAACATTGCCCTCCCCAATAAAATCTTTAATAATCAACAAATTAGGAGAGTTGTTTTCTACTTGAGCATCATTTCGATGTCTCCAACGCTTCATATCGACCACCACATTTTTAACAATTGGGAGGTGTTTTATAATTCTTTTCAAAACGGTCTTCACTGCCATATTCGAGTTTGCTAATATTGAACGCACTAAATTATTATTAAAATTATTCAATGGCTGCGCGGACGAGGTCTATACGGGTTCCCATCATAAGGGGGAGATGTTCTTTCGGATACTTCCACGCGGTCATGATCCCGACAAGGCGAAGGCGACTGTTGTCGTTATACCATAAGCCACATCCGCTGATGCCAAAAGGATCCGGAGCCTGCTCGCGGTGTCCCCTGCGGAAATCGGCAGTTTTCTTTTTATGAAACTCTACGAGGACGTTAAATTTATCATCCTTTCTTGCTAGCTTGCCCATGTGAATGTGCGACATCCCGCAAGTGAAAAACTTAAAGGATATCGCTGTTCGGGTGATTCCTGATGATTGAAGATTGCGTCTTCCAGCGGATACCATCGTTCGAGTGGCGCAATTTTCTCTACCCACTCAAGTTTTACTATCCAAACGGCAACATCGAGATTAAGACCCCATCCCACAAAAAATGCCGCGCTGGCATTAATATTTTTTGAAGGATGGCGTATAAGTCACGGGGGTTATAGACCTATTCGGATCAGAGGTAGCGTTTTTTATTCTCTGGTACTAAGGTCCAATTGAAAAGGAGTTTTCCTATTTCCATCCATTCCTCGTACTGGAGAGGAGTTAAATCATTAGGCTTGATTCTATCTTTTCCTTTAAGTCGTTTCAGTTTAGTGGTAGCAGTATCCAATATGGAACTCCCCCATCCCACGAAAATTGGTTTTGAGGCTTCCCCGGATTGTTTTTTATTCTCCAAGAGTCGCTTTTTATATTCTTCTACGGTTTGAGTGCTCCCAAGCGGACGGATCGTTTCCCGAAAACTTATATCTTTTTTTCCGTTGAGAACGCGCTTCCAGTAATCATAAATCTTTGGCCCGTATAAGTCCTGATATGTAAGACCCTCTTTGAAATCAAAAACACGCAGATCTTTCCCCATTCCGCGCAACAAATCCTTCTGTTTTCTGGAAGGACCGGAAATCTCATCCAAAATTCTGAAAGGAATAAGGTTTTCAGCCTCGCGATGATATTTTAGAGTATAGTGATGATGAAATCCCTTCGGATGGTCGTTTACAACGGCATTTATTGCCGTTGCCGTATCTCCAAGCGGCCCAGGTTTATCTTCCGTATCAAAGAATCTGTAATCACTATCGGAAATTACCAAAACGAGATGTTCACCTCTTAATATTTCATTTTTCAGTACGGCTGCCGTTGTGACACCTCCACCGTTACGGGCTAAAAATTTACTGTCTCCTTTTTTATGAGCATCCTTACCACTGTTATATCTGTAAAAGTCTAAACAGTTTTTGTAAAATTCAATGTCATAGAGATTCTCGCAGAGTACATGGGTCTCCTCAAAAATCTCAAAAGTCACGATTATTTTCGGATTATACCATAAAATTGTCTTTCCCTCTTGTGCATCCGGCTTCTGGAAACTCACTACAAGTTCCACTCCTATACACTTAGACATTGAATTTGTATCGTTGTTATCCACCGAGACGAATAGACGCTTCTCATAATCCGATAAAATACCTGAGAGTTTTTTGGCGGTTTGTCGAGGAAGAGAATACCAATGTTTGTTCCGCTGAATACCGGTAGCAATCAGATGCAACGTCTCAATGGCAATTTCTGTGCCCTTAAGTGCTTCATCAATCACATCCTGTGCTACTCGGACAAACATCTAAATTATTGTTTTAGTTTCCTATTTTACCCTGCGAGCCACTCTCAGCCGTATCATTCATCCATATCCTCATCAAGGAACCCTACCGGCCATTCAGTCAGGAAGCCGTCGTCATCAAAGGCTGACTTAACTATATAGTTCTCTTCTTCATTTGCACCGTTATTGAAGAGCAATACTTGAGCGTCATCTTTGGTAAGTTCGGCGATCTGAGTATCCTCCTTGCCCTCCGTATATGAGGAATCTGCTATCATAGTTCCGAGACGCTCCAGTAAAGTCTTGCTATGGGTCTCGATTATAAATCGGACGTCCAAGCCATGTGTCTTGCAAAAACCAATTATTGTTCCCAACATTCGCGCGAATTTGCCTATCATCCGAGGATGAAGATGGAGTTCAGGTTGCTCGATTGCAATTATCCGCGGGAATTTCAATGACTCCTTAAAAGAAGGATCCATATAACTTGTCGAGCGTCTGTGGATGGCACCCCAGATCTGTACTATAATAGGTAGCAATTGGCTGTATCCGAATCCGACATCAACCAAGTTAGCTTTTTTCTTACCAGATTCTTTTATCAGAATTTCAAAATGCCCACCCGAAGATACGACTTCGAATTCAAAGTTGAAATGCTCACTAAGCCACTTATTCAGTCTATCTCTCTCATACAGATTAAGATTGAAGAGATACATCGGAAGGTTGGAGCCATCAGGGTTAAGCTGTTCGACTGTAAGATTCTGATATCGATAGAAGCGTTGGGCCACAGAACGCAAAGGCTCTATATAATAAATATACTGCGATTGTTCTGCTAATTGCTGACGCACACGCCCGAATAGATGATCCAAATGATGCAGTAAGTAAAGGGTATGAGCCTTCTTGACTAATTCTATTTTTGGTGACTCTGATCTAACCCCTAATATGTCGCGGAACTGATCAAGAGAATATAAGGAAAATGAATATATCAATAAATGAGTGGAAAGTTTAACTTCTGATGGATTCAGTTCAATCAATAATTGACGTAATTTCCCTAATGTGCTTTTTGGCTGAAAGTCCTTTTGTTCGTCTTTCCCCAGTTCCTCGTTTATATCGTCAAGAAAAATTATATTCGGAAGATAAATATCTTGCGCTACAATGTATTCCTTTTCATCTAAATTAATGCGTTCTCCATTAATTGTAAGATCTATTATCTTTGTGGAAGGGATTGCGTCATTGCTTAAAGCCAGTTCGATATTATTCCCAAGAAATTCTATTGATATTTTCTTAAGATAGTCAGGAACAATCGAGTCAGCATGAACTGCTTCTAATGAATAGAGAGGAGCGAGTGTTAGTTTAGTAGTAACCCTTACAGGGAGTGATGAATTATGCTTAAAGACCTGACCTTGAGAATACACATCATTGGTCAGAGTTATGACCATTTCATGTGCGCCACGTTTCAAAGCATTATTGAAATCCTTGAAATCTACTAATGATTCATCATACCATAAGAATACGCCATTGATATGACGCCGCATACTTTGCTTCAGCAAAGGGAAAAATTTCAGAAGAGAACTTTTGCCCGAACTGTTTCTACCAATCAGCAAATTGATCGGTTTTATATCTAAAGTTCCCGTGTCGGAGAAGCAACGGTAATTTTCAAGTCTGAAATTTTCCATTATTATTTCTTTTCAGTTGTTCAGTGCTGCTGAAATTCCTGCTTAGTCTTATTAAAGCTTCCAAATTTCTTCCCACATTTCTCTTGTCTGCTGTTGAATTTTGGGCTTCATTTCCTTTAGTTTTTTTCGCATCTCTGCATTAACTTCCGGATTTAATAACCATTTAATCTTTTTCTCAGCATCCGTGGGATCTAAAAGATTAATTATACAATCACTCACTTTATAATCCTTATAAAGTTCCTCATATTTATGACTCCAACTTGTTGCAAGGCACGGCACGCCACTATTTAATGCCGAGGCTAAGCCATGAAAACGAGAAGTTATGCATAAGTACGATAAGGAAATTACACCTTTAACTTCCAAAGCGTTTAGACCTGTTACAACTTCAACATTTCCAACCTTTTGCTGAATCTTGTAACACAAATCTTCGTCTCCTTGTCCTTCGTGATTTAAAAGGAAAACACCATATCCTTCCTCATGGATATTATCTATCATCTTTTGAATCAAGTCAAGATATTTATCCATAGAAATGGTGCCCTTATCGACCATCCTCAAATTAGGAATGATACAAACTTTATCCTTTAAATACCTTAATCTTTCCGAAATCTCACCTTCAACTAAAGATGTAAAGTCTGTATATCGTTTAACTTTATTTTTATCTACTCCGGCATTTAAAAGATATTTCTCAGAAATTTCCTCACGCGGCATTAAAACAGTGGCCTTGTCAGATAACAGACCGATTAGCTGTTTAGTCCAAGGCTTTTCTATCGGACCAAACGCCTGAGGAAGAAATATAATTTTTGTGCCTTGTTTCTTATAATTTTCTAATCTATGTTTCCAAAGATCATAAGTTAATTTTCCGGGATTCCACTTATCAGAAAATGCAAATCCACTTCCATCGATGAAATAGTCAACATTTTTGATTTTTCTAAAATCTGTAAATCCTTCATAGGGTAAACCGAGTCGTCTTAGAATGCCCGGAACATGAAGTTTACCTAATGGATTATAAAGAAATGCCCCCGGAAGGTCTCTAAAATTTAGCTTAGTTTCGATATATGAATATCCATGCTGAATATTAAAAGATGGCAATATAACCGTTGCGTCAGGAAATCTCCGTTCTATTTCCTGCATGATGGCATAGAGCATTAACTCCGCACCCTTGTTATTTGTTTCAACTCCGTTTAGTACTATTCTCATTTTCTTAAAATTATACGTACAATTTTGCGAATGGCTCTATAAATTAAAGTACGCTTTAATTTATCTGATTTAATTTTTTTCAGAGCATTCTTAATTATTTCTTCTTTTGACAACCTTTCGCTTACTTGGAAATCCAAAAGATCTTTCTTTGCAGATTGCACTTCCTTTTCGGTCGGGTTATCATTCTCAACTAACTCCGGCTTCAATAAAAAGGAGTCAATAGTTGGTTTCAGACAACCATAAGCCGCAGAATATTTCTGCACTTGTTTCCTTCTTTGTAAGATTGTTTGCCCTTTAACTAATTCTTCGATCGGGCGGGGTGACAATTGGATATATTTTGCAGATATAGCTTCTTCAATAATTGATTCGCCTCGTTCGGTGCGCCCTATTACTAAAGATTCTCCATTAACCCAATCAATATTTGACATCTGCCAGGGATCTCCCAAGACAATATCTGCATTGAGATTTAATTTATCTCTACAAATACGACAACGAGGAGCTGTAAACATATCCTTTAGTATAAACCTTACGGAATTGGGCATGGTTATATGATAACCTTGCTCATCTTCCACTACTAACGGGGCAGACTGATATTGATGTTGAGGATTTAGGAACGTAGCATATTTACACTTCCATATAATTTTCTTAGGACTCGGACTTGGCAAGAAGGATACATAAACATCCTGAATTGTCGAACACAAGGTTTTTTCACATATCAAGCCTAATCTACACAGAATCTTACCCTTAAAATCTTTTGCAAATTCTTCGAGACCAACAAGTCCTTCAATCTGACACCCGATTCCTACTATGGCCAAGGATGAAAATTCTTTAATTTTATTCTTAAGAACTCCTAAAGTCGGGACTGGCGCATATTTAGACTTTTGGCTCTGAAACAACTCATCCGCACTTTCGATTAAAATTGGCTTTACCTCCGGAACGTCTTTACCATAATCCATGCGGCATACTAAGGCTCCATCAATTTTTTTCGTATCAAATAAAAACTTCAACAGAGCCGTACAAGCTCCTCCACTTTGAGAATTGTAAAAAATTTCCTTATCCAGAGCTTTGCCTACTCTTAACGATGATATATGACCCAAAAGTTCATTATCAGCATCTTTAGCGGTGAGTGTATCATTTAAGCTCGGACAAACTTTCTGACACAGTCCACAATTTATGCATTTATTGGATACATCAGCATAAATACGCCCTATCGAAGTAGAAACGAAATCAATCGCATCTTTCGGACATATAACTTGACAAGCACCACAATTGGTACACAAGTAAGAGTCTGATACTCTTTTTATACTCTTATCATATTGCAGATTATCCATTTCCCTAAATTTTACAATTTCTTTTTAATTAGATCGATAGCCATTTTCCTTTCAGTTGAATTCAATCCAAGTAAGGAAATCACCATAATGGTAAAAAATATTGAGATTGGTATGACAACAAAAATATTATCATTCAAATAATTTTTAAATAGCCAAACCCCTCCTATTACAATTAAAAAACAAAGCCAACAAGGAAAAATCACCCGGCTTAAATAGATTTTAGGAGAAAAACCGGTATATTTTCTGTTAAACCACAATCGTTCTCCCATACACACAATCTCAATCACAATATTCACCCAAATTCCCACTAAAGGAGAACCCCCAAAAGCCAACCATATCCAAGCCAAAGGAAAACATAGAAGTTTTGTTCCCCCCACAAGTAATTCGTAATTACGCAATTTTCCCGTTGCAAGAATGGTATTAATCAAAAAACGAGATAGGCTGTCCCACAAACAAAAAATCATGGTCCATTGAATAAAAGCTTCAGTCCAGGCCGGAACTTCTTTGAGCCATAATTTAAGTATTCCGCCACAACTCATAATCAGGGGCACGGAAAACAAACTCATTAAGAAGAAAGAAAACCTACCTCCCTGAATGATTAAAACATGATTCCTTTCATAATCTTGAGTGGCTATTGATTTGGTTAATTGAGGGTTTACCGCTGTTTGAAAATTAGTAACAAATTGAGTTACCGCATTCTGCACCTGTGCACATATTCCTTTAGCTGCATTGATAATAACTCCAAAGTATATATTTAACAAGATATCTATTGCTTGATTCCGCATCATAGCAGAACCCGTTCCCAATAAATTCCACGCTGAGAATGAAAAAATCTCTTTAAAAAGTCCCTTTTCAACTTTTAACTTAATCTTTCTTGCTTCCTCAAAATGACGATAGGAGTAGACAGAATATATTGTTTGAACACTTATTGCAATTACAACTAATATAACTGAATATGCAATTAATTTATCGGGGAACACAAATTGCAAAAGCAATACTCCACCGAGCTTTAACAAAACCTCAATAACACTAATATAGGCATATGCCGACATCCTCTCATACGCTATTATTAATGCCGTGAAAGGAATTAATATAATATTGGCTAATAAATTTAAAATTGAACATTGTAAAACCCAGAAGGCAGCCGATAATCGATCTATTGGAATAGATAATTTATTATAAAGCAGCCATAAACCTAAAATTTCAAGGATGGGTAAAAGAACAACTGCAATAATTACATGAATTGTTACACATGAATTAAATACTTTTTCTGTTTCCTCCGGATTATTCTTCCCTAATGCGAAAGTTATAAATCTTTGAGAAGCCGTAACCATCGTAGAACCTAAGATGGAAAACAGAGCTACCATACCTCCTATAATATTATAAATACCATAGTTTACTTCTCCCAGTACCTCGAGTGTAATTCTTGTAGTATATAATGCTACTAAGATTATAAAAATACTTCGAATGTAAAGGAAAGCCGTATTCTTGGCTATTCTTTTATTATTATCAGTATGAGTTGTCATTGTTCTTCAGGGAAGCAGTATGTAAGTTGTTACTGATCGGAGATGTATCCGGATTGTAAGCCGGGTTGATTATTGATTTGTTGGCCGGAGCTGGATAGGTGGAACTAAGTCTGCGCTTTGGAGTGGGTCAGCTTCGCGCACGACCTCCGGAATTTCCGGACCTTCTCACTGCTATTGGATTTGGTATGGTTGGTGGTGTGGCTGGGAGAAGAATTCCCAGTCGGGGAAGTCGGGCGACGGAGGATAACTGGTTCGAGTCTGGAAAATCGGAGCGCGTGAAAAGGCGCGTGCCATGATTCCAGCCGGTCCCTGTGGGTCGGTAAGGCGGAAAAAGAATCCGGCGCTCTTCTTCTCTTTGCTCATCAGACTCACGCCAAATTTAGACTTTGATAATTGCTTTACGCTGTTGCGTAATTGCAAGAGAGCCTTGGCGCGCTTGATCTGTTTATCTTCTTTCGCAAGTTGTCCTGTCGCCTGAATGACGGCATAGTCAATTCCGGCTTTCGAAACGTATTTCGCCTGTGATGATGACAACTCCACACATAGCACTTCGTTATCCGTCCATAAAAGTTGGTCGCAACAAGAAGGCAAGTCGTTCTTTCGCACAGCTACTTCTTTAATGAAAGAATCGAATTCAAGGATATTGACATCCACCTCTTCCGGATTATGGATTTCCGCTATCGGCAACCGATCGATATCTCTTTTTTCTAATTCTGTATTTGAGTCAGTGAGATGGAATATCGGATTATTTTCTATGCGATGACATTTGGTAATGATTTGGGTCAGGCGCTCCCGCTGGTCAGGAAGTGTTAACACACGCTTGGGGGCAAGTGTCTCCTGCGCAAATATTGTCAAATGCTCTATCATTCTCAAATCACTTTTTAAGGACGCAACTGATCGTAAGCGTCGTAGGTGGCGTTGATCTGTTCTGCGAGGAAGGAGGTGTCGACTACACGGCGGTTGGCGCTGTCGGTAACGATCAGGGAGGTCGCGGCGCCGTCTTTGACGAGGAGCACGTCTACCCCCGCGGGGTCTATGCCGGTTGATGGATCACTTTCGTAACGGGCCATCTGGAGGTTGAGGTGGTTGGCGAGGTATGGGCTGTGGCTCGCCATCATCAGGCGGTATTGACGTCCATCTTTGTGCGGGGTGTGGAAAATGGAATTGACTATATAATCGGAAAGCTGAGTCTGTTTGTCTGGGTCGAGGCTCAGTTCCGGTTCCTCTATACTGACAGTGATGATTTTCTTCAGTTCATCTAATTCCGCTATGGCTTTGAAGTCTTTCATGCGGCCGGTGCGGTAAAGTAGGCTAAGCACTGAGCGCTCGAAGGCATCGGCGAAATCAAAATGGTTGGCAGCATAGTTGACGATCAGGCCAAGCGGCGTAGTGGTCTTCATTCCACTTGATGCCTCGCGGAGTTTCACGGGGATCTCTCGGTTGTCGTCGTCTTTTACTATCAGCATGTATTGTGTTAATCCCCCGGCAACCTTTGCGGTCTTGAAGGTCATGTTGAAGTATGGAAGGAATACATTGGGCGCTGAAGTGACGGCCGCATTGAAGTCTTCGGCTGTTTCGTTAAAATAGAAGCCGAGCCGCATGGCGTTCGAAGCGGGCCCATGTCCGCTCCACGCGGAGATGACGTTGCGGAATTCAGAGATAAATATTCCCTTGGTGAATGAGAGGTCGGTAGATTTAATCTTAGGAAGCGTGACACTGCGCCCGGGGATAAAATTGAGTTTATATTCATTTCCGCTGTCGGCGGTAACGATGTATTCCAAGTGTGTGCCACTTTCGAGGAGTGCCGCGAGGCCGTTGGCCTCCATTAGTTTTTTGAACTGCTTCTTGAACGGTACGCTGCCAATTTTCGAAAGGCGGAGATATGAGGCGATATTGGCGTATTTATAGAGATAGCGAAAGAGTCCGATGAGTTTCATCAGCGTACTCTTTCCGGAAGCAGAGGGTCCGATCAGAAGCATGAACGGTTTGATCTCCTCGATATGAAGATCGCGGATGGGGCCGAAATTCTTTATAATGATTGCCTCTTTCATGGATTGGTCTTGTTTTGGGTCGCGTGGCGGCGAGGTTTTGGTCGCGCGTCTGGTCCACGTGCCAGAGGCACGTCCCTACCGGTCGGGTGCGGGAGAGTGAATGAGTTGTTTGAATTCTATCAACTGCCTATTGCAGTCATCATATAACTTTCTTACTTTTCGAATAGTTATCCAAAGGCGCACTACGTAAACAATGACCGGCATATAGACTGCCACGGTTGCCAATAGTACGAATGGAGGATTAAAAGCATTAAAGAAATGAAAGTACCAGCCTGTGTATGCACTCAGAGTGGCGAGCGCGAGAAGGGTAAGGAGAATCTTGATATTTTTATAGACCTTCAGATATGAAACCTCCCCATCTGTTACTTTCTTAATCTGAATGATTGAGATAAGTTCAAAGGCGATAATTATCTCTGAGGAAATGAGAAGGAAATTCCGACATTCTTTCTGAATCCAACTTCCTTCTATTCCTATCAAGAGTAGACATAGTATGCCATATAGTCCGGAATATAATCCCAAGTATGCATACTTGCCCCAGTTGGTGTTATCTGGATTCGTGTGGTAACTTATCTTGTCGAGAGTATCAGCAAGTTTGGCTCTGCACTTTCTGACTGGTATTTTCGAGGTTCGCTTATGGTCTTCCCTTAACTGCTTGCCCTCCTCCACGTTCTTAGCGCCTAAATTTTCCATTTCATCGAGTAGGCGCTTCTGCAAATTCTTAAATATGTGAGAATTTGAGAAGTATAGCAATCCGAAATCGAAGGCGACCGCAATCTGAATAAAGGCTAAAAGATTAACGCAATTCATCTATTGCATTGCATAATTAGTCTTTAGGTAACACTTTGGTGGCTGTGGCCTCTACGAAACGGACGGGATGAAACGAGTAGCGAAGTGAGCCTTCCTTATAGGTGGTGGAAAGCATGAGGGGTTCGCTGTCTCCGTAGAACTCCCGTGTCTCTTCAAATTTCTTTTTGAGGTCGCTTTTGTTATGGTCCAGAAGTACGGAATCGTCTATGCGCTGCACCGTGTCGTACATCTCCTCAAAGTCAGCGACATCTCCGATATTGCATACGACACGTCGGAGCTTGTGCGCAAATCTTGCTGTCTGGCGTCTGGCGGCGTAGAAGTCTTTGTCTACTTTGATGACTATGAATTCTCCTTGCCCTATATTAGCAACTGAATCAGTGGATACCGGTGTACAGGTAATCCGGTCGCCATCGCTTATTCCTTTGGGCTGCATTGAGTTGCCGGACACTGTCAGTTCGTATGGGTGCTTATTATAAACGTCGGGACCGGCTGCCTCCGGAGAGTCAGTAGAGACTGACAAGGCCCGATTGCTAACTATACCGACCGGATTACCGGCAGCCACGAAATATTCGGGCGCTTCTCCGTAATCGGCAACCCACATCTTGCCGTTCCCCGCCAAAAATGACGAAAGCCTGCGAAGGAGTTGTCTGATCTGATTGTTAGTATTCATATCGGGCTTACTTTTGGGTTTACTATTTAGACAATATATAGTCTTGAATAGTTCAGGGGCAGATTTGTCGCGCGCCTGATCAACGTGTCGGAGGCACGTCCCTACTGGTCGGGTGGCGGTGGCGGGATTGGGTTTTGCGGCGGGCACGCCTACGGCGTCGTCGGAGACTGGCGGTCTCCGGCGCAGGAGCAGGTGGAAAGGGCATTATATATCACTGTGAGACAATATGTTAGTTAGATAGTGATGTTGCGAGCCGTCGGTGGGCGGCCCTACCCGATTGCAAATATAGGGAATTTGCGCGGAATAAGCAAATTTTTTTGCACTTCGCGCGGAGGGCCTGACGGGGCGCACCCCTCGCTCCCTCCCCCTCGCTTTGCTTCGGGGCAGGGGGAATTATTTTGCAATTTGAAAAATTTGATTTATATTTGCAAAAATTAATAAAACCTCTACACGGGGGCCGGCAACGGATTCCCCCGCCTTTATGTCAATATTAACTTTTAATAATATATGGAGACCTGGGCCCTTATTGACCTTATATCACTGCTTATTGTCACGACTCTGACCGGATTTCTTATCCCGCAGATTCTGCTTATCGCTTTTAAGAAACAGCTGTTCGATATCCCGGATGGCCGTAAGGTGCATAAGCAGCCGGTGCCCCGTCTGGGGGGGCTGGCGTTCCTGCCGGTGATCCTGTTTACGGTATTGCTGACGTTGGGCATAGGTATGCTGAAGGGCTCGAACTGGCTGGGTGAGATTCCCGACACGTCGCTGACGGAGACAATCTTCCTTTCCTGCGGCGCGCTGTCGCTCTATCTCGTCGGCATCGCCGACGACCTTATCGGCGTGCGCTATATGGCGAAGTTTATCGTGCAGATCTTCGCGGCGATTCTGTTGGTGGTGGCCAACCTGGTCTTCAATGACTTCCACGGCCTTTTCGGCATCGACTTCGTTCCGACGTGGCTGGCAGTGATCATCACGATCCTGCTGATCGTATTCATCACCAACGCCATCAACCTTATCGATGGTATCGACGGCCTGGCATCGGGTCTAAGCGCGATCGCGTGCCTCGTCTATGGCGTCATCCTGTATGAAAACGAACTCTTCCTCTTCTCGCAGGTGGCATTCTGTCTGCTTGCCGCGCTGGTAACGTTTTTCGCCTACAACGTGTTCGGCGACGCGAACCGGCACCGCAAGATCTTCATGGGCGATACGGGGGCGCTGACCGTGGGTATCATCCTGTCGGCTTTGTCGCTGCGTCTCTGCAACGAACTCGATGCGCCCGACGGCTATAATTACGCGGTGGTGGCGTTCTCGCCGCTGCTGGTGCCCTGTATGGACGTGGTGCGCGTGTATCTGCACCGCATCCGCAATCATACGAATCCGTTCCTTCCCGATAAGAACCATATCCACCACAAGCTGCTTGCAGCGGGGCTGCATCAGCGCGTGGCGATGATCACGATCGTGAGCTTCTCGGCGTTGTTGAGCGCGCTCAACATCTGGCTGTCGCAGTATGTGAATATCACGGTTCTGCTGTGCCTGGATGTGCTGCTCTTCATTGTGATCAATATCGGGCTGTCGAGGCGCATTGCGCTGCGCGAGGCGCAGGGCTGAGGCGCGGCGCTGCGGGGAACTCAAGCTGCGAGCTTGAGCCGCGCGACTTCCTGCGGCACAGAGGGGGGCGAACTTGAGCCGCGCGACCGTCCGGGTAACGGCGAGCCCGGAGGCTCCCCGCACATAGATTTGATTGATATGAAATGGAATATACTTGTCACGGGGGCGGCCGGCTTTATCGGTAGCCATACGGTGAAGCGCCTGCTGGATGCCGGCCACAATGTGGTCGGCCTTGACTGTATTAATGACTATTATGCGCCCGAGCTGAAGCTGGCAAGGCTTGCGCTGTCGGGTATCGATAAGGAGGAGGCGATGAAGTGGTATAAGTTCGCGACGTCGAAGACAGTCGGCGACCGTTACCGCTTCATCCGAATGAACCTCGAGGATACTCAGCCGATGGAGATGCTCTTCGCCAACGGCGCTTTCGACGTGGTGATCAATTTAGGAGGCCAGGCGGGCGTGCGCCATTCGATCACGCACCCGCTCGACTATGTGGAGAGTAACGTGAAGGGTTTCGCCAATGTGCTGGAGGGTTGCCGCCATAACGGCGTGAAGCATCTGATCTTCGCGTCGTCGAGCAGCGTCTACGGGCTAAACGGAAACGTGCCTTTCTCGGAGCATTCCGACGTGGCTCATCCGGTGAGCCTCTACGCGGCCACGAAGAAGAGCAACGAACTGATGGCCCACGCCTATTCGCAACTATATGACCTGCCGGTGACGGGCGTGCGCTTCTTCACCGTCTACGGCCCCTGGGGACGCCCCGACATGTCGCCCTATCTCTTCATCGACGCCATACTGCACGACAGGCCGATCAAGGTGTTCAACCATGGCGACATGTGGCGCGACTTCACCTATATCGACGATATCGTGGAGAGCCTCGCGAGGCTCGTCGACATCCTGCCGGAGAGAAATCCGGCCTGGGACGACAAAAATCCCGACCCCGCCACATCGCGCGCGCCCTACCGCATCTACAATATCGGCAACCAGCGGCCGACGCGCCTGATGGACTACATCAGCTGCATCGAGAAGGCAACCGGCCGCGAAGCCCGCAAGGAATTCCTCCCGATGCAGCCGGGCGATGTCTACCAGACCTACGCCGACTCGTCGGCGCTCGCCGAGGCCACCGGTTTCCGGCCCGACACCGACCTTCAGGAAGGCATCAACAGGACGGTGGAGTGGTTCAGACGCTATTTCAATATCGACTGAAGGCAATAAATGCCCCCTTCGGCGCATTATGTAATAAACGACTTATCTCACAACCATTAGAATATGTACAATATCGCTGTTGCCGGAACCGGCTATGTCGGACTCTCCATCGCCACGCTGCTCGCGCAGCATAATAAGGTGACTGCCGTAGACATCATCCCCGAGAAGGTGGAACTCATCAACAACCGCCGCTCGCCTATCCAGGATGAATATATAGAGAAATATCTCGCCGAGAAGGAACTCGACCTGACCGCTACGCTCGACGGCGCGGAGGCTTACCGCGACGCCGATTTCGTCGTGATCGCCGCCCCCACCAACTATGACCCCAACACCAACTATTTCGACACTCACAATATCGAGGATGTGATCGACCTCGTGCTGTCGGTCAACCCCGGGGCCGTGATGGTGATCAAATCGACGATTCCCGTGGGCTACTGCCGCAGCCTCTACGAGAAATATGCCGCCAAGGGGGTGAAGGAATTCAACCTCCTCTTCTTCCCCGAGTTCCTGCGCGAGAGCAAGGCGCTCTACGACAACCTCTACCCCTCGCGCATCATCGCCGGCATCCCCAAGATTATCGACGAGCCCCGCTTCGCGGAGGAGAATGCGGCTATCCGCGCAGTGACCAGCGTCGATAAACTCACCGAGAAAGCCCACGTCTTCGCCGACCTGCTCCGTCAGGGCGCCATCAAGGAGGATATCGACGTGCTCTATATGGGCATGAAGGAGGCCGAGGCCGTGAAGCTCTTTGCCAACACCTACCTGGCGCTTCGCGTGAGCTACTTCAACGAGCTCGACACCTACGCCGAGGTGAAGGGCCTCGACGCTCAGGCGATAATCGACGGCGTCGGACTCGATCCGCGCATCGGCAAGCACTACAACAACCCGTCGTTCGGCTACGGCGGCTACTGCCTCCCCAAAGACACCAAGCAGCTGCTCGCGAACTATGCCGACGTGCCGCAGAACATGATGACCGCCATCGTGGAGAGCAACCGCACGCGCAAGGACTTCATCGCCGATCAGGTGCTGCGCAAGGCCGGATGGTACGGCAACAACAGCCAGTTTGACAAGGCGAAGGAGGGTGACTGCGTAATCGGCGTCTACCGCCTGACAATGAAATCGAATTCCGACAACTTCCGCCAGTCGTCGATCCAGGGCGTGATGAAGCGCCTGAAGGCGAAGGGGGCGAAGGTGATCGTATATGAGCCCACGCTCGAGGACGGCACCACATTCTTCGGCAGCGAGGTCGTGAACGATCTCGACCGCTTCAAGAAGGAATCGTATGCGATCGTGGCCAACCGCTATGCGTCGGTGCTTGACGACGTGAAGGAGAAGGTCTACACGCGCGACATCTTCCTCCGCGACTAACTGATAAGCAACCAGCAACATCATACACCACAACGACACATCAACGGAAAATGAACCTCAGACTATTACTTTCCGCAGGGCTCGTGGCCGTGGCGCTCGCGGCCTCGGCTATGACCGACGACGAAGTGATCACATATATCCGCGCGCAGTCGGCGGCGGGCAAATCGAACAGTGACATAAGCAAGGAGCTGATCGCCAACGGCGTGAGCCAGGCGCAGATCCGCCGCATTCGTTCGAAATATAACCGCGAGGGGTCGGTGACGACCGGCACGCAGGTAGAGGCGCAGACAGCTGCGCTCTCCGACGACGGCCGCGACGCGCCCCCCGAAACGGCCTATCAGAACTCGGGACTCGTAGTCGACGTGTTCGCGCCCGACCGCGGCGAGGCCGCCCGGGAGGTGTACGGCCACGACCTCTTCAACACCAGCAACCTGACCTTCGCGCCCAACAAGAACATGGCCACGCCGCGTAATTACCGCCTCGGCCCGGGCGATGAGGTGATTATCGACATGTGGGGCGACGCCGAGGAGCATCTCCGCCAGACGATCTCGCCCGAAGGCTCGATCATGATCTCGCGCCTCGGACCGGTGCATCTCAACGGAAAGACGATCGAGGAGGCCAACCAATACGTGCGCAATCTCTTCGCCAGCAAATATGCCGGCGTGAGCACCGACCAGACCGACATCAGCGTCAACCTCGGCGACGTGCGCTCGATCAACATCGACATCATGGGTGAGGTTGACCGTCCGGGATCGTTCCAGATCTCTCCGTTCTCGACCGTGTTCCACGCGCTCTACAACGCCGGCGGCATCAACAACATCGGTTCGATGCGTAACATCACGGTGCTTCGCAACGGGCGCCGCATCGCCAACGTCGACATCTACGACTATCTCTTCAACGGCAAGCAGAGCGGCAACATCCGCCTGCAGGAGGGCGACGTGATCATCGTGCCCCCCTACGAGCAGATCGTCAACATCTCGGGGAACGTTAAGCGCCCGATGTACTATGAAATCAAGCCGGGCGAGACCGTGGCATCGCTCATCGAATATGCGGGCGGCTTCGCCGGCGACGCCTATTCGGGAATGGTGCGCCTGTCGCGTCAGAACGGCGAGGACAACGACCTCTACAACATCGACAAGGGCGAGTTCGCGAGCTACCGTCTGCAAGACGGCGACGTGATTACCGTCGGCAACGTGCTTGACCGCTACAGCAACCGCGTCGAACTGAAGGGCGCCGTGAACCGTCCCGGTCTCTACGCGCTCGGCTCGAAAGCCACCACGCTCCGCGAACTCATCGGCCTGGCCGACGGCCTCACCGACGATGCTTACCGGGGGCGCGCGTTCATCTACCGCGAGGGTCCCGACCTGTCGCTCGAGGTGATACCCTTCGACCTTGGTGCCGTGATGAGCGGCTACGAGCCCGACATCACGCTGCAGAAGAACGACATCATCGACATCAGCAGCAGCCAGCTCATCGAGGAGAAGGGCGACTTCACCATCTCGGGCA
Source organism: uncultured Muribaculaceae bacterium (assembly GCA_947178505.1). GTDB lineage: Bacteria > Bacteroidota > Bacteroidia > Bacteroidales > Muribaculaceae > Lepagella. Next base: position 5,623 of record CAMWYR010000024.1, on the reverse strand, counting down.
TGGTGGCGCATCCGGGCCCCTATTCCTACATCGCCAACACGACCGTGGAAGACCTTATCCTGCGTGCCGGCGGCCTGCTCGAGGGCGCCTCGGCGGTGCGCGTGGAGATCGCGCGCCGCATCAACGACCCGCTGGCCGTGACTGAATCCCCGCAGCTCGCCGACATCTTCACCGTCAACATCGCCGGGGGCCTCCAGGCCAAGCGCGACCGCGGATCGGAGTTCCTGCTCAAGCCCTACGACCAAGTCACGGTGCGCAAGTCGCCGACTTACTCGACACAGCGCAGCGTGAGCATCGACGGCGAGATCGTGTTTCCCGGCTCATATACGCTCTACAAGCGCAACGAGCGACTGAGCGACCTCGTGCAGCGCGCCGGCGGTATCGTCGACGGCGCCTACGTGAAGGGCGCCTACCTCAAGCGCCGCATGACCGACGACGAGTATCAGGAGCGTCAGAACGTGATCCGCATGGCGATGTACAATCAGGCGACCAACGACTCGATCTCGACAAGCAAACTCGATATCTCGTACGACTACAACGTGGGTATCAACCTGCCCTATGCACTGGCGCACCCCGGATCGGTGCAGGACCTCGTGCTGCAGCCGGGCGATCGCCTCTTCATCCCCGAGCAGCAGAGCACCGTTAAGGTCTCGGGCGACGTGATGCTGCCCAACACCACAATCTACCAGCCGGGCGAGAAAGTGTCTTACTACATCAACCAGGCCGGCGGCTACGGCCAGCAGGCGAAGAAGAACAAGGCATTCATCATCTACATGAACGGAATGGTGGCGAAGGTGGGCCGTAACACGGTGGTAGAGCCGGGCAGTCACATCATCGTGCCGTCGAAGCCGGAGAAGAACAATCAGTTCTGGGAGCGCGTGATACCGCTGATCTCGGGTCTGGGTTCAGTAGCGACAATGGCGGCAGCCGTAGCCTCAATGGTTAAAAAATAACGACAGATGAAGGATATGCAGGAAAATAACGAAATGGCGGCGCCTCAGGGCGACGACAAGGAGATAGATCTCATCGCGCTTGCAAAGAAGCTCTGGCAGGAGAAGAAACTCATCCTGATATGGTGTGTCTGCGGCGCCGTGTTAGGTCTGATCATAGCTTTCAGTATTCCGAAGGCCTACACCACCGAGATCAAGCTCTCGCCGGAGTTTGCCGATGCGAAGACCGGTTCGTCGGGTGGTCTCGGTGCGCTGGCGTCGATGGCGGGCATCAACATGAGCAGCGCCGGAGCCGACGCGCTCTCTCCGCAGCTCTATCCAGACATTATCAAGTCGGTGCCGTTCAGCCTCGATCTGCTGAGCGTGAACCTGACCGATATCGACGGCGAGCGGAAGTTTACGCTCGAGCAGTATCTGGAGGATGACGTGAAGTCGCCGTGGTGGAGCGTGATCACCGGCGCTCCCGGCAAGCTTCTGGCGCTTCTCAAGTCGGACGATGACGAGAAGGAGATCACCGTTGAGGATGAGAACGGCCCGATCGTCATCTCGATGGATCAGTTCCTGATGCTTCAGTCGCTTGAGGAGATGGTGACGGCGAGCGTCGACGAGAAGACATTCGTAGTGTCGATCTCGGTGACGATGCAGGATCCGATGGTGTCGGCGGTGCTTGCCGACACGGTAGCCAACCGTCTGAAGGAATTCGTGACCAACTACCGCACCGAGAAGGCGCGTCAGGATCTGTGGTTCATCCAGAAGCTCAACGACGAGGCGCGCGAGAACTACTATGCCGCTCAGCAGCGCTACGCCAACTATCTCGACACGCACCAGGGCATCGTGCTGCATTCGGCGCAGACGATGCGCGACCGCCTCGAGAACGAGGCGACGCTGGCGTTCAACGTATTCAACCAGACATCGCAGCAGCTGAATATGGCTAAGGCGAAGGTGCAGGAGCAGACTCCGGTCTACGCCACGCTTGAGCCGGCTACTGTGCCCGTGAAGGCGTCGAAGCCGCGGAAAGTGCTGATTCTTGCAGGATTCATCTTCCTGTCGTTCGTGGGAGCGTGCGCCTGGATCCTCTTCGTGCGTCCGCTGCGTCAGCAATGGGCAGAGACGAAGGTGGAGAACCGCGAAGAAGATGAGGAAGCCGACGTGAACGACGATAAGGATAGAGAAAGAGAAGAATAATATGCGCAGGATAGCCGGAATAGTAATGAGCCTGCTTGCCCTGGGGCCATCGATGGCGATGGCACAGAGCGACGACTTCGGAGCGCTCCTCGACGGCGTGCTTTCAGGGATGGGGGCCGCGCAGACGGCACCGGCGGGGAAGAAGCAGGCGAAAGCTCCGGCCACGATCGAGGGCGTGTTTGCCGAATTCGAGAAATCGACGTCGGCGGGCAGCCGCAGCGGAGGGGATCCGCTCATAGGCGTGCTTGATGCCTACGATATCAATGCCGCGCTTACCGACTTCGAGACCACAATGGGGGGCCCCGGCAAGGGAGGCTCGTTCACGGCCACTTACAATCCGACCGGGCTGGGGCGGCACCCCTACACCAACTTCCGCCGACCGACGATGCCCGGCGATGCCGTGTTGCCGATCTCGGGGCGTCTTACCTCCGGCTTCGGCTACCGTCCGAAGTTCGGCCGCATGCACAAGGGCGTCGACATCGCGCTGCAGGTCGGCGATACGGTAGTGGCTGCAATCGAAGGCACCGTGACCCGCGTATCGACTGATCCGAAAGGCTACGGTATTTTTGTCTGCCTCTCGCATCCTAACGGGATGGAGACACGCTACGCGCACCTGTCGCGGCCGCTCGTGGCGCAGGGTATGCGCGTGAGAGCCGGCGATCCGATCGCGTTAGGAGGCAACACCGGTAATTCCACCGGGCCGCACCTGCATTTCGAGACGCGCGTCGACGGGCAGGCCGTTGATCCGACCAAGCTGTTCGACTTCTCGATGCCCGGAGGGGTGGCGCCACATCGCTCGCTCGCGTCGCTCGACGCCGAGAATCCGCGGATCGGGGGCGTGATGCCCGCGGCGGCCACGGGCGCGAGCACGAAGAGCACGTATGTGGTGCGACCCGGCGATACGCTCGAGAGCGTGGCAAGGAAGCATAACGTGTCAGTGCTTACGCTCTGCCGTCTCAATATGCTCAATTCAGCTGACCGGCTGACGCCGGGGCGAATGCTTAAACTCAGATAATCAAACTCAAATAATCACGCGGATAAAGACTAAGGCTCCATCCATTAAAAATCCGACGCCCTGGCATCAAGAAATTTTAGTGGATGGAGCCTTAAAATTCAGGCTTCTACCGAAAAAAATCGGGCAGAAGCCTGATTTTTTTTAAAAATACCGAACTATACGGAAGAAAGCGTTGTTATGATAGATGAAAACCACTATTCAACTATCTCCAACTTCTTGAATAAGGAATACAATTAAAAGTAGTAACTTAAGAAAAGAAGATAAATCAAACCCTGAATTATGAAAAATATCTTTCTTACAACAGCCTTAGCTCTTGGCGCAGTAGCCACAGCTTCAGCTCAGACGGCGTATGAGACGCCTAAGTTCGGCGACAACTGGTCGCTCGGTATCAAGGGTGGTGTGACAACCCCCATGAATCATCACCCCTTCTTCGGAAGCATGCGTCCGGTGATCGAACTTGATCTCGCCAAGAAGATCACTCCCGCGTTCAAGGTCGGTGCGGAAGGCGATTTCGCCATCAACACTTCGACAGTGCGCGGCCCGCAGAGCTCAACAGCATTCGATGACTCTTATGTTGGTGCTTACGGAGCAGTGAATCTTTTCAACCTCTTCGGCGGTTATCCCGGCTACACCCGCAAGTTCGATATCGAGGCTCAGGCAGGTGCAGGATGGGGCCACAGATATGAGACCCGCATCAAAGACCAGAATTACTTCGGCACGAAGGTAGGTCTTAATTTCAACTTCAACGTAAGCGACTACGTGACGATCGCTATCAGCCCTTCTATCCTCTGGGATATGACGAGCCGTCCGGTTGACCGCAGCACAGCGTCTTACAACCTTAACCGCGCGAACTTCAACCTTATGGCCGGCGTAGCCTACAACTTCGGTGGCAACGGCTTCACTCCTGTAAAGCCCTACAACCAGGAAGAGGTAGATGGTCTTAACGCCCAGATCAACGCACTCCGTGGCCAGGTGAGCGACGCAGATGCAGCCAACGCACGTCTGAGAGCAGAGGCAGAGGCACTTAACGCACAGCTCGAGCAGCTCCGCAACCAGCCCCCGAAGGTTGTGAAGGAGGTTAAGAACAATCTCGAATCCGTTCGCTACGTCTTCTTCAAGATCGGTTCTTCTGCAATCGGCGCTGACCAGCAGCCTAACGTAGAGATGATCGCGGCTTACCTGAACAATCACCCCGGCAGCAAGGTAGTGATCAAGGGTTACGCATCGAAGGATGGTCCCGAAGAGCTCAACATCAAGCTTGCCAATGCACGCGCAGAGTCAGTTAAGAATCAGCTGATGAGCCGCTATAAGATTCCTGCATCACGCATTGAGGCAGAGGGTTGCGGCATCGGTGAGATGTTCGACGAAGAATCCTGGAACCGCGTAGCAATCTGTATCCTCGAGGCTAATTAATCAGCCCGAAGATCAACGCAGGGACAACAACTGATTATAGAAACCTGATTTAGACATACCCATGAGGCCGGGCCCGCCAGGACCCGGCCTCATCTTTTATATTTCGGCCATAACCGGAAGCATTTGTGGATGGAGACTCCAATTCATTCGGAGGAAATGCCAATAAATATTAATTTTTAATGAATTTAATTGCATAATGTTAATATTAGTTAAATATAAGAAAATTTCTTATGTTTTATAGCAGATATTGAAAAATAATTTGTACTTTTGCATTGAGTTTTTCATGGTATTAGATTTTAAGGTTAACGCAAGATTGGTTGTCGTGATGACAATCAATTTTTTTTGTTGCTTAATTGAGAATTTTTTCTTAATTTTGGAGCCTGAAATCCAATTGGTTGAAACGACTCATTCCGGCGCAGATTGACGATAAAAGATCGGTCGGGAAGCCGGTCGGGATGACCGGGACGCCTCAGCAGCGATGCAGGCGATATTTACTCATTAAAAAGATTATGGAAGAATCGAAGAAACCGAAAAGACCGCGTATCGGCGGAGTGCACGGACTTGGAATGCCCACAGACCGCACAGAACATGAGACTCGTTACGAGCAGCGCCCCTATTCACAGAACAGCCAGAACGAGGGCGTGAATGCGCAGGAAGGCTATCAGCAGAGAAATTACGGCTATGGTCAGCGTCAGCAGGGAGGCTATCAGCAGCGTCCATATCAGCAGCGCCAGCAGAACTATCAGCCGCGTCCATATCAGCAGCGTCAGCAGAATTATGAACCCCGGCCCTATCAGCCCCGCCAGCAGGAATCGGGCTTTAACCAGGGGGGATATAACACTCATAATCAGGGCGGATATACGCAGCCGCGCCAGCAGGGTGGATATACACAGAACCGTCAGCAGGGATACCAGCCGCGCCAGCAGGGCGGATATAACCAGAACCGTCAGCAGGGGGGCTACGGCAACCAGCAGAATCATTATAACCAGCAGAACCGTCAGGGCGGCTACAACAACCAGGGCGGTTACCAGCAGCGTCCGCAGCAGAACCGTCAGCAGGG
>CAMWYR010000023.1 GCA_947178505.1 uncultured Muribaculaceae bacterium | reverse complement strand
GATGCGCAAGCCTGCAGTTTAGATAAAAAAAAGACCGGCGCCACCTGGCGCCGGTCGGAACTAAGTTATTTCTTCATTGTGAAGTGGCGTGAACCGAGTCGATAACCGTCGCAGAACACTTCCACCGTGTAGTCGCCCGGGGTCAGCGTGGTGTTGACATCCCAGTAGATTGAGACCGGAGTCTCTTCGTTGGCATATTCCACCGAGCGGTGTGCGGTCGATTCCACCGACTGGCCGTCGATCTTGAAGTAGCCTCCGCCGCCGAGCAGCGCACCTTCGGGGGAGATGACGCGCATATAGAATTCCTTCATGCCCGGAGAGGCGGTGTTGTTGGGGCTGACCGTGAAGTGCACGCCCAGTTGCCGCGCCTTGGTGATGTTCTTCTCAACCTTCCCTTTCTTATTATATGCGTTAAACGACATTCCGGTTATGTTGAGCTTCTTGGCGAGCTGCACGGTCTGAGTGAGTTGCTGATTGGATGCCGTGGCCTGAGTCACCTGCGTGGAGAGTTGCTCGTTTTTCTCCTGCACCTGCTTTATTTCCTGCTTCAGTCCGGCGTTTTCCTCGCCGAGACGCTTGATTTCTTCCAGATAGTGGCGCACGATGCCCTTCAGCGTGGCGATCTCGCCCTCAAGCTGCTTGATCTTGGCGCGGCTGGCCGACAGATCCTTATTATGACTCTTCTTTTCCGCATCGAGCTCCTTGATGAGGCCCTCGATTTTCATACGCGCCTGATTATATTGCACGATAAGGGAGTCGTTCTTCAGGTGAATCTGCTGCCCTTCATATTGGTTGAAGTCAGCGTTGAGCTGATCAAACTCATTGGTGAGCAGAAGCTGGTCGTTGGCGATAGCGAGACTGTCGGCACGGGCCTGGGCCTGATTCACAGCCTCGGTCTGGCCGTTGTTCTGCACGATTAGCACCACGATCAGTGCTATCAGACCGATAAGCACTCCGATCGCGCCGAAGATGATAACTTTTAATTTGCTGTTCATATTGCTAATAAGCGCGCATTCGGGCGCACATCCGGCCACAAAGATAACACAAATACTTGACATACACAACAAGCCCTTGCCTGAGCTCGCGGAGAGCAGGCAAGGGCCCGGGATATCATGGCCGGTAGTGCCGGGAGCACTCCGGGTCGGTGCCGGATTATCAGTAGATGATCTTCTCGGCGCGGTTGCCGACGACGCGGATCACGATCCGGCCTTTCTCGGGCTGCTCTATAGCGATGCCCTGGAGGTTGAAGTAGATGGCTTCCGCCTCATTGCCGGCTCCGATTTCCTCAACGCCGGTGGTGTTACGCACGCGAAGTTCCTTCTTGCTGAGATCGAGTTGGAACACGACATTCTTTACGGGAGAAGTAGAAAGCTCAATATTTCCTCCTCTATCTTCGAGAGTGTAGGGAGTGTTGAAATCAAGGGGACCGCCCCCGAAGCCGAGATCGTAATCTCCCCAGTTGCTGTCGGCGATCTTGAAGGAGCCTGAGAAGTCGTTGGCCTTAAGGGAGTAGTTTGTACCGTCGGTCGTGCTGAACTTATAGTCGTCCGACGTGCCCCAGCCGTTGATATCACCGCGGAGGTAAAGCACGGGTGCGTTTTCGGGATCGGTGGGATCAATGGGATCAGGGTCGGTCACTACCGAACCGAGCTTTGTGGCGAATGAACTGATGGATGTGCGCAGCTGATTCTGCACTTCATGGAGCTTACCGTCCATATCGGCGTTGCCGTAGCCCTTGTTGCCCCAGCGCTGGTAGTCTTTGGCGGCGGCAGCCTTGATGCGTGCAACGTAAGCATTCTGGTAGTTGTAGATATCGTTTAGTCCGTTGGCCTTGATCTGTTCAAACTGGCGTTTCACCTCGGCCTGGAATTGCGGGTTGTCCCACATTGCTCGGATCCAGTGCTGATCCCATTCGCTGTCCCAGATCCATTTCGACTGGTCGCGCGAGGGCTGGAATGCAGAGCCGAAGTCCCATACGGGGCTGAAATGCCACTTCTCGTTCTCACCACGGGCGCGGGTAAGGTAGCATGAGCCGTGATAGGATTCGTAGTTGTTCATTATCTGGTTTACCACGAAGAAGCGGGCTGCGTCAGTGAGATCGATCTTGTCGGTCCAGTTGGCGCCGGCGCGGGTGTTGCCGTAGAGCATGCGGTCGATTTCCACGATCTCGTTGTAGAGCCATTCGCGGTGTTTGTCGGTGACATAATCTTCCGGTTTTTTGTAAGTTACACGGAAGGGTTCCTCGCAATGCTGGAGCGTGGGGATAGTGAGTTGGCCGACATCCTCGGTATTGTCGAATTCCACAATCCAGGGTCCTGAGTAGTCGCCTTCATCCCAGGGATACTGGTCGGCCGACATGCCGGGATTCTCTGCCAGCCAGTCTTCCACCTCATCGTCGGGATTGGTCATATTTATGCGCTTCTTGTCGAAGCGGATCACTTCGGTGAGGAAGTAGAGGCCGATATAATCGCCGTTGAGCACGACTTCACAGGGCTCATCTGCGGGAGTCCAGGGGAGGCCGGAGAGGCGGCTCACCTGAAAGCCTGTGGCGTTGCGCATGAAAGCGCGGTCGTCGTCGGCATGAGCGAGGAGCGCGAAGTGCTTGTTGCTGTTCATGCCGAGGAGCTCGGCCTTCTTATCGAGCTTGATGCGGTAGGGTTTCTTCTCGAACGCGCGCCATGTGTAGTTGCCGCGGCCGCGTATCTGCATGCCCAGAGGTTCGGAGGCTGAGCCGATAGCCTCGATGCCTTCGACGCCCATCGGGTCGAGCCAGTAGGTGGCCTTCAGGTAATATTCCTTGGTGGTGATGGGCTGGTTGTTTTCGGTGTTGATGTAGAACACCGGAAGTGTGCCCGACACTCTGTTGTCGGTAGGATCCACCGGCGTGCCTGACACGGTGAAGGTTACGTTTGTCTCGGCCGCCACTCCGCCGTCCATATTGAGGTCGAATGAGATTGTGACATCGCGCAGGCCGTTTGCCTGATAGTTCTCACCGTCGTGCACACTTCTCACCGTGCGTGAAGAAGCAATCAGAGCGTCATCGCCGGCGGGGACACCGAGATTGACCGTCCAGTCGGAATTGGAGATCTTGAACGCATCTCTGAGTTCGGGCACAGTGAGGGTGTAATGGTTCTCGCCTTCGCGGGTAAACTTGTAGGATTCCTGGACTCCCCATGCGCCGGTGATATCACCGCGGAGATAGAGGTCGGGATAGTTCTGGGCTGAGGCTATGAGAGATGCCCCGGCCAGAAGCGCTACAGAAATGAAATTTCTCATGAGTTAAGGTGTAAGTCGTTCCCTTACGGGAATTAAAGGTTGGAATAATGATTTGTGTGCAAAATTAATAAAAAAACTGAATAGACAAAAAGAAAACAGGCACTTCCCGCAAGGGAAGGCCTGTTCTAAACGATTAAATCGTCTTGCTTGTTCTGAAGCGAAAATTACTTCGCAGAGTCAGCAACGGGAGCAGCCTCAACAGCCTCAGCAACTACAACAGTAGTGTCAGAGTCGTTAGCAACAACTGCAGTTTCTTCTGCAACCTCAACAGCTACAGTGTCAGTGTCCTGAGCCTCGGCAGCCTTGTTGCCACCGCAAGATACGAGTGCTACGCTGAAAAGAACAGCAAGCGAGTAAGCTACTTTCTTCATTTTCGTGTGAATTTAAATAATAAAACAATGTTTGCTATCAAAAACGATGCAAAGGTAATATAAATTTTCTAAACACAATATGAAATCAGTAAAAAAATTGTTTTTTTTAATGCGTAGACTCAAATTTTAACATTTTTAAGTTAAAATCGCCCTCAATTGAAGTTAGAATAATAGTTGCAACCGCGTGCCGGGTCGGGTAACGGGTCCGGTATCGGCGAGCCGGGAGGCTCCCCGCACATAGGGGTTATTTCATGCGCTTGAGGAGGTTGTAGGCGGCGGTGATGCCGAGCTCGCCGGCCTTCGAGAGGTCGGCGAAGGCGCGGTGCTTGTTGCCGAGGCGCAGGTAGGTGATGCCTCGATTGTAGAGCGCCGGGGCAAATGACGGATCAATCGCCAGAGCCTCGCCGTAGGCACCTAACGCGGAGGTTAGATCCCCGTTGTTATAATATATGTTGCCCTTGTTGTGCCAGGCGAAAAGCAACCGCGGGTTGGCCGCAAGCGCCGCATCATAATCGTCGATAGCCAGGGGCACCATGTGCGCATCTCCCGAAAGTTGATAAGCGTAGGCGCGCGCCATCAGTGCCACCGAATACCCCGGCATCAGCTTAAGTGCCTGATTGAGCGCCTTCACCGCACCCTCCGAATCCTTAAGCATCGTTCGCGCAATCCCTAACACAAGCCAGTCGGCCGCACGGTCACTCTGTTCGGCAGTCTGCGCAAGCTCATCCGTGAGTGCGAAAAGATGATCATAATCCTCCGGCACAACCGACGCCGCCGGCGCCAGATAAAGCCGCTGACCGATATAGGCCGCCGAATTGAAATCAGCCAGTTCACGGAAATAATTCGCACCATTCTGCAGCGAAGCGGGTCCCTCCGCAAGAGAAACCATATAAAGAGGTTCCGGCTCAATGATTACGTCGCGGTCTTGCACGCGTCCCTTGATACGGTCGTTATACGCCAGCTGTGTCTCAGCAGCATGCCCCGCCGTGACCAGCTGATTGAAACGGTCCATCACCTCCTCCTCCGATTCCGGAGAATCGGGTCGGCCGTCGTTGGCACGCCCCGCGGCGATCGCCGGACGGTCGAGCGGGTTGCGTTCCGGATTCTTCACGTAAGCGCGGATAAGATTCTCCGCCTGCATATAGCTTCGGCCTGCCGCAGCCTTATTGCCGAGTTTATCATAGGCCTCCGCCATCGCATAGAATGCCGGGTGGAATCGCGGATAGCGGCGCGCGATAGCCGCGAAATCTTCCAGGGCGGCCTGATAGTTACTGCGCTCCAGATTGATCAGACCCCGGTTGTAGCGCGCATGGAAATTCTCCGGGTCAAGCGCGAGCACGCCCTCCAGATCCTTGGCCGCACGATTGAAATCGCGCACCTCATAGCGCAGCAGCGCCCGGTTGAAGAGTGCCGCCGTATTGTTAGGCTCCAGTTCGAGAGTATAGTTGTAATCCGCCAGTGCCCCCTGGAAATCATCCGTATTATAGCGGATGAAGGCCCGGTTCAGATAATAATCCGCCTCGTGCGGCCTGAGGCGTATAGCCTCATTGATATCCGCTAATGCCCCCTCCCAGTTCTTCCGCTTCACCTCGATATCGGCGCGGATAAGGTGCGGCTGAATCGAATTGGCATTCAACTCGATAGCCCGGCTCACGTCGGACAACGCTCCTACCGTATCTCCTTCCAGAAAGAGCATGCGGCCTCGGGCGGCATAGCCGTCGTCGAAGCCCGGATAGAGACGCAGAAGGGTTGCATAGGTGGAGTCGGCGGCAGCGTAACGCTTAATCTCACCCTCCGCCACGGCTTTATAGAATAGAAAATACTTATCGCGCGGGTTATAGCGTAGGCCCTCGTCATAATCGGTCACCGCCAGAGAGTCCTTGCCAAGTTGCTGGCGCACATAGCCGCGCAGACGGTAAGTCTCAGTCAGATAGCGGTTGCGGTCGAGCGAGAGCGAGCAGTCGGCCTCAGCCCCTTCATAATCCTCGAGCTGCATCTTGGCGTAGGCCCGCAGATAATAAGGCTCTGCGAGATAGGGCTTCGCGCTTATGGCCTGATTGAAATAGCGGATCGAGAGCATATAGTCGTCCATCGAGAGCACATTGCGCCCGATGCGTATCACCTGCTCCGCATCCGTCTGAGCCGAAGCGCAGACGGCGTAAGCCAGTAGGAGAAATATAGCAGATATCAGTCTCTTAGGTCGCATAGTAAGGGGATTATATTCAGAATAAGTAAATCAGAGGTCGGCGAGCCGCGTGCGCGGGAAGGCATCGATGAAGCTGCCGGGGGTGGCGTTGAGGATTTCCACGCCGCGCGCGTCGGCATAATCCTTCACATTAAAATAGCTGCGGAAAGCGATCGCATAATTTTCATAGACGTCATGGATATGCACGCCGGCGAATATCTCCTCCGCACGGCGGAGCTCGGCATCATCATCCTTATAGAAATGCGGCTGCACCGACACCACGCGGTTTCGTTCCGTCACCCATAGCGTCTTCGCCCAGTTGTGGTCGGCACCGATGAGCACGATCCGGCGGAAACCCTCGCGCATCGCGCAGAGGATGGAGGGCACGAGCACATTGCGGGGTCGCGGCATGGCGAGTCCGGAATCATAGATGGGATGCATCAGGAATTTCCATCCCTCGGCCGGAGTGAGGTTATAATACTTCACCGTTACGTTGGGAGGGAGACATTCCACCTCCGGCATCTTACGCGCTATGGCCGGCAGGAAGAGCGTCATCGGCCACTCCACATCCGCCAGGGCTGCCCAGAGCGCCGGCACCTTCCCCGTCTTCTCCTTCAGGAAGAAGGCTATGTCGGCAAGAATGTAATAGTCCGGGCGAAGTTCGCGGAATTCAGGAGCGAGCGCCGACAGATTTACGGCCATACGCGGGAACGCCATGAGTGCTTCGCGGTTGTTGTCGATGGCATCGCGGAGCGACGGCCCGTTGCCCATGATGATGATGGTGTCTTTCTCTTCCTTCACGCGCGGAGAGGGGCGGCGCGACATCAGCGCGATCTTGATGAGCGAGGCCAGTGAGGCCCCGGCCTTGCCTATGGCCTTCTTTATGCTGTCTGCTTTCTTCATAGTTGTTCGTTATCTTCTGCAGAGGTTGCGATAAGCGCAGAAAGTGCAGTTTGCCTCATCGTCGGTTGGATTAAACGGAGTCTGAGGGTCGAATATCTCGGTGATGATGCGCTTCATCTCCTTGTCGAATGTTTGCTTGAGTTCCGTATGGCTTATGATTTCTTTGGCTGCCTTTCCCTTCCCGATGGTAGGACGCACGGAGCCCTCTTCTCCGATGACATTTACATCATAGATATGGAGTTCGATTTCCTTGCCCTCATCGCCCACCTTCCGCCGGAGCAGATCGGCATAGATCAGCAGCTGCGGGAGATAGTGGGAACTATAATCAGAACTGAACACAGATTCCTCGCTCTCGGCCGCCACGCGGGCCTTACCGGTCTTATAGTCGATTATGCGCATGCGGCCGTTCACGATATCCACGCGGTCGAAGGCATAGCGCATGTTCACTTCCGTGGAGCCGTCGACAGAGTAGCGGATATTGTCGGCCATCTCGCCGCCCACGAGCGTGACGGGGGCAAGCGAACGGTCGTGCGCGATCACTTCCTTAATCTGACTCACGAGCCGCTGCGCCACCATCTGCACCGTGCCTCGGAGGGGTCGGTCGCATGATTCAGGTTTCAGCTTGTAATGGTTTTCATTTATGGCGCGCCTCACCGCCTCCTCTATGCGCCAAGGCTGCTCAAGCAGAGTGTTGAAGTAGTCGGCGTCGAGCGTCACGCGCTCTCCCGGGGCGAGGTATTTTCTTCGTTTATTCTCAGGGAAATAGAGTGAGAGCATCGCGTCATGCACGATATTACCCTGAGTGATGGGGTCGATGCTGTCGCTGTCGGTGGGATCATCGGAGATTCGCACCACGTTCTTATAGTAGAATTTCACCGGACATCCCACATAATTCATAAGCGCGGAGGCCGACAGGTTGCGTCCCTGTTCAGTGGCTGTGAAATCACTGAGCATATCCAGCACCTTATCGGTCTTGGGGATGGAAGAGGGCTTGGTCTCATTGCTGTCGAGACGAAAGGAGTAGTTCACCTCCTTCACCGCCCCTCGGGCATGGAGCATCTCGAGCTGCATGAGGAAACGCGACTTACCCCCGGAGCGCATGCCGTCGGAGGCGCGCGCATCATATATAAGCGTTACGTTTCCGGCCCTGGATAGGAGCCTGTAGAAATAATAAGAATAGAGCTCCTCACCCTGCGAGGCTGTTGGCAGGCCGTAGCCCCGGCGCAAGGTGTCGGGCACGAAAGTGCGGCGTCGGGATCGTCGCGGCATCACCTTGTCGTTGAGCGAAAGGATAATGACGCGGTCGAAATCGAGAGCGCGGGTTTCAAGAAGTCCCATCACCTGAAGGCCCGCCAGCGGACGGCCGTCAAACGATATGGTCTCACCCGCCACGAGGCGGTCGATGAGATGAAACACACTGTACCACGACATACCGATGTCGTGCCGCAGGATGCTCGAAAGAAGGCGCGAGGTAGCGAGGCGGTAGACGGCAATCTGATTGCGTTCTATCTTGGTGTCGACGGTGCTGAGTTCCGCCCGGGCAGTTTCTCCCTCGGAATTCTGTGTCTCCTCTTTCTTCTCCTTTTCGGCTACAGCCTTGGCTTTCAGGGCGTCATCAAGCGCTTTGAACACACTCTCAAGATATTCCACCACCTGCTGCGGGGTGGCGTCGGGAGAAATCGGAGTGATTATGTCGGCAAGTTTCGGGGTTCGCTCGGCGATCATGTCGAGAGGCACGACGCGCATATGGCTTCGGCCTATTTCTCCGTTGAGACGGTTGGCCGTGTCCGACCCGATCAGCAGGTGTACGAGCGGATGGGCGAGCACCAACCGGATGTCGTCCCGGAGGTAGCCGATGCGGTCGCCTGTCTTGCGGCGCCGTCCCTGAAGGCGGCGGAGATGGTGCACGAAACTTGAGATGGCCGTGTAGCGCATCGAGTAGCCCATCGTGAGGTTCACGCTCTTCAGGTCGGGTGGGAGGGAGTGGAGCAGCGGGAGTAGGAGGTTCTCATCGGGCACGACGATAGCCGTGCGTGGAGAGGCCACGTTATCGAAGCCTATTTCCTTTGCCCAGGCTTCGAGTGTGAGTGCCGCGATTTTTGTCTGCGCGACATTTGAAGGGGCCCCGGCCACCGTGATGCCGGGTATCTCTGTGCGCCGGGCGCGCTGCATGAAAGGTGCGGCCCATTCGGGCTGCGGGAAGAGTCGCTGATATCGCTGGATAGCGCGCACGGCGGGGCCGCGCGAAGTGGTCTCGGGTCCGAGCACGGGGCCGGTGGCATCCCAGAAGAATTCACCGAGAGGCTCGCCATCGGCGTTTCGCAGGTCGCGTAGCGAACTGAACAGGGAGGCTTCGGTGGTGGAGAGCATATTGAACCCTACGGCTACGACCTTGCGGTAGGGCACGGCCTCTTCGCCGACGGCTTCCACGCGCCGGGCGGCGCGGCGGAAGAGAGTGCCCTCCATTGCGAGGCCGTCGGCCTCAAGGTTAGCCGTCAGGCCGTCGTAGAGTTCGGGAAGAAGTTTCCAGAGTTCGATGAATTTCTCTTTCAGACGCGTGAAGTCCTGAGGTTCACCCACGGATTTCCAGAACCGTTCCACATCGTTAGCCGCAGGGCGGTAGCCGAAAAAGCGTTCGATTATCTCAAGCTGGTCGTCGGTGAGGAAGTTGGAGGAAATGGAGCGGTAGTCACGCACATTCTTGAAGAGTTCGGCAGATTCCACTTCGTAGAGGTCCACTTCCGAGAAATCATTTATCAGGGTTTCACCCCAGGGGGCGAATCTGTCGAAGCCGATAAGGTCGTCTTCAGTCTTCAGAGAGTCTACGCGTCCGAGCAGCCCACAGTAAACCTTATACAACCTGAACAGCATGTCGATGCGCTGGGCCGGTTCGCGGCCGGCGATATCGGCCATGAACGAGGCGATATCCATGACGGCCGGTGCGAGCATGGTTCGGTTGCCGATGGAATCGGCGAGGGCATGCAGGAAGAAGGTGCCGCTTCGCTTATTGGGGAATACGAAGCAGAATTCAGAAAGATCGTCATATCTGGAGACGTAAGCGCGTGCCACCGAGGCCAGGAACCCGTCGGGCATCACCGTGCTGAGCTGGGTGTTAGCATTGTTGCCGGGGTTATTGCCGGGCTTGGAAGAGACATTCATATTGCAAAAATACTAAATAAAAAGGAATCTCCCAATTCTAAATCCCTTGTCCATCATATTCTATCCCTCGACCTCAAGCGCCGGAGAGTAGAGACAGCCGCGCGTCTAATCCGGTAACGGCGAGCCGCGAGGCTCCCCGCACATAGGGAGAATATGGGTAGCCGCGCGGCCGATGGGGAAGGGAATTGTCGGTTAACATTTATTAACGTAAAATTTCAAAAGTTTTTGCTAAATTTGCAGTCATTAACCCTTGGTAGGCGGCGTGCATGATGTTATTGCGTCGGCTGCAGGGAATAAATCAATATTAACCCAACATGAAACTCAATCGCAAGGCCCTTGCAGCCATTCTCTTAGCCCTTTTTGCGGTGATTCCCGGAAAGGCTCAGAATGTGGCTATCAAAACTAACTTACTTTACGATGCCTTTGCCAATGTGAATCTCGGAATTGAGGGAAAGCTCGCACCGAAATGGACCCTCGATGTAAATGGCGATTTCAACGGCTGGAACATGTCAGGCAATAAGCGCTGGAAACATTGGATGGCGCAGCCGGAAATCCGTTACTGGTTCTGTGAGGCAATGCATGGCAACTTTATGGCTCTCGAACTCCACGGCGGCCAGTACAATATGTCGGGAATCAACCTTCCCTTCTCATTTCTGGGCACCAACTACCGCGGTCTTAAAGACACGCGCTATCAGGGTTGGTATGCCGGTGCCGGCATAACCTACGGTCACGCCTGGATGCTCGCAAAGCACTGGAACATAGAGGCTGAGATCGGCATCGGCTGGAGCTACACACGCTACGACCGCTATCCCTGCCGCCAGTGCGGCACCAAACTCGAGGACAATAAGGTGCATAACTATGCCGGTCTGACCAAGGCCGCCCTCAACCTTGTCTACATATTCTAACCGGAGGCCCCGCCTCGCTATCATTTCATTTTCCGACTCAATGAGAAAGACATTAATCATAGCAGCCTGCATGCTCGGTGCCGCCACCGTGTCAGCCCGCATGCCTCAGGCCTCCGACATTACGGTCACCGGCCTTGACGCTCGTCACGATGGCTCCCGCCTCGCTCTCGACTTCAATCTTGATGTTTCCAAAATGCCCACCGGCCAGAACATCGAAACCCGCATCACTCCTGTGGTGAAATCGGGCAATGATTCCGTGCGCCTCGAAAGCATCACCCTCGCCGGACGCAACCGCCTGATACAGGCTCAGCGCACCGGCGCCATTAACGATGCCGGCAACACATATTACCGCTCCGGGAAGCAGAAGTCGTTCCCTTATTCATCCACCACTGCCTGGGAGCCCTGGATGGAAACCGCCGACATCGACCTCGTGGTCGAGAACCTCGGTTGCTGCCGGAGCCGTATGTCGCTCGCTGAGCGCCCCATGGCTAAGCTTAATATGGGTCCCCGCGAATTCGGTCCGGCTATCGGCCTGCAGTACATCACTCCCGTCGAGGAGCGCGTCAAGATGCGCGCCGCTCGCGGCGAGGCATACGTCGACTTCGTGGTCAACACCGTCAACATCCGCCCCGACTACCGCAACAACCCCGTCGAGCTCCGCAAGATCCGCGCCACTATCGACAGCATCAAGAACGATAAGGACACCAAGATCACCACGCTCACCATCACCGGTTACGCATCGCCCGAAGGCTCTTACGCCAACAACGAGCGCCTTGCAAAGGGACGTACCGAAGCCCTCGCCGAATATGTGCGCAACCTCTACACCTTCCCACGTAACCTCATGAAGACCTCATGGGTGGCGGAAGACTGGGCGGGCCTCCGCGCAAGGGTAGAGAAGTCTGATATCGCCAACAAGGCCGGCATCCTCGCCCTAATCGACTCCAACCTTGCTCCCGACGTCAAGGATAATAAGATACGCACAGATTTCCCCGTGCAGTACAAGTATATGCTTGAAAACTGGTATCCGGCACTCCGCCACTCCGATTACACCGTGGCTTATGAAGTGCGCAAGTACACGGATCCGGCTGAGATCGCACAGGTGTTCAAGAAGAACCCCTCCAAGCTTTCGCTCCGCGAGCTCTTCATCTACGCCGAGACCCTCGAACCGACGAGCCCGGAATATGCCGACGTGTTCGAGACAGCAGCCCGCATGTATCCGAATGATGAGATCGCCAACCTCAACGCAGCCAACTGCGCCCTGAGCAGTGATCGTCTGCAGGATGCCGCACGCTACCTGTCGAAGGTAGGCGATACGCCGCAGGCCACCTATGCCCGCGCCATCCTCGCCGTGAAGGAAGGTAAGCTCGCCGAGGCCACCACGCTGCTCGCAAAGGCCAAGGCCGCCGGAATCGATACGAAAGTAGCCGAAGAACGCATTGCCGCCATGCAGGCTCCCAAAGTGCGCATCTTCTGATAAAGTCCGCTATAACTAACACATAAAGCCACCCGCTTCTGCGCCTCCACGTGCCGCAGGGGCGGGTTGCGATTTTTATCGCTTGCCGTCTGCAAATTTTTTGCTATATTTGCAGATAGGTAGCCGATAAAAAATATTGCGACCATGGAAATAATCAATCTTGCCGAGACTCCCTCGATAGTGAGCCGGTATATGCGCGAACTGCGCGATGTGACCATACAGCACGATCCGCTCAGATTCAGAGAGAATCTGGAGCGCATCGGTGAGGCGATGGCCTACGAACTCTCCAAGCGTCTTCCCTACCGAGACGAAACAGTGCAGACGCCGCTCGGGCAGGCCGTGTGTCAGGAGCCTGACACCACCGTAGTGCTCGCAACCATACTGCGGGCCGGACTCCCGTTTCATTCGGGATATCTCAAGATGCTCGACCGCGCGGAGAATGCCTTTGTGAGTGCCTACCGCCGCTACCGAGAGAAAGGCGATCCCGGATTCGACGTAGTGATCGAATATCTCGCCTCGCCCCGCATCGACGGCAAGACCCTCGTGATAGTCGATCCGATGCTTGCCACCGGCGCATCGATGGAGCTCGGCTACCGCGCGCTGCTCACCAAGGGGACGCCCGCCCGCGTGCACGTGGCCTGCGTCATCGCCTCGCAGCAGGCTGTCGACTACATAAGCCGCGTCCTGCCCGACGACACCGTGCTCTGGTGTGCCGCAATTGATCCTGAGATCAACGATCATTCATATATCGTGCCCGGACTCGGCGATGCCGGCGACCTCGCCTTCGGCGAGAAGGAGTAAGGCTCCCCCGGAGCGCCCATGACCTTGCGGCCTTGCCTGCCGTCCGCAACTTAATCAGCGGCAATTCAGCTTATGAGAATAGAACATATCGACATACTCGACTTCAAGAATATCGGAGAGGCCAGCCTGCAGTTCTCGCCCGGTGTCAACTGCCTTCTCGGTCAGAACGGAATGGGTAAGAGCAACCTGCTTGAGGCCATCCATTTCCTGAGTATGGCCCGCCCGATACGCTCCGTGCCCGAGAGTGCCCTTATCCGCCACGGCAGCGAGCAGCTGCTCGTGAAGGGGCGCTATATGATGGATACCGGAACGGAAGAACGCGTGTCGGTAGGTGTGTCGAAGAAGAAAGGGAAGTCAGTGCGCCGCAACGACAAGGAATATCAGCGACTCTCGGAGCATATCGGGAGATTTCCGATCGTGTCGGTCACTCCGGCCGACTCCGATATCGTCAACGGCTCCGGAGAGGTGCGCCGCCGCCTGATGGATACTGTCATCTCCCAGGCCGATCCCGCCTACCTGTCGCAACTCATACGCTACAACCGTGCGCTTGAAAGCCGCAACAAGATGCTTCGCGCAGGCGTGCGCGACCGCCTGCTCTACGAATCAGTAGAGACAATGATGGCCGAGAGCGCCGCTGCCATTCATTCGGCCCGCAAGGCCTGGATTGAGGAGATAAGCCCCGACTTCAAGCGCTATTACACGCGCATTTCCGGCGATCGCGAGCGCGCCACGCTCGGCTACCGGAGCATCCTCAACGAGCAGACGCTCCCCGAAGTGTTCGCCGCCAACATGGCGCGCGACATGGCGCTCGGATTCACGTCGGCCGGCGTGCATCGCGACGATATCGCCATGCACCTCGGCGACTGGTCGATGCGCCGCATCGGCAGTCAGGGACAGGTGAAGACATTCACCGTTGCGCTAAAGCTTGCCGTGTTCGACTATCTTCGTAAGCGCGGAGGCGTGACGCCAATACTGCTACTCGACGATATCTTCGATAAGCTCGACGCCTCGCGCGTGGCCCGTATCATTGGCGAAGTGAGCGGCGGTGAGAATTTCGGCCAGATATTCATCAGCGACACCAACCGCGAGCATCTTGACGAGACGTTAGAGGCGATCGAGGGCGATTCGCGTCTCTTTGAGGTGACCGACGGCTGCTTCCGCGAATTATCGGAATCCGACTACGATGATGAAAAGGCTTGAACCCGAAAGCATCGGCGACGTGCTGAGGCAGGCCCTCAGCGACCAGGGTCTCACCGAACGCCTCTACGAGACGCGTGCAATCGCCGCCTGGCCGGCGGTAATCGGTGCCGACCTGGCCGCCTGCATGGGGCGTCCGGTGGTCTACCGCGGAGTCATGACCATCTACGTGGCCAACGCCGCGCTCCGCCAGGAGCTCAACATGAACCGCTCCGGCCTCCGCGACCATATCAACGCCACAGTAGGCCGCGATGTGATCAGCGACCTCCGATTCAGATGAAAGCCCTTCTCCGGGTGGCCCCGGAGAGATTATATTAAAGAGAAAAATAATATGAGACCGGAAAAATTTCCTCCTCTCGAGAAATTCGAACATAGCATCGACCTTCAGATTCGGTTCAACGACATCGATATCCTGGGTCATGTAAACAACACAGTCTATCTGTCGTTCTTCGACACGGGCAAGGCCTATTTCTTCGCCCGGATGCTTGAAGACAAAATCGACTGGCGCCGCGTAGAGACCGTCATAGCCAATATCGACGTCGGCTATGTCGCCCCGACCTACTTCGGCGAGGAGATTGAGGTGTGGACACGCTGCAAGGAAGTGCACGAAAAGAGTTTCGTGCTCCAGCAGCTTGTGGTGGAGAAATCGAAAAAGGAACTGAAAGCATGCGCAGAGACTGTGATGGTGTGCTTCAATCCCGAGACGCTGAAATCTCAGCCCGTGCCCGACGTATGGCGCGAGGCGCTTGAGAAAAGCATGCGCAGCGCGGAATAATCGGAAATAAACAACCCAACAATATGCAAGACGTAAAAGAACTCATGCGCGAGATTCTCAGCGCAGAGGCAAAGGCGATAGAGAATATCCCCGTTACCGACGGCTACGGCAAGGCCGTCGACCTGATAGTAGAGCACGTGAACCGTCGCGGCGGCAAGCTTATCACGTCGGGAATGGGCAAGGCCGGCCAGATCGCAATGAATATCGCAACGACATTCTGTTCCACCGGTACGCCGGCCGTGTTCCTCCACCCCTCCGAGGCCCAGCACGGCGACCTGGGCGTGATGCAGCCCGACGATCTGCTCCTGATGCTCTCCAATTCGGGCAAGACCCGCGAGATTGTGGAGCTCGTGCAATTGTCGCGCAATCTGAACCCCGGTGTGCCCATAATTGTTATTACCGGAAACGGAGATAGCCTTCTTGCGCAGGAGGCCGACGTGACCCTGCTCACCGGGGGCACGCCGGAAGTGTGTCCCCTCGGACTCACCCCCACCACCTCGACAACAATGATGACCGTGATGGGCGACGTGCTCGTAGTGGCCACAATGAAGGCAATCGGCTTCACGCGCCGGGAGTATGCCAAGCGTCATCACGGCGGCTATCTCGGTGAGAAATCCCGAAAATAAACTGCGTATGAAAAATACAATCAAACTTCCTGCCGAGGGCGCCGACCGCCAGGTCCTGGCCGATGCTCTTGAGCTACATGAGCTCGCACTCGCCGCGAAAGCCGAGGAAAAATATGATGAGGCGTTGAATAAGGTGGTGGAGGCGATGCGCCGTCTGCGCGACTTCTCCGACTTCACCGACCGCGAATTCCGCGCCACGCTCGCACTCCTGCTCTTCGAGCTCTCGGAGGTGCATTTCTCTCTCAAAGACTTTAAGCAGAGCGAGAAGGAACTCGAGGTGCTCTTCAAGGTGCTGGAGCAGCTTCTCCGCGAGGATGCCGAGCGCTTCGGGGAGGCCCACGTGCTCGCCATGGAACTCTCCACGCGCATCCTGCGCTCACGCAAGAAAACGCTCGATCTGCTCGCCAAGCAGCAGATCAACACCGGCGTGCTCTACGAGAAGGTTAATACCGGCGTGGCCGCCGCCACCGATAAACTTGTCGAGTCGCTCCGCAAGGCTGCCGAGATGATGGCCCAGACCGGCGATTACCGCGGAGCTGTGCGCTTCTATATGGAGGCCATAAAGCTCGCTAAGAAACGCACCGGCCGCGTGACACGCCGCGAGGTGAAGATGACTATCGACATGGCCCGCGCGATGATGCACTCCCGCAGTGAACTTGCCCGTGCCCGCCGCCTGCTCCAGGCCGTGCTTCCGCACGCCGTGGCTCTCGAACTCCTCGAACTTGAGCAGGAAATCAACTCCCTCATCGAGAAAATCGACAGTGACGTCACCCACGAGCCCGCATGGCGCGTATTCCTTGAGCGAATGTACCGCTCGGCCAAAAAGAATAAGGATGGCGAGAAGAAAGAGGCCGAGGAGGAAAAGAAAGAGGAGTAATCCCAGCGTATCTCTCCCTTGAATCATACGGATATAACATAACAGGCACCCCGCTGAAAGGGGTGCCTGTTATGTTATAAGATAGCTGACGGAGTCGAAATTATCAGCGGCGGAATGCCGTGTAGCGCAGCTGTGAGGCTGTGGTGTGGAGATTGGCCATGCGGATGGCCGCTACTGCCGCCTCCGCACCCTTGTTGCCGAGCACTCCGCCCGCGCGGTCGCGCGCCTGCTGCTCGTTGTCAACCGTCAGCACGCCGAAGATCACCGGCGTGCGGCCTAACGAATTGAGACGCGACGTGGCGTCGGCCACGATCGAGCATACATAATCGAAATGCGGAGTGTCGCCGCGGATCACGCAGCCGATGATGATGATTGCCTTCACGTCGGGCATATACTCCAGCGCCATACCGGCGGCATTCGCCAGTTCGACGGTGCCGGGCACAGATTGCGAATAAATATTCTCATCCTTGATGCCGGCACTGCGGAGCGTTTCAAGCGCGCCGTCGCGCAACGCATGCGTGATTTCCGGATTCCAGTCGGCCGTGAAGATGGCCACGCGGCAGAGATCGGGCTCCACCACTTCCGGTATCACCAGTTCTGGGGCCTTTGACATAATATATTCCTGTTAAGTTATTTGGATTCCTTACATCCGCAGTTACCCTTCTCACTATCGGCATCGCCGCAACCGCAATTGTCGCCGCAACCGCAGCCATCGCCGCAACCGCCGTCGTGCGAGCCACAGCCGCCGCAACAACCGCCGCCGCAGCCTCCGGCCTGATGAAGCTCAGCCTCGGTAGCCTCGCGCACGTCGACCACCTCACCCTCATAGCGCACCGTCAGGCCCGCGAAAGGATGATTGAAATCCATCTTGATCTTCTCCTCGCCGATCTCAAGCACGGTGCCGGCCACGCGATAACCCTCGGCCGTCATCATCGGGAGCACGGCCCCTACCTTCACTTCCTCGGCAAGCTTGCCGTCGCGCGTGAAGATAGTGCGGTCGAGTTCTACGACATCCTCCTCATGGCGGTCGCCGAACGCGACAGCCGGCGGGAGCGTCACGCCGAACTTATCACCGGGCTTCAGACCCTGCATCGCTGCCACAAGACCCGGCACAACTTCCTGGCTCACGCCATAAATCATCACGTCGGGACGTCCCTCCGGAGTCTCGAAAAGAAGTGTGCCGTTGTTGTCATCATAAAGTTTATACTCATAGCCCACCACCATTCCGGGGCCTACTTTCAGTTCTTTATCCATGGTCATACATATTAGTTTTATACTATAACAATGAGGCGGCGTTTAAGGTTGCATTCTCGATATCGGCCGCAATACGGGCGCGGAGCTCCTCGAGCGAACCGAACTTCCTCTCATCGCGCAGGCGCGCTCCGAAATCGAGCGTGAGCCGCCGGCCGTAGAGGTCGCCGTCAAAGGCTATCAGATGAGCCTCTATGGTCAGTGCGCCGTCGGTAGCCACGGTCGGGGCATGGCCGATATTCACAACCGCCGGCACAGGTCCCGACGTGTCGGCATCAGGAGAGGTGGCCGCATAGACCCCCGGCGCCGGCAGCTGCCGACCGCCGTCGGGCTCCACATTTGCCGTCGGCACGCCGATCGTGCGTCCGATCTGACGCCCGCGCACCACCGTGCCGCTGAGCGAATACCGCCTCCCGAGAATTGCTGCCGCCTCATCAGTGCGCCCCTCGGCCAGCGCCCTACGTATAGCCGACGAACTGCAACCCTCCACTTTCGGAGCCTCCACCAGACGGATGCCGGCTTCGGCCGCAAGTGCGGCGATAGCGGCTGTGGTGAGATTCCGGCCGTCAGAGCCGAAGCGGTTGTCATAACCCAGTACGAGCGTGCGCACACCGTAGTCGTCGCGCATCCGCGCCAGCCACTCCGCCGCCGTGAGGCGCCGCAGACTTTCCGTAAACTCCACCACCACCACGTCGAAGCCTCCCTCGCGCAGGGCGCGGTCGCGCTCAGCCGTCGGCATGATAAGCAGCGGCGCCCTGTCGGGAGCCACCACCGACAGCGGATGGCGGTCGAACGTTATCACCAGCGGCTTTTCTCCGGGCGCCCGCTCCGCTTCCCGCTTCAGGAGCGACAGGATGGCCTGATGCCCGCGGTGAAGCCCGTCGAACGTGCCGATCGTCGCCACGCGTCCTGCCGGCTCGTGTGAGTTATCTCGCATCGCTGATGAGTTTTCCGGCGGCAGAAATGAGAGTTTCGGGCGGATAGATGCGGATGGCCTTCATGCCGAGGCTGCGCGCCGCCTCGCAGTTGGCCTCGCTGTCGTCGAGCAGCACGCTCTCCTCCGGGCAGAGCCCGAAGCGGCGTAGCACCGTCTCGAACAGACGGAGATCGGGCTTGCAGCAGCCTTCACGGAAACTCGTCACGATGCCGTCGAAATAATCATCCGTCTGCAGCCCCTCCTGACGGAACGCACGCTTTATCCAGCCGTCGTACATGATGGCGTTAGTGTTCGAAATCATATAAAGGCGGAGCCCGGCCTCGCGCATCGTGCGGAGCGCGGCGAGACGGTCGGTCGGAAGCGCCACGAGAAATGACTCGAAAGCCTTCTCAAACGCCGAGTCGGGCAGAGGAGTCCCGTCAGCTCCCGGCGGACAGAGCCTCCGGAGCTCATCATAGAAGGCCGCCGTCGAGATCCGGCCCGTCTCCACCGAGAGAAAAGGCTCCTCCTGGCGGTAGAGTCCGAGCATCGAGTCGACTCCCTTCAGACCGAGGGCCTCGAATGAGCGCACGCAGCGGTCGCGGTCGAGATCTATCATCACGCCCCCCAAGTCAATCACAACATTCCTTATCATATTGCTCTTATTTTCTGTTACGCTGCAAATTCAGGGCGCCCTATCAGGCATTCCCTTGAAAAAGTTTTGCAAATTTCAATGCAAAGTTAATAATTTTTACTAACTTTGTGAAAAATCGGAGCAGTCAAAGTCCGGGTCGTCAGGAGTCCGGATCGGGAATGCTCCGCGAGCAACCCCAACGACTAAAAAGAACCCAGATATGAGCAACGTCAAGTCAATAGGCATTCTGACGTCCGGAGGCGATGCCCCGGGCATGAACGCGGCGATCCGCGCGGTGACACGCGCCGGTATCTATGCCGGTTACAAGGTATATGGCATCTATCGCGGCTACCGCGGTCTGATCTACGATGAAATCGAGGAATTCTCGACTCAGAACGTCTCCAACATCATCCAGCGCGGCGGCACGATCCTCAAGACGGCCCGCTGCAAGGAGTTCCAGACAAAGGAGGGTCGCCAGTGTGCCTACGATGTGCTCCGCCGCCACAATATCGACTCGCTCGTAGTGATCGGAGGTGACGGTTCGCTCACCGGTGCGCGCATCTTCGGCAACGAATTCCAGTTTCCGATCGTCGGCCTCCCCGGCACGATCGACAACGACCTCTACGGCACCGACACCACCATCGGCTATGACACGGCGCTCAACACCATCATGGAGTGTGTCGACAAGATCCGCGACACCGCCACCTCCCACGAGCGCCTCTTCTTCATCGAGGTGATGGGCCGCGACGCCGGCTTCCTCGCTCTTAACGGCGCGATCGCCTCCGGAGCCGAGGCTGCCATCATTCCAGAGATCTCCACGCAGGTCGACCAGCTTTCGGAGCTCATCAAGAATGGTTTCCGCAAGTCGAAAAACTCCTCGATCGTGCTCGTGGCCGAATCTCCCATCACCGGGGGCGCAATGGGTCTTGCCCAGCGCGTCAATGAGGAATATCCGGGCTACGACGTGCGCGTCTCCATCCTCGGTCACCTCCAGCGAGGCGGCCAGCCCACGGCCCACGACCGCATCCTTGCCTCGCGGATGGGCGCCGCTGCCGTCGATGCCCTCCAGGACGATCAGCGCAACGTGATGATCGGCATCAAGAACGATGAGATCGTCTACGTGCCCTTCACCAAAGCCATCAAGAACGACAAGCCCATCAACCAGGAGCTCATGTCGACCCTGCGCCGCCTCTCCATCTGATGAGAGGAATGCGAAAGAGCGCCAAGCTCCCCGGCATAATCTTGCAGCGGATACAAACCGAAACTTTTTTTAGTTTTATTTTGCAGTTTAGAAAATAATTGCTAACTTTGCATCCGCAAACGGGTGGTTACCAGAGTGGCCAAATGGGGCAGACTGTAAATCTGCTGGCTTACGCCTTCGGTGGTTCGAATCCATCACCACCCACTTCGACAACAATAACACTCTCTACATCGAGCCGGAAATTTTTCCGGCTCGTCTTTTTTTTGCTTCCCGACAATCACAACAATTCCGCCCCGGCAGTGTTATCTATATAGTTTCATTAGTTATTTTTAACTCATTTTAATCCCGGCCACACGTCAGGATTCCTGAAAACTCTCCAATACCGACAGATTATGAATAAGACATTTCGATTCTTTCTTCCGCTTGTGGCATTAGTGGCGTTCCTGCTCCCCTCATGCTCGGGCAATGAGGCGGCTGATGCCGGCCAGCTGCTCGCCACAGTGCCTAACGACGCCTCTACCGTAGTGGTCATCAATATGAAGAGCCTCCTCGAGAAGGCCGGCTGCAAGGTGAGCGACGACAAGATCACTCCCGGCGACGACCTCCGCAATTTCATCGACCGCAAGGTCAAAGGGCAGTACCTCGAGGATATCCAGTCGATTTTCGACGGTCAGACCGGAGTCGATCCCTCCGTGGCCTGCTTCTATCAGGTAGGTTATTACTATTACCTCACCGGCAACCTCGCCGATCCCGCGAAATTCAAGGAGGCCGTCAAGAAAAAGACCGGTGCATCATTCTCCACCGAAGCGGGAATCGATATCTGCCGCAACATCGCCGTTTCAAACAGCCGCTTCTGGGTGAATCTCGAGCAGGGCTCGATCGACCCGAAGGAAGTGAAGCACTTCACCGGCCTCGACAGTTCGCAGAGCTTTATGAATAATCCCTATTCCGAGCAGCTCAGCAACTTCGACGATGATATCGAGGGCTGGGGCAACATCAAGGGCATCCTCAACACGATGGGCCTCTCCTTCCTCAGCCGCACTCAGTATGAGATGGCTATCCAGACCGCCTTCGAGGATCCCTACGCCCTTACCTTTAGCCTTGAATTCGAGAAGGGAAAGGCCGACGTTGAGGTAGGCGTGCTCAATTCGAAGAGCAAGCCCGCTAAATTCAACCTTCCCACGGGAAAGATCGACACTGACGCCGTGGCTTCCATCGGAGGCACTACAACCGGCCTCGTGGCCGTGGCCGTGCCCAATAAACTTGTCAAGAAACTCCTTGATGAGACGAAGTCGAAGGCTCCGTCGGTGATCGGCGCTTATCTCGAGGTGTTCAAAGGGCTCGACGGTACCTGCGCATTCTCCTACGATGAGCAGGGTGCAGTGAATGGTCTCATCACCACCACCGGCGAGGATCTTACGCAACTCTCCGACATGCTTGGCCAGAACGGCGTGAATGTAAATAAGGAAGGCAACATCCTGCGTCTCACCAAGGGCAACGTGACAGGCTCCGCAGAGGTCGCAGCCCTCGCCCCCGAATTCAAGGGAGCCATGATCGGATTCGCCATGTACGATCCCAAGGAATTCGATCTCGCAAAGGATGGCGTGGCCTCCGTCGTGGGTAAGCTCTCGCCCGAATCGGGATCGCTGAAGATGACCCTCACGCTCAACGGGATCAATGATTCTGAAAACTTCCTTCTGACACTCATTAAGGCGCAGTGAAGACAATAACACTCGACCGCACATTGCCGCGGGTATTCGTCAACGAACGGATACCCGCGTCGGCCGTTTGGCTCGCTGAAACAACGTTCGAGCGCGGCCACACCTACCTCGTCGAAGCCACCAGCGGAGGCGGTAAATCGTCGATGTGTGCATATATATATGGTGCGCGCACCGACTATGAAGGCCGCATACTCTTCGACGCTGACGACACGTCGCGCTTCAGCATGGACCGCTGGCTTGAACTGCGCCGGCGCAATCTCGCGTATCTTCCCCAGGAGCTATCGCTCTTCGGCGAGCTCAGTGCCATAGAGAACATACGGCTCAAGAACCGCCTCACCGGCCATGCCACCGAGCGGCAGATTGAAGAATGGATGGAGCGGCTCGGTATCGCCTCGCGGCGCGACCACCCGGCCGGGCGCATGTCGATCGGTCAGCAGCAGCGCGTCGCCATCATCAGAAGCATCTGCCAGCCCTTCGACTTCATATTGCTCGATGAGCCCGTGAGTCACCTCGACGCCGAGAACAACCGTATCGCCGCCGAACTGATAGGGGAGGAGGCCCGCCGCCAGGGAGCCGGAATCATTTCCACCTCCGTGGGTAATCATCTGATGCTCGACTATGACGTGCGCCACAAGTTATGATCGTCGCGACACGCCTCCCGCTTCATTTCTAACGACCCTCCTGACATGATTAGCAAAATACTCCGTAAGAACACATCGGCCGCACAGATGGCCGGTTTCGTGCTTTCCAACTTCATCGGTCTGGTCATCGTGCTCGGCGGAATGCAGTTTTTCCTCGACGCACGCTCGATCTGGAGCGATTCCGACTCAATCATCAACACCGATTACCTTGTCATAAATAAGAAAGTGACCTCCGCCGGGTTGATGAGCGCCGGCAACACCAGATTTACGGAAGAGGAGATCGCCCGGCTCGGCGAGCAACCCTGGGTGAGAAGCATCGGACGCTTCACCTCCAACGACTACCGCGTCATGGCGCGCGTGGAGCAGGGGGGGCGCGGCATGTCGACCTATATGTTTTTCGAGGCGATCCCCGATGAGTTTGTCGATGTGCCCCGCTCGCAGTGGGCCTATCAGCCCGGATCGGATGAAGTGCCCATCATTATGTCGAAAGATTACCTCACGCTCTACAACTTCGGGTTCGCCTCATCGGCCGGACTGCCGCAGATGAGCGAGGGGCTCATGAGCAGTATCCCGCTTACACTCGAACTCTCCAGCGAAGACGGCTCCCGTCGCCGCACGGTCCATGGGCGGGTGGCCGGATTCAGCAACCGACTCAATACCATCCTCGTGCCCGAGGCCTTCATGGAGGCCACCAACCGCGAGTTCGGCAGTCAGGCGGGTGCGCCCGGTGCGCCGGACGCCGGGCAGGGCGCGACGCGCCTGATAATCGACGTGAGCCGTCCCGGCGACACGGCTATCTCCGCATATCTTTCCGAGCACGACTGGGAACAGGCCGGCGACAAGTCGGCCGCAGGCGCCGCGTTCCTTCTGCGCGTCGTTGTCGGCATCGTGCTCGCAATCGGCACGGTAATCACCATCCTCTCGCTCCTTATCCTCCTTCTCAGCATCTCGCTCATCATGGAGCGCAACCGCGCGAAGCTCCATTCTCTGCTCATGCTCGGCTATCCGGCCGGTATGGTGGCGCGTCCCTACGCCAGCCTCGCCGTGGCCGTGCCGGCTATCGCGCTCGTGCTCTCCGTCGGCTCCGCCATCGCGCTTCGCGCATGGTACATCACTCCGCTCGAAGGCCTCGGGGCGACCCCTGCCGGCGTGTGGGAGATGATCCTCACCGGGGTAGCGCTCGCCGGCATCGTCTGCGGCGTCAATCTGCTTACGATCCGCCGCCGCGTGCGGGGCGCGTTCAGATAATTATGGCCTCGGATGCGGGCGGAAAGCATAAGAAATGTTGCAGAAATGATTAAAATTTGCTTTTAACAATTGTTAATTAACATTGTTAAAGAATCTTTGAAACTCTTAAAATACGGCAATAATACCTATTTTTGTAACTGCTTATCAATAATTGAGCATTATTGGTGGGCGCGCTATCCGGAATGTTGCATGCTCGCGGCAGCCGGGGAGATAAGGTTGGCTGTGCTAACATGCTGACAGTAAATATAAACCATGAAATGACTCGAATCGATCATGCACATACACCATGATAGGCCGGGGCCGCGTGGCTACCGGCCGGAGTCGTATACGGATGAAAGAAATAAAAAATAATAACTAACCCAATGTAAAACTAAATCACATTCTTGCATGAAGAACTTAAGTTTTCATCTGACCAGGAAGGTGTGGGTGACGATGGCGATGCTGTTGACACTCTGCTTTCCCTCGCTGGCTCAGAAAGTCGCAGTCACCGGACACGTGGCTGATGAGCTTGGCGACGACCTGATTGGTGCGACCGTAATGGAGAAAGGCACGACCAACGGCGTGTCGGCCGACATTGACGGTAACTTCACCATCCATGTTCCTTCAAATGCGGTTCTAGTGGTGAGCTACGTAGGCTACGACCCCATGGAAGTGCCCGTGGCCGGAAAGACGCACCTTGACATTGTCATGAAACAGAACCACACGCTTCTTGCCGAGACTGTCGTGATCGGTTACGGTTCGGTTAAGAAGTCTGACGCCACCGGTTCGGTTGCGATCGTGACTCCCGACGACATCGATGCCGGTATCTCGACTTCGGCTCAGGACCTGCTCGTAGGTGCGAGCCCCGGTGTGGTCGTTACTACCTCCGGTGGTGACCCCACAGGTAACGCAAACATCCGTATCCGTGGTGGTTCGTCGCTTTCTGCTTCCAACAACCCGCTCATCGTGATCGACGGTGTGCCCCAGACCAACCAGTCTAACGCCGGTGGCACGAACGCCCTCACGATGCTCAACCCCCAGAATATCGAATCAATGACCATCCTTAAGGATGCATCTGCTACCGCAATCTACGGTTCGCGTGCATCTAACGGTGTGATCATCATCACTACCAAGAAGGGTAAGAAGGGCCGTCCGCAGGTGAACTTCGCAGCCAACTGGCACGTGAACACTCCGCGCAACACCCTCGACATGATGAATGCTGATGAGATCTCGGCTATCTACAACCAGTATGGTGCCGACGACGCTAAGGCTCTTCTCAACTCGCTTCAGACTGTTGACGAGGAAGGCAACGTTCATTATTATAACACAGACTGGCAGAAGGAAGTGCTCCGCACTACATTCTCTCAGGACTACTCACTCAGCGTCGGCGGTTCTGCAGGTGTGCTTCCCTATCGTGTGAACGCATCGTGGACCGACAACAAGGGTATCCTCAAGACTTCCGACATGCAGCGTACCACCGCAGGCTTCACGCTGACTCCGAAGTTCTTCAACGACCAGCTCTCAGTGACCGCCAACGCAAGCGGTACGTACGTCCGCTCGCAGCAGGCTCAGGGCGGTATCGGTTCTGCCATCGGTATGGCTCCTCTCTATCCCGTCCGCTTCGACTATCCCACTGAAGGCCCCACAGGCATGACGATGTTCAACGGTTACTACAATGTGGTTCGTTCGAACGGTCAGCCCGAGACCAACGCAAGCCAGAACCCCGTGCAGGAGCTCATGGATGCGCGTGCTATCGGTAAGACTCTTTCTTCTGTCGGCAACCTCCAGCTCGATTATGCTCTCTACTGGTGTCCGGAACTCCACTTCAACCTCAACCTCGGTTATCAGGTATCGAAGAACTGGAGCAACACCGACATCGCCCAGAACTCAATCCAGGCATGGCGCGGCAACTATCTCGACGGTGCCGGCTCACGCAGCAACTGGTATGAGCTCCAGCGCAACACCCTCCTCGACTTCTACATCAACTATAAGAAGTATTTCGAGGCAGCTAAGTCTGACCTTGACGTGACCGTCGGTTACGACTGGCAGCGTTTCGACTATCATGGCCGTTCGAAGGGCTACATCACTACCCTCGGTTTTGAGAACACCTGGACTTCTATCTATCAGGGTGGCACTTACAACCTCGTGCCCGATCAGGCTACTGAGGCTCACATCGGCAACAGCTACGGTAACGCGCCTGTAAGCCGCTGGGCTCAGCAGAATCAGCTCGTGTCGTTCTTCGGCCGTATCAACTACATCTTCGACGATGCTTACCTTCTGACTTTCACTCTCCGTGGTGACGGTTCTTCACGTTTCTCTAAAGACAACCGCTGGGGTATCTTCCCGGCTCTCGCTCTCGGCTGGAAGATCAACAACATGAAGTTCATGGAGAGCGCACAGGGCTGGCTTAACGACTTCAAGCTCCGTCTCGGCTGGGGTCAGACTGGTCAGCAGGAAATGGACCAGTACTTCCCCTACATCGCGAAGTACACTGACTCCTACACCAACGGTAACCGTTATCCCGGTTACAACGGTGGCTGGCTCAACCCCCTCTTCCCCCAGGCTTACAACCCCAACCTGAAGTGGGAGACAACTACTACATGGAACGTCGGTATCGACATGGGCTTCATGAACAACCGCATCTCGCTTGCTCTTGACTGGTACCTCCGCAACACTACCGACCTTCTCTCTTACGTGCCCACGGGCGCTATGAACACTGAGAACATGATGTGGAACAACATCGGTTCGATGCGCAACGTCGGTGTCGAGGCCACAATCTCGGCTAAGCCTGTTGTTACAGAAAACTTCACATGGAACACTTCTTACAACATCGGCTGGAACCGCAACAAGATCACTGAGCTCCAGGGCGGTACAAGCGTAGTAGCGCTTTCTACCGGCGGCACAGGTTCTTACGACGTCGCATACCACATCGTAGGCAAGCCTGCTTACACTTTCATGGTTTACGAGCAGGTTTACGACTCTAACGGCGACCCGATCGAAAATCAGTATGTTGACCAGAATGGCGACGGCGTGATCGATGCTCTTGATAAGATCGAGTATCATTCCCGCGACCCGAAGGTGACTATGACATGGAACAACAACTTCCAGTGGAAGAACTGGGACCTCGGTATCTCACTCCGTGCATCTCTCGGCAACTATGTCTACAATAAGCTCGGATACGACAATAGCCGCGTCTACAACATCGCAGCCGCTCAGTATCAGCTCTCTAACCTTCTCGCCGACCGTCCGTTGTTCTACAACCAGTCTTCAGGTACGCTCCTTCCGTTGTCAAGCTACTTCGTAGAGAACGCATCGTTCCTCCGCTGCGACAACATCACACTGGGTTACACATTCCGCGATCTTATCGATGGCCAGATGACTCTCCGCATCTTCGGTGCAGTGCAGAATCCTTTCGTCATCACCAAGTTCACCGGTCTTGATCCTGAGGAATTCGGCGGTCTCCAGAGCAGCCCGTATCCGCGTCCTATCACCGTTTCACTCGGTGTAGTGGCCACATTCTAATCTTTTCATCTAACCAAAGAATAGAACATCAATATGAAAACATTCAATAAGATATTTCTTTCATTCGGAGTGGCTGCGGCTCTTCTCGGCACCACCTCATGCGTGGGCGACCTCGACATGAGCCCGGTAGATCCGAGTGAGAAGACAGATGTCAGCAACGAGATGGATCAGGTGTTTGCCGATATCTATCTGAACTTCGCTACGCAGGGTCCGAACGGTAATTCACCCGTTCACGACTTCGACGGCGGTATGGCAGTGTTCCAGCGTGCCCTCTTCACGGCTGAGTGTATGCCGACCGACGAGGCCTGCTGGCTCTGGGACCCCGAGAAGTTCGGCCGCCTCAACTATGGCTACGCTAACCCCGAACTTCCCGCTTCAATGGGTTTCTACTCGCGTCTTGTAATCAATATCGCGCTTTGCAACGACTTCATCACGAGCGTCAACAACGGCAAGTTCAATCTTGACGAGGCAGGCCAGAAGCGTGCGCAGGAATATCTGCGCCAGGCCCGCATTCTCCGTGGCGCCTGCTACTTCTACATGATGTCGTTCTACTCGAATCCTCCCTACGCTGACGAGACTACTCCGATCGGCGGCGATTTCTCACAGCCGGGTCGTGACGTGGTTTACGCTCATGTCACTTCCGACCTTGAGAACGTAGTGGCTGAATACAAGCAGGCCAACTTGCTCAACGACTACCACTACGCTTACGTAGGCGTTGACGCTGCTGAGGCAATTCTCGCTAAGATCTATCTCAACGGCGAGGTGTTCGCAGGCCGCAACGACTATGCAAAGTGCTATGAGCATTCGAAGGCCGTAATCGACCGTCTCGGTCACGGCGGAAAGTTTGGCAATGGTCTTGCGCCCACATATCTCTCAATCTTCGGCGCCAACAACGACCAGTTTGCCCTCGGCAACCAGGCTGGTGGCGTCAATGAGATCATCTGGACAATTCCCGCGTCGAAATATAACGATGCCGAAGGTCAGCTCATAAACAACCTTGAAAGCTGGGGCGGCGCAACGTTCATGATCGCAGGCTGGAGCGGCAGCAATGGTACGTCAGTAACCATTCCCTGTCCGACAACCGATCCTAACTACAAGGACTTGACCGGTGAGGCTCTCCTCTTCGAGGATGAGGACGGCACGCGCCACATCTATCAGTACTTTGAAAATGCTGCCGATGCAGCTGCAGCCCTTGCACGTTACAATGATGCAAACAACGACAACAAGACGGCATGGCAGACAGTCGTGAGCAAGTATGTAGCAGGCGTAGCCTACTCATTCGATCCTATGGCTAACGGCCACATGGCAAGCGAATGGGTCAACAGCTCCGAAGGCTGGAAGTGTATGGTTGCCCGTGAGACATTCGTCAACAAGTTCACCTGGAGCGACACTGACATGAGCGTCAGCCCCGACTACCGCGTTGCTCTCTGGTGCACATCAGCCGAAGGCTTCCCCGTATCCAACATCTCGCTCCTCGGCGACGACTGGGGTAAGAACGGTTACATCGCCAAGAAGTACAACAACTGGGTATTCGACGTTAACGGTCAGATCGACTATGCTGCCAGCGCAGACATCCCGACCAAGAACGGTGGTGCCGTAGGTGGTGACTATGCTATGCTCCGTCTTTCGGAAGTATATCTGATGGCCGCTGAGGCTATCCTCCAGGGTGGCGGCGGCAGCCAGGCGGAGGCCGTGAAGTATGTCAACTACATCCGTGAGCGTGCTTACGGCGACAACTACACTCCCTGGACTTCACTCAACATGAACGACCTCCGCGACGAGCGTTGCCGCGAGCTCTATCAGGAGTGCACCCGCCGCACCGACCTCATCCGCTGGAACCAGTGGTGCACCGGCTACACCTGGAACTGGAAGGGTGGAATTCAGAACGGTACGAACCTTCCCGAATACACCAAGAGCTATCCTATCCCCACCCGTGTGCTCACTACTTCAAGCCTGCAGCAGATGCCCGGCTATTGATAGGAAAGGTATAAACACACCAAAAACTTTCAGAACAAATGAAAAAGATTTCAATCATATTAGGAATGGCAGCTTTGGCGCTCGGATTCACTTCCTGCAGCCAGGAGGAAGATCCGAAGTTCCATGTGCCGACCGACTTCATTGTTTCGACTCCTGCTCTTCAGAACGTCGAGTTCGAGACAAGCGACGATCTTACCGACGCTGCGACATTCAATCTTTTCTGCTCTCAGCCTGATTACGGTTACTCGGCTATCTGCTCCTATGCGGCATTCGTATCGCTTGATCCCGAGTGTCCGGTAGAGAAGGTGATCGATGAGGCGACCGGAGACGTGTCTTACAAGGCTGTAAGCGGCAAGTCAGTTCTTCTCGAGAACTCCACTCCCGCATCAGCGGCGATGACATTCAAGACCTACGATCTCGGCATCGCCCTTCAGACTGTGGCAGGCGTGCTCAACGATAAGGATGCGTTTGATGCTTCAACTCTCGCCACAACTCCGCAGAAGGCTTACTTCCGCGCGGTGTGCAGCATCCCCGGCATCGCCAACTCTTCAATTGTATCGAGCAATGTCGTTTCTTACAACGCCGTTAAGGTGCAGTATGCAGAGCGTCTCCCGGGATGGGTTTACATCCTCGGTAATGTTGCCAACCCCGAGACCGGTGTTGATAATGCCTTCACCGCTCCCTCGGCAAGCAACTACTCGCTCTATGAGAACTTCCGTCTCTATGAGCCCGATAACATGATCGGTGAGAAGATTTATGTCGGCCGGTTCAACATCATGCCTAAGAGCGAGACTCCCGACATGGAGAACGTTGACGATACATCTCAGTTCCGTATCATGACCGATCTCCTTGGTTGGGTTCCGACTGCTTCTTATGGTTCAGCTGAGGGCGACTTCTACTCTCTGCCGATCCAGGATAAGTTCTTCGGCTCCGGTTATGCCGGTCCGGTTGTGGCTCAGGGTCTCGGTAACTGGGGTATCTGGGTATCGACGCCGACTCCTGCAACAATCGTGTTTGACCTCACTTCACTCCAGATCTATATCCACGAAGGGTTCCACGAAGTGACCTTCACCGGTCGCGAGCCCAAATTCGGTGAATGATGCCATCCTCCCCGGCGGGAGCTGCCGCAGCAGGTGGCTCCCCGGCGGGGAAGCCTAAAACTAAAATCAGTAAAACAGACCTATGAAAACTATCAAATTCATATCAGCAATAGCTCTGACTCTGGCGATGGCGTCGTGTGAGAACTTCGATCTCCCGAATCCTCCGGGCCAGACCAACCCCGAGCCTGTGGTGTTTGAGAATTCAGGCATCCAGCTCGAACAGGGCGAGGCTACCGTTAACCTCGTTACATATAACGAAGCCAACGAGTTTGTGAATGTGGCAAACGTCACCGAGCTCGTTAACTTCCCCGAAGATTATACTCTCTCAGTAGATGTTGAGCTCGCAAAAACTGCTGACTTCGCTCATGCAGTGACTCTTGCTACTGAACTCGAAGGCGACAAGGTGATGATGAATCCCGACGTGATCAACGGCGCAATCCAGGAAATCATCACAAAGAAGCCCGGCACGTACGATGTGTATGCACGCTACGCCGCATACGCTGAGCGCGGTACAACCCGCGTGCGTCTCGGCGGTCTCGATGCTTTCTTCGCTCCCAATTCTCACTATACTGTCACTACGCTCAACCCTGCTGTCGTGATGGAGGAGGCTTATTACCTCGTGCCCTGCCGCGCAGGTGGTGCTCCGGAGATGAGCAAGGCTATCAAGATGAACAACACCCTCGGTGATGTCAGCGTTTACGACAACCCCGTATTTGCACTGCAGATCAATGTTGACGAAGCAGTTGCCACTACCGACGAAGGCTACCTCTGGAAGCTTGCTCCCGAGTCAGC
Organism: uncultured Muribaculaceae bacterium; assembly: GCA_947178505.1. Taxonomy (GTDB): domain Bacteria; phylum Bacteroidota; class Bacteroidia; order Bacteroidales; family Muribaculaceae; genus Lepagella. The sequence goes on along the minus strand of CAMWYR010000023.1, from coordinate 2,161 downwards.
TGTCGTTGCCGGCAACACCGACGGTCTCCTCGGATGTAATCCTTCTGCTTCAAGCATTCTCGAAGGCCGTCTCGGCGCTGAGTATGCTGCAGGTGCGATCCACATCTTCGGTCCGGTGCTCGTTACGGTGAACGTTCAGAGCTGGGGCTATACTGTAGGTTACGCTCTTGAGAACCTCTGGCCTCTCTCAGGCTCGACTGTTTCTCGCCCGACCACAGCAATGATGCTCTACACTAACGACTACATCCACTACACAGGCGTTTCGATGCTCAACAAGTCGTTCATCATCGCAGGTCAGCCCGACCGCAACGGTACGGTTGTGTTCAAGGCTACCGATGAAGAGCCTGTAGTTTCTGAGGATGGTTACACTCAGAGCGGCGCTATGTCGGCTACCGGTACGAAGAACATCGACACTCCGGTTGTGCCCGGCACGACAACTAAGGCAGCAGGTCTCTTCTGGATGAATGTCAACCTCGTTGAGGAGACATACGAAGTATCCTACCTTGAGACTCTCTCGCTCATCGGCGGTTTCAACGGCTGGAGCCACGAAACATCAGTCGACCTGACACCCTCTAAGGACTACAAGACCTGGACTGTTTCAGATGTAGAGCTAGATGGTGAGTTCAAGATCGCAGCCAACAAGAACTGGGATATCAGCTTCAGCGGTACGACGATCAGCGACACGATGGGTGAGCACCTCTACAACGTCAACAAGCAGGACGGTGGTGAGAACCTCAGCGTCGAGAAGGGTAAATACGATGTAGAGCTCAACTTCTCGGCACAGCCCTACGTTCTGACCCTCAAGAAGAAGTAAATCAGATCCTTTAATAAAAAAAGAATCCGGATCGCATTAGTGGTCCGGATTTTTTTTATTGAATTTTTTTACAGGGCGAGAGCATGAAAATTTCTTAGGTATAAGGGATGGTTCACCATAGAACGCACAAATGCATGGAGGGATAGTTTCTGATCCATTCTGTGCAGATTTGACACGCCCGTTCCAGTTGGAAGGGCCGGAACTATCCGGCGTTCGCTGTGGTATTCCTTAAAAAATTCACGCATCAAAAAAGTTTAGATGACTTCATTAAATTTTTTTATTAAAAATATTGCGGAATTTAAAAATATTGGTTAAATTTGCACCGATTAAGCGCTTATAGTAGTGCGCGCAAAATGCCATGAAACGCTCACCCATGAAATTCGGCAAATAGCATATTGCGGCCCCGACTTAACGCTTATCGGCGCGTTCAGCGCTTCGACTCTTACCACTGAAAACTGTTAACTAAAATACTTTAACCAAAATCTAAACAAAAAGCAATGAAGAAATTTTACGCTCTTGCAGCTGCTGCCATGATGGCTCTCGCAGCAAACGCACAGAATGGTGCTCCCCTCTACGCTACCGGCGCAGCTCCGGCGTTCAATCCCTCTTGGGCTCCTGAAGCCGCCGTAGAGTTCGATTATGCAGATGGCGTTTACACTCTCGAACTCGAAAACCTTTCTCAGTTCAAGATTTCAACTGCTATGGGCAGCTGGGATGACTTCAACGGCGGTGCTCTTACTGTTGAGGGAGGTGCTAAACTTGAAGATGGTGTTGCCGCTACTCTGGTAGCTGGCGATGCTAACATCGAGGCTGCGGGTATAGGAAACTATACTGTTACAGTATCTGGTGACCTTAAAAGCATCACAATCAAGGCTGAAGGTGAAATAGATACTTCATTCCCCGATGTTTACCTCCGTGGTGATGTAAACGGCTGGTTGAATGACGGCCTCGAGGATGCTTGGAAATTTAAAGTTATTGTAGAAGAGAAAGTCTTCTCACTTGAAGTTCCTGAGACTTTGCTTGCTGGCGATACATTTAAATTCGCTGATGCTTTCTGGAACGCAGTAAACGTTGGTGGTGATGATTCGCCCATTGACCTCGATGTTGAGACAGAGCTTTTCAAGGGAGGTAGCAACCTTACAGTAGCCGAAGATTTCGATGGAACCATCTATCTTAACCTCGACTTTGAAGGTGCAATTTTCGCAGTATTTGCAACCAGCGATGAGAATAAGCCGGACTGGGCTGAGTCTGATGGCGTAGCAGGTGTAACTGTTGAAGAGAACGTACCCGCCGTTTACTACAACCTCCAGGGTGTACGTGTAAACGCTCCCGAGGCTGGTCTTTACA
>CAMWYR010000022.1 GCA_947178505.1 uncultured Muribaculaceae bacterium | reverse complement strand
AACCGGGGACACAAGGATTTTCAGTCCTTTGCTCTACCAACTGAGCTATGGCACCGTTTGCATGGGAGGATCGGGCTGACTTGCCGTGGGTCGTTGTTTCCCGTTTGCGAGTGCAAAGTTAGAGCTTTTTTTTGATTTGTGCAAGTTTTTGAAGAATTTTTTTGAAATTTATTTTTAAAAGATGGGTTGGGGGAGGAGTAAGTTATTGTAAATTAGTTTGTTAAGGGTTGGATTGTATGATATCTGTTGGGAGCGGGTTATGGCGGGTCTGGAGGCACCCGGGCATGCTATGCGGGTTATGGCGGGGCTGGAGGCACCCGGGGCATACTATCCGGGTTATGGCGGGACTGGAGGCACCCGGGCATACTATCCGGGTGATGGCGTCTCCGGAGGTTGCCCGGGGGATTACCATAGGAAGGGGAGTGGCGGTGCGGGTATGAGCGGAAAAATCACTGATTCAGGGTATTGTTTTCTTGCTTATTTATGCCGAACTTTGCATTGTTGAAACAGGTGAGTCCTTTGCCGCTAAAATTAATCGGAATGAGGCAATTTCGTTTTGAATTGGTGCTGACCGTGCAGGCTAAGGAATGATAACTGTTGTTTCTGATGATAATTTAAGGTTTGTTTAAGATATCCGGTTTTGGTGAGCCTTTCGTGAGAAATGCGTTGGCTGGAAAAGAAAGTTCGGTAGGGAGTCATACGCATGCTCCTTACCGAACTTTTTTATGTCTTCAGCCGATTTCTATTAGCCGGGCGAACCATCAGGATCGCGCTGTCGGGCGAATCACTCATCGGGAATCTCCTCGATCTCTTCTTCAACGACGATGGTGACTTCCTCTTCCTCTTCGTTCACGCTGACAATAGAGGGTTGCTCCTTCCCAGCATTTGAGCTATCCGCGGTTGCGTCATCCTCAATGATGCTCTCTGCCGGCGTTTCAATAGGAATCAGTTTGGAGTTGCCGAATTTCTTAATGGTCGGACTGCCCATATAGTAGACTTTAATAGAACCGAGTCCGCGCACGTCGAGTGAATTGAGTGCATTCAGACCGATAGTGCCCGTGCCGGCGGCCGTACACTTAGCATTATTCGCCACAAGACCGTCGGCCTGGATGGTGCCCTTGCCGGCAAGCTTGAAGTTGGCGTCAGTGCATTTGCCGTCGATCACGATCGTACCGTTACCGGTAGTTATTGTAGCATTCACCTCCGTGGCTTCTGCATTCCGGCAAATGATGCGGCCGTTGCCCACGAGCGAAACTGACAGCGTCGGCACCACCGGGCCAAGCGTCGCGGTCACCTCGCCGTTACCCTCTGATTTGATCGAGTTGATAGAATTGGAATATACGCGAATCGTCGGTACTTCCCCGAGCTGCTGCCCCGGCACCTCCTTAATCTGTAGGCGTCCCTTAGTGTTCGACACCTCGATAGCCGCCGAGAAATCCTCATCGCTGTCGTAGGTGGCGAGGCCCAGGGAATCGGGGTTGCACGTGTAGACCACATTCAGGTTGCCGAACTGTGAGAGCTGGTCGAACGGTCCAACATTATATGTCACGGTCCGCGCCTGCATGCTTGCGCCGGCAACCGCTCCCGCCGCTATCGTCAGCAGGCTCTTGATAAGAAAAGATTTCATAGTCGTGGTAATTAAATGTAAAGATTGTCATTATGAGATGCAGAAGTCTGCTCCGCGGCATTCTCCTCCACGCGCACTCTGGCCTCCTCAAGAATGTCGCGCAGTTCAGCAAGCGAATCTGCGCGAAGCATCCTTATCCTCGTGTCGCGGAAATTAGGGATACCCTTAAATAGGGGAGAGGCGGCGAGATGACGGCGTATGTGAAGGATGCCGCGATACTCATCAATCCTTTCCACGCTCTCATCGATCTGGCGGTGAAGAAGCTCGAATTTCCGCTCAATCGGTAGGGGGGTATAGCTTCCTGTGTCGAGCATCTGACGCACCTCCCCGAAAATCCAGGGGGCACCAAACGACGCGCGCCCGATCATCACGCCATCAACGCCGAAGCGGTCGAATGCGTCGCGAGCCTCCTCCGGGGTGGTGATGTCGCCGTTGCCGATTATGGGGATCTCCATCCGAGGGTCGTCACGCAATGCCTTTATAAGGGTCCAGTCGGCCTTGCCGGTATACATCTGCGAGCGCGTACGCCCATGTATGGTAAGGGCCTTGATTCCGCAATCCTGCAATTGCGGGCCGAGGTCGGTGATGATTTTATTCTCACAGTCCCAGCCCAGTCGGGTCTTAACCGTTACAGGGAGGTCGACAGCCCCCACCACGCGGCGCGTGATGTCAAGCATCTTGGGGATATCGCGCAGCATTCCGGCGGCGGCCCCCTTGCCGGCTACCTTCTTCACGGGGCATCCGAAATTGATGTCGATGATGTCGGGCTGCGCCTTCTCTACAATCCGGGCAGCCTCCACCATCGCTTCCGGATCGCGGCCATAAATCTGGATGGCCACCGGCCGCTCGGCATCATTGATCGACAACTTGCGCACCGTCGAACTGATGTCGCGGATCAGCGCCTCGGCCGACACGAATTCCGTATAGACCATCGCGGCTCCCTGCTCACGGCAGATCAGGCGGAACGACGGGTCGGTCACATCCTCCATCGGAGCCAGCATCACGGGGCGTTCCCCAAGGTCGATATTTGCTATTTTCATCTGATAATATGCTATTTATAAGAGAGTGAGGGTAGAGAAAGGAGAGTCGGCTACGAAGCGGGCCATCTCGAGCAGGTCGGCCGGAGTCAGTTTCATTATCTGCTCGGCCGTATGATTATTGTCGCGTACGCAGCCATGGCGCAGAAGGCTCTTGGCGAGGTTCATCGCGTTATTCTCGCGGTTCTCGCCGCTCACGAGCAGCTGACCGCAAAGTTGCTGGCGCGCCTGCGAGAAAGTGCGGTCGGACAATGGCGCCGAGGCCATGCGCTCGATTTCCTTCCTGATGATGTCAAGACACTTCCTGCACTTCGCCGGTTCGGCCCCGAAATAGACCTGAAACAGTCCCGTGTCCGAATAGAGTGAGATACTGCTCTCCACGGTGTAGACCAGTCCGCGGCGGTCGCGCAGTTCACGGTTGAGCCGCGAGTTCATTGCAGCGCCTCCGAGAATGTTGGAGAAGAGATAGAGGGCATACCGGCGCGGGTCGCGCGCATCGAAAACGCGAGTACCCGTGAGCACGTTTGCTTGATGGTTGTCGCGGTTGCGGATCTCGCGGAAGGGTGCGTTTGGAGTCGGCACGTTCCTGTCGGAAGCCGGCATCGCACGCTGCAGCGTGCCCAGATGCCGCTCGATCAGCCTGATGCACTTCTCCGGGTCGGCGGGTGTGACGCAATAGATCACCATATTCTCCGGCGCCATCCATTTCTCCACAAATCCGCGGCAGTCGTCATGATCGAGGCGTCGCACGCTCTCCTCATATCCGAGGATATTATGCGCCAGGGGCGAACCGGCGAAAAAAAGCTCGTCAAACTCATCAAACACCGCATAGGCCGCATTGTCGTGATACGAATGGATTTCCTCCAGCACCACGTTGCGCTCCAGATCCAGCTCCTGAGCCGGAAACGAGGCATTCGCCACGAGGTCGGCCAGAAGTTCGATCGCGCGCTCCTCGAATCCGGCCAGAGCCGTGGTGTAGAGCATTATCTCCTCCTTGGTGGTGTAGGCGTTGAGTTCGCCGCCGATAAGCTCCATGCGGTTGTTCACGATCCAGCTGCGCTTAGTGGGCGTGCCCTTGAAGAGTGTATGCTCCACAAAGTGGGCGAGTCCGTCGCGCCCGGCGCCGTCATCGCGGCTGCCGGCGTTAGTGAGGATGCCGATGTACGACACGTTGCTCTCAGCCTTACGCGCGGCCACGCGCAGGCCGTTGGGCAGGCTATGGATTAATACCTCGTTCATCATCAAGACTTGTTAAAAAGAAAAGGGTCAAGACTCGAGAGTCCGGACCCCTTTTCATAAAATAAGCAAATGTTTTATTATTTTATGTAGAAATGTCGAGTTCAGTAATCGCGGAGGCGATTATTTACCGAGGCGAGCCTTCTCACGGGCGATGTAAGCATCGATGCCGAGGCCGTTGCCCACTTCGAATTCGGGATAGTTGCTCTTGATTTCCTCGTAGCATTCGAGCGCCTTGTCATACTTTTTCTGCTCGTCGAAGATATTAGCCTCCTTAAGGAGCACGCGGGGGGCGATCTGCGGGTTCTTGTCGGCCTTCTTGAGGGCTTTCTTGAAATAGTCGAGCGCCTTGTCGTAGTTCTTAAGGTTCACGTAGCAGTCGCCGGTAAGGATGAGCGCATTGGCTGCGAGCACGGGCTCAGAGCAGTCAAACTTCTCAAGCTCAGCGGCAGCCTCCTTATATTTGCCGAGGTTATAGTATGATTCTGCGGCGCTGAGGGCGGCGAGCTCACCGGCCTGCGTGTTGGAATACTGATCCGCCACCTTCTTATATTCGCCTGCGGCCACCGAGTCATTGCCGAGGGCTTTCATCTCAACCTGGCTGTAGGCTTCGAAAGCCTTGTTGAGGCGGGGGTTACGATAGATAAAGAGATAGCTGAGCACAAATGCTGCCACGATGGCGATGCCGCCTACTACCCAGAGAATCACCTTCTTGTTGCCCGCAATCTTTTCAGTCGCGTTGCCGAGGTTGGTGTCCAGTTTGTCGAATGCGTTCTGTTCTTCGACTTCGTTTTTATGAGCCATATTTTGTTTTGTCTTTTTTCTAAAATGCAAAATTATAAAAAATTATCTTTTGCGCCAAACATTACCTCTCTTTTTGGCGGTTTTTATTATTTTTTCGCTTCGCCGTTATCATTTTTTAGCACTTTGCTGATTTTTTCCTTGATATTACGTATAGCAAGGCGCGTATTTTCGCGCATGACGAACTGCGAGTCGCTTCTTATCGCCTCAATCGGAGTGATGAAGGGACGGAAAGATGGTTTGTCAGGGTCGTAGAATATGCGTAGAGCCCCTTTACGGCATTCAATCTGAAGAGTCTCGGGAGTCATTATGGGTTCGCCGTCGATATGTCCGGGTCCGGGCAGGTGACGGATGGTTGCTTTCTCCACGCGCATGGACTCAATGAGGAGATTATGGTCGAGTTTGCCGGTGAAGAGCTCCACGCCTGCTATCGCGCGTGTAATAGGATTCCCGGGATGGATGATGATGATGTCGAGCATTCCGTCGCGGATGGAGGCGTGAGGCGCCACGTAGGCATTGTTGCCATACTGCGAGGCGTTACATACGGCCACGATGAAAGCCTTAACCTTCATGCGCCGGTCGCCGGCTGTGATTTCATATTCCGTGGGGGAGTAGCTCAGATATTCCTGAATCGCGCTCTTCAGGTAAGTGGCGAGTCCGCGCGTCGACGCGCGGCTGAACTGCTGGCTCACCTTTGCGTCGAAACCGAGTCCGAATGTGCAGAAGAAAGGTGAACCGTTCACGAGTCCGTAGTCGCACTGCTGGGGAAAATCGCGGGCTATGATGTCGAGCGCATGGTCCACATCGATCGATCCGTAGATATGCCGGGCCAGTCCGTTGCCGGAGCCGAAAGGGAGGATACCCATTATCGTGGAGGTGTCGCGCAGCGCACCGGCAATTTCATTCACCGTGCCGTCGCCGCCGGCGGCGATCACACCGTAATATCCTTTATCGGCGGCGCGTGCTGCCAGTTCAAACCCATGGCCGGCCCGCTCGGTATAGGCCGTCTCAACCGCAAACCCTGCCTTGGCAAGGCGCGCGGTAACCCTCTCTTCGAGTCCCTCTTTCGACATCGTGCCCGAAATCGGATTGATGATCAGTAATATCCTGCGTGTTTCGTTTGCCATAGGTAGGTAATGATGAATGCGCCCTGCTGACGCGGTATTCTTCCTATTTAACCCCTGATTGCGCTCGTTTGTTGTGTGTTTTGCTGCCAATCTGCTTAATTGCGATAATAAAAAAGCAAAAACATGTTGTATAACATCATAAAAAATTTTGAACAAGCCCCTATAGTTTGTAATTTTGCATTGTCAAAACGGAAATAACCGCCGTCAGACGCTCAGCATCATAGCAAATTGCAATTAAGCCAATCTTGCAACTCAAAAGCTGATGCCATAAAAACTCAAGACAACCCAACCATCAGCGTCAGCCGCTGATACCAACGATAACTCACCGGCACGCAAGTGCCACCTACCATACAATCTATCGCAATCTATAATCTTTAGATCCGATACCTTGACAACTCAACACTCAAAGCTTCATAATCATCACTTGTTGCTTTAAATCTAATACCATAGGAAAGACCATCAAGAAATGCAAACAACAGGGTAATTGATTATTTAACCTTAATCCAATCATGAAAGATTCCGACGCGAGGTCGCAAATCTTCTAACGGGCCGGGAGCATCGCTCCAGGCCCGTAAAACTTTCCTCCATATTCCCCAATTTGGCTCCATCCACTAAAATTTCTTAATGCCAGGGCGGCGGATTTTTAGTGGATGGAGCCATAAAAAAAGAGGCGACCGCTACATGAGCGACCGCCTCTTTCGTATCTTTCTATGATTAGTTATTTCTCGAAGCCGCGGAGGCGGAGAAGCGCCTTGGCGTCGGGCTCGTGGCCACGGAATTTCTTGAAGAGCACCATTGCATCTTCAGTGTCGCCCGATTCGAGGATATTCTTCTTGAAGCTCTCGGCGGTCTTCTTATTGAAGATGCCGTCTTTCTCAAACTTCTCCCATGCGTCGGCCTCAAGCACCTGCGCCCAGAGATAGGTGTAATAGCCCGACGCGTAGCCGTCGTCGCCGAAGATGTGCTTGAAGTAGGGCGAGCGGTAGCGGAAGGTGATTTCCTCCGGCATGCCGATCTTCTGTGCCACCTCAGCCTCAAACACCTTGACGTCGTCAACAGCCGGAGTCTGGCCATACATCATATCGAGCAGAGCGGCTCCAGCAAGCTCCGTAGTCACAAATCCCTGATTGAACTTCGATGCAGCTTCAAGTTTCTTTACAAGTTCGTCAGGAATTGTCTCGCCCGTCTGATAATGCTTGGCATAGCTCTTAAGCACCTCGGGAGCGAACGCCCAATGCTCGTTCATCTGCGACGACATCTCCACATAGTCGCGGTCAACATTCGTGCCCGCCAGCGACTTATAGGGAGCCGTGGTCAGCATGCCCTGCAGTGCGTGACCGAATTCGTGGAACATCGTCTCCACCTCATCGATAGTAAGGAGCGACGGAGTATCACCGGCCGGCTTCGTGAAGTTACCGACGTTATACACGATCGGACGCTTCATCTTGCCGTCGCCATAAAGCCCGGCACTCTGCATCTGCTCCATCCATGCACCCTGGCGCTTCGTGTCGCGCGGGAAATAATCACACATGAACACCGAGATATGCTCACCGGTCTTGGCATCAACCACGTCGTAGACCTGCATATCCTCGATATACTTAGGAGCATCAGGCATCGGCACCATCTTCACGCCGTAGACCTTCTCCGTGAGATCAAACATTCCCTTCAGCACGTTATTCAGTTCGAAATAAGGGCGCACCTCTGCCTCGTCAAGGTCAAATTTCTGCTTCTTAACCTTATCAGCATAATAGTAATAATCCCACGGAGCTATCTTGAAACCGCCGCCCTGAGCGTCAACATAGGCCTGCATGTCAGCCACCTCCTCCTTGCTGCGTTGCACCGCCGGCTCAAACACCTGCAGAAGAAGCTGCGTGGCAGCCTCGGGAGTCTTCGCCATTACACGCGATGTCATCATCTGCGCGAAATTATCGAAGCCCATCAGTTTCGCTTTCTCATTGCGCAAGGCGATGATATTGGAGATGACCGGATAGTTGGAATAATCGCCGTAAGAGGCAAGATTCGTATAGCCCTGGTAGATGGCCTTGCGGAGACCGCGCGAGTCGGCATACTGGAGCACCGGCAGACGGCTCGGCGCATGGAGCGTGAATACCCAGCTGTTGGTCAGGCCGCGTGCACCGGCTTCCTCAGCCGCTACGGCTACAGACGACTCCGGCAGACCAGCAAGCTCATCCTTATCATAGACAATCACGGCAAACTGATTCGTAGCCGCGAGAAGATTGCGGTTGAACTGGATGAAGAGTTTCGAAAGCTCATCATTGATTCGCACCAACTCTGCTTTCTTATCGGCCGGAAGAGCCGCGCCCTGCTCCGCAAACTGGCGGTAATACTTCTCGACCAGGCGCTTCTGCACGGGCGTGAGGCCCATCTCGTTGCGCATGTCATACACCTGCTTGATACGCTGGAAAAGCAGATCGTTGAGAAACAACTTGTTCTGGGCGTCATTCAGCAACGGAATCGCCTCATCGGCCATCGCTGCGAATTCCGGGGTGCCCAGAGCCTCAAGATAATGATAGAACACGCCGCTCACGCGCTCCAGAATCGGCGAAAGATTCTCGAGCGGGAGGATAGTGTTGTCAAAATCAGGCACCGCGCGGTTGCGGATAATGTTGAAGATTGCCTGATCCTGTTCCTCGATGCCGGCCTTTATAGCCGGGATGAAGTCGGATGTCTCGATGCGGTCGAACGGCGCGATTTCATACTTCGTGTCGTAAGGCTGCAGAAACGGATTCTGTCTCTCTGCCATAGCATTGGGGGATGCGGCCAGGAGCATTGCTGCTCCTAAGGCCAGAGTTGTCAGTCTTTTCATTTCTCTGTTTCGTATGTTTGGATAGTTAATTGTCGTTTCCGCCGTGGCGCTGCCATGCCTTATTCAGAGTCGGTGAAGGCAAAGCGGGCCATCAGGGGATAATGGTCGGAGGTGCGGATGCGCCCCTTGTCGACACTCAGCGCCTGGAGCGGGCCCCTGTAGAGGATCTGGTCGATATGGAAGAGCATCTTATGTCGGTTGTAGGTGATAAGCGGGCCGAAGTTTGTCTCCACGTATGCGTCGCGCAGGTCATCTCCCTTCAGCGTGCGGTAGGCGTACGACTCCGGCACATCATTGAAGTCGCCGCAGAGGATCAGGGGCCCTTCGATATCCTCGATCGCATTACGAAGTATCTGAGTGTCTTTCTTACGGCGCACGAATCCTTTCTTAAGTTTATCGGCGATATCGCCCTTGATCTCGCGGTAGCTCGTCTTGAAATCCTCAAGCGAGCGAATTCCGGTGAAGACCTCACGCTCCTTCGGAGTGAGCATGAACGACAGAAGATGAAGATTCACCAGCGTCAGCACATGCCCCTGGATATTGATCTTGTAGAATGAATAGCGGGCCTGGTCGTTAGGGTCGGAAATGCGGTCGCCCGAGTTGATCATTCGGCCCGGATATTTCGACAACACCTTCGTGTCGATCTTCGGGTCGCCGAGCACGTAGGGATAGACCTTCCATAGAGAATCCTCCTGCGCCTTGGTGAAGAGCGGAATCTCCTTGCCATCGACTTCCCTCAACTCCTGGAGACACACGATGTCGGCTCCCGAGTCAAGGATATATTGGATTGTACGGTTGCGCTCGCCCCCTTTATCTTCAAGATCCCAGCCATGAATCATATTATATGTCATCACGGAGAATGTGACGGCACCCGGATCCGGCTTCCTTGACCCATGAAGAGGGCTCGCGGTAGTTATGGGGCCCCAACAGACGATGAGGGTCAGCACGCCGAGAATGCCCGGAATATATTTACGCGTGCAGAGCCAGATCACGGTTATGAAGAATGTGGTCCAGGCGAGATAGGGGAGGATCAGAGTCAGCGCCGACGGAAACGAGGAGATTTCAGGATCAATCCGGCCCCCGAAGGCTGCCACAGCCGTGAGCGCGTAGATCACCACCGATACGATTGCCAGTGCCAGACGCAGGAGGGGGGATACGATAGGAATAAACATTTACCTTAAGAAATTTATAGCGGGAGGCCGTGCTCCCACCGTTAATAAAAGAATTTGTTACCGTTCAGAGTGCCTTTCTTTTTCCAGACAAGCAGCAGGATGAACCCGAAAAGCATACCCCCCAGATGAGCGAAATGTGCGATCGTGCCACCGCCCGATACGCCGAGAAACAATTCAATCACCGCATAGCCGATCACCATATATTTAGCCTTTATCGGCACCGGGATGAAGAAGATATACATCGGCAGGTTAGGGAATATCATCGCGAAGCCGAGCAGCAGGCCGAATATGGCGCCTGATGCGCCGACGGTTACCATCGATGTCTTCATTCCCTCGATAGCGGCCGCGAACTGCGGGTCGCCCGTGGCGACGGCATTCTTCACGATCCGGGCCATGTGGTCGTAGGTCAGTCCGTTAAGGGGTGCGATGCCGGAGATGTATTCGTGCATCCATGTAAGCTGCCACACCACCTCCTGCGTGACCGCCGCTCCGACGCCACACACGAGATAGAATAGCAGATAACGCTTCGGCCCCCACACCTGCTCGAGCACGCGCCCGAACATCCAGAGCGTGAACATATTGAAGAGGATATGAAGCACGGTGTGATCATCGTGCAGGAACATGTACGTGAACAACTGCACGGGATTGAACGCTCCCGATCCCCAGAAACGTAAGCCGAGACGCTCCACGAGTACATTGCCGAAATTGGGTATAAGCACTTCAACCAGCCAGATGGCCACGTTGATGATGATCAGGTTTTTTGTTACCGGCGGTATCGACCGCCACTGGTATCCTATATTCATTAGTCGAGATGTTAATTGGCATGATAACATCGAGCCCTCCCTTCCTCCGGGTGCCGGAGCAATGGGGTGAACACACATAATTATCCATAATGATAACGCACAATTCGCCATTTATGTTTGTTATGACAACGTAGTTAACCATTTTTTTACTACTCTTATTGAAGTTGTCGGCACGAATCAACAGCTTCTGTAATAGCTCCTAAGAGCATAAGACTTGAATAGCCTTAGATATGAATTACCTTGAGATAGCGGGCGTTGCGCTCGGCCTCATTTACCTCTGGCTCGAATATCGGGCAAGCGCGTGGCTCTGGGTGGCGAGCATCGCGATGCCGGCCATTTACCTGAAGGTCTATTATGATGCAGGCCTCTATGCTGATCTGGCGATCAGCGTCTATTACATCGTGGCGTCGATCTACGGCCTCATCTGCTGGCTGATGCCCCGCAGACGTGAGCGCACGGAGGTCTCGCATGGAGGGCGCCCCGACAGCGACAGGGTGCCACCGGAGGATAAGCAGGCGGTTGAAATCAGGCGCACTCCGCGTGCGCAATGGCTGCTGCTTAGTGCGACAACTCTGTTTCTGACGATGACGATCGGATGGGCCCTCGCCACGTTCACCGACAGCACCGTGCCCTGGGCCGATGGCTTTACGACAGCGCTCAGCATCGTGGCCCTCTGGATGCTGGCGCGCAAGTATCTCGAGCAGTGGCTCGTATGGATGGTAGTCGATGTGGCGTGCGTCGCACTTTATTATTATAAAGGACTTCCATTCACGGCGGGGTTATATCTCCTTTATGCTATAATAGCTGTGGCCGGCTTCCGGAATTGGAGCCGTTTGACGGCAGGAAAAGTGTTGAACTGATAAGATGATGAAATTATGGTGGATGCAGGAGAATTCGCGGCTGAGGCCGTCATAATGGATGCCGGGGCATTCCCGGAGAGCCCTGAGGCGTTGCGCTGGCTTGATGGAGGGCTGCCGGTGGTGTGCTGCGATGGAGCGGCCGATAGGTTTCTTGCCACGGGCCGCGTGCCCTGGCGCATTGTCGGCGACTGTGACTCGATGTCGCAGGATGTGCGACGCAACTATGCCGAGATCATACGGCGCAACCCCGATCAGGAAACCAACGACCAGACTAAGGCGGTGGAATATCTCGTGGGGCATGATGTGAACCGTATTGTCATCCTTGGAGCCACCGGTCTGCGCGAGGATCACACTCTGGGCAACATCAGCCTGCTCATAGAATATATGCGTCGCGGCCTGGAGGTGCGGGCATATACGGATTATGGCGTATTCATTCCCTGTCGCGGAGATATGGAGTTTGACTGCTCCCCGGGCGAGCAGGTATCGGTTTTTAGTTTCGGAGCGACGGGAATGACGTCAGATGGCCTGCGTTATCCGTTGCGCGACTTTGTCAACTGGTGGGAGGGTACCCTCAATGAAGTCTCTTCGTCGCCCTTCAGGATCAATGCGCACGGCGATTATATGATCTTTATCAACTATCATCGGGAGCAACGCTGATCATGTGCTGACAATTGATCAAGGGTGACAGAAATCAGTAAAATGCGCAAAAAAATAATAAAAATTAGAGTGCAGACATAAAAAATACCAGATTAGTTTGTTAATCATTAAGAAAGTAGTAAATTTGTGGATATAAATCTCCCCGGGAGTGGCGACATTATGCCCGTCTGAAAGGAGATTACGATTGAAGCAGGAAAATAACCCAATATATACAGATTATGAATAAGACAGATTTAGTAAACGAAGTTGCAGCGAAGGCATCGCTCAATAAAGTAGACGCCAAGAAGGCGGTAGACGCAGTTCTCGAATCAATAGAGCAGGCTCTCAGCAATGACGACAAGGTGCAGCTTATCGGTTTCGGCACATTCGCAATGCAGGAGAAGCCGGAGCGCACGGGTATCAACCCCAAGACCAAGGAGAAGATCACGATTGCAGCTCGCAAGGTCGTGAAGTTCAAACCCGCCGACGGTCTCGGCAAGTAAGAATCAGCAGCGACGCAGGTTTTCTTCCGGCAGATTAAATCATCTGCCGGAATGCAGCCATAACAGACAAGCAGGGCATGCCGCTTCCGGTGTGCCCTGCTTGCGTATCGATGGCCGGAGTGTGGAAGGAATCCGAAAAAACGGCGATAAAGATTATTGCAATATTGCAGAAAGGCCGGGAATAGAAATTAATTTATTAAATTTGCGTTATTATTGTGTGTAACCACTGATTCAATCAAAGAATGACAATAGAAAATATCCTCGCCAGGGGGGCTGCCGATGCGGTAAAGGCCCTTTATGGCGCAGATGTCGATGAGGCGGCGCTCCGTCCTTCGGCTACGAAAAAGGAGTTTGAAGGCGATATGACGGTTGTCGTCTTCCCGGTGCTCAAGAAGTCGCGTAAGAGTCCCGAAGCCACAGCCAACGAGATAGGCGAGTGGATGGTGGCCAACGTGCAGGCAGTAGAGAAATATAATGCTGTCAAGGGATTCCTGAATCTCTCTGTCAGCAAGCGTTATTGGGCTGATCTTCTGGCTTCGATCGCATCCGATGAAGATTTCGGATTCAAGAAGGCTGATGAGAAGAGCCCGCTTGTGATGGTGGAATATTCAAGCCCCAACACCAACAAGCCCCTCCACCTCGGCCACGTGCGTAATAATCTGCTTGGTTATTCACTCGCCACGATTCTTGCTGCCGACGGCAACCGCGTGGTGAAGACGAATATCGTCAACGACCGCGGAATCCATATCTGCAAGTCGATGCTTGCCTGGAAGAAGTGGGGTGACGGCGCCACTCCTGAATCGACGGGTAAGAAAGGCGACCATCTTATCGGCGACTTCTACGTGGCCTTCGACAAGCACTTCAAGGATGAGGTGAAGAGTCTCATGGAGGAGAAGGGCCTATCGGAAGAAGAGGCTAAGGAGCAGTCGCAGCTGATGGCGGAAGCCCGCGAGATGCTCCGCAAGTGGGAGCAGGGCGACGAGGAGGTGCGTAAACTCTGGGAGATGATGAATTCCTGGGTCTACGCCGGCTTTGACGAGACCTACCGTCGCCTGGGCGTCGACTTCGATAAGATTTACTACGAATCCGACACCTACCTCGAAGGTAAGGATCTTGTCCTCAAGGGCCTCGAAGAGGGTAAGATGTATCGCAAGGAGGATGGTTCCGTGTGGGCCGATCTCACCAACGAGGGGCTCGACCATAAACTGCTCCTCCGTACCGACGGAACCTCCGTCTATATGACTCAGGATATCGGTACGGCCAAGCTGCGTTATCAGGATTATCCTATCGACCGCATGATCTATGTGGTCGGTAATGAGCAGAACTACCATTTCCAGGTGCTTTCGCTCCTTCTCGACCGTCTCGGCTTCAAGTGGGGTAAGGATCTGACTCACTTCTCTTATGGCATGGTTGAGTTGCCGGAGGGGAAGATGAAGAGCCGTGAAGGCACGGTGGTGGATGCCGACGATCTTATCGATACGATGGTGGCGTCGGCTGCCGAAATGAGCGCGGAGCGCTTTTCCGATATGCCGGCTGAGGAAGCTGCGGATGTAGCCCGTATGGTAGGGCTGGGAGCGCTCAAATATTTCCTCCTTAAGGTTGACCCGCGCAAGAATATGCTCTTCAATCCCAAGGAATCAATTGATTTCAACGGCAATACGGGTCCTTTCATCCAGTACACCTACGCACGCATCCGCTCGCTTCTGCGCAAGGCAGAGGGATTCGATGCCGCCGCTGCGCTCGTCGCCCTTACCGAACCAAACGAGAAAGAGGCCGTGCTTATCCGCAAGATAGATGATTTCCGCAATGTCGTGGAGGATGCCGCCGCCAATTGTTCTCCTGCTCTTGTGGCCAACTATGCCTACGATCTCGCCAAGGAGTATAATCAGTTCTATCACGATTATTCCATCCTTCGCGAGGAGAATAAGCAGGTGCGTGACTCGCGACTGGTTCTCTCTCTCGTAACGGCTCGCACGCTCAAGGCTGCCATGTCGCTTCTCGGCATTGAGATGCCTGAGAGAATGTGATGACTTATCCGTATGTTTTTTAAACTAACGGAAGCTCCGGTTGTCAAAATAACAGAAACTAAAAACAGAACTAAAACAGAAAGTTATGGATTATAATATCAAAAATGTGACGCCCCCTGCCTATGGCGGTGGCGTGTCGGTGCAGGCTCAGACAAATTCTGTGCTCAAGCGCGTCTATCTGCGCATGACCATCGGCCTCATCATATCGGCATTCGTGGCCCTCGGAGTGGCTTCAAGTCCGTCGCTCCTTTACTTCTTCTACGGTCATTCGATTGTCTATATCGGGATGTTTATCGTGATGATTGCGATGGCATGGATTATCCCCTCCCGTCTTAACAGGATGTCTACGGGCGCCGTGCTCGGCTGCTTCCTGCTCTTCTCGGCACTTATGGGAGCCTCGCTGGCTGCCGTATTCGTGGCTTACAGCATGAGCGTGATTACGTCGACATTCTTCATCACTGCCGGCACGTTCGGCGCGATGTCGGTATACGGTTACTTCACCAAGCGTGATCTCTCGTCGATGGGCAACTATCTGATGATGGCCCTTATCGGTCTCATTATCGCTTCGGTGGTGAATATATTCTGGGCCAACAGCACGCTCTACTGGATCGTGACCTATGCCGGAGTTCTCATCTTCGTGGCCCTCACCGCTTGGGACACTCAGACAGTGAAGCGTCTCGCTGCTGCGAATCTCGATCCGCAGATGGCCGATAAACTCGCTACGATGGGCGCCATGAACCTCTATCTTGACTTTATAAATCTTTTCCTTTATATCCTCAGGATTGTAGGAAACCGCAACTGATGACAATTTATAAAGGCCGCAACCTTCCGAACAGGTTGCGGCCTTTTTTAATAAAGATTTCATATGCGGCGTGTTGCCGCCGAATATCAGAGTAAAACAAAAAATGAAAAGCAATGGATAAGAAGGAACTCGAGCTGATGGTGCTCGCAATGGTAGAGGAATATGTCGGTAAGCCCGAGGCCTGGGAGGAGGCTCAGGTCGTAATCGATAAGGAGAACGGCAAGGTCGATCTCATGGAGATCGAGGAGGCTGAGGAACTCCCTGACAACTGGGATGTATGTCCGGTGATGGACCTGATAGAAATGACCCCCGACGGCGAATGGATCGCCGATCGCGAGGCGGTGACGGAGCTTGCCGAAAATCTCTGATGCGGGCGTCAGTAGTTGGGACTAACTGCGATGCTTACCGCATGGCGAAGCAGCTGCGTGTCAAGATTATTGGCGCGGAACTGACGGAGATCGAACCTGTAGCCCACCTGCAGTCCTGTCTTGCCCAGATCCATCCGTAGGCTCAGCAGGTTGTCGATGCCGAATGCATTTCCCCACCATCCGCAGTGCGCGAGATTGCGGTGGTTGCCCAGATATATCTCATAATATGATTCGCCGTAACCGGGGCAGAAGAATGCTCCGATTGTCGGCACACGTACCTCGTCGGCCACAACTACGGGGAGACGTCCCCATCTTCCGCGCCAACTGAGCGAGGCGGCGGCGTCTATACCGGCCGACGCAAGCGCTGTCACCGGATTATTGCCGTTGCGGGGAATATACATAGCGCCCCCGTAGATGTCGAGCATCGGCCCCACAGTGACGCGCCACGATGTCGCGAACTCTTTTTTCCACGACAATCCCCATCCGAATCTCCCCGTAATGTTGTACATTGAGGCATTCCCGACGGGATTCTCAAGGTTCTGAAAGTCAATACCTCCCTCAAATCTCATGATGCAGCAATCGCTCCAGCGCTGGAAATCTTTTGTCCAACTTCCCTGCAGGGAATAGTCGGTTCCCTCATAATAGAGGGGCGAGAGATAAGTCGACAACGCCCGCGCATAGCCTATCTCCAGTGCATATACCGACGTGATCGGCCGCGATGACCCGGTAGTTTCATCCGGGGTGGCGGCAAATGTCATGATGGTCTGTGCCGTCAGCATAGCGCCCGTAATCAGGCGTCTCATTCTATATCGCATGCGTACATAATTTATTATACTGCCCATCGGTGGCTCATCAACAGGTTTCCCGTTCTCAGTCGAGGTCGGCGAAAAGTGAAGGCTCCGCATCCGGCTCTTCCGTCACATCTTCTGCCTCCACATCTATCACGCCCTCCTCCGGATCCAACTCGGTCTCCTGCTCCATGGAATCGGGAGCGGTCTCTTCTTCCGGATCGGGATCAGGGGTGATGTCCTCTATTTTCCCGATAGTGAAGGTGGTGAGACGCTTTCCCTTGGCCTTGAACGACTTGAGAGCTATAAACTCCTCCGCATCCACTTCGAGAGCAGGACGCGCCTCATCGGCACCGGCAAACGTAACGAGTAACCGCGCGCCAGGTTTGTCGGTGAGGAGTAGAAGTTCGCCTCCCTCGTCGCCTCCCAGGAATCTCTGAGGCTTAACGGTGGCCTCGAATTTAAAACGTTTCAGATAGGGATAGCCTAAAGCATTGTCATGCAGTGCGAGGGTCCAGATCTTTTCGGGATCGAATTTCTCTATAAGCCGGATGTTATCCTCATAGTGGTTTGTATCGGCGTAGCTTGAGGTGAAATATTCACCGTTGCGTGTGATTACCAGCACCTTGTCATCACCCTGGAACACGCCGAGGCTCTCGCCGCGACGGTCGTAGTTAAGCCGCAGCACATCGCGGTCGAACCATACTTCGCGGCCGCCGAGCGTCGATGAACCCTTTTTCTCGAGGGTAATATTTTTTACCTTGAATTTTGTAACGAGATTTCCAAGCGAATCCTTGCCCTTGATCAGCTGATCGGCAAAGTTGATTGTTAGCTCCGTGTTGCGCGGACGGCGTCCGGTACCGTTAGGCTCGTCAATGAGCGAGACCTTCACCGTCTCGGCTTCACCGTTGGGATTGCATGAGAGCCACTCAATGCGTGAGCCGGGAAGCCCTTTGGTGATGTCATAATCTTTCTCGCGGGTAAGGCCTGTGATGAAGCAGCGCTTCATATAATAGTTGCCCCCCTTGCCGTTGCGGTAGATAACGTTATAGATGGTGCGTCGATCGTTCTTCTTGAAGAGCCCGATATGCATGATCTTATTGCTCTTCGACTTGCCGACATATAGCTTATCCGACACGCGGACGATCTTGTACGACCCGTCGCGGTAGATTACGAGGATATCATCGAGGTCTGAGCATGTGAAGAGGAACTCTCCCTCCTTCAGACCGGTGCCTATAAACTGGCCTTCGGCATCATACATCAGGCGACGGTTGGCTTCAGCCACCTTCGTGGCCTCGATCGAGTCGAAGTTGCGGATCGTGGTCAGACGCGGGAACTGGTCGCCATACTTTTCTTTAAGATGGCGGTACCATTTCTCGGTTGTTTCCGTTATGTTCGCTATGTCATGGCTCAGGCGCGTGATCTCAGCATCGAGGCGTGCGATTTTCTCATCGGCCTTATGGGAATTGAATTTGAGGATGCGTGCCATCTTTATCTCCCAGAGCCTGATGAGGTCGTCGTCATTGATCTCGCGGAAGAAGCCTGCCTTGAACGGCTCGAGCAATTTATCGACGCGTCGGATTGCCGTCTCCATGTCGGGAGCCTGCTCAATCTCCTTATCCTTATACATACGCTCCTCAATGAAAATCTTCTCCAGCGATGCGAAAAGCTGCGACTCACGGGCTTCGCTTAGCGCAATCTCGAGTTCGCGGCGGAGGATATCTTTGGTGCGCGTCACGGAATCTCGGAGAATCTCGGTGACGGAGAGGAATTCCGGCTTGTCATCGCGGATCACGCAGCAGTTGGGCGAAATCGACACCTCGCAGTCGGTGAAGGCGTAGAGGGCGTCGATGGTCTTGTCGGAGCTGGAGCCGGGGAGAAGATGCACGACGATGCGCGCCTCCTTCGATGTGTTGTCGTCGACCTTACGCACCTTTATCTTCCCTTTCTCCATCGCGGAGAGGATGGAAGAGATAAGGGTGGATGTGGTCTTGCCGAAGGGGAGTTCGGTGATGACGAGGGTCTTGTTGTCGATTTTTTCAATTTTTGCACGCACCTTTACGGAACCGCCGCGGGCGCCATCGTTATATTTCGAGGCGTCAAGAAGGCCGCCGGTCTGGAAGTCGGGAAGCAGACGGAACGGACGGTCGTGAAGGCAGTCGATAGCCGCATCAAGCAGCTCATTGAAGTTGTGGGGGAGAATTTTCGATGAGAGTCCCACGGCTATACCCTCCACGCCCTGTGCGAGCAGCAACGGGAATTTCATTGGCAGCGTCACGGGTTCCTTGTCGCGTCCGTCATAGCTCGGAGTCCATTCCGTGATTTTAGGAGAGAATGCCGCCTCAATGGCAAATTCCGACAAGCGCGCCTCAATATAACGGGGAGCTGCCGCCGAGTCGCCGGTAAGGATGTTTCCCCAGTTTCCCTGTGTGTCGACGAGCATCTGCTTCTGACCGAGCTTCACGAGCGCATCGCCGATTGACGCATCGCCGTGCGGATGGAATGCCATCGTGCGTCCCACGATATTCGCCACCTTGTTGAAGCGCCCGTCGTCGAGTCGCTGCATGGTGTGCAGGATGCGTCGCTGCACGGGCTTAAGGCCATCCTCGATATGGGGGACGGCACGGTCAAGGATTACGTAGGAGGCATATTCGAGATACCAGTCGCGGAACATGCCGGAGAGAACGGTCTTTCTGTCAGTCGGTGGAAGCATCTTAAGGTGTCAGGCGTGTCAGGTTGTCGGTTAGAGTTGAGGGAGATGAGGAAAAGGATAGGAGAGGAGAATAGGGTCAGAACAGCGGGAAGGTATTGGGCGTCTCAACGTATTTGCGATTGAACTCATCATCACTCATGAAGAGAACCAGGATGCCCTGGATAAGGGTGATTATTTCCCATACGCCGCAGGTCACGAGTGAGATGAGAATGGTGAAGATGCCGGCCTTCACCTTTCCGATTATAAAATACTGCACTCCTAAAGTGCCGAGAAAGATAGCGAATATGCCGAAGAGTATCCGGGTGGAGTCGAGGCTGCCGGCTTTCGAGCTGCGAAAGGTTGTCATCAGTTCGGGGAAGGCAAAGAGCGGTTGCCAGTTGTAGCCGTCGGTGCTCACCTGCGTGTTCTCGTTCACATTATATGCCATCATCTGCTGGGCACTCATCGGGCCGACTACGCGCCCGTTTATACTGATATAATATGTCATTTCGTTAGCTGTTACTTTGTGCTGAATGCCTGGAGTCGGCGTTCCTTCTCGAGTTCTTTATGTTGATCGTCGCCCCAGTTGGCGAAGGGATGGATGCTTATGCCGCCGCGGGGCATGAAGCGGCCCTCAACCTCGATGTATCGGGGATCCATAAGGTTGCGGAGATCTTTCATGATGATGTTGACGCAATCTTCATGAAAGTCTCCGTGGTTGCGGAAGCTGAAGAGATAGAGCTTAAGACTCTTGCTCTCCACCATTTTCTTTCGCGGAATATAGTTGATATAGATATGGCCGAAGTCGGGCTGCCCGGTCTTCGGGCAAAGCGTCGTGAATTCAGGGCAGTCAAAACGCACTACGTATTCATTCTCTTCATGCTTGTTGTCGAATGTCTCAAGCACGCCGGGTGCGTAATTGTCGGAGTAGACCGTGCCCTGGTTGCCCAGCAGAGTCACTCCCTCGAGTTCTTTTTCGGTGCGCATCTTTATCTCTTTTATCAACGTTTAACTTCTTTAATATTCAATAAATTAGATTAACACTTACTGAAACGGCAGGGGACTAAACCGCTTTATTACCGGAAGTGTTATAACATCAAAGGAGCGATGCCAGGAGGCATCGGCCTTCCTACAAAGTTATAAAAAATTTATCAAAATCAAGAATTATGAGTGATGTTTTAGACACGGCTGAACGCCGTGAAATACCTTCAGATGAGTTTGGTCTGCCGGAACGTCGGGAATATCCTATGCCTGATGCGGCCCATGTGCGAGCCGCCGAGGCTTATTTTCGTTACTGTCCGGAGGAGTTGCGCCCAGAGCTTGCAAGAAACATTCTTAAGTTCGCAGCCCGCTATGGAGTAGATGTCCAGAGTCCGACAATTCTCTCATACGCAGAGCAATAAATTGTTTGCGTGGGGGGCCTGCCGACACGCGCCATCTCCTCATGCAAGATACTCAGTCGGGTCGTCAAGCCCGGCATCGCGGAAAGCCTCTTTCCGTTCGGTGCAGGTGCCGCAGACGCCACAATGCTTTTCGCCTCCCTTATAGCATGAATAAGTGAGCGAATAATCCACACCGATGTTGCCACCGCGTCTGGCGATGTCGGTTTTTGTTATATCCGTATATGGCGCCAGGATAGTCACTCCGTCGTAGGTGCCCTCTTTCATAGCGCTGCTCATGGCGCTGATAAATCCTCCTCGGCAGTCGGGATATATGGCATGGTCGCCTCCATGGTTGGCGATCATAACATGCTTCAGATCGCGGCTCTCGGCGAGGCCGCATGCTACGGCAAGCATTATGCCGTTGCGGAAGGGCACTACGGTGCTCTTCATGTTCTCATCCTCATAGTGGCCGTCGGGAATAGCATCACCCCCCGAGAGCAGGGAGCTCCGGAAATAACGGCCCATAAATTCGAGCGGAATCACAAGATGCTCGATTCCGAGCAACTCGCATTGCCTGCGCGCGCATTCGATTTCGCGTGCGTTATGATTGGACCCATAGTCAAAGGTGACGGCCAGCGCCACTCTCTCTTTATAGTCGTGCAGGAGTGTGACTGAATCCATCCCGCCTGACAGCACTAATACGGAATCTTTCATTTTATTTACGCTGGGCGGAGAGATCTCCGCGATGTGATATTCTCATTATCTGTTAAGTCGCAGGGGTCAGGGAATCCCTAAGAATCTGTGGAGCTGCACCGAAAGCGTCCATCGGGGATCCGCGAGCACGCGGCGCACTGTGCGCAGACGGTTAGCCTCGCATTCCTCCGGTTCTGCCACGTAGCATGGCTGGAGATACATCAGCGTATGCTCTCCGCGGCAGGCGAGCGAAAAGTAATCCTCCAGCGGCTGCCCCGTGTCGACCACTTTTATCTCATCCGCCCGCGCCACCTTCAGCGTGGCATCCCCTTCGCCACAGATTCCTGTCTTCGGCGACACCGTAATCCAGTCGATACCCTCCGGCAGTTCGCACGTCCCGTTGGTCTCGATTGCCACCTTCTTGCCTGTGGCGCGCTTGAGAAGGTGAATGAAGTCGCTGTCGATGAAGAGGCCCGGTTCGCCCCCGGTCAGAACGATCCATCCGGCATTATACAGATTCACCGCACGCACGATAGCATCGTCATCCATAAAGATGCCGCTTTCATGGCGCGTGTCGCAGAACGGACACTTCAGGTTGCAACCTGAAAAACGTATAAACACCGACGGATAGCCGGTGTGATGACCCTCGCCCTGAAGCGAGTAGAAGATCTCATTTATTTTCCTCATTCCTTTTCGTAGCATGCCCAGTTGCCCTGACTCTCCTGCACTTCCGCACGATAGCAATTAGGCACAAGGTCAACTATCCATCGGGCTATGTTTTCTGCCGTTGGATTGAATTTGAGTACATCGTTAAGCAACTTGTGGTCGACCATCTCGATCACTTTCTTCTTGATCAGCGAAAAGTCTACCACCATACCGTTTTCATCGAGTTGCTCTGATTTACATTCCACTGTCACTATCCAGTTATGCCCGTGCATCTGCGAGCACTGACTCTGATAATTAAGCTCAAGGCGATGGGCTGCGCTGAATTCAAATGTTTTGCGTACAAAATACATATATGATTCCCCGATTTTGATTGCTGTTGAAAAGAATTTCCTGCCGGGAGTTACCCCTCATTATTATTTAATTACCATCAAGACTTATCTGATTGATTCTTCTCAACTGCCTATTGGTTTAAGTGATACAGTATATACAATTGCTTTTTATAATGAATGGAGAGAGACCCCGGGCCTCTCTCCATTTTTTTATCAGAGTGTGGCCTTCTTGGGGCGTACGACACGCTTCTTTGTCTCTACCTTCTCTTCCGGAATCTCCTCGATGCCGGCGAGCGCCGCGTCGATCATGATGCGGCCGCAGTATTCACATACGATCACCTTCTTATGCATCTTGATTTCGAGCTGACGCTGCGGCGGGATGCGGTTGAAGCAGCCTCCGCATGCGTTACGCTGCACTGTCACGATGCCGAGACCGTTGCGGGCATTCTTGCGGATACGCTTGAATGCAGCCAGTGTGTAATCGTCGATTTCCTTCTCGAGTTCTTTGGCCCGGAGCATCAGAGTCTCCTCCTGCTGCTTAGTCTCCGACACGATCTCATTGAGCTCAACTTTCTTCTGCTCAAGAATATGCTCGTTGTCGGTCAGCTCCTCGCGGTTGCGGGCGATTGCCCCCTCGAGCTCCTCGATCTTATGACGCGCATCGCGGATATTCTTCTCATTAAGCTGGATCTCAAGGCTTTCGAATTCCTTCTCCTTTTCAAGGAAGGTGAATTCGCGGTTGTTGCGCACGTTGTTGATCTGCTCCTCATAGCGTGCGATCTTCTGCGTGCGATCCTTGATATCGGCTTCTTTCTTTGCGATGAGATCCCGCTGATTCGCGATCTCCTCCTCAAATTTATTGATGCGGGTCTGAAAACGCACAATCTCATCTTCGCGGTCTTTTACCTCATTGGGAAGTTCGCCGCGGAGATTCTTGAAGTGGTCGATCTCCGAAAGTATAGTCTGGAGTTCATAAAGAGTCTTGAGACGCTCCTCGACACTGTGCTCTTTTTCGTTTTTCTTGTCTGCCATATTATAATCGGTATCAATATTTCTTTTCTTTATGCCCTTTCCGGAGCCGGAGCCTACATTTTGGCGATAGGATCTGACTGATCTTCAGAGAAGTAGACGACGAGATCGGGATACTTTTCCCTTATTATGCGCGAGAAGATCTGCATTGCGCAGAGTTCGCTCTCATAATGGCCTATGTCGGCGATCACGATATCCTTCCCGTAGCCTGTGAAATCATGATATTTCACATCGCCGGTGACGTACATGTCGGCGCCGGCGGAGATCGCGCGACCGATAAGCGAGGCTCCCGAGCCGCCGCAGAGTGCTATTCGCTTCACGACGATGCGGTTCGACTGTGAGGAGTAGCGCAGGGCTTCGACACCGAATTTCTCCTTGATGCGCCGCAGCAACTCAAGTGTCGGCGTCGCCGTGATGTTGCCTACCACTCCGAGCCCGGCTCGCGGATTCCCTTCAATCGGCTGAAGCACCTCGATATCGCTCACTCCGAGAATATGAGCCATCTCATGGCTCACTCCATTCCATGCCGAATCCAGATTCGTATGGGCAGAATAGATCGCCACTCCCGCCTCAAGCGCGCGCATGGCAAGACGCTGAGTCTCGTCGCTACCGGTAAGGCTCCGAAGACCGCGGAAGATCAGCGGATGGTGCGACACGACCATGTCGCACTTCCTGCGTATAGCCTCCTCGAGCACTTCCGCCGTCACATCGAGGCAGAGGAGCACGGCATGCACCTCAGCATCGGCAAGACCCACCTGAAGCCCCGCATTGTCATAGCTTTCCTGTAGCGGAAGAGGCGCGAACCTTTCCAGAGTTGCTGCGATATCCTTTACTCTCATTTCTTTGTCTCAGGCGTGGGAGCAAGGGCTATCTGAAGTTCGTCGAGCTGTTCCTGATCGATCGGCGACGGGCTTTCGTTCATCACGTCGCGACCGGAATTATTCTTCGGGAACGCTATGACATCGCGGATGGTGTCAAGGCCGGCGAGAATCGACACGAAGCGGTCGAACCCGAGTGCAAGACCGCCGTGAGGCGGAGCCCCATATTTGAACGCATCCATCAGGAAACCGAACTGCTCCTTCGCACGCTCGGGAGTGAAGCCGAGAAGCTCGAACATCGTGTCCTGAAGCTGGGCATCATGAATTCGGATTGAACCGCCGCCGAGCTCGGTGCCGTTTACAACGATATCGTATGCGGTCGCACGCACTTTGCCTGTGTCGGAATGAAGCAGCGGCACATCCTCGGGGTTGGGTGCCGTGAAGGGGTGGTGCATCGCATAATAACGCTGAGTTTCCTCATCCCACTCGAAGAGGGGGAAGTCGATCACCCAAAGTGGGGCGAACACATTCCTGTCGCGAAGTCCGAGGCGGTTGCCCATCTCAAGACGGAGCTCGCAGAGCTGCTTGCGGGTCTTCATGGCCTCGCCGCTCATCACCAGCAGGAGATCTCCGGGCTTCGCACCACTTTTCTCGCCCCATGCGCGGAGCTCTTCTTCTGTAAAGAATTTGCCGACGGAACTCTTCACCGAACCATCAGGTTCGAATTTAACCCACATCAGGCCTTTGGCGCCTACTTGCGGACGCTTTACGAATTCGGTCAGCTGGTCGATCTGCTTACGCGTGTAGTCGGCGCAGCCGGGAGCCACGATGCCCACGGTTAACTCAGCATCATCCACTACACTGAAACCATGGCCCTTGGCCAGGTCGGTGAGCTCCTCAAACTCCATACCGAAGCGGATGTCGGGCTTGTCGGAACCATAGCGTGCCATGGCGTCTGCCCACGTGATTCGCGGGAAGGGTTCGGTGAAGTCGATATTCTTTACATATTTGAAGATATGCTTCACGAGACCCTCGAACATCTCGATCACGTCTTCCTGCTCCACATAGCTCATCTCGCAGTCGATCTGCGTGAACTCGGGCTGACGGTCGGCGCGGAGGTCTTCATCGCGAAAGCACTTTGCAATCTGGAAATAGCGGTCGAAGCCCGACACCATCAGCAGCTGCTTGAAAAGCTGAGGCGACTGGGGAAGGGCATAGAATTCTCCGGGGTTCATACGCGAAGGCACGACGAAGTCGCGGGCTCCCTCGGGAGTCGACTTTACGAGAATCGGAGTCTCAACCTCAAGAAAATCTTTAGAATCAAGGTAACGGCGGATCTCGAAGGCCATCTTATGACGGAGCTCAAGATTCTTGCGGACGGTCGGGCGACGCAGGTCGAGATAGCGGTACTTCATGCGCAGATCATCGCCCCCATCGGTCTTATCTTCAATGGTGAAGGGGGGAACCTCACTGCGGTTAAGCACGCGCAGATCGTTGGCTATCACTTCAATATCACCTGTCGGGATATTGGCATTCTTAGAACTGCGCTCCTTTACTTCGCCTTCTATCTGCACCACGAATTCGCGGCCCAGCTTATTGGCGCGTTCTGCAAGTTCGGGATTGCTCTCGTTGCTGAAAACTACCTGTGTGATGCCATAGCGGTCGCGGACGTCGACAAAGGTCATTCCGCCCATCTTGCGAACACGTTGCACCCATCCGGCGAGCTTTACGCTCTTGCCGGCGTCGGCGAGTCGCAACTCGCCGCATGTCCTATTTCTATACATAATAATTTCGGATATCCTTGGCGCGTTCGTTAACGCGCACATTTAGCACGCAAAGATAATAATTTTTTTTTGTATTTGAAAACACTTTAACGCTTTCATCCCTTTTTTTGCGTGGTTCATGGCCCACGATGCCACCGCCACCACTGATGGCTTCTTTCTGGCGGGGCCTCCGTTCTCCTCCCCCGACAGAATGAGAAACGGCAACTCTCCCGAGCTGCCGAATCGGGACGGCAGTTGCCGTCTCTCTAACTTAATGAACAAAAATCTATCTTCTAACTACCTTTCTAACCTCACGCCGCGCATATAAGTTCTGGCCAAATCTTTCGATTTAACCTCCTTTAACGTATTTAATTGTTGAGATGTTAAATTTAACTCTCAGCCTCCTTTGGGGCAACTTTCAGGCCTCGGCGGGGGCTACGGAGTCGTTGGCCGATGCGGTGGAAGCGATGGCAGGTAATGGCTTAAGTTCTTCTGCCAGTTTGAGGTCGGTGACGTGAATCGCGGTGATTTC
Source organism: uncultured Muribaculaceae bacterium (assembly GCA_947178505.1). Taxonomy (GTDB): domain Bacteria; phylum Bacteroidota; class Bacteroidia; order Bacteroidales; family Muribaculaceae; genus Lepagella. The sequence goes on along the minus strand of CAMWYR010000022.1, from coordinate 7,757 downwards.
CCTATACGTGCGGCGGCAGTAGGGGAGCGCGATAAGATAGATAAGCGCACCCGCGGGAACGAACCATTTGGCAGCCGTCATAAGCTTGGCCGACCTGAACGGGCGCATGACCCAGAGCGGACGCACTGCCGGATACCGGTTGAGCGTATCGATAACCTGCAACGAACGCGAATCGGAAAGATAAGTGACGAGTGCATCTGTAAGGGTGCCTATTCTCTGCAGCGTTTCATGCGTGTAGGCTCCGTTCCAGAACGCGGCGTAGCCGGGCCGCGCCTTGTGAGTGCTGAGCCAGCCGAGTGCAAGCAGATCAAGGTTTTCGGTGATCGCGAGAGCCTCGCCTTCGTTTATGTCGTTGATGATAACTTCCTTGAGCGTGACGTGATGGCTTTCGGGGAGCCCGAAGAGGTTGCGTATCCAGTGCTTGTAGAGGTCGGCGTTGAACACTGACGAATCATTCATGGCCTTATAGGTCACGAAGATTCCGAGCGGCAGCAGGATGAATGTCGACAGCCACATGCCGCACCAAACGATCCAGTGGCCATCGCGCGCGAGTTTGTAGCCGGTGTTGTCGATGATATAATAGACAAGGAAGAGCAGCACGGATATCACGAGCGGTGTGCCGAGTCCCCCTTTCCTGATGATTGCGCCGAGCGGAGCGCCGATGAAGAGGAAGATTATGCAGGCCACCGATAAAGTGAATTTCTTTATCAGCTCGATTTCATGGCGCCTGAGACGGGCCTTCTCGTCATGCACCTGGAGTGCGCGGAATTCCATCTCGTTCTTACGGTTGTCGAGGAGTCGCGCTGCGTTCCCGTAGATTCGGGCCATCTCCGAGGGCGAGAGCGTGAGCAGCACGGAGTCGATGTTTATCGGCGCCAAAGCAGCCGTCTCCTTTGCGCTTCCGGATGAGGAATCCTTCCCTTTACCGGCATTGTTGCTGATTTTGCCGTCGAGTCGCGAATAGCTGAATTGGCTTATATGTCCCTCCTTCTGCATTTGCAGCGAGGCGCGACCGAGCGAGTCGATGCGGTTGGTGAGGGAGTCGATGGTCTGGTTGAGCTCGGTGATGTTCTTGCCCACATATTGGTTGCGCATGCCCCCTTCGTCGAGGCGTGTGAAATTGGCATCGAAGGGAATCAGCACTTCCTTGTCAAGGAATGATTCGCGGCGGAAGGGCACGTTTCGGTCGCCGTAGCGCTGTTCGCGGAGATTCTCGAACTGCTCTCCCTTGAAGAGGTGGAGATAGAGATAGCGCATGTCGCCGGTGAAGGCAAGTTGAGCCGAATCGGCCAGAAGGATTGTCGAATTGTCTGCTCCGTTGGAGACGTCGTAGATCATTACGTCGTGCAGGATGCCTGTCTGCTGATTTTTCGACTTGACGTAGAGATTATAGCCGGGTATCTGGTCATAGAAAGCTCCTTCGGGAATCTCAAGTTCGGGAGATTTCTGACGGGCTGAGAAGAGAAGGGTCCACATCTTCACCTGCGCGCGGGGGAGCACATCATTCTGGAAGAAGAAAGCCCCGACGGCAATTCCCGCCACAAGGATGATGAGCGGGCTCATGGTCTTTACAAGCGAGACGCCCGAAGCCTTTATGGCGGTAAGCTCGGAGCGTTCGCCAAGATTTCCGAAGGTCATCAGGCTGGCGAGGAGGATAGCGAGTGGGAGCGCCATAGGCACCATGCTGAGGGCGGCATAGAAGAAAAGCTCGCCAAGCAGACCGATGGAAAGGCCTTTACCCACAAGGTCGTCGATATAGCGCCACAGAAACTGCATCAGCACGATGAAAAGCACGATGAAGAAGGTCATCGCGAAGAGTGGCAGAAAGCTTTTAAGTATGAAGAGGTATAGTCGTTTTACGATTCTCATGAGTCGGGCTGCAACCGACAGGATTTCCCTGTCTTAAAGTTTCAGGCTGTAAAGTTAGGAATTTTTAGTTAGACAAAGAAATTTTTATTAACTTTACGACAAAGTTAAGGTCTGCGGCCTTTACGCAGGCGTTATACTAATGGATTAAGCCGACATGGAGCCACACTTTGGCGTGCGGCAGCCGCACATGCCGTCTCATTCCCGTCTCATTCAGATGGAATAAAAAATACTTTGAATTTTAATACTATAAAATTATGACACTCTTTGAACGACTTACCAAGCGTGCGCAGGATAATAAGCGCCGTCTCGTACTGCCTGAGTCTCTGGAGCCCCGCACGCTCCAGGCGGCCAACCGTGTGATCGAAGCTGAAATAGCAGATGTGATTTTTATCGGTAGAAAGGATGAGATTCTTGCCAAGGCATTCGAACTCGGATTGCAGCACATCGAGCGCGCCCGCTTTGTGAGTGCCGACGACATGGAGTTCACTGAGCCCTATGCCGAACTTTTCAAGAAACTTCGCGAGAAGAAAGGCATTTCAATCGAACAGGCCCGCGAGCAGGTTCGAAATCCTCTTTATCTCGGCTGCCTGATGATTAAGCGCGGCGATGCCGACGCGATGGTAGCCGGAGCGCTGTCGCCCACTTCCCATGTGCTCCGGGCCGCCTTCCAGGTGCTTAAGACCAAGCCCGGTATCTCTGTAGTGAGCGGCGCATTCATCATGCTCCTGCCGGAGGGCAGTATGTGTGGCGACAATGGAATGCTCGTATTTGCCGACTGCGCTGTTGTGCCCGATCCCACGGCTTCCGAACTTGCGGAGATCGCAATCGAGACAGCGAAGACCACGCGTAACATTGCAGGGCTTGAGCCTCGCGTGGCGATGTGCAGTTTCTCTACCAAGGGTAGTGCAAATCATGAGCGTGTGGATAAGGTGATCGAGGCTACGCGTCTTGCCCATGAGCTTGATCCGGAGCTTCTGCTCGACGGCGAGCTTCAGTCGGATGCCGCTATCGTGCCTTCCGTAGGTAATCTCAAGGCTCCCGGCAGCCCTGTTGCCGGCCGTGCCAACACTCTCATCTTCCCCTCGCTCGAAGTCGGAAACATCGCATATAAGCTCGTGCAGCGTCTTGCGGGTGCGGGTGCCGTCGGCCCGATCCTTCAGGGTCTCGCCGCTCCGGTCAATGACCTTTCACGCGGCGCGACGGTTGATGATATTGTAAACACGATCATCGTGACCTGCAACCAGGCGATCGAAGACTGATCATAAACTTTCTTTTTCTGAAAATATGAAGATTTTAGTTCTTAACAACGGTAGCTCGTCGGTGAAATATAAGCTTATCGACAGCGAGACTAAAGACGTGCTTGCAGAAGGCGGCGTTGAGAAAATCGGTCTTCCCGATTCTTTCCTTAAATTCAAGCTTCCCGACGGCACGAAAGAGACCGTCACTGTGGAGATGCCCGACCATAAAGAGGCTATCCGTCAGGTATTCAAGGTGCTTACCGACCCGGAGAAGGGTGTAATAAAGAGTCTTGATGAAATCGGAGCTGTGGGCCATCGTGTGGTGCACGGTATGGAATATTTCAATAAGTCGGTGCTCATCACTCCCGAAGTGATCGAGAAGGTGAAGGAGTGTTATCCGGTGGCTCCGCTTCATAATCCGGCTAATATCATCGGCATAGAGGCTATCCTCGATCTTCTTCCTGGCACTCCCCAGGTTGGTGTGTTCGATACGGCTTTCCATCAGTCGATGCCCGCGAAAGCCTACATGTATGCCCTTCCTTATGAGGACTATGAAAAATATGGAATTCGCCGCTATGGCTTCCACGGTACGAGCCATCGCTATGTGTCGAAACGCGCCTGCGAGTTCCTCGGCCGCGATCCGGAGCATACGAAGATGATTACCTGCCATGTCGGCAACGGCGGCAGCATCACGGCTGTGCTCAACGGCAAGAGTGTCGACACGTCGATGGGTCTCACCCCGACTGAAGGCCTCATGATGGGCACGCGCGTGGGCGATATTGATCCGGGAGCCCTCGTATATCTTATGGAGCGCACGGGCATGGATGCCGAGAAGCTTTCGAAGGTCATCAATAAGGAGAGTGGCGTGCTCGGAGTCAGCGGTATATCCAACGATATGCGCGACATCGAGGCTGCCATAGCCAGGGGTGATGAGCGTGCGAAGCTCACGATGGAGATGTATGAATACCGCATACTGAAATATATCGGTGCGTACGCCGCAGTGCTCGATGGTGTTGACGTGATCGTATTCACCGGTGGTGTCGGTGAGAATCAGACTGGCACGCGCGAGAAGATCTGCCGTCATCTCAGCTATCTGGGCGTGAAGTTTGATGAGGAAGCCAACAAAGTGCGCGGTGAGGAAGTGGTCATCACGAAGCCTGACTCGAAGGTGACGGTCTGCGTCATTCCGACCGATGAAGAAATGATGATCGCTCAGGATACTGCCCAAATCGTAGCCGGCAAATGCTGAGCGCCATTGTCTGGAACGCCGATCCGGTCCTCTTTACGTTAGGGCCGCTGGCGGTGAGGTGGTATAGCCTTGCCTTCGCTGTCGGATTCGTAGTGGGTTATAATATTGTGGCCCGTATGTTCCGTCATGAGGGGGCTCCGGAGAAATGGCTCGGCAGTCTGCTCACTTACGTCGTGATCGCCACGATCATCGGTGCACGACTCGGCCACGTATTCTTCTACGAATGGGATTACTATTCAGTCCATCCGGAAAAGATTTGGCGGATATGGGAGGGTGGCCTCGCCAGCCATGGCGGTACAATAGCCATAATCCTCGCGCTCTTCATCTGGTCGTGGGTGGTGAGCAAGAAGCCTGCGTCATGGGTGTTCGATAAGATTGTAGTGGCTATTGCCCTCGTTGGAGGACTAATACGTCTCGGTAATCTTATGAACAGTGAGATATATGGAGGACCGACCGATCTGCCTTGGGGCTTTGTCTTCGTACGCGACGGTCAGACCATACCGGCTCACCCGACGCAGATCTACGAGGCCTTATGCTATTTCATTCTGTTCGGCGTCCTGATGTGGATGTACTGGAACAAAAATGCCGAAGAGAGACCATGGCTTATCACGGGTATATTCTTCATCTGGGTGTTCGGTTCAAGATTCCTTATCGAATACGTGAAGAATGTGCAAGTGGGCTCCGAATATGAAATGATTGCGCGTTACGGTATGAACCTGGGGCAGTTGCTCAGTATCCCATTCATCCTTCTCGGTATCGGGCTCGTGATCTACGCGATGAGACGTCCGCGCGAGCACTTTACCTTCCCCAACCGCTTCGCCGACGAGCCAAAGACCCCCGCGAGGAAATAGCTTTTTCGGAAGCCAGTTCCATTAGCCGTGTTTCAGCACAGGAATAGCCGTGTTTCCGGCATAGGAATACTCGGATTCCCCCTCGGCCTTCAATAAAATAGGCGCTTTCGCATGCGAAAGCGCCTATTTTATTGCAAACCTGCGGTTTGCAAGAGTTATTGACAGGGTGTTGATAAGTTTGGGGGTGAAGTTCAGTTGTTTCTTGTGCCGTTACATTTATCTGGTCGTAAAGCCCTGTGCGTGTTGTGATAGACAGTGAGAGTGTACATACAGAGCCCCGGGAACCAGATACCCGGGGCTCTGTATGTATCTCATAAAGCCTTGATAGGCTTTATTTCCCTATCACAAATTCGGCTTCATCGACTCATTCGACGGTGTGTCAATCCAGTCGTTGACCTTCACTGTGAATTTCAACGGATCACCGAGTACCGGAACTCCGGGCACCGGCTCATCGGGGTCGGTCGTACCGGCGCCGTTGGTGAAGTCGAGGGTGTAAATATATTTCTTACCCTGCTCCCACGTGCCGCTGATAGGCACTGCTGTCCAGGCGTACTTGCGGGGCTGACCGTTACTGTCGAGTTTCTTGTCGGATGCGAAGGGATATACCACCGCTCCTGCCTTGCTCTCGATTCTCACGAGAACGCTCAGATAACTTCCGCGGGCAACATTGTCGGGGTCATGATGAGGCGCGTTGTCCCAGGCTGTCAGTGTCTGCGGAAGCAACATCGCATTTCCGCCGTCGCCCATGATCGACACGGCTTCTGAACCTAACACGATCGGCGAGCAGCTGGCATCGTAGCAGATACGGTCGTGCCAGTCGTCGAGTGTCCATGTGTTGGTGCTGAAATCGAAATTAGCCAGATACTCGGCGCGGCCGATACGCACGCCTGTTACGGTATAGGTATAGTCGGTGTCATCACTCTTCGCGCGCACCTCTATCTGTGCCAGACGGTGATCGAATGTCAGGGGCACTCCCGTCTTCTCATACTGTGCACGTACACCCTGCGTGTTAGCCGTGATAAAGTCTACCTGATCAGCAATATTCTCCGCCGGAGAGAAGTTCTCCATTACTTTCCTTGAGTTGGTGAGGGTAATGTCGGCCCCGAGCGCATCCTCGGAAGGATAGTAAGCGTAGAATTTTACCATGTTGGATACTGAATCGGTCTCGCCGGGCCAGTAGTAGTTGTGGCTTGACTCGAAATAATTATCCGAACCCTTCACAAAATTTACTTTGTCAAAAAGTGTGGAATCATTATAGAGCGCTGTTACATAGAAGTCAGAAATATTAGCATTGGTCACTTCATCAGCACGAGTACCCATTCCGGCACGGAAACTGATTGCTTCCGGCGTATCTGTGCGGAGCGACATCGGAGTGTCTTCCTCGCTTGTGCAGGCTGTAAGTGCCATTGCTCCGACAGTAAGAAATAAAAGTGTCTTTTTCATAGTTATATATAGTATAATTTCATAATAGATGCGCGTTAATAGGAATAATCATCACTCGCTTACTCTTATTTGATTTGCGCTATATCCTTAAAACAAGTAAATATTAGAATGGGTTTTATGCCGAAGTGTTAAAATTATCGGGAAAGAGCTTTTACGTAAAAATTCCTGACATTTATGCAATTGCCCTTAGCGGCCGATGGTGCGCATCGGCAGGTTGATGTTGACGGCCTCCCATTCGTTGACATCGGGAAGCATACCACCGCCCCTGATGACAGTGTCGGGGAATTCAAGGCCTCGCACCACGATATGCACGTGCCGGCGATCGGCCGCGTCGCTTACCTGCGAGCCGACATCATACACCGCATATTTACGCGATCCATCCTTCTGTACATAATAAATCGTAAGCTTATGGGGATTACGCCGCACAGGGCTCTCTCCAAATGTGAGGAATTCGCCATGAAGTGAGGGAGGGGTAGTGTTAGCTTTAGTCAGTGCGAATGGTAGCGTCACTTTAGTATCCGTAGCAGACGACGGTCCGTATCTGAAACCTTCTGCCATACCCGACAGAGTGGCATCTATCGAACCTTCCGGCATATGTCCCGGATTCTTTATGTCGTAGACATCCACCGTGTAATGGCATACGTCTTCCTGAGGATAGAGGGTTATCACCTGGCGTCCCGCAGCCGGGCGGATCATCTGCTGATCCTGACGGTCGCTCCAGAGCATTCCGGGAGTCTCCACTATCGGCTCGTCCTCACTCCCCTCCGCACGCGGGATCGCGCGCGTTGGAAGCCGGTAGGCGGATGTGGTGGTTGCCTCCTGTGTGTAGATCTCTAATGTTTCGATATTCTCCGGGTTGCGGTGATGAGCCCAGTCGGTATTATCGTTGTTCATACCGAGCACATTATACATCCCGGCAGGCACATGCGTCAGGCCTCCCTCGCGACCCTTGAAATTGAGCGAGAGGGGCTCGCTGAGATTATTTTCAAAAAGCACCGCACCCATCGACGCCGGATTCGCATCGGGCGCGTTACGCCAGTCGTAAATTACTTCTATTTCTGTGCGTTGCCCCTCATACATCATATCCTTATGGTCGCACGCTGTGAC
>CAMWYR010000021.1 GCA_947178505.1 uncultured Muribaculaceae bacterium | reverse complement strand
TGATACGGCGACCACCGAGATCTACACCTCTCTATTCGTCGTCAGCGTCAGATTTTTATAAGAGACAGCCCCCGGGGATGATCGTTGAATGGACAACAGCCGGCGCTAATCCTCGAGATAGTTGATATTGATCTATTTATCTATAGGCCCCGATAATCCGCACTGAAATTATCGGGGCTGATATGCCATTTTGTCGGTTTTTACGTAAAAAATTCCGGCAAAATTATTATCTTTGCATTTGGAAAATTGAACTGGACCATACTAACGATAATGCTAAAAATTTTAACTATAATAAGTTTATACGAGTAATCACTTATTAATAATTTTATCAATACTGTTGCATTATGAAGAATCTGTTTAGGCTCGTGATGGCGCTGGTGGTAGCTGTGTGCATGTATTCCTGCTCGGAATACATTGATTATTTACCTACAAGTATAGTTTTCCCGCCGGAAGGAGGAAAATTTACTGTCAGAAAAATGAATAATTTTTGGTGGGAAATGGAGGGTCCCGACTCTATAGGCTATTCAACGGTTGATTCTGTGAACGAAGTTTACATCTGGAAGAATGATTGGCTTACTATTACCACTCCTTTCTCCGGTTCGGACATTATACTTGAGGCAACTCCATTTGACTCCGGTCCGGAACGAAAGTTGAGGCTATACTGCGGGGATCAAAATAACTTTCTGGCGAATGTAGACATCTGGATTAATATTACTCAACGCCGGAAATGAAGCGTGTGTAAGAAACGCCGGACATCATATAACTGAAACAGGCCCTTTGAGCCGTGATGTGCTCAGAGGGTCTGTTTTGAATAGATTGAGGGAGTTTTGGGATTATTCAGGAGGGATTATTTGAATTGATTGAGGGAGGGCACATATTCGAAACCGATGGCTGAAAGTTGCGACTCGAGATCGCTACGGTCGAGGTCGAGCGAGGCACAAAGTTCGTCAAGCGAGGGATATTCATCGCGCAGACGCGTGTTTATGAAGCTGAGAAGCATGATGGGATCCTGTGGTAACATATCTTTAAAAGTTAAGAAATTTATTTATCAATATACAATCGGCGTCATCTCAGTCTTTCACCGAGGAACGATTATCCGCACCGCCTACCGAAATTTACCGCGAGCCAAGAAACTCATCGTAATCTTTGATGTGATCGGCCGGATCATAGAAATCGGAGGTGAAGACAAGGGCAATTGCACCGGAGGAAAAATCGTGAAGGGAGATCCACACGTCGGGCTCTATCAGCAGACCTTTGTCGGGACGGTTGAGCAAGACGGTGCGCTGACGCTTGCCGTCGTCGAGGGTGATGAAGAAGCTTCCCGAAGCCGCCACGATAAACTCACGGATCGCACGGTGGGAATGACCGCCGCGCGATTCACCGCCCGGCACGTCGTAGATAAAGAACATCCGCCGCACGTCAAAGGGGAGTTCCCGCCCGGACTCAATCACCGAAAGATTACCCAGGCGGTCGCTCGGGAAGCGCTCCAGCGTGATGAGGCAGCAATCGTCGATCGTATATCGCTTATTTTCCATCACCTTTTATCAACTTTTTATATTCCTCAGCATCAATGATATAATCCGACTCATCATAAGGCAGGGAACTGACAACGAGCACCACGGCATTTGTCGAGAAATTCGTAAGTTCGCGCCATGTGAGCACGGGCAGGTATAACGCCTGATATGAGCGATTAAGCGTATACGTGCGCGTTCCAAGCGGATCGGTCACAATAACGTCAAACGATCCCGACAGGGCTATTATCAATTCGCGGTTGGCACGGTAGGCATGCCCCTCGCGCCCACCCCCACCCGGCACATCATATATCCAGTGGGCGCGTTCGATCGAAAACGGGATGTCGCGCAATTCCTCTATCACGGCCAGATTGCCACGCGGGTCGAGATAGCGCGGCAATTCGATGATCCGCGGAAAATCCTTGTGCATATCATTGAATGAGCTCATATCACTTCTCATTATTGCCGGACGGATTAATCTGACGTCCGACCGATTCATCATGGATCGTGCTGAAGACCTTGCGCATGAATTGCGGGGAGAGACCGAGTTTCTCAGCCTCCTCCACCCGGCGCTCCATAAGCGAGCAGTAACGCTCGGGCTGCAACACGGGTATACCCTCCTTGCGCTTCAGTTCACCGATCTCATCGGCCACGGCCATGCGGCGCGCCAGCAGAACGACAATCTCGGCATCAATCGCATCAATTTCCTCACGGAAGGCCTTCAGAGCGGCACTCGCCTCACCTCCGGTGCGCTTGCTGAGCGTGGGAAGTAACTGCGACAGTTCCTGCGGGGTAAGTTGCTGTTCTTTATCACTCAATGCGGCCTCAGGATTGCAATGGCATTCCAGTATGAGACCGTCGAAATCCATGGCGACGGCCTGGCGGGCCACCTGCTCCACGAGTCCGCGGCGCCCGGCGATATGGCTCGGGTCGCAAATCACCGGCAGTGCCGGTATGCGACGTTTCAGTTCGATGGGAAGGCGCCATTCGGGCCGGTTACGGTAGATCGTCTCGCCATAGGCGCCAAAACCGCGGTGGATGGCTCCGAGCCGCTGAACACCGGCGGCATTCAGGCGCTGCAGCGCACCGATCCAGAGTTCGAGATCGGGGTTGACGGGATTCTTGACCAGTATGCTGATGTCGGCCTTCTCTTCTTCGGGCAATGAGGCGAAGACATCGGCGAGTTCCTGCACGGCGAACGGATTGGCCGCTGTCCGGGCGCCGATCCAGAAATTTCTGATTCCGGCCCTCAACGCTGCGCGGAGATGCGCCGCGTTGGCCACCTCAGTGAGTGGCACCATCCCATGACGCGAGGCGCTCTTCCTCAGCCATTTCAACCCGCGTGCGCCAACTCCTTCGAACGAACCGGGGCGCGTGCGTGGTTTCCAGATACCGGCCCGGAAGTAGCGGATGCCCAACGCTGCCAGGTCGCGGGCCGTAGCCTCCACCTGCTCCTCCGACTCCGCACTGCATGGCCCTGCGAGCAGCAGAGGCATTGATGAGGCTGACGCATCATCCCCACGCCCTCCGAAAAGAGGCCGCAGGGTTATGCCTTCATCGCGCATTTTATCTTTTTCTGACATTTAGCCTTATTTTGACACAAAATTACAAAAAAATTCCTATTTGCGCCACAACCCGCACACTTCAATAGCACGCCCGATGAATTTTAGGATTGAATGAGGCCGAAATACTGTCGAATTGAGATGAAATTACGGGCACGCGCGGCATGGGAGTCAACTTCTTGGCAAAAAGATTTGGCTGATTCGGAAATAATAACTAAATTTGAACCGAACCAACTAAGGAATATATCAATCGGAGCCGATCCGGAACGAAGTCGGGCGGCTTCTCCAAACCATTTCCGCACTATGAAAAGATTTTCTAAACTAATTCTGACACTCATTGTCGGCCTCGCTACAGGCCTCTCGGCATTCGCACAACTTCCGTCGGTTCAGTTGAAGGACCTCTCGGGCAAACCCGTTGACTCCTCGACTCTTTCAAACGACGGCAAACCCTATATCATCAGTTTCTGGGCCACATGGTGCAAGCCATGCATCCGCGAGCTCAACGCCATTCATGAGAACTATGAAGACTGGGTGGATGAAACGGGCGTTAAGGTATATGCCGTATCAATCGACGAAGCGCAGAACGCATCGCGCGTGAAGCCTCTAGCCGACGCAAAAGGCTGGGAATATGATATCCTGCTCGACCAGAGCGGTGAATTCGCCCGCGCGATGGGATGCCAGAATCCCCCGCACGTGGTAGTCGTTGACGGCAACGGCAAGATCGTTGAATCACACTCGGGCTACACCGATGGTTCGGAAGAACATCTGATCGAGATCGTACGCTCACTTTTAAACAAATAATGCGATAAGCAGAAATGAAGAGTTATATCAAGGCGACGCTCTCCGCCGCCACTCTTGCATTCCTTGCGCCGGGCGCACACGCCGATTATCCGGTGGCCGTGCATGGTTCGGTGCAGGGTGACTTTGTTTTCCCTGAGACCGATCACGAGATCGGCGCGGGCCCCTACGATCACAAGTTGCTTTTCAATACCTACGCCGATGTGAATCTGGCGAGCCGTTATGTTGATGCCGGCCTGCGCGCCGAATTCATGAAGTGGCCGCTTCCCGGCTATGAGGACGACTTCGCCGGCTGGGGTCTCTCCAATTTCTACGTCAAGGGTAAATACAAGGGATTCGAACTCACCGGCGGCGACTTCTACGAGCAGTTCGGCAGCGGCTTCATTCTCCGCACCTATGAGGAGCGCGCGCTCGGAATCGACAATGCCATCCGCGGCGGACGCCTCAACATAACGGCCGTAAAGGGTCTCCGGCTTACCGCACTCGGCGGCGTGCAGCGCACCTACTGGGACTGGAGCAAGCATTCTCAGATATATGGCGCCAACGCTGAGATATACATGCAGGACTACATGCCTGCCCTCTCCGACCGGAATGCAACGTGGATGATCGGAGGAAGCTACGTGCTCAAGCATGAGCGCGACGAGGATATCCTCGTGCCCGGCACAAGCTACCGACTCAACCTCCCGAAAGCCGTGAATGCCTTCGACGTGCGCTCAAGCTTCAATAAGGGAGCCTGGAACGTACTTGCCGAATTCGCATGGAAAGGACAAGATCCGAGCTTTGACAATGACTATACGTACGGTACCGGTACGGCCTACCTGCTCAGCGGTTCTTTCTCAAAAAAGGGCATGAGCGCAATGCTGCAGGCTAAGAGAAGCTACAATATGTCGTTCCGCTCACAGCGCACACGCGACGGCATCGCTGCCTTCATCAACAACATGCCTGCCTTCACCTACACTCACACCTATTCCCTCCCGGCCCTCTACCCCTACGCCACGCAGAATGCTCCCGGCGAATGGGCTTATCAGGGATCGTTCAGCTATCTTTTCCCCCGCAAGTCGGCGCTCGGCGGCAGATACGGTACGAAAGTGACGCTCAACGCCAGCTACGTGTCGAGCCTTTCGCACAAGGCGGCTCCCGAAGGACTGAACGGGTCGATTTACGGCACCGACGGCGCTCGCCCCGTGAATAACTTCTTCGCAATGGGCGACTGCAACTACTACGACATCAACCTGCAGGTGGAAAAGCGGTTCTCCGGCCCGCTTACGATGACGTTCATGTATATGAACCAGCTCTTCAACAACTACGTGGGCAAGATCGTGGAGACCGATGAGAAATATATCCGCACCAACATCATCGTGGCCGACGCCAAATACCGCATCAACCGTAAGTTCACGCTCCGCGGCGAACTACAGTATCTCTTCACGAAGCAGGATCAGAAAGACTGGGCCTACGGCCTTGTGGAATTCTCCTGGGCGCCCTACCTTATGTTCTCCGTGAGCGATATGTGGAACTGCGGCGACACAGGTACGCATTACTATATGTTCGGCGTGACGGGCAACTACCGCAACAACCGTCTCGGACTAAGCTACGGCCGCACACGCGCAGGTTTCGACTGCTCGGGAGGTCTCTGCCGCCCCGTGCCCGCCATGCATGGTTTTAAAATCAACTACACCTACAATTTCTAATCTCCCTCCAATCTGATGATAATGAACATCCGTAACATATACGGCGTCGTGGCAGCGGGACTGCTCCTTGCCGGCACCACCGCCTGCGATGATGTCAAACCTGACGATCGCTATATCCTAACTGAAGGGGTTAAGGCGGAGCGGACGGTGCTTCTCGAGGACTTCACGGGACAGAACTGTCTTAACTGCCCAGACGCTCACCGCACTATCAAGTCGCTCGAGGAGCAGTATGGCGACAAACTGATCGCTGTCAGCATCCATTGCGGCACGTTCGGCGTGTCAAAGAGCCGCACTAACTTCGAGCGTAATCTCGTCGGTCTCATGACCGATGAAGGCAACGCCATTATGGAGACCTACGGCATCACATCATTCCCGATGGGAAGCATCAATATGGGTCCGGCCACAAATTACTCGCTCTGGCCCACGGCCGTCTACAACGCGCTGCAGACCACGACCGACGTGACGCTTGACCTGACAGTTAACTATACTCCCGCTACCGCTAACTCGGAAACGGGCAGAATCGATATGACCGCTAAAGTGTTGAGCACATCGCAGCATACGGCCAACATTCAGTTCTGGGTGGTGGAAGACCAGATTGTTGCTCTCCAGCGCGACGGCAACCAGACAATCACTGATTATGTGCACGACGGAGTGTTCCGTGGCCAGGTGCTTCCCGGTCTGCGCGGCGATGCCCTCCCCCTCGCGAGCGGTATCGAACAGATAGTGGAGGCCTCGATCAATACGGTCTGGAACGAACAGGAGCACTGGGTTGCGAAAAATCTCTCCATTGTTGCAATCATTTCTGATGCAACCGGTGTTTTACAAGTGGCTCGCGTGCCCGTCATCGCAGATGAGGAATCCGCTGAATAAACCGAACAACAAGTAAAAACCAACAATATGAAGAAGATTTACGCATTATTGGCATGCGCTGCCGTAGCACTCGGCACGCAGGCACAGAACGTCAAGTTCTTTTATCAGGGTCATGAAATCGAGAACGGCACCACGCTCGTCTACAGCGATCAGGAAGAGCAGGGTTTTGACTACGTGCTCGCTCCCGCGGTGACGGTCGTTGCCACTGCAAGCCAGCAGATCAAGGTGGTGGCTGACTGCACCACGGGCCAGTCGATTCAGCTCTGCATCGGCGGAGGCTGCCAGTCGGGCACAAGCGTGACAAGTGCTTCATTCCGCGCGAACGCAGGCCAGAGCTATGATCTCGAATATGAATATTTCTCTCCTGTAGAAATTACAGAGATTGTTTCGACCGACATCACCGTTATCGATGACCTTTTCGGTAGCACAATCAACAAGATCACCCTTAAGTTTGACCCGGATGCTGCCGGCGTTAAGGTGACCGCAGTTTCGGCTGAAAACGTAACTGTCGGCAACGGTGCCCTCAACTATTCAGTGGAGGCTCCGACTACACTCGCCCTTTACAACACTGCAGGACAGGAAGTTTACAATGCGACAGTGCGCGAACAGGGTTCGGTAAGTACTGCCTCCTATGCACCCGGCATCTATATCTACCGTCTCGGCAGCAAGACCGGCAAATTCGTTGTGAAGTAAACTCTCCGAATCCATTATTGACTTCTCCCGCGGAGAGCGTGGGATATTGAGCGGCCCCAGGCGGGGCCGCTTTTTTATTAACGTTTTTTTGCCACGCACATCAATCTTTTAACATGGCTCACGGGTTATATAAATGAATATCAAAGTTATCGAAACTACTTAAAAATCAGATTCAAAGCCATGACAGACTTTATAATTATACTCAGCATAATCACTATGGCCGCACTCGCCTACTACGTGCAGCGTCACATTGAACGCAATGCCACGCATGATGACGAAAATGAAGAGGCTTACCCGCTCGATTACCGGAAGGAATCCGACGCTATGAGTGAGGAAAATGTAACCTCAGCCTATAAGGAGGGACTCTGCAGCGCACAGGGGCCAGCTTCAGATAAAAAAGAGGAAACACTGATGCGGAAAACTATCGAACTGATAGGATTTGACGCCTATATCGACATGAAGGAGCGGATTGAGGCGATCGGCAAGCGCCACGGATCGGAAAGAAGCCAGATAATATCGCTCACATGCGGCCCGGATACGTTTGACGGCGCCCACGAACTCCACCGCCTTCTCCCGGGGCAGCCGGTGAAGCTTGTCAACTGCCGCGTTGACGGCGTCGAGATGATCGACGTGTTTTATAACGGCAGCCGCGTCGGCCGGCTCGCTTTCAACGATGCCGTCGCCGTTACTAAGATTATGGCCGACAACCGTATCACCGGAGCCTACGTTGCCGAACAGAACTGCTATGGCTGCATCAGTTCCCACCAGATGGACCTTATCCTATTCTACGCTCCAAAGCAGAAACTGCCGCGTTTCTCCGAAGTGCTCAGATCGTCACGACTCTACGTGAAAAACCGTAAGGGAGCTGTCAGGAATCTCTGCATGAACTGATTGTACGATAAAAGAACTGACGCGGTTGCATCCGGTTCAACACCGCAATATATTTCAGGGCTCATCGCCCCGCGCCTTCCCGACCATACTCATTTAAGACATTTTATAAGATGTTTTTGAATGAGTTTTTCTTATTTTACAGTTACCCCGGTATTTTTTTTAGAAAATTTTAAATGCAATAATGGGAGTAATATTTTCCATTTTAAGAAATTTTACCTAATTTTACGACATGAACTGCACTCTCGGAGTGCGGTTGAAACATGATCTAACCTATATCGTAATCACATAATAAGTTAATGGTGTTGCAACCACGGATTCAGCGAAAATATGATGAAGGGTGCATCCCATCCACTTGAAGAAACACGCGAAATGTCAGAGAAGAAATACACCTACGAGGAAGTATATGCCGCAACCCTCGATTATTTCAAGGGCGATGAACTGGCAGCCCGAGTATGGTCGAGCAAATATGCCCTGAAAGATTCCGACGGAAACTTTTACGAACTTACTCCCGATGATATGCATCACCGCATCGCTTCGGAGATAGCGCGCATCGAGGCACGCTATCCAAACCCGATGAGCGAGGAGACAGTATTTGAACTTCTCAAGGACTTCCGCCATATCGTGCCTCAGGGGAGCCCGATGGCCGGAATCGGTAATACGCGCCAGGTAGGCTCGCTTTCCAACTGCTTCGTGATCGGCCTTGACGGTCATCCGGATTCTTACGGCGGAATCATACGCATCGACGAGGAGCAGGTGCAGCTGATGAAGCGCCGCGGAGGGGTCGGTCACGACCTCTCACACATCCGCCCGAAGGGGAGTCCGGTGAAGAACTCGGCGCTTACGTCGACAGGTCTCGTGCCGTTCATGGAACGCTATAGCAACTCGACACGTGAGGTGGCGCAGGATGGCCGTCGCGGCGCGCTGATGATGAGCGTCAGTATCAAGCATCCCGACAGCGAGGATTTCATTGATGCGAAGATGACCGAAGGGAAGGTGACAGGCGCGAACGTTTCAGTAAAGATCGACGACGAGTTCATGCAGTGCGCCACGGAGGAACGTCCCTATATGTCAAAGTTCCCCGTGGATAGCGACGAACCGCTCGTAACCCGCGAAATCAACGCAAAGAAGTTGTGGGATAAGATTGTGCATAATGCCTGGAAGAGTGCCGAACCGGGAGTGTTGTTCTGGGATACGATCAAGCGAGAATCGGTGCCCGATTGCTATGCTGATCTCGGTTTCGAGACTGTCAGCACGAATCCCTGCGGCGAGATTCCCCTCTGCCCCTACGACAGCTGCCGGCTCGTGGCCATCAACTTATATGGGTATGTGAAGAATCCCTTTACCCCCGAGGCTGAATTCGATTTCGAGAAATTTGCCGACCATGTCGGTAAGGCCCAGCGCATCATGGACGATATCATCGACCTTGAGATGGAGAAAATCGATGCCATCATCGCCAAGATCGAAAGCGATCCTGAGACGGCGGAGGTGAAGAGCACCGAACTCAACCTTTGGAAGAAAATACGTTCGAAGACGCTTGCAGGGCGGCGCACCGGCTGCGGCACGACCGGCGAGGGTGACATGCTTGCCGCTCTCGGTCTGCGCTACGGCACTAAGGAGGCCACGGACTTCTCGGTGAAGGTGCACCGCGCGCTGGCGCTCGCCTATTACGGCGCATCAGTGGCTATGGCTGAGGAACGCGGCGCGTTCGAGGTGTATGATCCTGAAAGAGAAAAGCATAATCCCTATGTCGCACGGCTCCGCGAGGCAGATCCGGCTCTCTATGAGAGAATGGTGAAGTCGGGACGACGCAACATCGCCTGCCTTACGATCGCCCCGACAGGCACGACGTCGATCATGACCCAGACTTCGTCGGGTATTGAACCGGTGTTCCTCCCCGTCTACAAGCGTAAACGCAAAGTCAACCCCGGCGATCCGGATGTAAAAGTAGACTTCGTGGATGAGGTTGGCGACGCGTTCGAGGAATATATCGTATATCATCACAAGTTTTTGGAGTGGATGCGCGTGAACGGTATTGAACAGAAGCGCAACATGACCCCTGAGGAGATAGATGAACTGGTGGCGAACTCGCCCTATTATAAGGCCACATCCAACGACATCGACTGGATGGAGAAGGTAAGGATGCAGGGCGCGGTGCAGAAATGGGTTGACCATTCCATCTCCGTGACGATCAACCTTCCGGCCGACGTGACGGAGGAACTCGTAGGGAAACTCTACGTGGAGGCTTGGAAGGCGGGTTGCAAGGGTTGCACGGTCTATCGCGACGGCTCGCGCAATAATGTGCTCGAATCAGTGAAGGCCAAGGCTCCCGCGGCCGAGCAGCTTATGGCTACGCACGCGCATATTTCCAAGCGCCCCGTCGAACTCGACGCCGATGTTGTGAGATTCCAGAACAACAAGGAGAAATGGATCGCGTTCGTGGGACTCGTCGACAACAAGCCCTATGAGATCTTCACCGGTCTCGCCGATGATGAAGACGGCATATTCTGCCCGAAGAGCGTCAATAAGGGCAAGATCATCAAGACCGTCGACGAGAACGGCAACAAGCGCTATGACTTCCAGTTTATCAACAAGCGCGGCTACAAGACAACGATCGAGGGACTCAGCGAGAAGTTTAACCCCGAGTTCTGGAACTATGCGAAGCTGATCTCGGGCGTGCTGCGCTACGGGATGCCTATCGACCAGGTGCTGAAGCTCGTCGGAACGCTCGAACTCGACTCCACCAACATCAACACATGGAAGATGGGAGTTGAGCGCGCGCTGAAGAAATACCTGACCAACGGCACTGCGGCCACCGGTCAGAAATGCCCCAATTGTGGCGCCGAGACTCTGATATATCAGGAGGGATGCCTTATCTGCACTACGTGCGGCACATCAAAATGCGGCTGATGCCTCCGGCACGGAGGATTCCTGCCGGAGCCTCCGGAATGACATAAAACACTAAAAACTACTTAAAATATAATCACATGAAAATTACGTTCAATATCAACTACCATACCAACTGGGGTGAGAGCGTATATCTCTGCGGCGGCATTCCGGCCCTCGGATCGGGCGATGCGCGTGAGGCCGTGGAGATGAACCTTGTCAGCCCTGACACATGGCAGTTCACACTCGAAACGGATGATATTTCTTCTGATTTCGACTATTACTTTGTAGTTAAGGCCGAAAACCGCGAATGGCGTTTCGAGTGGGGCACTCCCCATAAGTTCCGTCCCGGTGAGGGCATCAGCGATTATGTCATTTTCGACAGTTGGCACAGTATGCCGGCCGACAAGCCGTTCTATTCGTCAGCCTTCATCGACGGCATCCTGAGCCGCGAGAACCGCGAGCCTCAGCTTCCGTCGCTTCCCGGCAGCCTCAACATCCGAATTGAGGCTCCGATGATCGCTCCCGACGAGTGGCTTGCCGTGACAGGCGAAGGCGAACTCCTCGGCGACTGGGATCCCTCGCGCGCTATCCGTCTGAACGACCATAATTTCCCCACATGGGAGGTGAATCTTCCGCTCGACCGCCTCAAGATTCCTTTCGAGTATAAGTTCATCATCGTTAAGGATAACGGTGAGACCGTGGGCTGGGAGGCGATGAACAACCGCGTGTATGGAGTGCCCTTCGAGAATAAGGGTGAGCAGGTTGTGATCGACGGCACCCGTTTTGCAAATCCGAAGCGCCAGTGGAAGGGTGCGGGCACTGCTATTCCGGTGTTCTCAATCCGCACGGAAGATGACTTCGGTGTGGGTGATTTCTATGATATGAAGAAGATGGTCGACTGGTGCGTGCGCACCCGCCAGAACATCCTTCAGATCCTCCCCATCAACGACACGACGATGACCGGCACATGGGTTGATTCTTATCCCTATAAGGCCAACTCAACGTTTGCTCTTCATCCGATGTTCCTGCGTCTCGATGCCGTCGGCTTGCTCGACGATGAGAAGCGTCGCCATTATTTCGAGAATCTCCGCCATGAGCTCAACATGCTCAAGGAGGTGGATTATGAGCGCGTGAACAACGCTAAGGCTGAGTATCTGCATGAGATCTTCGCTCAGGATTTTGCCAAGACTAAGGAGGAAGAGGAGTATAAGAAATTCGTTGCTGACAATGAATATTGGCTTCTTCCCTACTCTGCATGGTGCGTGCTTCGCGAGGAATACAAGACACCTGACCATTACAAGTGGGGCGAGTATGCGGAATATGATGAGAAGCGCATCGCCGATTTCATCGAGTCACACCGCGAGCAGATCGATTATCACTATTTCGTGCAGTATCATCTCGACCGTCAGATCCGTGAGGTGCGCAATTATGCACACAGCAACGGCGTCGTACTGAAAGGTGATATTCCAATCGGTATCAGCCGCTTCAGCGTAGACGCATGGCGTTCTCCGCGTCTCTTCAACATGGATTGCCAGGCTGGTGCACCACCGGATGATTTCTCCGTTCTGGGTCAGAACTGGGGCTTCCCGACCTACAACTGGGATGCTATGGCAGAAGATGGCTTCCAGTGGTGGAAAGACCGCTTCCGCAAGATGTCGGAATATTTCGACGCTTACCGCATTGACCACATCCTTGGTTTCTTCCGTATATGGCAGATTCCTCTGAATGCCGTGCATGGTCTGCTCGGCTATTTCAACCCCGCTATGCCGTTCTCACCCGAAGAACTTCGCAACAGCTACGACTTCTGGATTGATCCGGAGGTGCAGACGTATCCTCTTATCCTTGAATGGATGCTCGGCGACTTCTTCGGCGAGTATGCGGAGGAATGTAAGGAGAAGTATCTGGAGCGCATCGGCGGTGACCGCTACGGACTGAAGAGCTTCGTCGACACTCAGCTTAAGGTTGAAGAGTATTTCGCCCACAAGGAGGCTAATGAGAAGAACGAGCGCATCAAGAATGCGCTTCTGGGCATCATCGACGATGTGCTTTTCATTGAGGATCCCTATCAGAAGGGTCATTATCACCCGCGTATCGCCGCGCAGTACACTTATCAGTACCGCGTGCTGAGCGACTACGCAAAGTGGAGTTTCAACCGACTCTACAACGACTTCTTCTATCATCGTCATAACGACTTCTGGTATGGCAAGGCAATGTGGAAACTTCCGCCCCTGCTTGATTCCACGTCAATGCTGGCGTGTGGTGAGGATCTCGGTATGATTCCCGACTGCGTTCCGGCCGTTATGCATCAGCTCGAGATCCTGAGTCTTGAGATCCAGCGCATGCCGAAGGATCCGCAGGCAGAATTCGGCGACACTTGGCATTATCCCTACTTCAGCGTCTGCACGACGTCGACCCACGATATGGCCGGTATCCGCGGATGGTGGGAGTCGGATCATGCAATTGCGCAGCGATTCTACAACCATGTGCTCCACGAGGGTGGAGAGGCTCCCTATTTCGCTGAACCCTGGATCTGCGACAAAATCATCGATCTGCAGCTGAAGAGCCCCTCGATGCTTTGCATTCTCCCGCTTCAGGACTGGTTGTCGGCCGATGGTCAGCTCCGCCGTCAGCACCCCGCTGAGGAACAGATCAACGAACCTGCCAACCCACGCCACTACTGGAGATACCGCATGCACCTCACTGTTGAGGAGCTCATGCAGCAGAACACCTTCAACGATATGATCAAGGGCAAGATTGAGTCGTCCGACCGCTAAGAAATGCCACTGAGATAAAATGGGTCGATTCCATTCATTGGAGTCGACCCTTTTATCTTTTCATTGGTTATATATATTGTCCACAATTACTTCATATCCGGCTTAAAAAATAAAAATATGGAAAACAATTTTAGACCCAATTCCGCCGCTCAAGACGCTTTTGATAAATTCTCAAATCGTCCGGATCTCCGTAAGTTCAAGTATGGTGCGTTAGGAGCCATTTTTCTTGCCATTGCTATTATTTTGGCAATTATATTCTTAGGAAAGATTCTTTCCTGGGTGTTTACCTTGATTTTATGGGGCTTGGCCGGGGTATTTGCGATTATTTTCGCTATTCTTGCAGGCGTGTTTATCTATCGTTGCCACCATTCCTATTGGGATGAACGCAATAACAATCCATTCTGATAGCCTACGTAAACATTGTGTTCAGACGCTCTTCATCGAGGACGATGAAGATGCGGTTGCCATTGGGCGTAAGGGCTGGATCAGGGAGCGCGAAGAGTGAACTTACCATACCTTCCATTTCGTTGACCGAAAGACGCTGTCCGCGACGTATCGCCGCACTGCGCGCCAACAACAATGCCATCTGCTCATTGAGGCGCGCGGCCACGTTGCCCTCCTTGCCGTAGTTCAGCGAATCCATAGTGACCGAATCAAGAATCCGCAACACAACATCACACGCATCCGGCTGCTTGATCAGTGCCGGAATAGACATGATGCGCCAGGAAGACTCACTCTCATATTCGAGCACGAAACCGATACGCTCCAGTTCGGTACGCACCTCCTGCAAAGCAGCCTGCTGCGTTGAGTCAAGCGATATCGACTCCGGGAACATCACCGCCTGCGACACCACCTCAGCCTTCTCCAGACGCGACAGATAGTCCTCATACAGTATCTTGATATGCGCACGGTGCTGATCAATCAGCAGAAGTCCCTCACGCGTGGACGTCACGATATACTTCGCCGCATACTGCATACAGACCGCTGCAATCCGGTCGTCGGCCTCATCAAACATCTGAGTATGCAAGTTATCTCTCACCGCCGGAGCAATCGCAGAAGGTGCCTCTGATAAATCGGGCTGCTGAAAACCGGAAGTGGTGCTTTTCCCGCTTATGAACGACGAATAGAGCTTATCCCAGTCGCTGTCCACACGCTCTTTACGCTCCGACCTGAATGGATTATACTCGCCCGAATAAGTCACCTTGGGAGCCGTGGGAATCTCACCGTCGCGCACCGGATCGAGCGGAATGGCATCGACAGAGAAGTCGATGCTCGGCACAGCCGAAAACTTGCCCAAAGCCGTCTTGACCGCCGAAACAAGGATAGGCCATATCTGCTGCTCATACTCGAACTTGATCTCATTCTTCGTGGGATGAATGTTGACGTCGATTGTTGCCGGGTCGACGGTGAAGCGCATGAAGTAATTGGGCATCGTGTCTGAGGCAATCAACCCTTCATAGCAACTCAGAATCGCCTTGTGGAAATAGGGATGACGCATATTGCGCCCGTTGACAATTAGGAACTGCAGCGGATTGCGCCGGCGCGCGAACTCCGGACGCGACACGAATCCTTCTATCTTGATGAGCGACGTGTCGACATCAACCGGAATCAGATGATCCGACTTCAGATTGTTGCGCCAGATATCCTCGATGCGGAGACGCAATGAGGCCTGCCGCAGATCGAGGTTGCGCACACCATTGTCAATGCGAAGCCGCACGTTGTTATTCACCAGAGCAAGCCGCTCGAACTCACGCATGATATTCGACAGTTCCACATGATCGCTCTTCAGGAACTTACGCCTTGCCGGCACATTAAAGAAAATCTTCCGCACGGAGATAACCGTTCCGACCTCGCATACCACCGGCGCCTGCTCCACAACCTTCGAGCCGACGATAAGCATCCGCGTGCCCATCTGATAATCGGCACGTCGCGTCCTGACCTCCACCTCCGAGATGGCGCATATCGATGGGAGGGCCTCTCCGCGGAAGCCCATCGTATGAAGCGTGAAGAGATCCTCAGCCTGACGGATTTTAGATGTGGCGTGACGCTCGAATGCCATTCGCACATCCGTCTCCGACATACCAACGCCATTGTCTATGACCTGAATCAGCGTCTTTCCGGCATCCTTAATTACTATCTGGATATCGGTCGCGCCGGCATCCACGGCATTCTCCACAAGCTCCTTGATCACCGACGCCGGCCGCTGGATCACCTCTCCCGCGGCAATCTGATTTGCCACCATGTCAGGCAGCAGACGAATCACATCGTTCATATCAACGCATCATTTCAAGGGCCGTCTTCGGGGCCGGTTTAAACAACGGAGGATCTTTAAAATATTGGTCAAGTTCGTCGGAGACTTCACCTAAGTCGTCAAGCCATCTGGCCTTCGTGCCATACCAGTCGCGCACGGGCCGCAACGGTGCCAGCCACCTGAACTGCTCAAGATACTTGTCGGAATGCTTCACCTCAAAGAGCGGACTCACCTTTCCGGTGACCTGCGGCCACATCTTCAGGTATTTCGCCTTCTTGCCATCCATCTCAAGGACGAGATATGAACTCTCCGCGTTTACAAGTTTATTATACGTGGAGTCTTTCTCCTGCGGTAGAAGCACGGTCATCACATTTCCGGTCACTTCCAGACGGTCGAGCGACTGATTACTGAAATAAGCCAGCATATGCGAGCCTGTGAGCTGATTATAGAAGTCTTCATCAATGTGCTCTGCCACCATCCCTGATTCCGGAAGTTCGGCCCAGTCGGCCGTAGAATCATTGAGATGCACGTTGATCGCGTTGCCGTAGACTTGCTGCTCTCCGCTCCATACCACGGGCTTGCGGATCATGTAAAGAATCGAGTCGCGCTCCCTGAACAGGAGAGTGTCAGCAATTCCCTGCACTTCCTGACTGAAGAAGCGGGCGCGGCCTATTGCGCGGGCCACATGCCAGTCTTTGGTCTCGGTGCCAACCGTATCTACGGGGAGCGTCTCAACGAACGTCAGGACTGTGTCGGCGCGAAGGAAGAGCGTATCAGGGCGAGAATATTCTATAAGCAGCGGATAGTCGGTGGAATAGGCACGACGCGTCTCATCATTATACTCGCCGTAGCCTCCGATGAGCGTTACCTTCCGGGCAGTGTCATTGATCACCATCGGTGCCGGATGCTTTGCCGGGTCGCGGAACATAAACGCACGGCTCGTGCGCGTAAGTTTATCGTAGATGATGGAGTCGCCTTCGAGCGTAGTCACGTTTGAGGCTGAATCGCGGTGTGTGATAATTGAACGGGCCGTCAGCACGGCATGGTCGGTCGACGTGTTATAATTTCCGCCGCGCGTAACGATCGTGTCAGTCGCCCCCTCGATACGGGTCAGCGTACTTATATCTGCAATGTGAGTGGCCGTGTTATAACGTAGTTCCTCAGTGTACATCTTATAACCGTCCTTATTATTGACGAGCACCACATCATAACGGAAATCAGCGATTTTCGTAGAAGGGGAATATTCGCCATATACCGACGTGAGAGTGTTCACGTCATCAACGAGACGGCCGCCGGTAGTGTACCATCCGCGCTCCCCCGCGATACTGTAGTCGAGACTGTCGGTCGTGAGGGTCACAGTGCGGTTCTTCAGTTCTACCTGGCTTCTCGACGGGCCGTGAGTGAGGATCGCATGGCGCGACTGACCATCATAATAGACCCTGTCGGCATATACGAACAGCGTGTCGCCCTGGCGCATCTCCACATGGCCATAGGCGTTCATCGAGTTCTGATCGGGATAATAATATGCCGAATCACAGAAAAGCCACATTCCCCCTTGACGGAATTTCACATTGCCTTTCACGATCTGAAATTCCTCATATTGGTTGGCAGGACGATAAAGGGAGTCGGCATTCTCCAGGAACACCTTATCTTCCTGGAAACGGTTGGCATCAGGAATCGTGGGCTTTATCGGCTTCTTTGGTTCCGGACGCGTATAGGATTCCTTCTGCTGCGCGGCCTTCTGGCGCAAAGCCTGCGCATAGGCGCGGCTTATGACCGACAACGAACAGGCCGCGATGATCGCGGCCAGTACGCAAAGAATCAGTCTGGGTATTCTTACCGGCAACATATTCTGTTTCTCTTTAACGGGAATTAAGCTTATCGGGCAGCCGAATTCCAGCCCTTATACTGGAAGTCGCAGCCATCCCACCCCTCGGCGATGCGCGTGTAGGTATCCTTGATTTTATTTTCTATCCAGTCGGTGAGAATCTTTCCGCGCATATGGTTCTCATACATCCCCTTCACCATATTGTAGTCGTCGGAAAGGTTGGCCGGATGGCCTGCAATGCGCTCTGTGAGCTTCACGATAGCGATTACGTCGCGGTTGCGGCTCCGGTCTTTCATGATGAAGGCTTCGGAGATATCACCGGGTTGCATAAGTTCAATCTTGCGGGCCACCTCCGGGGGCAGATCCTGCATCTCAAAGCGGTTCGTACCGTTCTGCTGATTTATCATCACGCCCCGGTTGTTGCGCGTGTTCTTATCCTGAGAGACGAGCTGAGCGGCATCCTCAAACGTGAATTTGCCTGCTACGATTTCCTTACGCAGGGAGTCGAGCTTCACGACCCCGTCGGAAAGATCCTTGGAATTGACTTTAGGGGTCAGAAGGATATGACGGACGTTGACCTGTTCACCACGCTTCTCGATAAGCTGGATGATATGATAACCATATTCCGTCTCCACCACGCGCGACACCCTGTCGGGGTCGCTGAGATTGAAAGCTACCTGCGAGAATTCGGGCACCCAGTCGGCACGCCCATGGAAACCGAGTTCGCCGCCCTGAACCGACGATCCATCTTCCGAATACATGATCGCCAGCGTGGAGAAGGGGATCTCTCCGCGGTTGACGCGGTCGGCATAATCGCGAAGACGCGCCTTTACATCCTCAATCTCCTGATCCGGAATGCGCGGATTTATCTGGATGATCTGCGCCTCCACCTGCATCGGCACGTAGGGAATACTGTCGGCAGGAAGCTCGGAAAAATACTTGCGCACATCCTTGGGAGTTGCCTTGACATCCTTCACAAGATTATGCTGCACCTGCTCCACGATATAATTCGTGCGCATCAGTTCCATCATCTGTTCGCGAAGCTGCGGGATAGGCTTGCGGAAATATTCCTCCACCTTCTCCTTAGAGCCGAGATTGGCGATAAAATAGTTCAGACGCTTATCCACGCCGGCTGCTACCTGCGACTCGGGCGCAGTGATCGTGTCAAGCTTCGCCTGATGAAGATAAAGCTTCTCTACGGCGAGGCGCTCGGGAATGACGCAATAGGGGTCGCCCGCTATATTTGCATTCTCCTGACGGGCCTGCAGATAGTTCTCCTCAATCTCAGAGCGGAAGATCGGCTCATCGCCTACAATCCAGGCCACCTCATCGGCAACGTTCTTCTTAATCGGAGCCGCCACCGCACATATTGCGGCCAGCAACGACATCGGTATGATATGTCTGCGGATTTTCACTATTATTATATTTTAATTCGTCTTAATTATTCTGTTGATTTAAAGAGAAAAGCCCCATGATTCATCTGAGAGGCCTGCGCGCGACCGGGTCGTACAGACCGGGGCGCAGCAGTCCCTCGTCGATCTGCCTGCGGTAGATATCTGAAATCAGGCGCTCCGTGCGCGATGTTATGTCGCCGCTCTCAAGAATCTCGCTGATCACCTGACGAGCATACTCGTAGGGCATTATGCTGCCCGACAGCCGGTAGTCGGAGATGTGGAGCAGATAGACCGATCCGCCGTCGGCAGTCTCGAAATTATTCTGACTCTTCACGAACGCATCAGCATCGAAGAAGCGGTAAGGAATCTGTTGCGCGATCTCACTCCAGGGCACCCACTGATCCTTGAAATACTGATAGTTCGAGGCGTGTCGCAGTCCGGCTTCCTCGATTCTGTCGATACTCCTGTCGCTGAATTCGCTCATCCACTGACGCAATCTGTCGAGTGATTCATCGCTCTCGTTCACCTTCAGGAATGCCCCCTTCACGATGGGCTCCTCGAGCACCATATTCTCCTTGTTGACCTCGAAATAATTCTTTATCCTGGTCTCCTCAATCACCGACTGCGACTGCTCGGCCATCGACTGGAGATAAGAGGAGACGATAAGGTTGGTACGATATGCGTCGACCATGCGCTCGATGCGGTCGTAATCTGTAAGATTCTTCTGAGCGAAATCAGCCAGAGCCATCTGGCGCACCCATTCATCGACAAGATTACCGAACATCGCGAGGCTGTCGACAGGATCAAGACCCGCCGGAATGCGGGATATGACATCGCGGAGCCGCAACGCCGAGTCGCCGAAAGCCACGAGCTCCTCATTCTCATCGGCCGGGGCCTGATCGGGTCCCGAGCAAGAGAGTGCTCCAGCCACGACTGCCACCACGGCAGCAATCCTCAACAATATCATAGAATGGCGCATATCTCTACGGCTAACGGATTCCGGGCACACATAGGCCCGAAATCCGTTGATCAGTTCTTATTCATCTACTCCGGGAATCCGGATTTTTCTCTATCATTTCTTTGTCTTTACCTGACGGAGCACCTTCTCGTCGACAACGACAGGATATTTCGAACGGAGTTCATTTTCCCATGCCTCCTGATACTCGTTCTGATAATCACTCGTCACCATACCCTTTACGTCGTTCACATCCTCGGGTTCCATGATAACACGGGGATTAAGCATGAACACGACGCTATACTTAGTGTTGGAGGGATTCACGGGAGCGCCGCCGAACATCAGATAGTCTACCGTAGAATTGGAACCCTTCGCCACAAGCACCTTGTCAAACTGCGCCTCTCCCTTGAACTCCTTACGAAGAGTCGAAGCGAGCTCGGCGTCGGGAATTGACACAGCGCGGTCGCGGATGGCGGCAGCCACTGAATCATTGGAAGCCTGCACGAGAATGCCCTTCGCGTGAGGTTCGGTCCAGCGGTAGTTGTCGCGATTAGCC
The DNA here is from genome assembly GCA_947178505.1 of uncultured Muribaculaceae bacterium. Taxonomy (GTDB): domain Bacteria; phylum Bacteroidota; class Bacteroidia; order Bacteroidales; family Muribaculaceae; genus Lepagella. Next base: position 13,910 of record CAMWYR010000021.1, on the reverse strand, counting down.
TCAAAGAAGCGATTGAGACCCTCCGTGTCTCTTGCAGCCTTATCCCAGACCTTGCGTACGCTCACTTCATAAAGAAGCGAACCATCCACATACTCCTTGAGAAGATTGCGATATTCAGGCTGAGTCTTCAGGAGATCTTCCTCCTCGGCGTCGGTAAGCATGCTTAGAAGAAGGACATCTGCCTTTCTGTCGATGAAGTCGGCAGCCTCTTCAGAAGCCGGGATTGACTGATTGCCTGCATCAGCGAGAAGATCGGCCACATTGCGCGTTTTCTTACCCACGGAAGCAACCGTCATACCGGCCTTGGGCATCGTGGTCCAATCGGCAAGGAATGCGGAATCAACACCATTAGCAAGCGCAGCAGCGCGGAGTTCACTGATTGTCTTATCATTAAGCGCACCCTTATGCTTCTTGGCGAGACGATCGAGCTTTGACCTTGCGATGAGCTTCGCGCGGGGATCCTGGGGAGACACCATGCGCTGAAGCTGGAGGGGCTTGATTTCCTCACGCGAAGGCACGGGCGTCTTTCCATCGACCTTGATGATATGATAGCCGAAAGGCGACACGACAACATCGCTGATCTGGCCCGGCATCAGCGAGAATGCAGCGGAGTCAAAGGGCTCCACCATCTCACCGGCTCCGAACGGCGGGAGTGCACCCCCCTGACGGGCCGACTGACGGTCTTCGCTATTCTCGGCAGCAATCTTTGCAAACGCTTCCGGATGAGCCTTCACTTCGAGAAGGAGGCTGTCGATCTCACGGCGGGCGATAGCCTGCGATGCTGGCGACTTGGCCTGCGTAAGCTTAAGGATATGGCTTGCGCGCACCTTTCCGCGGGCAGGACGGTGGTGACCACCCTTGAGGATATGATAACCCACGGGGCTCTCCACGACTTCATCTGAAATTCGGTCTAAGGGAAGTTTCCATGCCTCGATCTCGAAGCTCACCGGATATGTGCCGGCCACAACCCAGCCCATGCGGCCGCCACGCGCGTTGCTTCCGCGGTCCTGCGAATATTTCTCTGCGAGAGTCGCGAAATCAGCGCCGTTCCTAAGAGCCTGCAGAAGGCTGTCGGCACGCTGACGGAGCGCTCTGTTCTGCTCCTGGCTACGCGTCTTGAAGAGCATGATATGATATGCCTCCACTTCCTCCTGAGAGCGATCGTAGGCCTCATCGACGAGACGGTTGAGAAGCACTGAATCCACCATATAGGGCGCTGCAAGCTCATGACGGTACTGCTCAGCCTCCTTCAGGAATGCGGCAGTGGTGTCGATGCCTTCAGCGCGCGCATCAGCCACCTTCATCTTATAGAGTTTGAACATCTCCACATATTCGTCAAGACTCTGCGGATTTATCTGTTGCTGACTATTTTTATTGAAGAGGTATTCGAATTCAGATTTGGACACATCCTCTCCATTTACTTTCATAATCACCGGATCCTTTGCGGCGAATGCAAGTGCGAAAGCGCACACACCGAGGCCGGCGGCAGTTAGTTTCTTCATCCTTTTTTTAGGGTATAGTTCTAATTCTCTTAACGCACGAAAAAAACAAAAATTGTTGTGTGACTCCGTTCTGCTTTTTTCAATTGCCGTATTTTGAGATAAACATCACTCTTATGAGTCGGATATCCTCCTCATCGTAATCTGCGCCGAAAGCCTGTATTGCCTGCTCCACATCGCCGTCTTCGCTCTTGCGCAGCCAGTCGCAGATTTCCTCTATTTGATCATCCTCGAATATGTCCCTGATATAATATTCGATATCGATCTTCGTGCCGGCCTCCACAATCGATTCGAGTTCACTCACGAATTCCTCGAAGTCCAGACCCAGACTGTCGCACACTTCCTCAAGGTCGATCCTACGGTCGATCGCCTGGATAATGGAGATTTTCGGACTCCCCTTCTTGGCTATCAGCTTGACGCGCACATCATCGGGGCGCTCAATCTCATTTTCCTTGACATAGCGCGATATGAGCTCGATGAATTCCTTGCCATACTTCGCGGCCTTTCCCGCGCCGACTCCGGGCACAGAGAGGAGTTCATCCAACGTGATCGGATAGCTCGTGGCCATCGCCTCCAGGGAGGGATCCATAAAGACGAGATAAGGAGCGATTCCCCTCTTGCGTGCGAGATCCTTGCGAAGCCCGGCGAGCATACGGAAGAGAGCAGGATCAAGTGCGCCCGACGCCACCTCAGGACTTCCTGCCTCAAGCGCCGTGTCGGAATAATCAATATCCTGCACGAGCTCAAACGAACCGGGATTATTCATAAATGCCTCTCCTTCCGGCGTCACCTTCAGCACGCCGTAGTTGTCCAGGTCTTTGGAAATATAACCTGCGATGAAAAGCTGACGCAACAGCATCGTCACTTTCTTATCCTCCATGTCGGAAAGCACGCCGAAGCCCTCAAGGCGATCGTAGCCGCCGTTGCGTATCTCATCGGTAGCACGGCCGATGAGGATATTCACCATATAGTCAGCGCGGAATCTCTCGCCCGACGACTTAATTATCCTCAGCACCTCGGCAGCCTCTTCACCGGATTCGGTCCGTTCGCGCGGATTGACGCAGTTGTCGCAGCAGCCGCAGTTCGGCTCATCATATTTCTCTCCGAAATAGTGAAGAAGAATCTTGCGGCGGCACACCGACGACTCTGCATAATCGGCCGTCTCATAAAGGAGCTGGCGCCCGATCTCCTGTTCCTGCACCGACTTGCTCTGCATCAGTTTCTCGAGTTTCTGCAGATCTTTGCGGGAATAGAACGTTATACAACGGCCCACACCCCCGTCGCGGCCCGCGCGTCCGGTCTCCTGATAGTATCCTTCGAGGCTTTTGGGGATATCGTAATGAATCACGTAGCGCACGTCGGGCTTGTCGATGCCCATGCCGAATGCGATGGTGGCCACTATCACGTCGGTCTCCTCATTCAGGAAGGCGTCCTGATTAGCCGAACGGGTCTGCACATCCATGCCCGCATGGTAGGGCAGCGACTTGATGCCGTTTATGCGCAGGGTCTCGGCGAGTTCCTCCACTTTCTTGCGGCTGAGGCAATATATAATGCCCGACTGGCCCGGATTATTCTTGATAAACCGGATGATATCTCGATCGACATCCTTTGTCTTCGGGCGCACCTCATAATAAAGGTTCTTTCGGTTGAAGCTCGAACGGAACACCTCGGCATCCGGGATGCCGAGATTGCGTTGGATATCACGCTGCACCTTCGGCGTGGCCGTGGCAGTAAGGGCGATAACCGGGAAATCCCCTATGGCCGAGATCATCGGACGGATCTTCCGGTACTCGGGCCGGAAATCATGCCCCCACTCCGAGATGCAATGAGCCTCGTCGACGGCGAAGAAAGAAATCTTTATCGACTTCAGGAACTCCACATTCTCCCCTTTGGCGAGCGACTCCGGAGCCACGTAAAGAAGTTTCGTGCGTCCTGAACGCACGTCGTTCTTCACTTCCTCAATCGCCGCCTTACTCAGAGATGAGTTAAGGAAATGCGCCACCTTCTCCTCCTCCTCAAAATTGCGCACTGCATCCACCTGATTCTTCATCAGGGCGATCAGCGGAGAGACCACCACTGCCGTGCCTTCCGACATCAGCGCCGGGAGCTGGTAGCAGAGTGATTTTCCTCCCCCCGTGGGCATAAGCACAAAGACATCATTTCCGTCGAGAAGACTGCTGATGATTTCAAATTGATTGCCTTTGAATGCCTCAAACCCGAAATGAGTCTTGAGCGCAGCGAGGATTTGTGATTTGTCAGCCATAGTATGAGGAGTATTTTGTAGAATGAAAACCGATAGGTCTTCATAAACAAAATTAAACCAATTTTTTAAGAAAAGCAATAGAATTTGAAAAAAATCAGGGAGAATCTACCGGATTTCCGATATATTCTCCCTGATTCTATACTGAGCGGAGGATCTTATTCCTTCATTTCCATTTTTTCAAAATGAGCCTTCTCGAGCTGGCGTGCCACGTAATCGGCATCAACCGTGAAAGTCTTCTCCTCAGAAGAGGGAGCCTCATACATTGCATCCACCATCACGGTCTCAACTATCGAGCGGAGTCCGCGGGCACCGAGTTTATACTCAATTGCCTTATCTACAATAAGATCAAGAGCATCTTCGGTGAAGATAAGTTCCTTGCCGTCGATTTCCATCATTTTCTTATACTGACGGATAATCGCATTCTTGGGTTCGGTAAGTATCCGGCGGAGCGCAGCCCTGTCGAGGGGATCAAGGCTGGTGAGCACCGGAAGGCGCCCGATGATCTCGGGAATCAGGCCGAACGACTTTAGGTCTTGCGGAAGCACGTAGCGCATGAGGTTCTCGCGCTGACGCTTACGGCTCTTCTCATCGTGGCCGTATCCGACCATGTGAGTGTTGAGACGCGACGCGATCTTGCGTTCGATTCCGTCGAACGCACCGCCGCAGATGAAGAGTATATTCTTCGTATCGACGGCGATAAGCTTCTGCTCCGGATGCTTGCGGCCACCGTTAGGCGGCACGAGCACGGTGCTACCCTCCAGAAGCTTGAGAAGACCCTGCTGCACGCCTTCACCGCTTACATCGCGCGTAATCGATGGGTTATCGCTCTTGCGGGCGATCTTATCAATTTCATCGATGAAGACGATGCCGCGCTCCGCACGCTCTACATCGTAGTCGCAGGCCTGGAGCAGACGCGTGAGGAGCGATTCGATATCCTCGCCCACATAGCCGGCCTCGGTGAGCACCGTAGCGTCGACTATCGTGAAAGGCACGTCGAGCAGACGCGCTATCGACTTGGCAAGAAGGGTCTTGCCCGTACCTGTCGGGCCCACCATGATGATGTTCGACTTCTCGATATCCACATCATCCTGATCATCAGCCTTCTGCTGATTGATGCGCTTATAATGATTATAGACGGCTACGGAAAGATATTTCTTAGCCTCCTCCTGACCGATCACGTACTGATCGAGAAATTCATGAATCTTCTTCGGAGTGGGGATTGACTTGCCCCCCTTGTCGGGATTGGCGGCATTCCGGCGCGCCTGGCGGTCGGCCTCGCGCTGCTGGTCGATGAAGTCTATACACTCATTGCAGATCATGAGTTCGTCGTAGACCGACACGACCGGATTATCGGGAGTCTCGACGCGCCCGCACATCACGCAGCGTGCCCCTCCCGAATTCTGTTTTTTAGCCATTGTTATCTTCTTTACGGGGATTCACGAGCACCTTGTCAATCATTCCATATTCCTTGGCCTCGGCTGCCGTCATCCAGTAGTCGCGGTCGGAATCAGCCTCAACCTTGTCGAAGGGCTGGCCTGAATGGCTGGAGATGATGTTGTAGAGCTCTTCCTTAAGTTTGAGAATCTCACGGGCCGTGATCTCGATATCCGAGGCCTGACCCTGGATTCCTCCCATCGGCTGATGGATCATCACGCGCGAATGCGGAAGCGCGAAACGCTTGCCATTCTCGCCGGCAACGAGGAGCACTGCCGCCATCGAGGCCGCCATGCCGGTGCAGATTGTGGAGACATCTGAGTTGATGTACTGCATCGTGTCGTAGATGCCAAGGCCGGCATAAACGGAGCCACCGGGAGAGTTGATGTAGAGACTGATATCCTTATCGGGATCAACCGAATCAAGATAGAGGAGCTGAGCCTGGATGATGTTTGCGCTCTGGTCAGACACCTGCGTGCCAAGGAAGATGATACGGTCCATCATAAGGCGCGAGAAGACGTCCATCTGAGTGACGTTGAGCTGACGCTCCTCAAGGATATAGGGGTTCATATAATCGGCAGTGGGGGCTGTCACGTTTGCGGCGCCCGAAGCTGCCATTGCCCGAGCATAGGAGTCGAGCGTGTTTGAACTCATGCCGAGATGATTCACGGCGTAATTTCTGAAATCGTTCTTCATATTCAAAATCTTATCGATATGTCGCCGTCGACGGCCCGAGGGCGCCAACGTCTGAGTGACTGAGCCGGCCCTTTCCGTCGGCCCGGCATTCATTAACTAAACAACTTCGCAAACACTGAGTTCGCGAAGTTGTCAGTATAGTTGCAAAAAGCGTGCCAATCACTTTGGAGAGCACGCTTTCCGGCATATTTCTGCTTAAGCTTCCTCTGCTACCTGGAAAAGTTTGTTGAAGTCATCGACAGACACTTCCTTGTTGTCAAGCGTAACAGCCTCTCTGAGAGCCTCGAAAAGCTTGAGGTCCTGAGTCTGACCATAAACTGAGTTGCGTGACTTCTCATCCTTGAGGATTTCATTCGCATAGTGCTCGAGAGCATCCTCAGGCACGTTGGTCATGCCATACTGTGCGAACTGATTGCGGGCGAAGAGACGCGCAGTGTTGAGAAGATCAGCTTCCTCAACCTTTACGTTCAGCTGCTTGGCGAGCTTATCCTTGGTGAGATCCCAGATGAGTTGCTTTCGGATTCCGTCGTACTCGCCGTCGATATTCTCTGCGTTGAGGGCGGGATTCTGAGCGATGAGGAATTCCTTGAGGATTTCATCGGGGAGCTGGAGCTGACCAACGTTGCTGAGGATCACATCTTTGGCATCGATTGAGAAACGATAGTTCTGATCACCCTTGAGGGCTGTCTCGATCATTTTTCTCACAGCGTCGCGGTACTGAGCCTCATCCTTCACGTCGTCGCCGAAAGTCTCCTTGTAGTACTCCTCGCCGAGTTCAGCGGGCTTGAGCACGATGATTTCCTTGATGTCGAAACGGAAGTTTCCCTTGTGATTCTCAGCCTCTTCCTTGGGAAGGTTGAGCATTGAGCTGAGCTCGGTGGGGTTAGCCTCACAAGTCTCTGCGGGGTTGAACACGAGAGAATCGCCTACTTTCTTGCCGAGGAAGAGATTGCGCTGCTCCTCGCTCTTGAAGTAAGCCGGACCAACGATGCCGTTCTCAACGACAACACCATCTTCCTTAACAGAGCCATCCTCGTTGAGCTCAGTGATGACACCCTTCACGAGCGCAGTGGAATCAACCTCCTCACCGGGCTGCTGCTTGCCGAAACGCTGACGGAGGTTCTTGTCCTGAGTGTCGACCATCTCATCCGTTACCTGGATGTTGTAGTAAGGAATTGTGACATCCTTATCAGCCTTCACCTCGAAGTCGGGGGCTACACCCACCGTAAACTTAAGAGTGAATTCCTTTGCATCCTCATTGATGGCGTTAGCCTTATCGGGCACGGGGTTGCCGAGCACGTTGAGCTCATTCTCCTTAATATAGTTGAAGATTGCGTCACCCACGAGCTTGTTGATCTCGTCGTACTTCACAGCGTTGCCATACTTCTTGGCGATAAGGCCTGCAGGCACCTTTCCGGGTCGGAAACCGGGTTCGGCATGCTTCTTGCCGATTTCCTTGAGTTGTTTCTTCACCTTCTCTGCGTAGTCGCTTTCCTCAACAACCATCGTGATTTCACCAATCACGTCGTTGACTTTTGAATAATCTATTTTCATCTCGTTAGATATGATTTTATATAGTTTTCGTTTTTATCCATATTCAATAACATTCCGCACACGCAAGTTTCCCCGCATTTTAGGAATCCAAATGCAAAATTAACAAAATTTTGCGGGATTTCAAGACACACGGGGAATTAACGGCCATTTCTCGGCCTCCATTCACGGATTATTATCGTTTTTTCAGACAAAGAACTGCCTGAAAGTCCTGATCATGTCAACATGATCGGAGAAAGCGGCCGTCTCGCGCGCTGAATGCATCGCCCATATTGCACAGCCGACATCCACACCGTTGAGATCAAGCTGCTGCGACGATATATTACCGAGCGTGCTGCCTCCGGCCACATCGGAATGATTCACGAAATACTGCATGTTGACTCCGGCATCCTGGCAGAGTGAGTGGAACACGGCCGCTCCGCGGGCATCAGTCATATATTTGCAGTTGGCGTTGATCTTGACCACTGGGCCACCTCCGAGCACAGGGTGATTGGTAGGGTCATATTTATCATTATAGTTGGGATGCCAGCCGTGAGCATCGTCGGCTGAAATCATGAATGAAGCGGCAATCGCACGATAGAGATCCTGCGGAGCCTCCCCCACTCCGGCACACAAGCGCTCCACGATATGGCGCAGCACGGGCGATGCGGCGCCCTGCTTCGTGCCGGAGCCGGTCTCCTCATTGTCAAAGAGCGCAACGATGCGCGTGGCCTCACACGCCTGCTGCTCAGTGTCGAGAAGTGCGCGGATACCGCAGTAAGCCATCGACAGATCGTCGATGCGCCCCGATTGCAGGAACTCGCTGTTGACTCCCACGGCACATGCCTCTTCGCAGGGATAGAGCATAAGCTCGTAATCGAGAATATCATCGGGGGTTATGGAATAGCCTGTAACAGCGGGAGCCTCTTCCGCACCCTCGGGCTTCGCATCCTTGTTGTAATATCTTTCTCCCTCATTGAGCGCCACGGCAAGCATTCTCCTTATTACGCCGCCACTGTTTTTCATCTCGGCGATTTCCTGCTCCGTGAAATATCCGACCACCGGCTTCATATCCTTCTGCACCGATAGGCTGTTACCCTCGTTGACAGCACGGTTGAAATGGATGGCGAGATGCGGCACGGTTGCCACAGGACGATGAAGATCCACGAGAATCTCCACGGGATGAAGGGCATCCTCACCGCGAAGCATCACACGGCCGGCAACTGACAGCGGACGGTCGAACCAGGTGTACATTATCGGACCTCCGTACTTCTCAACATTGAGCGACACCACTCTCCCGTCGCCGTAAATCTCGCAGTTGGGCTTAATCTTGAAACCGGGGCTGTCTGTGTGGGCCGAGATGATGCGGAAACCATTTTCCGCCACCTTCCCGCTGCCCACGATGAAGGCGAAGATGGCCGAGCTATTCTTCACGACATAATACTTACCACCTGCCTCAAGATTCCACTCATCCTTTTCGTCGAGAGGAGTAAATCCGTGAGCATCAAGTATTTCAGCAGTTGTTCGCACAGCATAGAAGTTGCACGGTGAACTATTGAGGAATCCGATTAATTCTTTTCTTACTGAAGAGGCATATTCGCTGTCTGTCTGGTGCATGGCAAAGGAGATTTTGAGTTTAATGAGTTGAGGCAGAATGCCCGAAGGAAGATTATTTATATCGGAGATTATTCAGGGCGCGCATTACGTTGCAGAGAGTCTGCGACCAGTAGCCGACGAAATTCTCGCGGCATTCGGTGTAGGCTCCCGTGAGCTGCTCGCCGTTGCTCTCCTTCACGATGGAGATGAAGTTGTAGAGGGGCTGGAAAATATCGGCGAGACACTCCGAAATGCTCGACGCGATCGGCGTGTCGCTATATTTCATATCCTCTTCGAAGGTCTCGAGAAACACGTCGTCCTCCCCCATCACGGCCTCGACGTTTCTTCTCACCGAATCATAGAAATCCTCATCCACATAGGAGGGATAATAATCGTATTCCATATCATCCACCACGTCTTCTACGATAAGGTCGGAGAAATTCCAGTAAAGGCGGGGAAGATAATCAAGCATCTCGATGATGAAATCCATTTTCTCTATCGAACGCGCGTTTTCCATAGCGGCACAGTAGTCGGTGGCAAGCGCAGTGACATCGAGCAACCGTGTGTGCATATCATTTTGTGTCATACAACTTATGTGATTTTATATATTCAACAACCCGCAAAGGCACGAAGTAGTTCATGTTTTTCCCCTCCGCAAGCCCCTCGCGCACGAAAGTCGACGAGATGAGAGCCTGGGGCGCCTCCGCGAGCAGTGTGATGGAGTCCGGGAGTGGAGTTGCGACCGGATAACCGGGGCGAGGATAGATAATTATGCGGAATTCTTCAGTAATTTCCCGATGATTCCGCCAGCGGTCGAATGTGAGCCAGTTGTCCGATCCGATTATCAGAAAGAATTCATGGCCGGGGAAAGCCTCGCGGAGGCATGTGAGGGTGCGGTAGGTATAGGAGGGCCGGGGAAGGGCAAATTCAAAATCGGAAACCTTCACCCCGCTGCAGCCATCGGCAACGAGACGGCACATCTCGAGGCGTATGCTTTCGGGGGCAGGCGGAGCGCCCGCCTTCAACGGATTCAGCGGGCTGGGCATCAGCCACACTTCATCAAGCCCGGCAAACTGCGCCGCATAAGAGGCCACCATAGCATGGCCTGTATGAACAGGATCGAAACTTCCGCTGAAAATACCGATCTTCATCTGTCACGCCCCGGGCTCGATAAACTTTTCAATCAAAGCCCTGACATCGGCCACAGCCTTATCAAGGTCGTCGTTAACGACACGGCAGTCGAATTCGGGAGCGAGTGTCATTTCCAGGTCAGCTTTCTTTATGCGTCGCTGCAACGACTCCTCCGAATCTGTGGCACGTCCGCGAAGACGGGCCTCAAGCACCTCCAGAGTCGGCGGAAGGATAAATATTGTCAGCGCCGCCTCGCCATATTTCTTCTTGACGTTCACGGCTCCCTTCACGTCGATATCCATGATAAGATTACGGCCCGAACCAGTGACGCGCTCCACCTCTTCCGCGAGCGTTCCATATTTTGTGCCGGCATATACCTCCTCCCACTCCACAAACTTATTATCAGCGATTCGGCGGTCGAATTCCTCCGGGGTAAGGAAATAATATTCACGACCGTTCTTCTCCTCGCCGCGGGGAGCGCGACTCGTTGCCGAGATCGAAAAACCGAGTCCAAGCGATTCGATCTGCATAAGGCGCTGAATAATAGTTGATTTGCCGGTGCCAGACGGCGCGGAGAGAATGATTATCTTTCCTTTCATGAGATGTGTGTTGGTAAGTAGGTATGTGGGTGGTTAATATCGTATGTGGCGTCAGAGCACATTAAGCACCTGCTCCTTGATCTGCTCGAGCTCATCCTTCATCTTCACGACGATGCGCTGCATTTCAGCCTGATTCGATTTCGAACCGAGCGTATTGATCTCGCGGCCCATTTCCTGGGCGATGAAACCGAGTTTCTTTCCCTGACCCTGCGCCGGGAGCTGATCGACGGCCCCGAGAGTTTCAAGGAAATAATTGAGATGCGACCGGAGGCGGATTTTCTCTTCAGTGATGTCGAGCTTCTCAATATAGAAGATAAGCTCCTGCTCCAGGCGTCCGCGGTCAAACTCTACGGCCGGGATACGGCTCAGCTGCTCTTCGAGGCGCACCTTGATACGGGGCACGCGCTCCTCTTCGAAGGGGGCAACGCTTTCGAGAAGTGAGCCGATATTATTGATTTTGGAGATAAAGAAGTCATATAGTTTCCGGCCCTCCGTGGCGCGGAATTCCACAAGGCCGGCGAGCGCCTTCTTCGCAGCCTCAAAGAGGGCGTTGACATCCTCCTCCGACACTGCGGCATTCTCCGACTTCCAGGCATCCGGAAGGCGAAGGAGCGTAGATATCCAGTCGGCCGGAGGATTCACGCCGAGCGTGGCCGAGAGATTCTCAAGTTGCGCTTTATAGCCCGAGATTACCGACGTGTTGAGGCGCACGGGAGTCTCATCGCCTGTCTGTTCGATGGAGACGTTCAGTTCCACCTTGCCGCGTTCCAGCACGGGAGTGATACGCGAGCGCACGTCAAGTTCCACCTCCCTGAAGCAGGAGGGTATTCTCATCTGGAGGTCGAGTTGCTTGGAGTTGAGCGACTTAATGTCGACCGTCACTTTCTTTGTCGCCGAGGAGGCGATGCCGCGGCCGAAGCCGGTCATTGATAATATCATGGGGTCTTCAAAGGTTATAATGCAAATTTAATAAAAATTAGGTAGTTTTCAAAAATTCGCTTTATTTTGAATTGAAGATTCCTTTGATACTTCCTGATCCGGTGGTTGAAATCTCTGTGTGGCGGCTCGTCATGTCGCGGCTTGTCACATCGCCGGATCCGCGTAACTGCACGCTCGTGTTTTCCGCATAACCGTTCAGGGAAATATCACCTGCACCAAGACTGACCACTTTCAGATAGGTGCAGTCTATGCCGTAGAGCACAGCATCGCCGGCACCACTCATCACGCAGTCAATCCTATTGGCCTTGATATTTCCTAAGGTTACATCTCCAGCACCCAACACCCTGACCTTTACATTATCCGATTCGATTCCCGACACTTTTATTGATCCGGCACCATAGACACTTAATTCAGCATAATCGGCCTGAATACTTACGACTTTTACGTCTCCTGCTCCGAATATTGAGATGTTCAGTTTGTCACTTACGATCTTTTCCGACGTCAGATCTCCGGTACTGTGCATGTAGATATCCCTCACGCAGGGGGTGTTGATAATGATGTCGCCCGATCGGGTGAATAAGTGCCCCCAACTATCCGTGGGCTGAGTAATGATAAGACTGCCGCCGTCGATCCTGATACCCTCTTCCGATCCGGTGATTTTCCTTCCGTCAATCTCAATACCGGGGGTCTGCGAATAATTCAGACGGATATTGTCTACCGTTACGTTGCGGATGGTGTGCACTTCAATCCCGCAGGGCTCCGGATTTTTCTTGCGGGGCTGCCGGGCATAGATGCTTAAGCTCAGGGATGCAAGTAGTAGGAATGACAGGAAGCGGTTCATTGTTTTAATTTTTTATTCAACAGTCAGTTGTAACGGATAATTCTAAGCATTCTCGACGCAGTCGAGCAAACCAGAGCAGGCATCTTCAAGCAGGTTAAGCACAAGCTCGAACCCTGCTGCCCCTTCATAATACGGGTCGGGCACGGAATCATATTCCGGATGCGCGGGGGCGAAATCCGTCATACGCACGATGCGGGCATCGCGCTCGTCGGTCGTAGCGAGGTTGTGGAGATCGCGAAGATTCATGTCGTCCATGCCAATTACAATATCAAAATCATCCAGATCATAGGGGCGGATCTTGCGCGCACGGTGATTCAGACGGTAACCGCGTGCAAAGGCAGCCTCCCTCATCCGGCTGTCGGGAAGATCGCCGGCATGACCGCCATAGAAACCGGCACTGTCGATTTCCAGTTGCATTCCCCTCTCGGCGGCCATATCGCGCAGAATACCGTCGGCAGCCGGACTGCGGCAGATATTTCCCAGGCATACGAACAACACTCTCGGGGGCCGCGATTCCTCACGGGCCCGACTGACGGCATCCTTCACAATTCTGACAACTTCGGGCGTCGGACGTTTGATATTTTCTTTCATACTGATATTTCCTTAATTAATCGTTAGCGAATCAGTCGTTATCAATCGCCGCTTTTGAGTCGGCGTCTATTTCAAGAACAACCAACTGCACGTAATTATCGGAGGTCTTGTTGTAAACAATCAGTTCGCCGCAGCCTGAACTCGTGCGTGCCTCGGAATAATAAATCAGATATTCCATCTCTCCCTGACGCTTGCGCATAAGCAGCTGCAGGTTATTATTCTTCTTCACATGCTGCTTCAGGAGCGACTCGGCCAGTTGGCCGCTCTCCTTGGAGTAGCAGTTGTAGGTATACATTGCCTTCAGATCGGATAAATTGAGATTGAGGCCTGTGTTGACCCTTACGGCATTCATCATGGTGCGCGGAAGATTGGCCTTTCCAAGAATGGCTGTTGAGATATATGAACTCTCCACCTGCGGAGAATCAGCAAGTTTTTCAAACACTTCATAAGCGTAGGCGTGTGCTGAAAGAAGCAGGAGCATCAGCGAGACGAGCCAGCGCGACAATTTGATACGGTGTATTTTCATTTTGTAGTCAGATTTAATTTCAGTGAGATGTTATCTGATATCTCATAATGCAGCGGAAACGGCAACTACTCTATGGAGGTATAGAGCGATCCGAGCTGAGAAGCAAGCGTGGAATAGACATCCATTACGTTCGCCATTTCCATCACGAGATTATTCTCCATAGAGCCGAACGTCTCGGCAATCATCATCATCTCTACTTCGGGGTTATCTATTATTATATAACGGTCGTCGACGGCTTGAGCATATAATTCGGGGCCGTCGTCGG
>CAMWYR010000020.1 GCA_947178505.1 uncultured Muribaculaceae bacterium | reverse complement strand
GGATTGCTCCACTGGTGTTTGAGACCAGCGCGTCTACCGATTCCGCCATCAGGGCCTACGTTACGGCACATTACGTGCCTTTACATTGCAAAGTTAATAAGTTTTTGCGGATTTTGCAAATATTTATTGCCTTTGTTTTACTCGTACTGGATGCGCGTTTTGCGCAGCACTTTCCAGTAGCCGTTCTCATGAATGGCCGTGCCGGCGCTCAGGGTCGTGATGCGCGTCACGCCCGCTGTATCCTCCAGATCCTCGCCCGTGCAGCCGAACCCTAACCATTCGGTCGGATTGCTCATGGCAAGATCCACAACCTCCGGCGTATCCACCACGTGGAACGTTCCGACAAGGCCGTCGTCGGAATGGAGTTTGTAGATGGTGCCCTCGGCCACCGGCTTGCGGTCGGCCCTCACGAATATGCCGCGCTTATTGACGCGGCCAAGGTAGATATCCTTCAGTTCGCCGGCGCGGGGCTGTTCGCCGGCGCGGGGCGCAGCTGCGGCGGGAGCCGCCGCCGGGGGCGTGGCCGGGGCTGCCTGCTGGCGCGGAGCATTCTGCGCAGCCTGCTGACGCATGCGCTCAAGCGTCTCACGCAGACGGCGACTTTCTCCCTTCTCCTCCTCAAGACGGCGCTCTGCCTCAGCAGCACGCTCGCGGGCACTCTCCAGTTCGGCACGCACAGTTTGAAGCTCCTGATTCTTGGCCGCTATCGCACGCTTCGTCTGCTCACGGAGCTCAGCGTCGGTCTTAGGTTCGCCATCAGACTCACCGGCCGACTCCGGCTGACGCTTCATCAGATTCGCAGCATAAACCACAAGCCAGATCACCACTCCGATAAGGATTGCCAGCACCAGAACGTAGACCCACGTGCGGTTCTCCTCCTGCGCGCGCGGTTCGCGGCTCTCCTCGGCCACCTTCTCAATGGCCTGCTGATCAGCAAGGATGTTGGCCTCCTGCTCCACGGGGTCGATCGCGGCGGGAGCCTCCTGAGCCGTAGCCGGCGCAGCCGTCTCAGATGTCGCCGCCGGTGCCTTTGCAGGGGCAGCCTCAGTTTTCGGAGCCTCGGGTGCAGCAGCCTCCGCAGCAGCCGTCGGAGCGGAGATATTCATCTCCTCGATATACTTCCTCACGCGCGAGCGCGCACCCTTGCCGTTCGGGTCAAGACCCGCCGATGTGAAGAAAGTCGCCGACCAGTATTCCACCAGACGCTTCTTATCCCACGATGCGTAATCCGTCGGAGTCTTCACGGCATTGAACGCCTGAAGATTCTCCTTCTCCTTAGCCTTGAGTTTGGCCGTAAGCTCGGCCATGCTCTTGGCCGTAACATCGTCAAGATAGCCGGAACCGTTGTTGACATAGCGCAGATATGACTTCGCCGTATAGGCGCGTGCCTCCTCCATCTCCTTGTCGGTGACGGCAAGCATCGTCTGGCAGGGCAGCATCATAGCCCCGAGCGTGAGCAAGAGTGTCTTTATATGTTTCATGCGTAATTATTGTAACTGAAAATTAAGTCGTTAACTGATTGGATTGTCATTTCAGGATTTAAGCTTCTTCCGGAGCCGGGCCACCGGCAATCCGAGACGGTCGCGATATTTCGCAACCGTACGCCGCGATAGATCGAAACCCTCTTCCTGCATCACCTCCATGATCTTCTGGTCGGAAAGCGGGTGAAGCTTATCCTCCTTTTCGATCAGATATGAGATCCGGGCCTCAATCTTACGGTTGGTGGTGGCCTCCGCTCCTTCGCCCCCCTCTCCGATAGAATCGCTGAAGAAAAAGCGCAGCGGAAAAATGCCCCATGGGAGCGCCACATATTTATTCGATGTGACTCGTGAGATCGCCGATAAATCCAGGCCCGTCATATCCGCCACATCCTTGAGCATCATCGGCTTAAGCCGATACACATCCTCCGTGCGCAGATATTCCTCCTGAATCCTGACAATGGCGGCCATTACCGTCATCATCGTCTCCTGCCGCTGGCGGAGTATGCGGATGAAGTCGCGGGCGTCATTATATCTCGACACGATGAATTCCGAACCCTTCTTCGGGCGGCCGGAGGCCGTGCGGTCGAGTTCTTTCATCGCCTGCTCGAAACTCCGTTCGATCCGCAGTTCGGGAATCGCATTGGTCAGTGCGATTGTAAGGTGTCCCTCCTCATCGCTCACTGTAAAATCGGGGATAATCACATTCGCGGCGCGCGCCGGGTCATTTCCGAGCGTGGCTCCCGGTTTCGGATTGAGTGATAGGATAAGGTCGAGAGCCTCGTCTACTTCCTTATCCGAGAGGCGCAGTGCGCTCACGATGCGGTGGCGGTGCTTCATCGTGAAGGCCTCGTAGGCATCATTTATGATGCGGAGGGCATTCGTGCGCGTAGCCCCCGGTGCCATTCTCTCGAGCTGGATGCGTAGACATTCCTGCAGGTCGGCCGCGCCTATGCCCGGCGGGTCGAGGCTCTTCACTGCCTCAAGAGCCTCCTCGGCCTGCGCGACAGTCACTTCAAGCCCGGGGCCGAACGCCAGATCGTCGACGATATCACGCAGAGAGCGCGTGAGGTAGCCGTTGGAGTCCAGACTGCCGATGATGAATCTCGCCGTCGCATCCACTTCCGGCGAAAGATTTTTCTCCGATAGCTCGGCGAGCAGCCGGTCGTAGAGCGATTCGCTCTCGTCGGGGGGTGTGAACGGGCGGTCGTCGCCGTCGCGGTTGCGCGCCGGCGTGTAGAGAGGGTAGCGCCGAGTGTCTTCCTCGGTCGTTTCCTCTTCCACGCCCAAAGCCGGGTTATCCTCCAGCTCACGCTCCACGGCCTCTTCGAGTTCGGGAGTATTCATCTCAAGCATACGCACCAAGCGCAGCTGCTGATGAGAGAGCCGCTGCACCGTCTTTTGCGTAAGTTCGAGATTCTGAGACTGCATGTGTGATATAACGACCGTTAGGCCTCCGGATTATGGATGGCGCGTGATTAAAAAAATACCCAGGACCCGTCGGGACCTGGGTTGTGACGGCGGATGCCTTCGTACAGAAAGTGGGACTCGAACCCACACGCCCTCATCGGGCAAGGGATTTTAAGTCCCTCGTGTCTACCATTCCACCATTTCTGCATCCTTCTCCCGGAGCATTTTGCAACGCACCGGAATCTGCTCTTTAGATTGCAAAATTAATAATTCCCTCCGAATTAATCCCCAGCTCCCTCTTCTTTTAAAGAATATTTTGCATTTATTTACGAATATTTGTAATTCACTGCCGATTTGTTGCAGTCGATGCATTTAATTTTGCAACGTAGTTATTCAGCTTCTAAGTAGTTGCCAAGAATTAATGAACAGATAAAAAGTTTTAGCATTCAAGATCTTTCAACTTAGATTATTAAACATTTATCGATTAATTCTTAGTAACTACTTAAGTGAAAGCTAAAGGTATAACACTCACTGAAAGTAATGGAAGTCCGACTCTAAAAGATTAATGTTATGAAAGACTATGCCACCCTTACCGCCCCGTCCCGCCAGAGCCAGCCGATGTCGGCTTATGTAGGCCGTTCGTTTACTTCTGCGGCAAGAAGTTTTGCCGCGCCTTCAGGCACGGGGCGTCAGATTTGCTACGGCGACCGCATTCAGGTGCGCCTCTCACGCGTGCAGCATGCCGGCGACGTATTGCTTGATTTTTTCCTTACCGAAGTCAACGACCTGAGTGAAGTTTATGGAGAACTCCGTCACCGCACGCGAGGCATCACCGGTCTGACTCACCTTTATATCCGCAACGCCACGCGCGGCTGGGCTTTCACTCAGCCCTTCAAGTTATATTCCGACAATTACCGCCCGGCCGTGTCGGTGACGCGCCCGCATCTGCAGTTTGATCAGCAGCCGGCGGCCGCTCAGGCGCCCGTCAACCGCTACACTTCCTCGGGCCGTCGCATCCTGCCCGAAAGCATCCGTCTTCTCTTTGGCGACCACTGACCTTTCCGCTCACGCGGCAGGGGAGATCAGGGATTATAGAGGTCGTTGTTACGGTAGTCGAGTATCTCACGGGCAGCCTTGAGGGCTTCGGCCGCGCGACTTCCGGGATTGATAGTCACGGCCCGTAGATAATCATTCATCGAGAGGGCACGTTGTCCGGCGCCCCAGTATTTAAGCCCGCGTAGTGTCAGGGCCTCATCATCATCCGGCTCGGCGTCAAGATAAGCCGAGAGGGCTTCTATTGCTTCCGCGGCATCAAGGCTTGCGATCATCTTGCGGAGTTCTTCTGTGGTCTTTCTCATAGTGTGATTCTTGTGGCATCCACCGGATGACCGGTAAAGAGGGATGCGAATTTATTGAATGTCTCTGCGCTTTCGGTGGTGAGATAGTCTACGCTGCCTCCCCGGCGACACTTCCTGTCCATTTCCGGATGGCGGCGCAGATAATCGGCAAGGCTGCGGCCCACAATGTCGCCCTGCGCTATCACCTTCACGTGCGAAGGTACGAATTTTCTTATTTTTGGAAGCAGGATAGGGTAGTGGGTGCATCCGAGCAGCAGAGTGTCGATTTCGGGATCGGCCTGCATGGTGGCATCGATATATTTCCTTACAAAATAATCGGCTCCCGGGCCTGCGGCCTCGCCCGTCTCGATAAGGGGCACCCACATCGGACACTCCGTCTCGATGAGCTTCATCTGCGGATGCAGTTTTTCTATCTCAAGCATATAGGAATGGCTCTTCACCGTGCCCGGCGTTGCAAGAAGGCCGAGATGGCCCGTGCGGCTCACATGGCCCACTTCCTCCACCGTCGGACGTATCACTCCCAGCACGCGGTGGTCGGGATATTTCACCGGCAGCACATTCTGCTGGATGCTCCGCAACGCCTTCGCAGAGGCCGTGTTGCAGGCTAAAATCACCAGGTGACAGCCCCGACTGAAGAGTTCCTCAACGGCTTGGAGCGTGAAGTCATACACCACGTCAAAACTCCGAGTGCCGTAAGGGGCCCGGGCATTATCGCCGAGATAGAGATAGTCATAGTCGGGGAGAGCGCGACGCATCCCTTCAAGTATGGTGAGGCCTCCGTAGCCCGAGTCGAACACCCCGATCGGGCCTGCCTGTATGTTTCCGCTTGTCTGCATAATATCCTGCATCTGTTACTCAACCTGCAAAATTACTAAAATAATGCCGGATTCCGATAAGGAATCCGGCATTATTTGCCATGAAGCCCGTTCTTGCGCTTCATTTATGGAACACGGCCGATTACTGCACGCCGAGTTTTGCCTTCACCTGGGGAGTCACATCCACTACGGGAGATGCGAAGTAGAGGGTGGTCTGAGGATTATAATCCTGGATCATTCCGAAGCCGCCTTCCTTACCTACTGACTCAACCGCATCCTTGATCTTCTGGAAAATAGGATTGAGAAGCTCAGCCTGCATGCGCTGAAGATCCTGCTGCGCGTTCTGCTCGAAAGTCTGAACCTTCACCTGATAGTCCTGGAATTCGCGTGTCTTGCGCTCACGGATAGCCTGAAGTTCGTCGGGCTTCATATTGTTGAGCTCATCGTACATGCGCTTCATCTCCTCGCCGAGGCGGGTGTACTCATCCTCATATTTCTTAGAGGCTTCCTGCACTTTCTTCTGAGCCTCCTGAGTGTCGGGGAGAGCCTGAAGCACTGCGCCTGTATCTACAAGACCGATCTTAACTGAAGTCTGCGCGGAAGCGCCGAACATAGGCAGCATCAGAGCGACTGCCAAAAGGATTTTCTTTAACATTTTCTTATGTATTTGAATATTGAGTTCTTATCTTATTATTCTTGATTCTCACCGTGGCCTTTCAGCCTCCGGAGCCATCTTATCACTTTGAATAACCGAGCTTGGCGAGCACTTCATTGCTCACGTCGATGCGCGGGGAAGCGAACACGATGCTCTGAGACGACGCGCGGTCGAAAATCGTCTGATAGCCTTTCTCCTCAGCTACAGCCTTCACCGCGTTGTACACATCCTCCTGGATAGGCTTCATCAGCGACTGGCGCTTTTTGTAAAGCTCACCCTCCGGGCCGAAATACTTATAGCGCAGGTCGGTGGCTTCCTTTTCCTTGGCCACAATCTCCTCCTCGCGTTTCTTCTTCTGGTCGTCGGTGAGGAACACCTTGTCCGACTGATAGTTCTTGAACATCACCTCAGCCTCCTTGGTGCGCTCGTTCACTTCCTTTTCCCAGCGCAGGCTCACCTGGTTGAGCTGCTCGTTGGCCATTTCGTAGGCCGGAACGTTGCGGAGGATATACTCCATATCGACAAGGGCGAACTTCTGTGCGGACGCCGGCAGGAAGGCGCCGAGCACAAACATGAGGGCTATAATAAGTTTTTTCATATCTTTAATCATTTTAAGGGTTATGATTTCGGTTCCGAACGGCCTTCTGCAGATTGGACACTGCCGGGCGCCCGTAGGTTTATGCCTGTCCTGATAATAAACGTTAAAAGGGAGTCAGAATTATCTGCTGAGGCTGAAATCATCCTGTTTAGAATTCCTGGCCCAGCACGAAGTGGATCTGGCTGCCTCCGCGGCGTCCCCATACCTTGTCGAAACCGTAGGCCCAGTCGATGCCGAGGAAGCCGAGGATCGACAGATATACACGGGCACCGACGCCGGCACTGCGCTTCAGGTTGAAGGGCGAGAAGTCGCTCACGCTCGTCCAGCAGTTACCCGCCTCCGCAAACGCGATGGCATAGATCGTGGTGGCCGGCTGCAGCAGGAACGGGAAGTGAAGCTCGAAAGTGAACTTGCCGTAGGCGTATCCCTCGTAGCCGTTGGGAGTGAACTGGCCATTCTCGTAACCGCGCATTGAGATTGTCTCCGTCGCGTAGGTGTAGGATCCGCTCATACCGTCTCCGCCGAAATAGAATGTCTCGAACGGTGTCTTGATATACTTGTTCCAGCTGCCGAGCAAGCCGAAGTCGGCGCGGGTCATGAGCACGAGAGTCCACTTGCCGTCGGGGTCTGTGAGCGGTGTGAAGGTCTTGCTCTTCCAGCGGAGCTTCCAGTATTCGATCCATTTGTAGGCTTCCGAGCGAGCATGCTCGCGGCTGTCGGTGTCGGGATTGTTATAGGAGATGAGTTCCGAGAGCTGACGCCAGTTCTTGCGGCCGAAGAGACTCGCCGGAGGGGTCATCGTGAGATCGATCGAGAACTGCGATCCGCGGCGCGTATAGATAGGATTGTCGATGCTCGTGCGCGACAGCGTAAGGCCGAGGGTAAGGGCGTTCGACGTACCGTTGCGCATGTAGTAGAGGTAATCCCAGTCGTGCAGATAGTACCAGCGGTAGCCAAGCGTAGCCTGGAACTGGAAATAGTCGTCGGGCCAGCTCAGGCGCGTACCGAAGCCGACAGTGACGCCCGCCAGCTGAAGCACCTTGTTCGGGTCGTATGCGTTCTGGATGGCGTAGTTCGAGTAGTTCGTATTGTATGAATACTGGTTGTAGAGAGCCGTCTGATAGGCATTCTGCCAGATATCGTTGTAGAACTGCGAGTTGATGCCCGTCGAGCGGCTGAAGTCGACAGATACAGCCAGCGAGTTGGGGCGGTTGCCGCCGATCCAGGGATCGAAGAATGAGAGCGAGTAGCTCTGATAATACTGCGCGTTTGTCTGTGCGGCGATTGAGAGAGTCTGGCCGTCACCACGGGGGATTATGCCTTTGTAGCTGTGAGGATTGAAAAGATTTTTGATCGAGAAGTTGGAGAACGACAGCTGCAGTTGACCCGTAAGACCGGTCTGACCCCAGCCGAACGAGAGCTGGATCTTGTCGTTGGCCTTTGAGGTGAGGTTGAAGAGGATGTCGACGGTGCCGTCGGTCTCATTCGGTTCGGGGCGGATGTCGAGATTCTCCGGGTCGAAATGGCCGGTGGCCGCAATCTCGCGGGCCGAGCGCATGAGGTCGCTCTTCGAGAAGAGTTCGCCCGGACGCACGCGCAACTCGCGGCGGATCACCTTCTCATACAGCTGGTCGTTACCATTGATGACAACGCGGTTCACCTTGGCCTGAGGGCCCTCGATCACGCGCATCTGAAGCGCGATGCTGTCGCCCGAGATGCGCTCCTCGATCGGCACGAGCGAGAAGAAGAGGTAACCATTGTCGAGATAGAGGTTCGACACGGCGTCGTCATCCTCCTGCGTGCGCTTGTTGAGGTATTTCTGGTTATAGACATCTCCCGGATAGATGCCCAGCACGGAGTTGAGCACATCGGTAGAATAGATCGTGTTGCCCACCCAGTTGATATCGGAGATATAATATTTCTTTCCCTCGTCGACGGTGAGGAACACGTCGACAGAATTATCGTTGTACTTCGCCACGGAGTCGTGCGTGATTTTTGCATCGCGGTATCCGAGCTCATTGTACTTGTCGATGATGCGCGTGCGGTCGTCTTCGAAGTCACGGTCCACGAATTTCTTCTGGCTGAAGAGCTTGAGGAGATCGCCGCTTTCGTTGGTCTTCTTCATTGTGCGCTTGATCTTCTTATCGGAGAGCACTTCGTTGCCGTCGATATAGATCTTATGCACCTTAACCTTGCTGTTGCGGTTGACGAGCACGTCGAGAATCACCTGATTCTCTTTCGAGAGGTCGGGTTGCTGCACGATCTTGATCTCGGCATTCTTAAAGCCCTTCTTCGAATAATAATCTTCGATGATATGCTTTGCCTGCGCGATGATGTTGGGAGTGAGCTGCTGACCCGACACCATTCCGAGGCGTTCGGTGAGTTCTTTCTTCTCGCCTCCTTTCGTTCCCTCAAACCGGAGTTCCGACATGCGGGGCTGACGCTGCAGGGCTATTTCAAGCCACGCCTTATCTCCCGCCACCTTCTCGACATTGATCTCTACCTTGGAATAGAGCCCCTGTCGCCAGAAGCGTTTCACGGCATCCGTAATAGCCGAGCCCGGGATGTCGATGCGGTCGCCGACAGATAATCCCGAGAAGCCCACTACGAGGTAGTCGTCGCTCTGCGGCACGCCCGTGACCTTGATTCCGGCGATCTCATATGATTTGGGAATCGGCGAATAGATCACGTCGGGGGCATAGATGGTGTCAACCGGAAGCGAATTGTCTGCCAGCTTGATGTCGAGCGCGGAGGCACACGGTGCTGACAGCATTGCGGCTGAGAGGAGTATGAGGTTCCTTATCCGAAGATGTTTCATAGATGTCAGGATTGTTCTGATTTTACCTGGTCGGAGGTCTTGCCGAATCTGCGTTCGCGACCGCGGAAATTATCGAGGATATCGAGAAATTCCTCCTTCCCGAAATCGGGCCAGAGGGTAGGGGTGAAATAGAGTTCGCTGTATGCGATCTGCCAGAGCAGGAAATTGCTGATTCGCTGTTCGCCGCCGGTGCGGATGAGCAGGTCGGGGTCGGGCATGCCGGCCGTGGCGAGCACACTGTCGATAGTGGCCTCATCAATGGCGGCCGGGTCTAATTCTCCGTTGGCCGCGCGCCGGGCGAGTTCCTTTACGGCGCGGATGAGTTCCCATCGCGCCGAATAGCTTAGGCAGAGATTGAGATTGAGGCCCGTGCAATTTTCGGTAGCCTTACGGCCGGCCTCCAGATCGGCCTGCACATCTTCCGGAAGCCGGGCTATATCGCCGATTAGGTTGATGTGCACGTTGTTGGCCTTCAGTTCGGGCGTCTCATTACGGATTGCCGTGCCGATAAGGCGCATCAGGGTGTCTACTTCCTCGGTCGGACGGTTCCAGTTTTCCGTAGAGAATGCGTAAAGAGTGAGATACTTGACGCCGCAGTCGGATGCGACTTTCGTGATATTATGCACGCTGTTGACGCCTTCGGCATGGCCTTCGCTGCGCACCTGCATGCGTTGACGCGCCCAGCGTCCGTTGCCATCCATGATTATGGCCACGTGTTGCGGAGCAGCGCCCTGCGCCTGGCTGTGAGTGGTTTGTTCGGTCGTCATTTGATTCAGTCTTTATAATTGCACACTGCGCATCGCTTGCTGAATTCGTAGCTCACGGTGAACGTAAGTGTCGAATACCAGTCGGTGTTCTTCATGAAACTGCTTTTGATTCCGAGCGGGTCGGCAAGTGCGGGGCCGTCGAGGCGGTCGGTAAAGGTCTTCTTCATCAGGAATTCGAGGCCGAAATTCCAGCGGAGCGACGGCTTGTACTTGAATCCCACGCCGAGAGGAATCGTGAAGGCGGCGCCTCCCTTTCCGCCGACGCTCCAGGCCGTCAGGCTGAGGCCTGCGGCGATGTAGGGGGTCCAGCGTTTCAGTTTGCGGTAGCTTTCGCCCATGCCGTAGTTGAAGAAATGGAATTCAAAGAGTTCGCCCAGCTCGTAGAATGTAGTGGAGAACTTGAAATTCTGCCCGTCGGGCATCACATTCTCCATCTGCGAGGTGTCGCCGCTGAGAGATCCTATGTAAAAGTTGATCTTGAAGTTGATTCGCGGATTCATGATGTATCTGAACAGCAGTTCGGCATCCCAGCCCGGATTCTTCAGGAGATTGGCCGAATTGGCATCTCCCAGATAGCCGGTCATACCGATACCGCCGCCGATGTCAAACCGGTAGTCTTCCTGTGCGCGTATCTGAGGAGTCAAGGCGCAGAGCGCTGCGATGACAATCAGTAATATCTTGAGAGTCTGCTTCAAGAGTGCTGTCGCTTATGGTTAGAGTCGCTTATATAATGGGGGTGAAGGTGAGACGGTTGAGCACGCCGCGCCATACGCGGGTGCTGAGATTTCCATCGGCCATGCGGCCTCCGAAGAGGAAGATGTAGGGACATTCCCAGTAGATCGTACCGTCGTTCACCCAATAGTTTGCGCGTGTGGCACCGTGGCGTGTCCAGCCGGCTGAAAGGTCGGCCTGCTTCTCGAAGTTCACCACCAGGTTGTCGCAGTTGATAAGGCCCGGCAATTCAGCGGGGAGCTGTAGGCTGCGTGTGCCGGTGGTCCAGTTGACGGCGTTATCATACGACACGTAGACCGTGCGGTTGAAGTTGCCGCTCTTGTCGGCGCCACCGAGCAGCATCCATACCGGGTATTCGATCATACTCTTGCCATCGGCCGAGGGGCGGAAGTTATAGTAGGGGATGAGAGAGGCTCCGCTTAATGCCGGAATGCCTCCTTCGCTGAGAATGATCCATTCCGTGCCGTCGAACGCCCATGTGGCGTCGGAATAGGTGCCGTCGGACTTTACGCCTCCTGTAAAGAAGGCCACGGGCGAGAGAGTCCACTTATTGGAAAGGGTCACGAAGTTGGAGAAGCCCTCGAGAGGGAATCCGGCGGGGAGCGTGCGGGCATTGATGCCGTTGTCGGGATACTGAGCGAACACGCGGTTGCCTCCGGCCGTGCGGATGCCCACGACACTGTTGCCGTACGCTCCGATAAGATTATCCCAGGTCTCTGACGTTGCGGTCCACGCGCGGAAATTGGGAGAGCCTTCCCACAGAGTGCCGTCGTCAGCGAGCATCAGGAGTTTGCTGTCGGTAGCCGTCAGCGTGCGCACGCGGGGAGAGAAAGGGAGCGTGAGTGACGTTACGACCGGATTATCGAGTTCGGCCGAGGCATATACGACTGATGAATACGTGCCGTCGCTCTCCTCCACGAGCATCGCGGGCCTGGCGCCGACCGATATGGTCTTCATGCTCTTGGGGTTCGGAAGGCGTGAAACAATGTCTTTATGGGCCAGTTCGCCCCACACGAGAGTGTCGGGCGTCTCCTTATGCACATTCACCTTGATGCGGTAGGAGATCTGTCGGTCGTCATCGCCCGTTATGTGGAGCACAACCGAGCCGGTAAAGTCGATTGAATCAGTAGGATTGGCCTGGAAATCAACCGTGCCCTCGCGGGTCGTGCCTCCGGTCATTTCAATTGTGGCCGTCTTCACCGTGGAATTGAATGTGATCTTAGGCACCACCTTATTGATGCGTGTGCCTTTGCGCAGTGAATCGGCATTGAAGATAATACCGTGGTTGAGGTCGATGGCAAAATATGCCGAATCGAGCCCCGGATTATCGATATCCGCGCTGAGGGAGAACGCCGTGACGGCAAGATTGCCGGCGGGGACGAACGTCTCCGTGTCACTGTCTTTATTGCAGGAGCTCAGCAGTGCGACCGTGGCTATAATCCCGGCCGCAAGGCGGAGTGAGAATGTAGATTTTGTATTCACTGCTATAAGTTGTTCAAATTCAAAATGTTAGGCGCGCTTTTAAGGGCGCATGGACTTTTATGAAGCCTGACGCGCCCTTATTTTGAGTGCGCATACTTCGGTTTCAAATTGCAAAATTAGCATTTATTACCGAAATTTGCGCCAAATTTCTGATGTAATTTAATTTTTAAGGAATTTTAAGAGCCTTTTTCTGCACGCGCTCTACGCGCATTTCATCATAGAGATTCTCTCTTATGAAGGAATCAAGGAGCCGGCGCCCCCCTTCCACCATCAGCGATGTGATGCCATAATCTTTAAATAGGATCTTCATATTCTCCTCAAGGGGGAGGACCGGGTCGAGGATTATCGGCTCACGGCTGAACACTTTGAGGCGGCTGCGCACCGCCGGGTCGGAGAGCCGGGGCGAGTCAAACACGACGGGGCGCGGACTCCGTCCGGGCCAGAGACGCGTGGTGAGGGTGGGATTATCGTTGAGCAGCGTGTCGGTGCCCACAAGAATGGCGTCGCAGAGTGCGCGCTCGGAATGCATGAGGGCTTTCGTCGACGGCGTGGAAATGGCTAAGGACGTGCCGTCGGGCATACACATACGGCCATGGTCGTCTTCAGCCCATTTGAGAAGAATCCAGGGTCGTTTCTTGGTCTGGGCCGTGAAGAATCTCTTATTGAGTGCCCGGCATTCATCGCGTAGCACGTCTTCGGTGACTTCAATTCCCGCCTCACGCATCATACGCACTCCGCGTCCCGATACTTTCGGATTCGGATCTCCCGTGCCTATGACGCAGCGTCTCACTCTCTGCCGGCAGAGCATCTCCGCGCAGGGAGGAGTCTTGCCATAATGGGAGCAGGGCTCGAGAGTCACATAGATGGTCGATGCCTGAATCAGATGAAGATCTTCTTCCTTTACGGAGGCCATTGCGTTGACTTCGGCGTGTCCTTCTCCAAAACGTCGGTGGAATCCTTCGCCTATGATCCGGCCGTCGGGGCCTGCAATCAGGGCTCCGACCATCGGGTTGGGAGATACGTGGCCCGCCCCGAGACGAGCAAGATATAAGGCTCGGCGCATATATTTCTCATCAAGAGCCTGTTGAGTCATATCAGAATTTTTTTCGATGTTATGAGGTCAGAATCTTACGCCTGTCGACACTTGGAATGTCTCCTGGCCCGACGAAAATGCGATCGTATGGGTGACGAGGAGATTTATATCGAAGTTGGAGAGAGCCGTGACGAAAAACTGCCGGTGAGTATAGGTTAGAGAATTGAGCTGACGCAGCGACATTGAGAGGTCGCCGCGGCGTCCGTGAGTAGAGTCGGAGAAGGATATCGCCAGCCCGAGTCCGGGCAGAGTAGTGGTGTTGAAGAGCCAGTGCTTTCCAAGCACCCAGTTGAACGAATATCCTCCTGTGATGCTCAGTGCGTTATAATCGGCGCGGTAGGAGTCGAACGGAAAATGAGTCTGCGATCCAATCGAAGGTGGAAGCTGAGTGAAGTCGAGAGTGCAGTCGTAGAACGTACCCGTCACTCCCGCTATCCACGACCCGGCGCTCTTCAGCTGATAGTTCGAGAGGTTGTAGGCTGCCGCGTAGCTGAACTTCCTGAAATTGAAGATATAGAATCCTGAGAAACCGAACGATTTTGAGTTAAGTCCTTCGAATTTCAGATCGCGCAGCTGGCCCATCGACATATTGCCGAAGTGAGTGATGTTGGTCGAGCCGGTATTGCGCCAGTAGTAAGCCTCCAGGTAGGCGCGAGCCATGCTGATGCCGAAACGCGTCTTCTTGCGGTGGGATTTCTTGCCCGTGAAGGCCGAATTGAGATCTACCGAGTAGCCGACGCTGAGCACCGAATAGTTGGCCTGGATTCCAAGGTTGCAGTAGAGGTTGCTGCCTAATCCGAGCGTACTGATGTTTTTGAAGCGGAACGAATTGAAGTCAACCCAATTGTCCGACACCAGGCGCACCTTACCGTTCTTCCCGGTGGGCCCGACATATTCCGGGTCGTAGGTGTTAAGGTTCTTATCGAACCACTTATATATATTGAGGCAGAATTTAATGAATTTCGGATACTTCACCAGCGAATCCTTGAAGGAAATCTGGCGTGTGTCTCTGAATGTTTCCCAGGAGTCTTGGAGCGCCTCGCGCAGCGTGAGCGAATCGTCCTCTTCAATAGCGGACTGTTCGGGTAAAATAATCTCTCCCTCCAATTCCCATTCAGAGGAATAGGCGATGGAGGGGAAAAGCATAATCATAATGAATAAAATCCGCAGGATTCTCTTCATATTTCAGACGTTAGTGCTTAAAGAAGAAAAACATTATCGGTGGATGCCCCGTCGGTCGAGGGCTGCCTGATAGCGCGCGGCGTTGTCGAGATGGTCCTGATAGTTATCAGAGAAATTATGTCTGCCCGAGAAGTCTTCTTTGGCACACATATAAAGATAGTCGTGAGGGGCCGCACGGAGGATATTCTTCACGGTGGTCATCCCGGTGGTGCGGATCGGGCCCGGGGGAAGGCCGGAGTGTAGATACGTGTTGTAAGGGGAATCTTTCTTCAGGTCTTCCTTGGAGATACGCTGGATTGTGAAGTCGCCGATGGCGAACCGCACGGTAGGATCGGCCTGCAGCCGCATCTTGTTGCGCAGACGGTTGAGATAAAGCTTGCCGATGATTCCCTTTTCCTCAGCGACGTTGGTTTCCTCATCAGCGATTGAGGCCACAATCATCATTTCTGCCGGGGTCACTCCGAGTTCCCTTGCGATCTCCCGGTTCTGCTCGTTCCAGAGATAGAGATAGTTCTTGCCTATTTTTTCCACTGTTGAGCGTGCATCTGTGGTCCAGTAGACTTCATACGTGTCATCGATAAAGAGTGCCAGCGCCTGTTCGGGAGTAAGCCCGTATTTTGCCATGAATGAGGGGTCGGTGAGGACAGCGCGGAGCGAATCTGCGGGGAATTCCATCTTACGGCTTACGCGCTCGATAAGGAGCGGAAGACTACGGAATCCGTTGATAGTTATGCGCACGGGGGTCTGGCCGCCGGAAGTGAGCCTTCTGGCCGCTGAGAGGGCGTTGTCGCCCTTATTTATCACATACATGCCGTGGCGTGTCGACACGTCGGAGTGGAGGATTCCGGCCGTGCGCATCACGTGTGTTGCGAACTCGTCGCCAAGATGAGTGCTGATCGAGTCATACACCTGATCCTTCGTGGCGTTACGCGGGATTCTGATTGTTGCCTCGTGGTCTGCCTTATCCATGACTATCGGATAAAGGAAGAGCAGAAAGAGCGAGATGATGACGGTCAGGCCGAGTAGAAGATAGAGCATCAGGCGCCCGGTTCGTTTTGGCGCGGCGGGGTGGGCTTCCCGGCCTTCTCTGTGGGAGGGCCGGGAGGCTCGGTGATGATTGTCTGTCATGAATTTTTGTTCTTTTCAAGCTGAGGTTCGAGGGCGGCCAGGCAAAGATCAATGGCTTCCTCGAATGTGTCGGCTGTTTTTGACGCGAAGAGGTCGGCGGCCTGAGGAATCACCATCTTGACGGAGGCTTCCTTGTTCATTGCTGTCTCGGGCTTCACGACCTTTAGGGCGACTTCTACTTCAGTCACAGCCTCAAAACGGCGTGAGATCTTATCAACTTTCTTATTTATGAATGCTGTGAGCTTTTCGCTGATGTCGAAATGGATAGCCTTGATTTTTGTCTCCATAATATATGCTTTAAGGGTTAGACTTCGGAGGTGGCTGTGCCCCTCGTGGTTATGAGGCGCCCGCAGATTGTCGGTAGCGCTTTACAAAGATAACAAAAATTTTTTATTCTTTGTTAGTTTGACTCCTGATTATCGTTATTAACCGACTTCGGCAAGCGTGGCTTAATACCGGCATCGGTAGCTTCCGGAGATGCTTGCGGCATCGTGCGCGGATGCCTTCCGCGGTAATTGGCGAGCAGTTCGCGCGGGCTGAGATGAGTATAGATCTGGGTGGTCTGGAGAGATGCATGGCCGAGCATCTCGCGCACGGCGTCAAGGTCGGCTCCGTGGTTGAGCATCGAGGTGGCAAACGTATGGCGGAGCGTATGGGGGGAGCGGCGGGAGGTGGCAACCCCGGCAAGCCCGTCGCGCACGAGGCAGTAGAGCGCATTTTTGGATAGAGGCCCGTTGCGGCCCGGAATCAGGGGTCTGGGATGGGGAAGCTCTCCAGCGTTGGCATCGCGGAGGCGTTGCCATGCCTCGATTTCAGAAGCTAATGCCGGTGGCACCGGCACGACGCGCTCCTTGTTGCGCTTTCCGCGCACGCGCAGTTCGCGACGATCGCTGCTGAGATCGGCATCCGTGAGTCCGAGCAGTTCTGCCTGGCGCAACCCTAATGAATAGAGAATGGTGATGGCGATGTGGGTGCGCATGGAGCGGTAGTCTTCGGGCGTTTCGCTCAGAAGCTTCTCCATGTCCTGCTCTTTCACGAAAGTGGGGAGTTCCTTGCGCTTCTTCACGAGTGGGAGCGAGGCAGCGGGATTGTGAGTGAAAAGTCCGCGGTTGCGCCCCCAGCGGTAGAATGCGCGTAAGCTCTGTGCTTTCCGGCGCAGTGTGGCCGCGGCCATTCCCTCGTCGGCGAGTTCGCCGATCCATGTGCGGATGTCGCTTTCGCTCACGAGCGTCCAGTCGAGTGAAGAGCCCGACGAATAGCGGTCGGCAAACTGCCGGAGGTCGCGGCCGTAGGCCTCGATCGTGTGCGGGCTGTCGCGCTGCTCGCTTTCAAGATAAGAGAGGAAAGAATCTATCATGCCGGAGCGTATCTGGATTTGAGACGCAGGGGTACGGCAAATCGGTATGACTGCATAAAGCCGTCACACCGATGTGTATATGCCATAAGTGAAAGAGCCGGATTACTGTTCAGCCTGACGCAGCTTCTGAACGTAAACAGCCTTCACCATCTTCTTGCGGTTGGTTACGGAAGGCTTCTCGAATGCCTGACGCGCACGGAGCTCGCGGATGATGCCTGTGCGTTCGAATTTACGCTTGAACTTCTTTAATGCCTTTTCGATGTTCTCGTTCTCTTTTACTTGTACGATAATCATGTTTTGTGAATATTAATTTTGATTGTTTATCAGTTTTTCGGGAAATTCGGATAGCTTTGCGCTCCCGTAGCGTTATGTAAGTATCCGGAGCTTGGCGCGGCGTGGCCCGCTATTTCTGCGGAATGCGCGGTACGCTATACCTTGCAGCGTGCAAAATTAGTGAAACTTAACCGATTTACAAAATATTTTTCAAAAAAACTGACAGACATGAAGAAATTATTTCTTGGGATGCTGCTGTGTGTGACAGCTTTCGGCGCCGTTGCGGGCGATCATACCACTGATCCGGATCGTTATTATCTGGTGCCTGTGCAGGTGCTCGACAGCCAGTATTTTCTTTCTACCCCGCCCGATACGGCCTCGATGCGCTATGCCTACGACCGCGAGCAGTATAAATGGGGAAAGGCGCAGCGCGACGGAGCGCGCGGCCGTCAGGCTGTGGTTGATGCCGACCTCTCGAAGGGATGGCTCGACCGCTCCTTCAGTGAGGCATTCGGCGCCAAACTTACCCCGGAGAATGCCCCGAATATCTGCCGCCTGATATATGGAATGCAGGAGGATGCCGGCGATCTCGCATGCCGTGCTGCCAAGAATCATTACATGCGTCCGCGCCCCTTTATGGTATATAATGAGCCGTCGGCTACCCCCGATCATGAGGAGGGGTTGCGCAAGAACGGCAGTTATCCGTCGGGGCATACTTCTATCGGCTGGGCAACGGCGCTTCTTCTCGCCGAACTGAATCCTGACGCACAGAATGCGATCATGAAGCGGGGCTATGAGTTCGGGCAGAGCCGCGTGATTTGCGGTGCGCATTTCCAGAGTGATGTCGATGCCGGGCGTCTCGTCGGTGCGGCGCTCGTGGCCCGGCTGCATGCCGATAAGAAATTCAGGAAGGATCTCGAGAAAGCGAGGAAGGAGGCAGCCCGCCTCCGCGGCAGCAAGTAGTGGAAATCTTTGGTTTTGTGCTTTTTTTTATTTGAGAAGATGGCAACCAATGGCCTTTTTGGCTTGTTTTACGTATGATAACACATATTTGATTGACCAACTTAATTGATTGCTATGAAAAAATTTCTTAGATTTCTGCCCTTGTTTTTAATTGGGCTATTCGCAGTTTCGCTCTCCGCATGCAGTGATAATGACAAGGATGAGGAGCATCTTGAGGTGAGTGTGCTTCCGGCTCAGGCCAAGTCATTCCTTGATACATACTATGCCGGCGTGTCGGTCACTACTGTCACTAAGGACAGGAATGAGTATGAGGTCGTGCTCTCCAACGGCCATAAGGTAGATTTCGATGCTCAGGGCTTATGGGAAGATGTGGATGCTCCCGCCAACCAGACAATACCCACCGGCTTCTATCCTTCGGCTATCGACTCCTACGTTGCCGCTAACGCCGCCGGAGTCGGAATCAATGAAATGAGCCGCGAGACTTATGGCTATGAGGCAACTCTCGTCAACGGACTTGAATACCGCTTCAACGCTCAGGGCGACTTCCTCGGAATTGATTATTAAGAAATTCCGCAACAAATAAATTAATAAGGCCGGCAGCTCTTCGGGGCTGCCGGCCTTATTAATTTATTTGAGTGTAGCCTTTTATGTCGGAGAGGGCCGATTTATTCGGGTGTCTCTTCGGCACGCACTTCCTCTGCGGCCTCCCTGACGGCCTCTTCGGGCGTCTCCGTGTACCAGCGGGAATACATCAGATAGTTGCCGGCTATCTTGATGTTCATTTCCTTTGCCTTCTCCGGCTCGACCATCTTGACGAACTTCGCCGGAGCGCCGGCCCACATCTCGTGCGGCCCGATCTTCGTGCGGCTGAGTACGACCGATCCGGCGGCCACGAGCGCACCTTCGCCCACCTCGGCATCATCCATCACGATGGCACCCATACCTATCAGCGCGTAATCATGGATTTTTGCGCCGTGAATCACGACGTTATGGCCGATTGACACGTCATTGCCGATCTCGATCGTCGACTTCTGGTAGAGTGTATGAAGCACCGAGCCGTCCTGGATATTCACGCGGTCGCCGATGGTGATCGTGTTTACATCGCCGCGTAGCACCGTCCCGAACCATACGCTGCATTCATCGCCCATGGTCACATCACCGATTATGGCGGCATTGTCGGCTATGAAGCAGTCCTTGCCCATCTTGGGAGTGAAGCCCCTTACTGTCTTGAGTATCATCGTCGCCTGCCTTATTTAGTGATTTCCTTGGTCTTTTCTGCAAGCCATGCGGCCTCATCAGCATTCAGCAGCGGAGTGAGGCGGTCGCGCACGAGCTTATGATAGTCGTTGACCCACTTCACCTCCTCATCGCTCATGATTGACGTGTCGAACAGACGCAGGTCGAAGGGGAAGAGCGTCATCGGATGGAAGTGGAGGAATTCGCCGAATTCAGTCGTCTCGTATTTCTCGGTGACGATAAGATTCTCGCAGCGTATTCCATAGCGGCCTTCAAGGTAGAGCCCCGGTTCGTTGCTCGTGATCATACCCGGCTCAAGGGGAGTGGGGTTGATATTGAGGCGGATGTTCTGCGGGCCTTCGTGGCAGTTGATGAAATAGCCCACGCCGTGGCCCGTGCCATGATAATAAGCCTTTCCCTCCTTCCAGAGGAACTGGCGTGCGAGCACGTCAAGCTGATGGCCTGTGGTGCCGGCCGGGAAGATTGCGTTGGAGAGCGCTATGTGTCCCTTCATCACGAGCGTGAAATCGTGGCGCTGTTCGTCGGTCGGAGTACCGAGCGCTACGGTGCGTGTGATATCGGTGGTGCCGTAAATATACTGACCGCCGGAGTCGACGAGCAGGAGACCGTCGCCCTCGATGGTCCAGTCGGTGGCTTCTGTGGCCTCATAATGCACGATTGCGCCATGTGCGTTCCAGCCGAGTATGGGCGAGAAACTCTCGTCGACGCAGCTTTCATCGGCCAGACGGAGTGCGCGCAGACGCTTGCCGAGCTCAACCTCCGTGAGTTTTCCTTCCGGATATTCCTTCTCAACCATCATGAAGAAGCGTGTGAGGGCCACGCCATCCTTCTCCATCGCCGTGGCGAGATTGGCAATCATCGTCTCGTTCTTGATACTCTTCAGTTTGGCCACGCCATCGCCGCCGAACACCGGAGTGCATCCCACATGGTCGTAGATGCCTCGGGCGGTCTTCTCAGGGTCGAGCAGAAGGCGTGTCTCTTTCGGGAGAGAGGCCACGAAATCCTTCACGCTGTCGTAGGGAGCGGTGGTGATATGATATTTTTCAAGATGCTTCTCGACTTCCTTGCTCAATTTTTCCTCATCGAGGAAGAGCACGCGCTTGCCCTGCTCGTCAAGATATAGGAATCCGACGAAGATGGGGGAGAAGTTGATGTCGCCGGCAGCCCGGAGGTTAGTCACCCATGCGAGGTCGTCGAGCGCGGAGATGAGGATGGCGTTGGCAAGCTCACCCTTCACCTGCTCAAGCACGGCGGCTATCTTCGCATCGACGTCCATGGCCACGATTTTCTCGTCGTGCACGAAAAGTTTGTTTTTCGGGCGTTCCGGACGGTCGGGATATATCTCGTCGAAGGGGGTGAAGTCGGTGTCGAGTTTCACTCCGTTGTCGTTAAGCTCCTGCTGCAGGCGCTGGGCATACGACACGGAGAACGTCATTCCGTCGATGCCGACGGTCTGGCCCTGATTGGTGTGTTCGGTGACCCAGTCGATCAGATCCACCGCCTCGGGGCCATCTTCCTTCATCATCTTGAAGCCGGTGTCTTTCAGCTGGTCGGTGGCCTGGATGAAATAGCGGGAGTCGGTCCAGCAGAGCGCCTCGTCGGGAGTCACCACGACTGTGCCGTTGGTGCCGTTTTCTGATTCAAAACCGGTGAGCCACTCGCGGCCTCGCCAATGGCGGGGCGGCAGCTCGCTCTGGTGGGGGTCTGTGCCGGAAATGACGCACGCATCGATGCCCTTTTCCTTCATCACCTTGCGCAGCGCGCATAGATATTCGTAGTTCTTCTTCATAATATTTGGGGTTAGGATCATGCCCTGACGTCGTCAACCTGCCTGCACGCAGACCGGCTTCATCCGTAGAGCTTAGATGTCTGCAAATATAACAAATTAAATATGAATTGACCAATATTTAAAGAAAATTAGGCGGTAAAGATAAAATGAAATTGGTCAGATAGGGACAATATTGGTCAGATTGACTCATTCGGTTAATAAAAATTTAACAAAAGATGCTTCCGAGTTAATAAATTTATTAATTTTGTGACTGAAAACGCCGGTTAATACCGGCCTCCAAGATGGCAAGTCAAAATCTTTTAGTAATAGTGATATAAATTGTAAGTTAGTGGTTGAGTAGGATCTCGGATAGCTTGTGAAAGTAGGCGATATCTAAAAAATCACATCACTGCCCTCGATTGTGAAATCGGGGGCAGTTTGTTATAAGGAGTTTGTTTCAGATAAGCCATGAGGGTAACAGGGAGTGAGAGGATTGTGGGGTGAGTTTTTGTTTTAATCCTACTTATTATTAACTTTGCAGAGGATGCCGCTGATTCGGCATTCCGTACAGACCGATGAAACGCATAATCTTTACAATACTGCTGATAGCCGGCGTGCTTTCTTCCGTGCAGGCCCGTCGTCGTCCTGCCGCGCCGGAACCGGGCCACCGGTGGCTGCAGGGCCTTAAAGCAGGCGTGGATCTGGTGGCTGCAGGGGGCCCGTTCACCATATTGCCCGAAGATCTCAACCGTGGAGGCCTCGGGCTCGCTTTCGGCTATACGGCGCGCCTGCAATGGCGCAGCGGATGGTATCTTCAGCCGTCGTTTCTTTTCTGTTATGACACGGCCGTGGCCAGACTCAATCATATTTTCGCTCCCGATGGAGACCCGACGCTCGAGATGCGCCGGGGAGGTGTGCAGGTGCCGCTCCATTTAGGCTACAAATTCCGTCTGACACACGGGTTTTATGTATCGGTGTACAGCGGAGGCTTCGCTTCATACGGCCTGACGGGCAGTTGCAGTCATGACGAACAGACGAAATGGGCCGTGGAGCCCCCGCGACATCTCTTCGGAAGCGAAGGCATATGGAACCGATTGGCCGTCGGGCCCGTGGTGGGTTTTACGTTCGAGGGGCGCGACTTCCCGGTGTCAATGTCGGTCGATGGTTATTTCGGTGTCAACCACATGCAGAAACTCGACGTGTTCCGCACCGGCAACATGTCGGCCACATACATCCGTCTCGGATTCGGCTACTGGTTCGGAATGCGCGATAAAAACCGGCGCCGCCACGCGCCTCTCATCACTGCACCCGGAGTTATTGCCGATCCCTCCGACTTCGACTGACCTCCGCGGTGTGAATGCAAATTCCGTCCCTTCGGCCGCCGGAGCGTCATCTTAATTTGCTAATCTGAAAGTAAAAATGTAATTTTGCTGATCTAAACGATAACGAACGCTTATGAAAATAGTGCTATTCGATACGCGGGAAACATATGAGAATCTGCTTCCGCTATCATTCACACGGCCCGTGGCGGCTTTCCGCATCGGTATCGTGACGATTGCGGAGAAGTGGCAACATTTCCTTCCCGGCGACTATTCCTATCTCCCGATGGATTATCTAAGGGAGAAATTTCCATTGCATTGCGGCCAGGATGAGGAGGCTCTCTTCATCGCCGGCAACAAGCTTCCCGATCAGACAATAGCATTTGAGGCAATGCAGCTGAGACCGGGCGACGCGCTCCGCGACAAGGGGGGCGTGTGGGCCTACCGAGGCACGCTGAATGAATTCCGTGCGCTCCCCGGGACTGTCGGCCGGGAGTCGGCCAACGATTCACGCCGCATCAATTACGTGTTCGACATTTTTCTTGTCAACGCGCAGGAGATTCAGAACGACTATATGTGGCTGACGCGCAACCGCCGTAGTGCCGAACCAGACAAGTCGGTAACTGTCATCGGCGATCCCTGTCTGAAAAAAGGGGGGCTCCCGGCTTTGTTTATTGAAGAGGGCGCGCAGGTGGAAGGCTGCACGATCAATGTGAAGGATGGTCCGGTATATATAGGCCGTAACTCGCAGGTGATGGAAGGCTGCTGCGTGCGTGGCCCGCTGGCGCTCTGCGATAATGCCAAGATTCGTATGGGTTCGAAGATTTACGGCGGGTGTACGTTCGGCCCCTACTGCAAGGTGGGAGGTGAAATCGACAACACTGTGATATTCGGCTACAGCAACAAGGCTCACGACGGCTATCTCGGCAACGCAGTGCTCGGAGAATGGTGCAACATAGGCGCCGGCACCAATTCAAGTAATCTGAAGAATGATTATAGTAAGGTGCGAATATGGAATTACGCGTCGCGACGTTTCATGCGCACCGACCTGCAGTTCTGTGGCCTGATTATGGGTGATCACTCAAAAGCGGGTGTCAACTGCATGTTCAACACGGCCACAGTGGTAGGTGTAGGAGTCAATCTGCACGGTGCCGGATTTCCGCGCCAGTTTATCGCAAGTTTCCAGGCCGGAAGCCCGGAAGCCGGTTTCTCGGATGTTTCCATCGACACATTCATGCAGGTGGCGTCGCGCGTAATGGGACGTCGCGGGCTCGAATTGAGCAGGGTCGACCGCCATATATTCGAGCATATCTACGATATGGCCTCCCAGCTCAAGCACTAAGTTCAGACATAAGGCTCAGGCAATAAAGCCCTCTCTATCAATGAATCCGCCTGTCCTGCGGGCATGCAGCAGGGCAGACGGACATCTTTTACTTTCAAAATGTTATGTCGCCGATCGGAATTAATCGGGTAATGCAATTTAAAAATTTGTATTATTTAAAAGCTTATAGAAGTTTAAAAAGTGTAATAAATTGCATTCACTTTATGCAATAATTACTAAAAGGGGGCGTTAATGAATTGTGATTAATAGAAGCTTTTAAAGAAAATTTTAGTCATTTGTAAAAGATATTTAAAAATTGTTATCAATTTATTTGGAAATAATAGGGGTTTTATATATCTTTGCGTAATGAATAGCCTACGGGCATTTATTATCGCATCCCGACGTCAGAAGCGACATGACAGCAGTCTCAGGGTTCCGACATATCCTGAAGCCCTGCAGAAGAATTAAAATTAGGTAAAACTGAATGCTTTAGCTAAAGATACATGAACAAATTTTATTACCATCTCGGCATAATCAGTCTTGCGGCCGCCTGCGGCCTGCAGTTGCTTGCCAAGCCCGCGAAGCCGGGTCTGCTCACCGTGCCTACGGTAGATGGCAGGAATATTACCGTGCGTCTTGTAGGCGATGAATCGTTTCATCAATATTTCACCGAAGACGGCTATCCGCTCATGGAGCGCGACGGACAGTTCTATTATTGCGACCTTGACGCCGACGGCAATTATATTGATTCCGGCATCGTAGCCGGTGAGGTTGCCGACCGCTCGCAGGCAGCCAAGGCGTTTATTGCTAATATCAACAAGGATGTGGCGGCTAAGCGTGTGGAACGCCGTTCGATGAAGGTGGCGCGTAAGACCACGGGCCTCGCTACTATCGCGGGCGCCGACGGAGCAGCGCGTGCGCAGGCTCAGAACGACGATAACCTTGCCCCTCCCTATGAGCGCGGCTACGGACTCTTCCCGGAGCAGCGATTCCCGGCCTACGGCGACCAGAAGGCTATCGTGATTCTTGTGGAATATACCGACGTGAAGTTCAATTCCAACTATCGCGGCGGCGTGACGGCAGCTGATTATTTCACCCGTATGCTCAACGAGGATGATTTCGCCGATTACGGCGCCACCGGTTCGGCTGCGCAGTTCTTCCGTGCCAATTCTGGCAATCACTTCCGCCCGGAGTTTGATGTATATGGCCCGATCACGCTTGCTCACAATCAGTCATATTATGGCGGCAATGACCTCTACGGCAATGATTTGCGCCCTGAAGAGATGGTGATTGAAGCCTGTCAGCAACTCGATGCTACCGTTGATTTCGCAGACTACGACCGTAACCACGACGGCCTCGTGGATAACATCTTTATATTTTACGCCGGCCGCGGCGAGGCTTCCGGCGGCTCGGCCAACACCGTCTGGCCCCATTCCTGGAATATGGTGTCGGCCGGATATCCCGATCTATATTTCGACGGTGTGCGCGTGCACACCTACGGATGCAGCAACGAATGGGAAGCGGGACGTCCTGATGGCGTCGGCACGTTCGTGCATGAGTTCAGCCATGTGATGGGCCTTCCCGACCTCTATGCAACCCGCTACACTTATTCGTTCACTCCCTCGAGTTGGTCGGCCCTTGACTATGGCCCCTATAACAACGACGGCATGACCCCGCCCAATTACGGTGCCTTCGAACGCTATGCACTCGGATGGGTGAAGCCGCGTGAAGTTGACCGTGCGCTGTCCGTAACGCTGGAACCGGTGTCGGATAATGTATGCGGAATCATCCGCACAGGAAATGAAAAGGAATTCTTCCTTCTCGAAAACCGTCAGCAGGAGGGTTGGGATGAATATGTGCCCGGTCACGGTATGCTCGTATGGCATGTCGACTATAATGACGCCGTTTGGTCGCGTAATGAAGTGAATAACGATCCCTCGCATCAGTATGTAGATATAGAGGAAGCCGATAATACTCAGTCGGAAAGCTCACGCAACGGCGATGCGTTCCCCGGCGCTTCCCACAAGACGGAGTTCACTCCGACTACAAAGCCCTCGATGACTACGTGGGCAGGACAGACCGTGAATTTCCCTCTCACGAATATTGCGGAAAGCAACGGCCTCATCACATTCGATATTCTCGGTGGTGGTATGGAGCGTCTCTCCCCGATTTCCGCGCAGGAAGCCACTGACATTCACCCCGCAGGCTTTACGCTCAACTGGGATGCACCGGATGAGGGTAATGACGTGATCCTGAATGTGTGGGAGGAGAGTGACGCTGCGGCCGACTCGGAAAATGCTCCGGCAAAGGAGCTCGATGCAAGGAATTATCTCCCCGGTTTCCGCAACCGCAATATGGGGGATGCCACTTCCGTGGTCATCGATGGCTTGCAGCCCGCCAAAGTCTTTCATTTCTCCGTGAAGCAGTCATCGGGCTGGGTATCTTCTGAAGAGAGTGTCGGCACGGCGTTTACGGGCGATATGACTATAGAGTATGTCACTGCGGAGGCAACTGAGGCTTCTGACGTGACCTCCGACAGCTTCACGGCCAACTGGGAGGCAACCAAGGATGCCGTAGGTTACGAAGTGTCGCTCTTTGAGATGATTCCGGGCGATCCTTTCACTGATGAAGTCAATTTCGATCTCGGTAATAAGCTCCCCGGCGACTGGACCACCAATGCCGGCAACTCATACTCACTTTCCGCCTATGTCGGCAAGTCGGCACCCTCTCTGCGTCTGGCGGCAAGCCAGTACGTAAAGTCGCCTGTATATCAAGGCGATGTGAAGTCGGTGAAGTTCTGGAGTCGTGGCAGCAATACGTCGGAAGGCGACTGCATCAAGGTGACTGGCTATACCTCCGCGGGTAGCATTGCCCTGGATTCAGTGGCCGTTGTCAAGGCAATCGGCGGACAGACTACGGAAATCAGCGCTATTCCCGAGGGCGTGCGTCAGATTTCGCTTCAGTTCGACCGCAAGGGCTCAACCGGTGCGCTCGCACTCGATGATATTGAGATTGCCTATGGCCTGCAGTATGATGCGGAGCCGATCGAGAAGTATACGGCATGTGATGCCGGGGCAGCGCTGAGCTACACCTTTACGGGCCTTGAGCCGGTGAAGATGTATGGTTACCGTGTGCGTGCCACTGACGGAGAGCTCTTTTCTCGCCCGTCGAAGATTGTAACCGTCACTACCGGCACATCGGTTGGTGTGGATAAAGTGGTGGATTCGGCATTCGCCGTCAGCGTCGCCGGGCTTGAGGTGGCCGCTTCTGCAGCCGATGAAATCATCGTGGCTGACTATACCGGTGCGGTTGTCGCTCGCGGTAGCTACAGAGTGACCCTCCCCCGTGCGGGCCTCTATATCGTCAGCGTTCCGTCGCGCAACTATGTGAAGAAAATCATAATCAGGTGATAATACGGGCCTGCGGAACGCTGAGATAATCGGCTTCCGCAGGTCCGGCTCTTATTATTATCCGGTTCTGGAATAATAACTAACAACTATTTCATAATCTCCGGAGGGAAAGGTTTCACTCCCCGGATGTATTTAATCATGAAACCGAGGTATCTATTATGAAAAAACTTCTAACCGGAATTTTTTCGTCAGTGCTGATTGCCTCTACTGTCGCGACTCCGGCGATGGCGCAATTGGCCAAGAAGGCAGTTGCAACCAACGCCAAGACAGCGAAGGCAATGGCTATGAGGGTTGATGCAGTGCCCGAAAACGCCATCAAGAACACTCTCAAGCCTTCTAAGGATGGGTTCGTTGCAAAGACCCGCAGTGTGGGCGCATCGCAACTGAAGAGTGCCAAGAAGGGCCATGCAAATGTAGCCCGCAAGAAGTTCGCAGCCGCGCCTCTCAAGGTGGCTGAGGGAATGCCTCAGATCAACGGTTGTGTAATTTATAGCGACTTCTGGACATCTGCTAATGAGGTAGGCGTCTATGCGCTTCCCAAGCAGGCCGGTGCGACCGAGCTCCTTTTCCCCGGACCCAACGCTACGTATGGCGGCGCATGTGTCGACGGCAAGTATTATGCCACTGACCGTCAGGTGATTTTTATTTTTCAGGTATTGAGCTGCACGGCCTGGGATGTGACTGACGGTGAGCTCGTTGGTGAATGGCAGCCCTCAGATTTGTCCACACTCTCGTCGGCAGGCTATGCACAGGATCCGACTACAGGTACATATTATGGTATCACTTTCACTGCCGATGGTAAGTCGCGCGTAATCTCGACCCTTACATTCGGTGAGGGTATCACCGCAACTCCCGTGGCTCCTATCGAGGGCTCCTGGAACTCAGTGGTGATTGATTCCCATGGTCAGATGTACGGTATCCGTCACGAAATCGAGGGCTCAGGCGATGATGCTTTCATGTCAGGCTCGACTCTCTGCAAGATCGATAAGGAGACCGGTGCTGTCACTGAAATCGGTGCTACCGGTTGTATTCCCGTCTACAGCAGTAATGCTATTATCGATCCATCGACCGACCGCATGTTCTGGAACCTGTGTGAGGAGAATGAAGAGGGCTGGATGTGTGAAGTAAACCTTGCCACCGGTGAGACAACACCTCTCTATCAGCTCGCCGGCAATGAGGAAATCATGGGTCTTTATATTCCCACTCCTCTGCCCGATAAGGCTCCCGGAGAGTGTCAGGATGTAGAACTTGTTTTCCCCGAGGGTTCGATGAATGGTTCAGTGAACCTTACAACTCCCGCCACCTTCTTTGACGGCACTGCCGGTTCAGGCAATCTTACGATTTGCGTTACCGTGAATGGTGAGGAAGTAGCTACTGCTTCTGCAGCATGGGGCGTTGAGACAACAGTGCCTGTTGACCTCAGTGACTATGCCGCAGGAAGATACAATATCGCGGTATTCGGTCGCACGGCTGAGGGCGACGGTCCCAAGACAGTGGTCCGCGGTGAATGGTACGGTCCTGACGTGCCTTCCGCTACAAGCGCCGTACTGTCTTACGTGAACGGTAATATGGAAGTGACATGGAACGCTGTGACAACTTCTGTCAACGGCGGATACATCGACCTTGATAATCTTACCTACAAAGTGGTCCGCGCCGATGGTTCGGTTGCTGCTGAAGGTCTTACGGTGACTTCATTCTCGGAGGCTGTTGCCGAGCCTGAAGAGGGTATGGTTGCTTACTCTTATACAGTGTATGTAGTTGCAGGCAACGCAGTGTCGGCTCCGGCTAATACGAATGTAGTATCTCTCGGTAGTTTAACTCCTCCCTACACAAGCAACTTCGCAGAGGATGGCCTTGACGGCTGGACTGTGATTGACGCTAACGGCGACGGTAAGTCCTGGACAGCATATCAGGGTGAGGCACGCGTAAGCTATAACTCCAGCCTTGCAATGGACGACTGGTTGGTATCTCCGGGTCTGAAACTTGAGGGTGGTAAGGTGTATGGCATCAGCTTTACATCTCACTCTAGCGGTTCAAGCTTCCCTGAGC
The DNA here is from genome assembly GCA_947178505.1 of uncultured Muribaculaceae bacterium. Lineage (GTDB taxonomy): Bacteria > Bacteroidota > Bacteroidia > Bacteroidales > Muribaculaceae > Lepagella. The sequence continues at coordinate 6,694 of CAMWYR010000020.1, read as the reverse complement.
GTCTCGAGGTGAAATATGGTAAGGAGGCTTCTGTAAGCGGAATGACATCCGCTCTCGTTGAGCCCACTATCATAAATTCGTCAGAGCCCCGCACATTCGACGCCCTCATCAAGGCTGAGACTGACGGCATTTATTACGTAGGATTCCACGGTATGTCTGATGCCGACATGTTCTATCTCTATGTAGGTGATGTCACTATCCAGGCAGGTGCAGACGGAAATGCTCCCGCTTCTGCAACGAATCTTGAAGTAGAGCCCGATGTTAATGGTGCGCTTAAGGCCAAGGTTTCTTTCAAGACTCCTTCCACTACACTCCTTGGTGCTCCTCTCGCAGGCCTCGATAAGGTTGAACTCCTCCGCAACGACGAGGTGATCAAGACGTTCCCGTCTCCCGCTGTTAACACAACTCTTACTTACGAGGATACTCTGACAGAGAAGGGTGCGGTTGAATATACAGTCGTTGCTTACAACGCAAACGGCGAGGGTATGCCCGTAAGTGTATCGACTTACATCGGCTATCAGGCTCCCGAGGCTCCGTTAGGTGTTAAGGTTGCCACGACTTCTACCGAGGGTGAGGTGATCGTGACCTGGAATGCCGTGACTGAGGATATCGCCGGTCTGCTCTTATCTTCAGACAAGGTGACTTACAGCATCTATGATGAGGATCAGAACGAGATCGTATCCGGTCTGACATCTCTGTCATATACTTATCAGGCTGTTCCCGCAGGTGAGCAGAAGTTTGTGGAAGTGATCGTAGCTGCTGTTGTCGAGGGTGTGACCGGTGCAGGCACATACTCCAACATGGTTCCTGCCGGTAAGCCTTACGACGGTCTCCATGAGGGTGTCGCAAATGGTCAGCTCTCCTATATTTGGGGTCTCGCGTCGATCAACGGCGGTACGGTAAGCCTCATGCGTGAGTCAACGGATATTCCTTCTCCCGACGGTGACGGCTACTACTTTGCGATTGACGGCCCGCAGCTCAACACAGGCGCAATGCTCTTCTCAGGCCTCGTTTCTCTGGCCGGCGCCGAGAATCCCGTGCTCTCGTTCTATACTTTCGACATCACCCGCATCGCTGATGATCCGGAAGCGCACGATGTGAATGAAATTTCTGTAGGCGTGAAGAAACTCGGTGATACAGAATACACTGAGGTCTTCTCCGGAAATGTATATGATATCTGTGAATCATCTGACAACGGCTGGGGCAAGGTTTCGATAGATCTCTCGGATTATGCTAATGAGACCATTCAGTTTGGAATCACAGGCGTTACTCGCGCATACCGCTACACTGTGATTGATAACATCAAGGCCGGTGCGACATACGACTACGATCTGAGCGCTCCCAGAATCACTGCTCCCGAAAAGGTTAAGGCCGGCAGCGACTATCAGGTTGACGTAACTGTCGTGAATGAAGGTGAGAAAGCAGTGAATGCATATGCTGTCGAACTTTATGCCGATGAAAAACTCGTGGCTACCGAAGACTGCGGCGCGCTTGCTTCCGGTGCTTCTACAACCGTAACATTCGACTGCGTGATGTCGTCAGTGGCTACTGAGCCTGTCACTTATTTCGCGAAGATTGTTTACAGCGCCGATCAGTATGCTGCAAACAACCAGAGCCGTAACGTAACCGTAACCCCGATCCTGTCTGTTCTCCCGGCAGTTGTCAACCTTGAGGCTAAGTCAGAGAACGAAGGCGTGAAGCTCACATGGAATGAGCCCGAGCTCGAAGGTGGCCAGGCAACTCAGGTCACTGAAGACTTCGAGGATGCCGACAGCTTCTCCGCTGAATATGGTAACTGGACATTCGTTGACGGCGACCAGTCTGAGGTTGGCGGATTCCAGAATATGGATATCCCCGGCATTAATCCCGGAAGCACCAAGGGTTCGTTCTGGATCTGGGATACTTCGATGTTAGGAAACCAGACTTTCGGTGCACACAGCGGCACGAAGTATCTCTTCTCTCTCTTCCGTTACGACGATGGCAAGGCCGATGACTATGCAATTTCTCCCGAACTCACCGGTGAGAAGCAGACAATCTCATTCTATGCAAAGAGCTACTCAACCGAGTATCCCGAGAAGATTCGCGTGCTTTACACTACGCTTCCCTCAGTCGATCCGGCTGACTATGTAGAGGTGATGCCCGCAGAACAGGTTCCCGGAGAATGGACTCTCTATCAGGTTGAGCTCCCCGCCGGTGCGCTCCACTTCGCGATCAACAGCTGCGCGACCAGTTCGTTCATGCTTATGGTCGATGACGTGACTTTCACGCCTGCAGTAGGCTTCTCTAACCTTGAGATCGCAGGTTATAATGTATACCGCGACGGTGTCAAGATCAACGATGCTCTCGTTGGCGATAATGAATATCTCGACACTAATGTTGTGGATGGCGAGACCTACACATATGTAGTGAAGGCCGTTTACGTTGACCGCGGTGAGTCTGCTAACTCTAACGCAGTAGTCATTACCTACAGCGAGTCGGGAGTCGACACACTTGGCGCCGCAGGCGTGAAGGTGACTGCCGAGAACGGTAACGTAGTTATCTACGGCGCAGAAGGCAAGCACGTGACAGTGGCTACGCTCGAAGGCGTCGTGATCTACAATGGCGAAGGCGCAGAGAAGACTGTCGTAGAGGCAGGCAAGGGCGTTTACGTCGTAAGCGTTGACAAGGTTGTCAAGAAGCTTGCAGTGCGATAAGCAGAGATAAAGGCGTGACAGCCCGCGGGCTGATTCCGCAGACATAACCCCCGTCCAAGGGCGGGAAATCCGATAGGGGAGGCGCATCAACGAGATGCGCCTCCCATTTTTGTATTAAATGGGGTAGGGACCCGGAATGCGGATAAGATTAAACGCGATATAAAAAAGCTTAAAAATTGCGATAAAAATAGCGGTTCTATTGCGTAAGTCATTGATATTTTGTATCTTTGCAACGCTTTTAGGAGCTTAAGGACTCCGGTGTGCAGGCTAAGCAATTGATGTTCAATTGTTTGGCGTGCTTTATATGTGTGAGTCGGATAGCTTCTAAGCCATCCCAAAGAGACAGTAAATTAAAAACAAACACAGACAAAGAATGCCTACAATTCAGCAATTAGTAAGAAAAGGGCGTACCGTTCTGAAAGACAAGAGCAAGTCTCCTGCTCTCGATTCGTGCCCGCAGCGTCGCGGTGTGTGTGTGCGTGTCTACACCACCACTCCCAAGAAGCCTAACTCCGCCATGCGTAAGGTAGCGCGTGTGCGCCTCACCAATGGTAAGGAGGTCAACAGCTACATCCCCGGAGAAGGCCACAACCTGCAGGAGCACTCAATCGTGATGGTGCGCGGCGGTCGTGTGAAAGACCTCCCCGGTGTGCGTTATCACATCGTGCGCGGTACACTCGATACTGCCGGCGTGCAGGGACGTACTCAGCGTCGCTCAAAGTATGGTGCAAAGCGTCCCAAAGCAGCTAAGAAATAATAACTGCATCTTACAAATCAATCAAATTCACAATCGTTTTTGATTATTGGATGGCTAATGGTTGAGTAAACCGCGGCAAGAGTGCCCCGGTTGAAGATTGCAAAAGCAGCCGAAATCAAAACATAAACACATTTTGCTCTAAAATGAGAAAAGCTAAGCCTAAGAAAAGGGTGATCCTTCCCGATCCCGTTTTCCACGAAGTAAAGGTTACTAAGTTCGTCAACCATCTTATGTATGATGGCAAGAAGAACACAGCTTACACTATTTTCTACACCGCATTGGAGACCGTGAAGGCTAAATTGCCCAATGAGGAGAAATCTGCTCTCGAAATCTGGAAGAAGGCTCTCGAGAACGTTACTCCGACGGTGGAGGTGAAGTCCCGCCGTGTCGGCGGCGCCACTTTCCAGGTGCCCACTGAGATTCGTCCCGACCGTAAGGAGTCGATCTCTATGAAGAACCTTATCATCTTCGCACGCAAGCGCGGCGGCAAGACTATGGCCGATAAGCTCGCTGCTGAAATCGTGGACGCTTACAACGACCAGGGTGGTGCGTTCAAGAGAAAAGAAGATATGCACCGCATGGCTGAGGCCAACCGCGCGTTCGCTCACTTCCGATTCTAAATTTTTTAAAGAGAAATGGCTAAAAACGACGAACTTAAGCTTACTCGAAATATCGGCATCATGGCTCACATCGATGCCGGAAAGACCACAACCTCCGAGCGTATCCTCTTCTACACCGGTAAGACCCACCGTATTGGTGAGGTGCACGACGGTGCAGCCACTATGGACTGGATGGAGCAGGAGCAGGAGCGTGGTATCACCATCACTTCAGCAGCAACCACTGCGTTCTGGACGTATGATGGCAACAAGTACAAGATCAACCTGATTGACACTCCGGGACACGTTGACTTCACTGTCGAGGTGGAGCGTTCGCTCCGTGTGCTCGACGGCGCCGTGGCTACTTTCTGTGCCGTCGGCGGTGTGGAGCCGCAGTCTGAGACCGTGTGGCGTCAGGCTGACAAATATAATGTGCCCCGTATCGGATACGTGAACAAGATGGACCGCTCGGGCGCTAACTTCTTCGAGGTTGTGCGTCAGCTCCGCGAGATCCTCGGCGCTAATCCTCTTCCCATCCAGATTCCTATCGGCGCCGAAGAAACTTTCAAGGGCGTTGTCGACCTCGTGAAGATGAAGGCTATCTTCTGGCACGATGAGACCATGGGCGCTGAGTATTCTATTGAGGAAATTCCTGCTAACCTCCGCGCCGAGGCAGAGGAATACCGCGACAAGATGCTTGAGACTCTCGCTGAGTTTGACGAGGCGTTCATGGAGAAATATTTCGATGATCCTTCCACCATCACTGAGGATGAGATCCGTGCGGCTATCCGCAAGGCTACCCTCTCGATGGATGTCAACCCGATGCTCTGCGGCTCTTCTTTCAAGAACAAGGGTGTGCAGACTCTGCTTGACGCTGTCTGCGCATATCTGCCCTCTCCCGAGGATGCAGGCGCCGTAGAAGGTCACTCTGTAGATGATCCCGACGTGATCGAGACTCGTGAGCCGTCGAGCGACGCTCCGATGTCGGCCCTCGCGTTCAAGATCGCCACAGACCCCTATGTGGGCCGTCTCTGCTTCTTCCGCGTCTATTCAGGCGACATCGAGGCTGGTTCTTATGTGCTCAACACCCGTTCGGGTAAGAAGGAGCGCGTGTCGCGTCTGTTCCAGATGCACTCTAACAAGCAGAACCCGATGGAGAAGATTGGCTGCGGTGATATCGGTGCCGGCGTAGGTTTCAAGGATATCCGCACCGGTGATACTCTCTGCGCCGAGGATGCTCCGATCGTGCTTGAGGCTATGGAATTCCCGGATCCTGTGATTGGTATCGCAGTTGAGCCCAAGACTCAGAAAGACCTTGACAAGCTCGGCGTCGGCCTTCAGAAACTTGCTGAGGAAGACCCGACATTCCGCGTAGAGACTAACGAGGAGACCGGCCAGACCGTAATCAGCGGTATGGGTGAGCTTCACCTCGATATCATCATCGACCGTCTCCGCCGCGAGTTCAAGGTTGAATGTAACCAGGGCCGTCCGCAGGTAACGTATAAGGAAGCCATCACGAAGCCCGTTGAGCTTCGCGAGACATTCAAGAAGCAGACCGGTGGTCGCGGTAAGTTCGCCGACATCATCGTGCGTATCGAGCCGGTTGACGAGGGCTTCGAAGGCAGCCTCCAGTTCGTTGACGAGGTTAAGGGCGGTAACGTGCCTAAGGAATATATCCCCTCAGTGCAGAAGGGTTTCCAGACTGCAATGAAGAACGGTGTTCTCGCCGGCTATCCTGTAGAGCAGCTTAAGGTGACTCTGCTTGATGGTTCGTTCCACCCCGTCGACTCCGACCAGCTTTCATTCGAGCTCGCAGCCATCCAGGCGTTCAAGCATGGCTCTGAGAAGGCTAATCCCGTGCTCCTCGAGCCCATCATGAAGATCGAGGTAGTGACTCCGGAAGAGTCTATGGGTGACGTGATCGGCGACCTTAACAAGCGTCGTGGTCAGGTGGAAGGCATGGAGACAAGCCGCTCGGGTGCACGCATCGTGAAGGCTAAGGCTCCTCTGGCTGAAATGTTCGGTTACGTGACTGCGCTCCGTACGATCACTTCAGGCCGCGCCACCAGCACAATGTCGTTCGACCACTATGATGAGGTAAGCAACTCGATTGCAAAGAACGTGCTCACGGAAGTCAACGGCCGCGTCGACCTCCTGAAATAAATATAATCCTCCGCAGTCCGGGCCCGCTTGGGCTCCGGACAGCGGTTGTTTAACAAGATTCCAAGTCAATCAATTTATATGAATCAGAAGATCAGAATCAAACTGAAATCTTACGATCACAACCTCGTCGACAAGTCGGCTGAGAAGATCGTGAAGACTGTTAAGTCGACCGGCGCAGTGGTGAAAGGCCCGATTCCACTTCCCACGCACAAGCGCATCTTTACCGTCAACCGTTCGACATTCGTCAACAAGAAGAGCCGCGAGCAGTTCCAGCTCTCTTCTTTCCAGCGTCTCATCGACATCTACAGCTCTACTGCCAAGACTGTCGACGCACTCATGAAGCTCGAACTCCCCTCAGGTGTTGACGTATCTATCAAGGTCTGATAAATAAGGCCAATCAAACAAAAAGACAAAACCACACAAATAAATAAAGAAATGCCAGGATTATTAGGAAAGAAAATCGGAATGACATCCGTTTTCAGTGC
>CAMWYR010000019.1 GCA_947178505.1 uncultured Muribaculaceae bacterium | reverse complement strand
TTATTTAGCGGGGCGATGCTCGCAGTAGACGCAGCGGAGGCCGTTGCCGTCGGCCGAGGGGCGCAACATGCTTTCCACGGCGTGGGCTTCGGTGTTGGAGATACACTTGGGGTTGGAGCAGATGTGCTCGCCTTTGATGACGTCGCCGGAGATGAGGGCGCGGTCGCGCTCGGGCTGCTGTGCCCATTCAAGAAGCTTGAGAATCAGGGCCATACGCACGAACTTGCCGTTTTCAACCTGACGGAAATATGCGGCGCGGGGATCGGCGTCAACGTCGGTTGCGATCTCATTGACGCGTGGAAGCGGATGGAGAATCCGCATCTCGGGTTTGGCGTCGCGGAGTTTATCGGCGGTGAGCACGAAGCAGTCTTTCACGCGCTCATATTCCTCCTCGTCGAGGAAGCGCTCTTTCTGCACGCGGGTCATGTAGAGCACGTCAAGGTCGCCGATCACTTCCTCGAGCGATTTTACCTCGCGATAGGGCACGCCGAGTTTGTCGCAGACTTCCTGCTTCATATAGCCGGGGAGGCGGAGCTCCTCGGGAGCGATGAGCACGACGTTGATGTTCTTGAATTTCGAGAGGGCCTTGATGAGCGAGTGAACGGTGCGTCCGAACTTTAGGTCGCCGCAGAAGCCGATAGTGAGGTTATCTGTGCGTCCGAGCTCACGCTTGATTGTGAGCAGGTCGGTGAGGGTCTGTGTGGGGTGGGCATGCGAGCCGTCGCCGGCATTGATCACCGGCGTGCGTGAATTGAGTGCCGATACGAGCGGCGCTCCCTCCACGGGGTGACGCATCGCGATGATGTCGGCGAAGCAATTGATGACCTTCGTCGTGTCGGCCACGGTCTCGCCCTTGCTCACCGACGAACTGTTGGCGTCGGAGAAGCCGAGCACATTTCCTCCCAGCTCCATCATAGCCGACGTAAAGCTCAGGCGGGTGCGTGTCGAGGGCTCATAAAACAGTGTGGCAAGTTTCTTGCCCTTGCATACTTCGGAATATTTCTCGCGGTTGGCGATGATGTCGAGCGCGAGTGTGAGTATCTCGTCAAGTTCGGCGGACGAGAGATCGGTCGGTTCTATAAGATGGCGCATAGGAAATGAAATTTTTTGAGGGTGTTAGGGTAAATCAGGCTTTCATCCAAGATTCATCGGAGGGATTTGCCATGAACCGGCGGAGACGGTCGGCATCCTCGGGGGCAATATATTTCTCCTCTACGGCCACGTCAACGAGCGTGTCGAAGTTGGAGAGAGAATGATTCTCAACATTGGCAGCCTCAAGGCGTTCGAGACCCTTCTTCATGCCGTAGGTGAAGATAGAGACTACGCCGAGCACATCTGCTCCGGCCTCGCGGAGGGCCTCAACGACGTCGATGCAGCTGCCGCCGGTGGAGATAAGGTCTTCAATAACGACGACTTTCTGGCCCGGTTCGAGACGTCCTTCGATACGGTTGTTGCGGCCATGATCTTTTGCAGAGCCGCGCACGTAGCCCATCGGCATGCCAAGCTTATCGGCGGCGATGGCCGCGTGAGCGATACCGGCGGTGCTCGTGCCCATCAGCACTTCAGCCTCCGGGTAATATTTCTTCACGCTTTCAGCGATAGCAGTCTCCACTTTGTCGCGGGCTGCGGGAGCTGTGAGGATAAGACGGTTGTCGCAATAAATGGGGCTCTTGATGCCGCTCGCCCAGGTGAAAGGCTTGTCGGGGCTGAGGAACACTGCCTTGATAGCGAGGAGTTCTTTTGCTATTTCTTTTTCCATATTGAGATGAAAAGATCAGTTTTTAAGTTATGAGGCGAGCGCCGCAACGGAAAAGTTGCGACGCTCCGCCATTGATGATTTTTTTATTCGCCGAGGAAATCGGCGCGGCATCGGCGGTAAGCGGCCACCGGGTCGGGAGCAGCGGTGATCGGACGTCCGACAACGATGAAGTCGGACCCGATCTCGCGGGCCTTCGCGGGTGATGTGATTCGGCTCTGGTCGTCCTTGGCGGCATCGGGATAGCGGATGCCGGGCGTCACGGTGAGGAATTCCTCGCCACAGGCCTCCTTCACGATGCGGGCTTCGAGCGGGGAGCATACCACGCCGTCGAGTCCGGCCTTGCGGGCATTCTGCGCATACTTGATGATAGTGTCGTTGATGCTCGCCGGGATGAGAAGCTGCTCATGGAGCGCCTGCTCGGAGGTGCTGGTGAGCTGGGTCACGGCGATAATCAGCGGGCGGTTGCCGTCGGGACGCCCCTCGCTGAGGCCTTCGAGCGCGGCGCGCATCATTTCGACCGTACCGGCCGCATGCACGTTGACCATATCCACATCAAGGCCCGACAGCACCTTCATCGCCTTACGCACCGTGTTGGGAATGTCGTGAAGTTTAAGGTCGAGGAAGATTTTGTGGCCACGGCGGCGGAGTTCCCTTACGATTTCCGGGCCTCCGGCGTAGAAGAGTTCCATGCCGATCTTGATGAAGGGCTTCTCTTCCTTAAACTGGTCGAGAAATTCAATCGTGGCTTCGGGCGTAGCGAAGTCGCATGCTATAATAACGTCTTTTTTAAGCTTGTCCATATATTTATGTTGTGGGATAGGTCTTATTTTAACATTAGGGGTGCGGGCTGCGTAGCGAAGGGCGCCCGCTACTCCGGGGAGATATTTCAGCGGCCGAGTTCGGAGAGCGACTCTATGCCATATTTTTCCATCGCGGCGGGAAGCGCATCGATTATGTCGCGGCAAGCCCAGGGGTTGATGAGATTGGCCGTTCCGACCTCCACGGCGCTTGCTCCGGCCATCATCATCTCCAGCACGTTATCGGCCGTTGCGACGCCTCCGCATCCGATCACGGGAATGTTGACAGCGTGGCTCACCTGCCACACCATGCGGAGTGCCACAGGGAACACAGCCTGCCCCGAGAATCCACCCATCACGTTGGCGATCACCGGCTTTCGCGTCTTGAGATCGATTCGCATGCCGAGCAGTGTGTTGATCACGCAGAGACCATCGGCACCGGCCTCTTCCGCAGCGCGTGCGATAGCAACGATGTCGGTCACGTTGGGCGAGAGTTTCACATAGACCGGAAGCGTAGTCACTTCCTTAACGGCCTTCACCACATCGGCCACCGACGTGGCACACGTGCCGAAGGCCATGCCTCCGCCATGCACGTTGGGACAGCTCACGTTGAGCTCGATGATCTCTACCTGCTTCTCGCCGTCGATACGTCGGCAGCATTCGCGGTACTCCTCAATTGAGAATCCGCTGATATTGGCGATTATGGGGCCGTGGAAGGCCTCGCGCATCTTGGGGAGTTCTTCCGAAATCACGGCCTCTATACCCGGGTTCTGGAGTCCGACAGAATTAATCATACCGGCCGTGCACTCCGCCACGCGCGGCAGAGGATTGCCGAAGCGGGGCTCGAGTGTCGTGCCCTTGAACGATATAGAGCCGAGCACGTCGATGTCGTAGTATTCCGACATGCCGTAGCCATAGCCGAAGCATCCGCTCGCCGGTATCACCGGATTCTTCAGTTCGACATTGCCTAACTTCACGCGCAGGTCGCGTGCGGGGCGGTTTTCGGTGTGTTCTGTCATTTCCATATTAGTTCGTCCTTTTCAAATACGGGTCCTTCCTTGCAGATACGTTTGGCGCCCCGCGTGGTCTCGAGCGAGCAGCACATGCAGGCGCCGAATCCGCATCCCATGCGGGCCTCGAGGCTCACCTGACCCGGGATGCTGAGCTGGCCGCAGATGGCCTTAAGCATCGGAAGCGGCCCGCAGGCGTAGAAATAATCGGGGTTGAGCCCTTCGGTGCGGATCACGTCGGTCACATAGCCTTTCTCGCCATAGGAGCCGTCGAGCGTGGCTACATAGAAGGGAATATCCAGATTCTCGAACTGCTCGATCATGATCATGCGCTTGTCGGAATTGAAGCCGAGAATCACTGTCGGCAGTATGTCGTTGGCGATCATGTGTTTGGCAAGACTGTAAATCGGGGGGCATCCCACGCCGCCTGCAAGCAGCACGGGCTGCTCGCCGCATCTGGAGATGTCGAACCCGTTGCCGAGGGCCGCGAGGATATCGAGTTTCTGGCCTGCCTTCATATTGGCAAGCGTCTCTGTGCCGCCGCCCACAACGTCATAGACGATCGTGAGCGTATCGCCCTCGATATCGCACACCGATATCGGACGGCGGAGCGTGAAGCCGGGCACGGCGATATTGACGAACTGGCCGGGGCGCGTGAACTCTTCGGTGGGCCCTTCGAGAAGCATCAGCTTCGTGTTGGCGCCGATCCAGCTGTTGTCGAGAATCGTATAGGTCGTGTCGTTGCTGCGCATCTTATTTTCTATAAGCTATTTTACCCGCATGCACCGTGGTCTTCACAACTCCGTAGAGTTCCAGACCCTCGAATGGCGTCGCTTTCCCCTTTGAAAGGAATTCGGCGGGATTGACAGTATATTTTTCGTTAAAGTCGACGAGTGTGAAGTCGGCGCGGTCGCCGGGGCGGATGCCACCTTCGATGCCGAATATGCGGCGCGGAGCGTCGGCCATAAGCTCGACCATTCTTCCGAATGTGATGTGGCCGGCACGCACGGCGTAGGTATAGACCGCCGGAAGCGAGACCTCAATGCCCGTCACGCCCATGGCGCTTTTCTCAAGTCCGAGGCTTTTCTCCTCGGCCGAATGCGGGGCATGGTCGGAAGCGATGCAGTCGATTGTCCCGTCGGCAATGCCTTCGAGCAGTGCGTCGCGGTCGGCTGCGGAGCGCAAGGGAGGATTCATCTTGAAGCGTCCCTCTTCGCGCAGGTCGGCGTCGCAGAAGGCGAGGTAGTGCGCACCCGTCTCACATGTCACCGGCAGCCCCTCCTTCTTGGCGCGGCGCACAAGTTCCACTCCCTCCTTGGTGGAGATGTGGCAGATATGCAGACGGCAGCCGGTCTCACGCGTGATGTTGATGTCGCGTTCAATCTCCTTCCATTCGCTTTCGGAGCAGATGCCGCGGTGGCCGTGGGTGCGGGCATACTCACCGTCGTGGATATAGCCCTTATTCAGCAGGGCTTCTACCTCGCAATGGGCGGCGAGCACCTTCCCGGTGGCGGCGATAGCCTTCATGGCACGCTTCATCACTTCGTCCGACTGCACGCCCGTGCCGTCATCGGAGAATCCGGCCACGAGGGGCGCCAGAGCCTCATAATCGCATAGCTCGGCGCCGAGACGCTTACGCGTGATGGCGGCGTAGGGGAGCACTTCAATCACCGCATCGCGGCGGATGATGTCGCGTTGTTCTTCGAGTGTCTCAAGCGAATCCGGAATCGGCTTCAGGTTGGGCATCGTGCACACGGTGGTGAAGCCTCCGTGTGCAGCCGCGCGGCTGCCGTCGGCGATCGTCTCCTTATAGGAGAAGCCGGGCTCGCGCAGATGCACGTGCACATCAACCAGGCCCGGGTGTAGCGTGGCTCCCTCGGCGTCGATCACCTCACAATCAGGCGTGCCGTCGACATCGGCGCCAATGGCGCTCACCACGCCGTCGACAACCAGCAGGTTGCCGCGCGTGGTGGACTCACCGTTCCGGATTTCAGCGTTTTTTATCAGCAGGTTCATATAATTACCTTAATATATTGACCTCCGGAATGTCATCAATATTCCTGCCACGACTTAATCTCCAATTCATCCGGGCTCATCGCACAGAATGCCTTGATGAATGCCGACGCAAGGCGTGCATTCGTGATCAGCGGGATGTTGCGGTCGATCGCCGTGCGGCGGATGCGGTAGCCGTTGGTGAGCTGCTTGTCGGAATTGTTGCGCGGGATATTGATCACGAGGTCAATCTCATGGTTGTTGAGCATGTCGAGTGCCTGCGGGTGTCCCTCCTCATCTGGCCAGTAGACGCGGGTGTTCGCGATGCCGTTTTCGTCGAGATGGCGGCTTGTGCCTTCGGTTGCGAAGAGTTTGTAGCCGTTCTTCACGAGGAGTTTCGCAGCCCCGAGCAGGTCGCCTTTCTGCTTGCCGTTGCCCGTGGAGAGAAGGATATTCTTCTCCGGCACTCGCTGGCCGACCGACAGCATCGCGTTCAGGAGCGCTGAGCGTGCATCTTCGCCAATACATCCTACTTCGCCCGTCGACACCATGTCGACGCTAAGTTTCGGGTCGGCTTTCTGCAGGCGGTTGAATGAGAACTGGCTTGCCTTTACGCCGACGTAGTCGAGGTCGAACACGCTCTTGTCGGGCTTGCTCACAGGGAGGCCCAGCATGATGCGCGTGGCAAGTTCGATAAAGTTGATCTTCAGCACCTTGCTCACGAACGGGAAACTGCGAGAGGCGCGGAGGTTACATTCTATAACCTTGATATCGTTATCGCGGGCGAGGAACTGGATGTTGAAGGGCCCGCTGATATTGAGCTGCTTTGCGATTTTCTTCGAGATTTTCTTGATGCGGCGCGCTGTCTCGACGTAGAGTTTCTGCGGCGGGAACTGGATTGTGGCGTCGCCGGAGTGTACGCCGGCAAATTCCACGTGTTCCGAAATCGCGTAGGCGATGATCTCGCCGTTGCGGGCCACGGCATCCATCTCCACCTCCTTGGCGTGCTCCAGGAACTGGCTCACCACCACCGGATGACGCTTCGAGACATTGGCTGCCAGGCGCAGGAACTGTTCTAGCTGCTCGCGGTCGTAGCATACGTTCATCGCCGCGCCCGAAAGCACATACGACGGGCGTACGAGCACCGGGAAGCCTACCTTATCGACAAATGCGTTGATATCGTCCATTGAAGTCAGTGCGCTCCATTCAGGCTGGTCAACGCCGATGCGGTTGAGCATCGCCGAGAATTTCTCACGGTCTTCGGCATTGTCGATGCTCTGGGCCGACGTGCCGAGGATATGTACTCCCTGCTCATCGAGCTTGAGCGCCAGGTTATTGGGGATCTGGCCGCCGGTCGATACTATCACTCCGTGCGGAGTCTCGACGTCGATTATGTCGAGTACGCGCTCAAATGTCAGTTCATCGAAATAGAGGCGGTCGCATACGTCATAGTCGGTCGACACGGTCTCCGGGTTATAGTTGATCATCACCGAGCGGTAGCCCTCCTTGCGGATGGTCTCCAGGGCCTGCACGCCGCACCAGTCGAACTCAACCGACGAACCGATGCGGTAGGCGCCTGAACCCAGCACGATCACAGAGCGGTGGTCGTGTTCGTAGAAAATGTCGCTGTGGTGGCCGCCGTAGGTGAGGTAGAGGTAGTTGGTCGCTGCCGGGAACTCGCCGGCGAGTGTGTCGATCTGCTTCACGCAGGGGATGATGCCGAGAGCCTTGCGGCGGTCGCGCACGCGGAGCATAGCCTTCTCAATGTCCATCTCCTTCTCCATGCCGATGGCGCGGGCTATCTGGAAGTCGGAGAAGCCTGCGTTCTTCGCTTTCTTGAAGAGGTAGTGGGGGAGGGCCTCAAGCGCCGGCACCTTGTGCAACTCATCGTCGATATCGTGGATGCGGCGGAGCTTCTCGAGGAACCAGGGGTCGATCTTCGTGAGCGCGTGAATCTGCTCAACCGTGTAACCTTTGTCGAAAGCCTTCTCGATCACGAAGATACGCTTATCGGTAGGAGCATGAAGCGCGCCATCGATATCGTCGATTTCGAGTTCTTTATTTTCCACGAAGCCGTGCATGCCCTGGCCGATCATTCGGAGGCCCTTCTGGATAGCCTCCTCGAAGGTGCGGCCGATAGCCATCACCTCGCCCACCGACTTCATAGATGATTCCAGCTCGCGGCTTACGCCACGGAATTTACCGAGGTCCCAGCGCGGAATTTTGCAGACACAATAGTCGAGGGCCGGCTCGAAGAAGGCAGAGGTGGTCTTCGTTACAGAGTTATTGAGGTCGAAGAGTCCATAGCCGAGACCAAGTTTCGCAGCCACGAAAGCCAGCGGGTAGCCGGTGGCTTTCGATGCGAGGGCCGATGAACGCGACAGTCGCGCATTGACCTCGATCACACGGTAGTCTTCAGAATCGGGGCTGAGGGCGAACTGCACGTTGCATTCTCCCACAATGCCTATATGGCGCGCGATGCGGATTGAAAGCTCGCGCAGTTTGTGATATTCCGAGTTGGTGAGTGTCTGCGACGGAGCGACAACGATACTCTCGCCGGTATGGATGCCAAGTGGGTCGAAGTTCTCCATGTTGCAGACTGTGATGCAGTTGTCGAAAGAGTCGCGCACTACCTCATACTCTACTTCCTTCCAGCCCTTGAGGCTCTTCTCCACGAGCACCTGGGGCGAGAACGAGAAAGCCTTCTCGGCGAGGGCCGAGAGTTCCTCCGGGTTATCGCAGAAGCCCGAACCGAGTCCGCCGAGTGCGTAAGCGGCACGGAGGATCACCGGGTAGCCGAGTTCCTCTGCAGCCTTAAGAGCCTGTTCCTTATTGTCGCAGGCCTCTGAGCTGATTGTCTTCACGTCGATTTCATCGAGTTTCTCAACGAAAATCTCACGGTCTTCAGTGTTGATGATAGCCTGCACGGGCGTGCCGAGCACCTTAACGTCATACTTCTCGAGCACGCCGCGGTGGAAGAGCTCCACGCCACAGTTGAGAGCCGTCTGTCCGCCGAAGGCAAGCATGATGCCCTGAGGGCGTTCGCGGGCTATCACCTTCTCCACAAATTCCGGAGTGA
This sequence comes from uncultured Muribaculaceae bacterium, assembly GCA_947178505.1. GTDB lineage: Bacteria > Bacteroidota > Bacteroidia > Bacteroidales > Muribaculaceae > Lepagella. The sequence goes on along the minus strand of CAMWYR010000019.1, from coordinate 28,648 downwards.
CAGGAAGAAAATAGATATGGTCGGCCACTCCCTCCGAAGTCTGCACCGTGGCGATATTCGGGTTGATGAGCACCGTCTCTATGCCTTCCTCGCGGAGTGCCTTGAGTGCCTGGCTGCCGGAATAGTCAAATTCTCCGGCCTCGCCAATCTTGAGCGCGCCCGAGCCGAGCACGAGCACTTTCTTTATATTTTCGTCTTTTAACATGTCTTTTTCTGGTGTTTGGAGGAGTCTCAGAGTTGATTGATGAAATCGTCGAAGAGGAATTCGGTATCGACCGGTCCGCCGGATGCCTCGGGGTGGAACTGTGCCGAGAACCAGGGGCGGCTCTCATGGCGTATTCCCTCGTTGGAGCCGTCGTTCATATTCGTGAAATAGGGCTTCCAACCCTCCTCGAGCGTGCTCGCGTCGACGGCGAACCCATGATTCTGGCTCGTGATGAAGCAACGGTTGCTGCCCTCCATACGCACCGGCTGATTGTGCGACCGATGGCCATATTTCAGTTTATAGATTTTGGCGCCGGCGGCCTTCGACAGAAGCTGATTTCCCATGCAGATGCCCATAAGCGGCCGCTTTTCCTCCGGATTGGAGATGAACTTGCGGATATTTTCAACTGCCACCTCGCACGCCTCCGGGTTACCGGGGCCGTTGCTGATGAAGAGGCCGTCGAAGTCCATGCCGTTGAAATCATGGTTCCAGGGCACACGCACCACTTCCACACCACGCTTCGTGAGGCAGCGGATGATGTTGTTCTTTGCGCCGCAGTCCACGAGCACCACGCGCTTCGGCGCCCCTTCATTATACACCTTTATCTCAGGCGTCGATACGAGATCGACATAGTTGATCGCATTGTAGTCTTTCTGCTCGGGCTGTTCGTTGACTCCCTCCACGAGGATGCGGCCCATCATCACGCCATGCTCGCGGAGCACCTGCGTCAGATAGCGTGTGTCGATACCCGTGATGCCGGGCACCTTCTCGCGCTTGAGCCAGTCTGACAGACTCTCCTTGGCATTCCAGTGGCTGTATTGCTCTGAATAGTCGCTCACGATAATGCCCGACGCATAGATCCGGTCGCTTTCCATAAAGCGCTCGATGCCGTCGTCGCCCTTCTCGCAGGAGGGCACGCCGTAGTTGCCTACAAGGGGATAGGTCAGCACCATCAGCTGTCCCGCGTACGACGGGTCGGTGAGGCTTTCAGGATAGCCCGTCATCGCCGTGTTGAACACGACCTCGCCGGCTACATTGCCTTCATAGCCGAATGATTCTCCTTCGAACCTTGTGCCGTCGTCAAGTATCAGTGTCGCTTTCTTCATTGCTTATTATATATTTCTTCGATGTAGTTAATATATGCTTGGTTGATTCTCCTGATTCCTCCGGGGGTCGGGTAGTCGCCGGAGAAATACCAGTCGCCGGGGTGGCGCGGGCAGGAGGTGTGGAGTCCGTCGAGACTCTGGTAGACTATCTTCACGTCGGCCTTCACGTCGGCCGGCTTTAGCATCTCTACGATCTTGTCGCTGATTTCCTCGTCGGTGAAGAGGTCATAGAGTTGCTTGACATAGTTCTTTATCTCTTCCTTGAGGAGGCCGGCCTGTGCCTTGCACTGCTCGTAGATGCGCATTATCAGATCAGCGTGGCCGCGTTCTTCGGCAAGCGCGATGGCTGCACGGAATGCGATGAATTCCTCCATGCGCGACATGTCGATGCCGTAATAGTCGGGGTATCTCACCTGCGGGCTGGAACTCACGATCACGATGCGGCGCGGATGGAGCCGGTCGAGCATGCGGATGATGCTTTCGCGAAGAGTCGTGCCGCGCACGATGCTGTCGTCGATGATCACCAGATTGTCCTGGCCCGGGCGAAGCGAACCGTAGGTCACATCATAGACATGAGCCGCCAGGTCGTTTCGGCTCTCTCCCTCGGAGATGAACGTGCGCAGCTTTATATCCTTGATGGCCACTTTCTCCGTGCGGATGCGGCGCGACAGGATTTCCTTCACGCGCTCCGGAGGCAGATAGCTTCCCCAGCGAGATATCTCCTCCACCTTGAGATGGTTCAGATGCTCGTTGAAGCCCTGCACCATGCCGTAGAAGGCGGCTTCGGCCGTGTTGGGGATGTATGAGAACACGGTGTTGTCGATTTCTCCGTCGAGGGCCTTGAGTATCGGCGCCACAAGCGAGCGGCCGAGTTCCTTGCGCTCGCGGTAGATATCGCGGTCGGAGCCGCGGCTGAAATAGACGCGCTCGAATGAGCAGGGGGCATACCGGCGAGGCTCGACAATCTGTTCGAGTCGAAGCTTGCCATCCTTGCTGATGATTACGGCCTGTCCCGGGGCCAGTTCATGCACCTGCTCGGCCTCGACGTTGAAGGCCGTCTGAATCACGGGACGCTCCGATGCGAGGGTGAACACCTCGTCATTCATCATCCAGAAGGCGGGGCGGATGCCCCAGGGGTCGCGCATGGCCATCATTTCTCCGGAGCCTGTGATGCCGCACACGACGTAGCCACCGTCCCATACGGGCGCCGATTCGCGCAGCATGTTGGCAAGGTCGATGTGGTCTTCGATGTAGCGGGTGATATCGGTGTCTTGGAGACCATTCTCCACGGCCTTGCGGAAGTGGCGCTCAGCCTCGCGGTCGAGGCGATGACCGAGCTGCTCAAGGAGCAGATACGTGTCAGATACCATCCGCGGATGCTGGCCCTTCACTGCGATATGCTCGAAAATCTCATCCACGTTGGTCATATTGAAATTCGCGCATAGGCAGAGGTTCTTGGCACGCCAGTTATTGCGGCGCAGAAACGGATGGACATAAGAAAGGCCGCTCTTTCCCGTCGTTGAATAGCGGAGGTGACCCATGTAGAGTTCTCCGGCAAAGGGAAAATAGCGGCCCGCCTGGTCGGCATCATTCAGCTCTTCGCGGCTATATTGCGCAAGCTGGTGATGGACCGCGGAAAATATTTCTTTGATGGCATCGGGACCTTCGGCTCGTTCGCGGAACATAAATTCCTCTCCCGGGGCCGCACGCATCTTCACGCATGCGAGCCCGGCGCCTTCCTGCCCTCGGTTATGTTGCTTCTCCATAAGCAGATAGAGCTTATTGAGACCATACATCCAGGTGCCATAGGTTTCCTGATAATACTCGAGAGGTTTGAGCAGTCGCACGAGCGCGACGCCACATTCATGCTTGAGTGGTTCCATATTCCGGTTTTGCTTTGCAAATTTAGCAAAAATTTATCAATCTATAAAATATAGAGGTTAAAAGAATCAAAAACGATGTTCTTATCTCCTCATATCTCTGTGTTTCGCGCGGCGCCGGTGTTTACATAAAAAATGTTAACGCCTCAGGCGTTAACATTTTTTATGTGGGGATTAATTCCGGAGGGTGTTTGAATCCTGAGCATTCTTCCCGGGTGGAATGTCTTAGTAAGATTCTTCGATAGTGGGGAACGCTCCCGACTTCACGTCGTCGATATAGTGGCCGACGGCGTCGTTCATGATTGAGGCCAGATCGGCGTAGCGGCGAAGGAAGCGGGGCGAGAATCCCTGATTGATGCCGAGCATATCGTGCATCACGAGCACTTGTCCATCAACACCGGGGCCGGCACCTATGCCGATCAGAGGAATAGTGAGCTTTTCGGCAACCTGGCGGGCAAGGTCGGCCGGAATCTTTTCCAGCACGATTGCGAAGCAGCCGATTTCCTGCAGCATAAGCGCATCTTCGATAAGTTTGTCGGCCTCTTCTTTCTGACGTGCACGCACGTTGTAGGTGCCGAATTTATTGATGCTCTGGGGAGTGAGGCCGAGATGGCCCATCACCGGGATGCCGGCGGAGAGAATGCGCTCCACTGATTCGCGGATTTCGGAGCCTCCTTCCATTTTCACAGCCTCGGCGTGGCTCTCCTTCATGATGCGGATTGCGGAGGCGAGTGCTTCCTTGGAATTGCCCTGATAGGAGCCGAAAGGAAGATCGACAACAACGAGAGCGCGCTTCGTACCTTTCATTACCGACTTGGCGTGATAGATCATCTGGTCGAGCGTGATGGGAAGGGTGGTAACGTTTCCGGCCATCACGTTGGAGGCCGAGTCGCCGACGAGTATCACGTCGATTCCGGCTCCATCTATAATTTTGGCCGATGAATAATCGTAAGCCGTAAGCATTGATATTTTCTCGCCGCGCTGCTTCATCTCAATGAGGCGGCGGGTGGTCACTTTTCGGGTATTGTCTGTTGTGTTGGTCGACATATTGAATTTTGATAAATTTTACTTCTGAATCATCATCTGGAGCCGGGGTTGTGGTGACGTCCGGCCTCTCCTTGCCTGCGGAGGGGAGGCAAAATTACGCATTTTATCTGATATCTGCAACAGAGTGAGGTTTTAGATTAGTAAACACTCGTTATTGTTTTGGCTGATTGCCTATTTTTTTATAATTTTGCAATTCGGGGCGGAGGTACGCTTGTGCAGTCGTTGCCTCGCTCTTATAAAATCAAGCAATATTTATTCTTCTCAACACATGAAGATTTCACGCATATTGGGGATTGCAGTTCCCATGAGCATGCTGCTTATGAGCAGCTGCGCAAGCCGCGACCGCATTACGTATTTCCAGAATCCGGAGCCGGTGGTGGAGGTAATCGCCGAACAGCCTATCCGCGTTCAGCCGGGCGATAAGCTCATCATAGTCGTCAAGTCGAAAGATGCGGCGGTGAGCGATTTGTTCAACCTGCCTATATATACGAATCGTGTAGGCGCACAGGGGGCATCCATAAATGCCACCGGCGCGACTTCGCAGCTCTACCGCGTTTCTCAGTCGGAGGGCGTGACGGCATATAATGTTACGCCGCAGGGCACGATCGACTTCCCCTTTCTGGGCGATATCAAGGTGGAGGGCATGACCCGCGCCGAACTCGGAGCCTACATCAAGGGTGAGCTTGTGGGCCGCGATCTTGTGAAAGATCCTACCGTGTCGGTTGAATTCCTCAATACGGGCGTCAATGTGCTCGGAGCAGTCACCTCTCCCGGGCGATATGAGATCAACACCGACAACTACACTATTCTGGATGCGATCGCCGTGGCCGGCGACCTTGTGCTCCAGGGGCGTCGCGACAATGTGAAGGTGGTGCGCGAAGAGGAGGGAAAGATGCACGTCTACACCGTGGATCTCACCGACCTCAACAAGACAATGAATTCGCCCGTGTATTATCTCCGCCAGAACGACGTGGTGTACGTTGCGCCCAGCGAAGAACTTAAGCGTTCGGCCAATGTGAACGGCAATAATATCTTCAGCGTAAGCTTCTGGATGTCGTTCGCCTCGCTCCTCACTACGGCCGCCACCACAGTTGGTGTGTTCGTGAAAAAATAATCATATCCTTCTCCCGAACGGAAAGAGCACGCAATAAAGCAGGCTCTTTTTGCGTATAATAATGAGTAGTTGTGGCGCGTGTCGGGCCGCAGCCTCCGATGGCGCCGGATAAAGAAGTGTCCGTGTCGCTGATATTTGTATAACTTACTTCAGAATAGTCGTTTGCAAGTCAAATGAGCAAAAATAACCAAACATCAAACGCTCAGAACTCTGATTCGGAAGAGAGCTTCTCGGCGGTCCGGTTCCTCCAGGCATGTCTTGAGAAATGGAAATGGTTTGTCATTTCTATACTTTTCTTCACCTTGGCCGGCGTGGTCTACGTCTACCGCCAGCAGCCTCAGTTCTTACGCAGTATGCAGGTGCTGATAAAAGATCAGGACGGCGGCGGCGGTGTCGGTGATATCGCCAGTTCGTTCTCGTCGCTCGGCCTTGTGTCGACCAATACCAATGTTTACAATGAGCTTATCTCGCTGATGTCGCCGGCTGTGATGTCGGAGGTTGTGCAGCGTCTGCATCTTGACGTCGACTATCTGCAGAAGGAATTTCCCCATAAGGTTACGCTTTACGGCTCTAATCTCCCCTTTGATGTGGTGATTCCGGATCTTCCCGCCACGCAGGCCGGCTCCTTCCGGATCGACCTCCAGCCGGATGGTTCGGGCCGCCTTTATAAGTTCGTGAAGTATGCCAACAACAAAAAGTTTAAATTCGACAAGGAAATAAAGGTGAACGCCGGATTCAAGGCCGTGAAGACCCCTATCGGTACGATTACCTTCACCCCCAACCAGCGCTATGCGGGCCCGGCGCCTGATGAGACCGTCACTATAGATGTCGTGCGCAAGGCCTTTATCCCGACCGTCGAGGCATATACCAATAAAGTCAAGGGTGACCTCGTGGATAAGGATGCCGATGTGCTTGATCTGAACATCAAGGATACTTCCGTGGAGCGTGCCGATGATATCCTGAATACTGTGCTCGATGTCTACACCTCGAAATGGATCTCTGATAAGAACCGCATCTCGCTTGCGACTTCAAAATTTATCGATGAGCGTCTGAGCGTCATTGAGAAGGAACTCGGCAACGTCGATTCCGACATCATGCGCTATAAATCGCAGACTCTCGTGCCCGACCTTCAGGAGGCGGCGATAATGAACATGAAGTCGACCCATGAAATCCAACAGGAGGTGATCACGGTTGCCACTGAGTTAAGCATGGCGCGCTATTTCTACGATTATGTACAGAATCCTGCCAACAAAAACAGCGTGATTCCGGTCAACGTCGGTTCGGCTCCGGAGATCTCACAGTATAACACCCTTCTTCTCACGCGCAATAATCTTGCTGAAAGCACTTCTGCGACCAATCCTATCGTGAAGGATTATGACACTCAGCTTGAGGGTTTGCGTCAGTCGATCGAGCGCAGTCTCAAGAATAGGGTGCTCTTTCTCGAAAGCAAGCTCAAGGGTTATGAGAAGTCGCAGGGCGAATTAAAAGGCCAGCTTGCCTCTGCTCCAAATCAGGCCAAGTATCTTCTGAGCGTGGAGCGCCAGCAGAAGGTGAAGGAGCAGCTCTATCTCTATCTTCTACAGAAGCGTGAGGAGAATGAGCTTACGCAGACCTTCACGGCCGACAATACTCGCATCATCACGCCTCCGTTCGGCCCCACGGCTCCCGTGTCGCCCAAGAAGGCTCTGATGATCTCTATCGCATTCCTACTTGGTCTCTGCCTGCCTGCAGGTGCTGTCTATGTGATCGAATCGAATAATACAAAGGTGCGCTCGCGCAAGGATCTCTCTACTATGGCCACTCCCTTCATGGGAGAGATTCCTATGGCTGTCAAGAAGGAAAGATTCGCAGCCCTCAGGAAGCTCTTTGCCAAGAAATCGATGGGTAAGCAGCTTGAGACGATTCCGGTGCGCGTGATCGCAGGTAATCGCGACATTATCAACGAGTCATTCCGAATTGTGCGCGGTAACCTCGACTTCATGTCGCACGGCTCGAACTCGAACGTGATCCTCATCACGTCGTTCAATCCGGGTAGCGGTAAGTCGTTCGTGACATTCAATCTCGGTTGCTCGTTCGCAATCAAGGGCAAGAAGGTGCTGATCATTGACTGCGACCTCCGTCATGGCTCTTCGTCGCAGTTCGTGGGAATGCCTTCGAAGGGTATCACGGCCTATCTGACGGGAAACACTGACAACTGGCAGTCGCTCGTGATCAACGATCGTGAGGAGCCGAACCTGTCAGTGCTCCCCATCGGGCATCGTCCTCCCAATCCTGCCGAGCTTCTTGAATCGCCGCGCATGGCGCAACTTGTGGAGGATGCCCGCAAGCATTACGACTATATCCTGCTCGACTGTCCGCCGGTGGATGTGGTGGTCGATACGCAGATCCTCTCGCCCCTTGCCGACCGCACTATCTTCATCGTGCGTGCCGGATTGCTTGAGAAGCGCGCCATTAAGGATATCGATGAGCTTTATTCGTCGTATCGCTTCAAGCAGATGTCAGTTCTGCTTAACGGCACGGAGAGGGGATTCAGTCATTATGGTTATGGCGGATATGGTTATTACCATTCTGCTCAAGATTGATACAAGCATACAACGCCCCGTTCCTCCGTCAGGTGGAATGGGGTATTGTTTAAGAATAATCTGATAATTTAGCATCAATATGTGGCCATTTAAATCGGTTTCAAAACTTGGAAAATCAGGAATGCTTGAGGGTATGACCGACTGGCATTCCCATATTCTTCCCGGGGTCGACGACGGCATCCGCACGATGGAGGAATCGCTTTCTGCGTTGGCCGCGCTTGAGGCGGCGGGTGTGAGGAAGCTCTGGCTCACTCCGCATATCATGGAGGATTGTCCTAACACTACTCAGAAGTTGCGCGACCGTTTCGAGCAGCTTAAGAAGGAATATACGGGGAACGTGGAGCTCCATTTAGCAGCTGAGAATATGCTCGATTCGCTTTTTGAGGAGCGTCTGAAGGAGAAGGATTTCCTCCCTCTGGGGGAGAAGGGTGAGCATCTGTTGGTGGAGACTTCTTACGTGAATCCGCCGATAGGAATGGATGAAATGATCGACGGAGTGTTCAAGGCGGGTCTCATTCCCGTGCTTGCTCATCCGGAGCGCTACCGCTATATGGAAGAGAATGACTACCGCAAATGGAAAGACCGCGGAGTGCGGTTCCAGGCCAACTATATGTCGTTGCTCGGCGGTTATGGTCAGGTTGCGCAGAAGAAGATTGAGTGGATGCTTGAGCAGGGCATGATTGACATGCTCGGATCCGACCTTCATCGCAAGCATGTGTTTGACGCCATCCTCGACAAGCGTCCCAAGAGCGCATCCGCACTCTCCCGGATCATCGACGTAGCCAAAACCAGCACCGAACTGTAAGTTTGATACTATAACGTAAAAGTGTGTCTGAGACGCGACTCTTTTGTTTCGCGTCTCAGACACACTTTTTGTATTATTGTAGTTTGGCTACCCCGAAAATGCCGATTTATCGTAGGTTGTATCCTTGCAAGGGTAGAAACATCGTGAATAATTCAAGATAAAGGCAACGCCGCAATCACTCGATTGCGGCGCTGTGTATGGGGGATTGTCAGTTTGATGACGCGGGAGCTCAGAGAGTCTCGAGAGCGGCTGAGATGTTCTTCTCGAGGCGCTCGTTGAGGTTGGACTCGTCGGCGGGCACGAACTTGCTGCCGGTGATGTGCTCGTAGAGTTCGATATAGCGCTTGCTCACTTCATCGCAATATTCAGGAGTCATCTCGGGCACCGTCTGACCCTCCTTGCCCATAAAGCCGTTGGCGATGAGCCACTGACGCACGAATTCCTTGGAGAGCTGACGCTGTTCCTCACCCTTCTCAAAACGCTCCTGATAACCGTCGGCATAGAAATAGCGTGACGAGTCGGGAGTGTGGATCTCATCGATGAGGATCACCTTGCCATCCTTCAGACCGAATTCATACTTCGTATCGACAAGGATCAGACCCTGGCGGGCTGCCATTTCCGAACCGCGCTCGAAGAGAGCCAGAGCATACTTCTCAACCTGCTCGTAAACGTCCTCCGGCACGATGCCGCGGGCGATGATTTCCTCGCGTGAGATATTCTCGTCATGACCCTCATCAGCCTTCGTGGTGGGAGTGAGGATGGGAGTCTCAAACTTCTGATTCTCCTTCATGCCCTCCGGAAGCTTTACGCCGCAGATCTCACGGTTGCCAGCCTTATAGTCGCGCCATGCCGAACCCGCGAGATAGCCGCGCACGATCATCTCAATCTTGAGAGGCTCGCACTTGGTGCCGATCGTAACCATCGGATCCGGAACATCGATTTTCCAGTTGGGCACGATGTCCGACGTAGCGTCGAGGAAGTAGGCCGCAATCTGATTGAGCACCTGGCCCTTGAAGGGAATACCCTTCGGGAGGATAACGTCGAACGCCGAGATGCGGTCGGTAGCCACCATTACGAGATACTTGTCGTCGATGTCATACACATCGCGCACTTTGCCATGATAGAGCGATTTCTGACCCTTGAAGTCGAAATCGGTGGAAGTGAGTGTTGATGCCATTTGTATTGTTTTTTACGGCCTCAGCCGCATGTTCTGTGTTGATGTTGAAATGGAGAGCAGGCTGCCGGATGATACTCCGGCAGCCCGATATATAACTGCGAATTATTTAGCAAGCACAAGATACTGCCAGGGCTTCAGCTCGGCAGGAAGCTCGGCCTTATTCCCGGAGAACACATCGGTGAGATCCTGCACGTCAAGTCCGCGGGCAAGCAGCTGAAGCGGCGCCGTCTTATCAGAAAGATTGGCCACGACCATCACCTTGCTGTCACTGCCGTCGGCATTCGGAGTCTCGCGCACGAAGCAGAGGATGTCCGGATCGGTAGCCTTGTAGAAGTCGATGCCGACGCTTGCGTCGAGCGCGCGGTTAGCATGCTTGAGGGCATTGAGAGTCTCGTAGAAGGCGGTCACCTCATTACGCTCATAATTGGGCTGGATGCTGTCCTGCTCAAAGAACTCGAAGCCATGGTTGAAACCCACTTCCTGCCCCGTGTACATCATCGGGACGCCCGGAAGCGTGTAGCTCAGCACGGCGAAGAGGCCCGTGGCGGGGCCGAAGCGGTCGAACTCGGTGCCCTCCCACGAGTTGAGGTCGTGATTGGTCACCATATTCATGTGGCGCGAGCCTGCGGGATACTCCTTCTTCTGGCGCTCCAGGAGGGCCGGAATGTCGGCTGCCGTCATCTTCGGTCGGTTCTCCTTGTGCTCCTCGGCCCATTTATTGATGCCCTTCGTGGCAGCGATGGCGTTGAACACATCCTTCATAGGCCATGCGTAGTCCACGTCGAATGCCTCTACGAGCAGCGACGGAGTGTCAGCCTCGGCGAGCATCAGCACCGGCTTAACGGCCTGGAGCTGCGGACGCGCTTCCTCCCAATAATCAGTGGGCACCTGGCCGGCAACATCACAGCGGTAGCCGTCGATGTCGGCCTCTTCAATCCAGAATTTGAGGGCGTCGGTCATAGCGGCACGCGTGGCGGGGTTGGTGTAGTCGAGCTTATAAACATCGGTCCAGTCGAACGGACCGAATTTCTCGCCCTTCTCGTTGAGTGCGTAGTATTCGGGATGCTCCGTCACCCACGCGTGGTCGGCGCCCGTATGGTTGCACACTTCGTCGAGGATAACCTTCATACCGAGCGTGTGGGCCGTGCGCACGAATTCCTTGAGGTCTTCCATGGTGCCGAACTCCGGGTTGACACCCTTGTAGTCCTGCACGGCATAATAAGAGCCGAGCGTTCCCTTGCGAAGCTCCTTGCTGATCGGGTGAATAGGCATAAGCCAGATCACATCGACACCGAGGTCCTTCAGGCGGGGGAGCTCACGCTGCAGGCCCTTGAAGTCGCGGGTCTCGGTGCCTTGACGCAGGTTGGCCTCATATATTACGGCTGATTCAAGCCATTCCGGGGAGGGAGATGCGGCTTTCTTGTCGCCTAAGTTCTCTTTGGGTCTCGCCACGCCGGGGATTACTGCGGCAGCTGCGAGAAGAAGTGCTGTCAGATTACGAAAATTCATGGTCATATAATGATTTTAAATTACGACGTTGACTATTCGGCCCGGCACGACAATCACCTTGCGCGGCGCCTTATCCCCGAGCCACTTGGCTGCGTTGGGATCGGAGAGTGCCGCTTTCTCCACATCCTCCTTCGAGGCTGCCGCGGCCACTTCCACCATATAGCGGGTCTTGCCGTTGAACGACACGGGATACTTCACGGTGTCTTCCACGAGCGCTGACTCGTCATATTCGGGCCATTCGGCGTCGACGACGCTCCCCTCGTGGCCGAGGCGGTGCCAGAATTCTTCGGCGATATGCGGCGCGAAGGGCGCGAGCAGACGCGTGATGACCTCCATCGCACGGCGGCTGCGCGACTTCTGCTGGATAAGCTCATTGAGCGTGATCATGAACGCCGATACCGATGTGTTGTAAGAGAAATTCTCAATATCGGCCGTAACCTTCTTGATCAGCTTATGCACGCTCTTCTTCTCTTCCTTCGTCATCTCGGCATCGCTGTCGCTCTTCTCAAACTGGCCCCAGAGCTTCTTGAGGAATCGGTTGACGCCATCGATGCCGTTGGTGTCCCAAGGCTTTGACTGCTCCACAGGGCCGAGGAACATCTCGTAAAGGCGGAGCGTATCGGCTCCGTAGCGTTCCACGATATCATCCGGATTCACGACATTGAACATCGACTTCGACATTTTCTCCACAGCGTAGCCACAGATATACTTGCCGTCTTCAAGCACGAATTCGGCATCAGCAAACTCGGGACGCCAGTTGCGGAAGCGTTCGGTGTCGAGCACATCGTTGCTAACCAGCGAGATATCCACGCGGATCGGCGTAGTGTCGTAGTCCTTGCGGAGTCCGCGGCTTACGAACGTGTTCGTGTTCTTGATGCGGTATACGAAATTACTGCGGCCCTGAATCATACCCTGATTCACGAGCTTGCGGAAGGGCTCTGCCTCCACCACGAGGCCGAGATCGTAGAGAAATTTATTCCAGAAGCGGGAATAGATAAGGTGACCCGTGGCATGTTCGGCGCCTCCGACATAAAGGTCAACGTTACGCCAGTATTTGTCAGCCTTACGGCTCACGAGTTCCTTGTCGTTATGCGGGTCCATATAGCGGAGGTAGTAGGCCGATGAACCTGCGAATCCGGGCATCGTGCACACCTCGATCGGATAGCCCTCCTTCGTGGTCCAACCTTCGGCGCGGGCCAACGGCGGCTCGCCGGCCTCAGTGGGCAGATAGCTCGACACGGGGGGAAGCCGGAGCGGAAGTTCAGATTCGTCAAGCAGATAGGCCGTGCCCTCCTTGTAGTAGACAGGGAAGGGCTCGCCCCAGTAGCGCTGGCGCGAGAAGATGGCGTCGCGCAGGCGGTAGTTGGTCTTTACGCGACCCAGACCGGCCTCCTCGATATATTTTTTCGTGCGGGCGATGGCATCCTTCACTTCCAGGCCATTGAGATCAAGGCCCGGTCCCTTCGAATTAATCATCTTACCCTCCTTGGCATCAAAGCTCTGCTCCGACACGTCGGCTCCTTCGATGAGCGGGATAACGGGGAGATTGAAATGGCGGGCGAAAGCATAGTCACGCGAGTCGTGGGCCGGTACGGCCATGATGGCTCCGGTGCCGTAGCCGGCGAGCACATAGTCGCTCACCCATACAGGTATCTTCTCGCCCGTAAGGGGATTCACGGCATAGCTTCCTGTGAATACGCCTGATACTTTTTTATCTATCTGGCGCTCGCGCTCTGTCTTATGCTTCACTTCCTCGAGATATGCATCGACTGCGGCCTTCTGTTCGGGGGTAGTGAGAAGGGCAACATATTTTGACTCCGGGGCAAGCACCATGAATGTCACGCCGAACACCGTGTCGGCGCGTGTGGTGAAGATATCGAGCACGAGATCCTTGCCATCGACGGCAAATTTCATTTCCGCGCCCTCCGACTTGCCGATCCAGTTACGCTGGGTCTCCTTGAGCGAGTCGCTCCAGTCGACGGTCTCGAGGTCGCGGAGCAGGCGGGGGGCGTATGCCGAAACGCGGAGACACCACTGGTTCATCAGTTTCTGTTCCACCGGATGGCCACCGCGCACGCTGAGGCCTTCGCTCACCTCATCATTGGCAAGCACCGTGCCCAGTGCCGGGCACCAGTTAACCATCGTCTCGCCCTGATAGGCGATGCGGTAGTTCATCAGCACGTCGCGCTGTTCCTTCTCCGACATTGCGTTCCATTCAGCAGCAGTGAAGCTCATGGGCTTGCCGCATGCCGCATGCACGCCTTCCGTGCCGTTGGCGGCGAAGCGCGCCGTCAGTTCGGAAATCGGAAGGGCCTTGTCGACATCCAGATCATAGTAGGAATTGAACATCTGCATGAACGCCCACTGCGTCCAGTGATAATAAGCGGGATCGCACGTACGCACCTCGCGGCTCCAGTCGAACGAGAATCCGATTTTCTCAAGCTGCTCGCGATAGCGGGCGATATTGTCGACGGTTGTTTTCTCCGGGTGCTGACCGGTCTGGATAGCATACTGCTCTGCCGGGAGGCCGTAGGCATCATAGCCCATCGGATGGAGCACGTTGAAGCCCTGCATGCGCTTGAAGCGTGCATAGATATCGCTCGCGATATAGCCCAGCGGGTGGCCTACATGGAGTCCTGCGCCCGAAGGGTAGGGAAACATATCGAGCACATAGAATTTGCGACGGCTTTCATCCTCGCTCACCTTATAAATGTCATTGTCACGCCAGTATTGTTGCCAGCGCCGTTCAATTTCTTGATGATTATAGTCCATAAAGGGAAATAGAATTGAGAGTTGCGGGCTTTGGCGCGCCGACAGCGCGCAAGCCTGTTCTTGAATATGCAAATTTACAAAAAAATGCTTAAACCGCCACCCGTTTGCCACAAAATCTCCAAAACCCCGGTAGTCATCGGCGGGCGACGGGCTGCCTGCGGTGTCCGGGAGCGGGTCGCAAGTGGCTGCCCCGGGGAGTCCGGCGGGAAATGTTGTGCCCGATATACTAATGGAGCGGTGCGGGGCGTTTTGTGATAGGGGGAATCTGCACTCTGCATTTACCCGCATATAATAACGAACTTACCTGATGATTGAGGTTTATTATGCCGTGATGTTCGCCATCCTGATTTTCACGCTTCCTCTCGGAAGCCGGAGGCTGGTGTACGCAGGCGGCGACAATATATGGGATTATTCTCCGCTTAACGGGCTGTCTGACGGGGGCCGCAAGGCTGCTATGACCGGTGGCATCCTGATTTTCCTTACCCTGCTTCCGGTGGTGATTCTTCGTCCCGAGACGCTTCCGGACTACCGGATGTATGAGGAGATGTACAGCATGGGCGGAGGCGACCGCATCAACCGTGATGTGGAGGCTTCATTTGGCGTGCTTACCCAGTTTTCTCCTTCATTCCTTATGCTGCTGGGCATTTATGCCGTGCTCTCGGTAGGTACACACGTGTTCGCGATCTTCCGTAATTCCCCCAATATCTGGCTCTCGTTCGTGATTTATCTGACCTACACGTTCGTGCTCCACGATATGATCCAGATGCGAGCCGGCGTAGCGCTCGGAGTCTTGCTAATAGCCGTCAGGTTCATCCGCGAACGTCGGATAATTCCCTATTTTCTATGCGTGGTGATTGCCGGATGGTTTCACAACTCGGCCTGGGTATTTCTCTTCTTCTACTTCCTGCCCTCCCGGTCGCTCAACCGCTGGATCTGGTCGGCAGTGCTTATAGTGGGCCTTGTCGCCGGGCTCATGAATGCCCAGTTCGGATATATTGCAAGGACCATCCCTATCGGCTTCGTGCAGAGCTATGTTGAAAGCTACATGGGCAACAAGACCTTCGTGCCCTCCGAAATCGGAGTGGTCAGAATCGTAAAGGTGATCCTCGCAATAGTGATGCTCTTCCGCCAGAAAGAGATCGTGCGCCATTATCCACTAGCGATTCCGGTGCTCATCTTCTACATGTGTTCACAGCTCTCTTACCTCCTATTATCCGACATTGCCGTGCTCCAGGGCCGATTCGGTGAGATGTTCGCTGCATTTGAGGTCTACTCCCTGGCGATGTTCCCAATGATTTCCAGGAAGTATTATTATGCGTTGTGCGCAGTGCCGGTAGTGTTCCTGGTCTATCAGCATGTAGGCGAGACGGTGAATCTGCTCACCGAGGCCATATGATGCCGTTGGCTGCCGCCACATGTTACTCCATTCCTTAATGTCAAGAATATCAAGTCAATGAATACGAAGAAAAAACTTGTCTTTGCCACCAATAACGCCCATAAGCTTGAGGAGGCCCGGCAGATACTCGGCGATCGGTTCGAGATTGTGTCGCTGGCCGAACTTGGCTGTCATGAGGATATCCCCGAGACGGCCGCTACGCTTGAGGGCAACGCCCTGATAAAGGCCCGCTTCATCCATGAGCGCTACGGCTGCGACTGTTTCGCCGACGACACAGGTCTGATGGTCGATGCCCTCGGAGGCGCTCCGGGCGTATACAGTGCGCGCTATGCCGGCGAACACTGCTCGGCGGAGGCCAATATGCGTAAGCTTCTGGAGGAAATGAAGGATGCCGATCATCGCGACGCGCATTTCAGCACCGTGATAGCGCTTATTCTCGACAATGAGGAACATACGTTCGAAGGGCGTGTGGACGGCACTATCGCACGCGAGAAGCACGGAGACTCCGGCTTTGGCTACGACCCGGTGTTCATCGAGGAGGAATCGGGGAAAGCATTTGCCGAGATGACTCCCGATGAAAAGAATGCCGTGTCTCACCGCGGCCGCGCCCTCGCGCGCCTCAGCAACTTCATCGGCATGCTGATCGTGGCCCTTTTGTTCGGATTCGCCGGCGCCCAGGACGTGCGTGCCGAAGAATGGCGGATACATTCCAGCTACGACGGGCAGATGGAACGCATCATCCCTACTGCCGATAAAGTCTATTTTCTCGGCACCGCCCAGAAATACACGCTCGGCGACCAGCGCGTAGGGCAGCTCTACGGCCAGCTCTACTGCTATGATATTGAGGATGGGGAGATGTCGCTGCTCAACAGCGCCAATCTCCTGTCGGGAAATATTGTAAAGGCCGCCGCCTATAACTATGAGTCAAAATATCTTGCCGTTGCGCTCGACGGGGGAGTGGTCAATCTGATCCGCAATGACGGGACCGTAGAATATATTCCCGGCCTCAGCATTGCTGATTCCTCACTCGAGAAGAATATCAACGACATCACCTTCGATGAGGCAAACCAACGCATCTATCTCGCCACGAACTTCGGCTACGTCGTCATTAACGAGCGCCTCAACGAGATAGAGACCTCCCGCATATACAATAAGCAGATCCTCAGTTGCGCGATGTTTTCCGGGCGTCTCTGGCTTGCCACGAAAGAGGGTCTTTTCGTCGGTGCCCCGAATGCCTCGAAGTTTGAGGAATTTACTCCGGTGCCGGGTCTTACTGCGGTCTATCGTATATTTCCGCTGGCCGGCAAGCAACTCTATGTGTATCAGGGCGAGAACTGGAACCACCGCCTCGGCGTTGTGGAGAATCCCGAGTCGGCCTCTCCGTCGATACGCACTCTCAATGTCGGCCTGAACGGCTTCAACTGCTCGCGCGACTATGGCGTGGCCGTAAGTCCGAGCCGTGTGGAGGTCTACGGAGCGGAGGCGTCGGCGGTGAAGTATTCCATACCGGCCGACTACACTGCGGCCGTAGCAGGATCGTATAATGGCCGCGACTTCTGGTTTTCCAACGTGCGGCGCGGCATTTCATGCCTCAAGGCTCCGCAGGAGGCGTCCGGTAAATGGACAGTGCTGATCGATCAGTTTCTCCCCGATGCTTGCAACGCATTCATGAGTATGTCGATGGCCGAACATCCCGACTACGGCATGCTCGTCAGGAATCATGGATATGAGGTGCCTTTTGCGGATAATATGAGTGGTGCCTACGATCTCATTTCTGCCTACAAGGGGGGACGCTGGATGCCAATGTCGACCACCTATCGCGTGGCCGACGGCCTCTTGATCGATAATCCCTGGGGCGCCGCTATCGACCCCCGCAATTCCGACCATATTTATTGCGGATCGGTGCGTTCGGGACTCTTCCGCCTTGACCTGAAGAATCCGGAGAAATCCCTCCAGTTCTCGAAGGCCACCGACATCTACGGCAATCAGAAGCGCGGAGGCCACGTGGCCGTGGTTCCGGACAATCCGGCCGGCACGTGGGCCGAGCAGTGCGTGTTCGCGGCTCCGGCCTTCGACACCAAGGCTAATCTCTGGACAATGTATGTCGATCCGGTGGCAGGCCTCAGTAATCAGGTAGGCAACCGCCTCATTCTTTGCGTATGGAGCCCGGAGGCACGGCAGGCTACGACTTCATCCGCCACTTATACCCCCTGGACTCGCCTTGAGATCGCCGACTATCCTGTTGGCAACCTTCCGCGCGTTCTTCCGCTCACAACCGTTAAGTCGGCGAATCTCGTGCTGGCTCACGGTGGTGTAAACACGTCGCCGCTCGTCGTTTACGATCATGCCGGCACGGTCAACAATCCTGCCGACGACCGCCACGTGTCGATGAAAAACATCAGCGACCAGGATGGCGAGACCCTTACCCTCAATACGATCTACAGCTGGTGGGAAGACCCGCAGACAGGCCTCGTATGGATCGGATATAACGGGGGCCTCTTCACGTTCAATCCGGTCGAGGCTTTCGCAAATCCAACCTCGGTACGTCGTATCAAGGTGCCCCGTAACGACGGTACAAATCTCGCCGACTATCTGCTCAACAACGTGCCGGTGAACTGTATCACCGCCGATGCGTCGGGCCGCAAGTGGTTTGCCACTCAGGGCGCCGGGCTCGTGTGTACCTCCGCTGACGGCCGTACGATCTACGAGACATACACCTCCGACAACTCTCCGCTGCCGAGTAACGTGGTCTATGCCATCGCATATTCGCGCAGTGGCAATTCGCTTATGGTATCGACCGATCAGGGACTATGCGAGATTCTTTTCTCAGGTGCCTCCACCGGCGCTTCCGATTCCGACGTGCGCTGCTGGCCTAACCCGGTTCGCCCCGACTATTTCGGGGCTGTCACTATCGACGGGCTGCCCGAGGAGGCTATGGTGAAGATTGTGGATGCAGCCGGAAATCTCGTCAAGGAGTGTGGCGCAGCATCATCCGGAAAAGTGGAATGGAACGTCACCAACAGTTTCTCCAAGCGTGTGCCGGGCGGAGTCTATTTCGTTGTGGCTTCTGCCGGGCCCAATTCTGAGGCCTACGACAAGGTAGGAAAGATTCTCGTAGTTGAATAATATTAAGTTGCAATTATTTACGTTAATATGAAACGCACTGTCATATCGGTAGCCGCAATGATTTGCTGTGTTGCCGCAATGTATCCTCTTTCGCTGACTATTACCCCCGGCGAACTTCCGGGGCTGAAAAACCGGCTCGTCTCGCTTTCCGACAGTCGACTTGAGATTTCAGGGCGTGCCGACGTGCGCGATCTGGAGGTGCTCAAGTCTGTGTCTCCCGACGTGCGCGACATAGACCTGTCGGGACTTACAATCGTGGCTTACACTTATTCTGAACCCGATAGACGTGGCCGTCTGAGGTATGAGGCCGGCGAAATTCCTCCCTATATGCTATGCGGACAGCGACTCGATTCTTTTGTTTTCCCTGCCAATGTGTCGGTGATAGGCGAGGGATGTCTCTCCCTTACCGGCGTCAGGGAGCTTACGGTGCCTGCTACGGTGAAGACTATCGGAGATTACGCCTTTGCCGCCTGCCCTGAGCTGCAGTCGGTCGCTATCGGCGGGGATCCGGTCCTCGGGCGAGGCTTGTTCAAAGACTGCGTGCGTCTCGACGAGGTAACATGGGGCGGAGCCCCGGATGTCATTCCCGAAGCAATGTTCGAGGGGTGTGAGGTCTATGCCGGCCGCGTGCCTGCATCGGTAGAGGAAATCGGGAATTCCGCTTACCGCAATACTTCTCTGACGGCGCTGAATATGAAGAATATCCGACGCGTTGGCGACTATGCGTTCGCAGATAATCCGCGACTGGCAGACGTGGTCTATACTGCAGGTCAGACACCTGAACTGGGAGTAGGCGTGTTCTTTAATGATGAGGCGCTCAGTGAGCTCCCGGCATTCGGTGAACTCCCGGCGATGCTCCTTGCTCATACCGGAGCCAAACTCAGATATACGCTCAATGCCCCGGTGATCGGGGAAGGCGCCTATGCCAATAATTCCGAACTTGACACGGTGACGTTCGGTCCGGCCGTGCGCTCCATCGGTGCGCATGCCTTCCGCAACAATCACTCGCTGAATATGCTCGACGTGACGCGTCTTGATGACCGCGTGATCGACGTGGCGTCTGATGCGTTCTCCGGTCTGCTCGGTGATGACGGGCGCTATGATATCAGGCTCAATGTAGCCAAGGATCATGTGGAGCCGTGGGTGGAGCATCCTGTGTGGGGCCTCTTCACGATCGGCAATTTCGATACAGGCGTGGAGGCCCCCGGCCTACAGGCTGCCGAAATCAGCATTCAGCGTCAGGGAGCGGTGATTACTGTCAGTGCGAACGCACCGATTGCCTACGTGGGCTGCTGGGGGGTCGACGGAATGCTCCTTTCTGAGATTGCTCCCGCCACAGAGATTGCGACAATTGAGAATCTTCCCGACGATGGAGTGGTTGTGGTGAAGGCCATAGCCGGCGACACTACGCGCATCCTTAAGCTCCGATGATGGCGAGCACGCCGTCGGCGATGCTGCGGTCGTTCGAAAGGCGCGGAATCTTGCGCTGGCCTCCCAGCTTCCCCGTACCTACGGATTTCAGCCAGCGGTTGAAGGTGTCGGCCGGAAGGCTGATGATTTCCGGGGGGTCGAGGAAGATGGTGTGGGAGCGTTTGGCATCATAGTCAGAATTTAGGGCGCGTAGCTGCGAGTCAAGTTCAAGCCCGAAGGCCGCAGTGTCGGTCGGGGGTGTCAGCCACTCGATGAGCCACTGATGGCGGCCCCGCGAATGATCAGTGGCGAACACCGGGGCGGCCGTATAATTGCGCACTACCGCCCCTGAGCGGCGGCATGCCTCGGCAATTGCCCGCTCGGCATTTTCCTCCATAAGTTCTTCGCCGAACGCATTGATGAAGGTTTTCGTGCGCCCTGCGATGGTGATCTTCACCGGATTCACCGACTCCACCCTCACAGTGTCGCCGAGATGATAACGCCAGAGGCCGTTGCTCGACGTGATGAGCAACTCATACACCTTCCCCTTCTCTATCTCCCAGATCGGTCGCGGACGGCAATCAGGATCGGAAAGATCGATGAATTCATAAAAGATGTCATTGTCGATTATAAGCAGCATCGAACGGTCGGCCGGATCATTCTGCACTGCAAAGAAACCCTCCGACGCGTTGTAAGTCTCGAAGAAATGCATTTTGACGGGGTCGGTCAGCTCGCGGTAGATGTCACGATAAGGCTCGAAACTGATTCCCCCGTGGAAGAAAACTTCCAGATTGGGCCATACGTCGCTGATTTTATCTGCCCCGCGAGCTCTTATCACTTCCTTGATGACTGTGAGGAACCATGACGGGACGCCTGAGATGTTGGTGATGTCGGCATTCATCGACGCCTCCACCAGAGCCGGCAGCTTCACCTGCCAGTCGGGAAGCAGGGCCGTCTGCATGTCGGGCACGCGGAAGCGGTTGGCCAACGGATTGATACGGTTGATGAGCGTGGCGCTCAGATCGCCGATCCTCACTCGCGGGTCAGAGGGAGTATACTGCGATTCGAATGAGCCTCCGAGCACGAATCCCTTGCCTGAAAATATGTGCGAGTCCGGATTTGCCCTGAGATAATGGGCCACTGTGTCGGAGGCGCCCCGGTAATGACAGCGCTGCAGCGAATCGGCTGTGATGGGAATGAATTTCGAACGCCCTCCCGACGTGCCCGATGACTGGGCATAATTCATGCAGCGTCCCGGCCAGAGCACATCCTTCTCTCCTTCGATCATCCGCATCACATCGCCCCGGATATCTTCATAATCATGCGTGGCCACACGCGATGCAAATTCAGGATACGGATTCACTGAGCGCGCCAGATCCGCGAAGTCATACCGCCGGCCTGTCTCAGTGTGATGCCCCCTCTTTAAAAGACTTCGCAGCATGGAAAGCTGGATGGCATCCGCGTCGGCGCTCCATGCATCAGAACGTCGGGCAGACCTTACAAAAAACGGGCGGGCTAAAGGGGTGAAATCCATATCGAATGTGTCAGAAATTGATTATTTCTGCCGAGGAACACAGAACCGGCTATCTTTATTAACGCCTGGCATAATAAAAAGGATAAAAATTTTCCTGATTGTGCACCCCAAAATTATATAAAATGCTATATTTGCACGCCGATGTCACAGATGATTGTAAAATTCATCTTTTTTTTATATCTTTGCAAAGAATTCCTCGCGTCTGAAAGTAGAATCGCATGATGCGGGGTCTACAGTACGGACTAATGATAATGAGCGCACCAATTGAATCTAACGAACATCTGAAAATCTCCTCTGTTGACGACGGGCAGCCCATCGTCAACGGAATGGGTAGATTCGGACGTGCCGTCAAGGCAGCATTTGATACGTCATTCTCAGGCCTGCTGATCCTTCTCTTCTCTCCCCTCTATTTCGTCTGCATGCTGGCCGTGAAGATGGAAGATGGCGGCCCGGTCATCTTTAAGCAGGAGCGCATCGGCCGCAACGGTCGCCCGTTCAATATATATAAGTTCCGCTCGATGCAGATCGACGCCGAAAAGGATGGTCCCCAGCTCTATAACTCCGATGGCGATGACGCGCGCCTTACAAAAGTCGGCAAATTTCTCCGCGAGCATCATCTCGACGAGCTTCCTCAGCTATGGAATGTGTTCCGCGGCGATATGTCGTTCATCGGGCCGCGTCCGGAGAGGGAGTTCTACATCAGGCAGATAATGGAAGTTGATCCCCGCTACGAATATCTCTATCAGATTCGCCCGGGCGTCACTTCATACGCCACTCTTTACAACGGTTACACCGATACGCTTGAAAAAATGGTGACCCGTCTTCATTACGATCTTTATTATCTTCGCAACGGGTCGATGGGCCAGGATCTGAAGATTCTGTGGCTTACTTTCGCAAGCATTGTCGGTGGTAAGAAATTCTGACCCGCATGTTTTCACTAACATTTGAGCCCTTAGTCATCGTGCTCCTGGCCGTAGCGGCCTTCGGGGCTCTGATCGCGCTCACCTATGGCCTTCACGCCTATCGGAAAGCCGCCGATTTCGTCAATCCTCCGCTCCCGCCGGAAGATGCCCTGTGCCCGAAAGCGACGGTGCTTATCTACTGCCAGAGCGATGAGGAGGTGCTCACTGAAATGCTCGACGCCCTCGCTCAACAGGATTATCCCGATTATGAGGCGGTGGTGGTATGCGAGGCCACTCCGGAGTATGCGGAGATTCTCAATGAAAAATACAGTAAACTCTACACTGACGTCTACGTGACGTTCATGCTCCCGGGCTCACACAACGTGAGCCGCCGTAAGCTGGCCATAACCATCGGTGTCAAGGCAGCGAAAGGGGAGGTGATAGTCAATACCGTGGCCAACGTCACTATTCCCTCCACCACCTGGTTGTCGTCGATGATGGCTCCCTTCTGCGGAGAGTCCGGAAAGCATAAGGATGTCGTGCTGGGGCTCTCACGAATTGATTTCACCGATATGAAGGGGCCCGGGAAATGGTTCAGGCAGTTTGACTCCGTGCTCACCAATGCCTTATGGGTAGGTTATGCGGCTTCCGGGCATCCCTATCGTGGCGATGGTTACAACCTTGCCTTCCGTCGCGAGACATTCTTCCGCCATAAGGGCTACGCCCGTTCAATCAACCTTCACTACGGCGACGACGACATATTCATCAATGAGATAGCGACCCCGTCTAACACAGCCGTCGTTGTCAGCGACGACAGCATTATCGAGACCAACTGGGGCGATTCGGCCAATCGCGTCTGGAGCATCCTCAAGGAGCGTTATTGGTTCACCTCACGCTGGCTTCCGCGTGCCCCCTTCGTTCAGGCGTCGATGATGCCGGCTATGGCGTGGCTCGTGCTGACAGCTTCAGTGGGAGCCGCGCTTGTGGCTCTCCCGAATCTTATGGCAGCCGTGATTGGGCTGGTCATCAATCTGTTGCTCTTCTGGGGCGAGATCAGCTGCTACCGCCGCCTGGCCAGCCGCTTCGGCGCCGTGCGCTTATGGTGGGGAGTCGTCCCCTTCTGGCTCTGGCGCCCGGTGGCAAATGCCGTGTTCAAATATGATCACCGACATTCAAGTAAGAAAAACTTCACCTGGCAGCGCTGAGCGCTCCGCTATGGAGAGCTTCGGTGGCCCCGGGCCTCAAGCATTTTTATGGGAAAAAACAAACTGAAGAAATTTGCCGATATGCGTGAGTTCGAATGCGTCGACCAGTATCCGCGCGAGGAGCTCCTGCGCCTCGGCTTCCCCTACGCGGGGAAATGGAACGGCGAGCGCTTCGCCACGCCGGCGCCAATCACGGTCGAGCTCGGCTGCGGCCGCGGTGAATATACCGTGGGGCTCGCCAAGGCGAATCCTGAACGCAATTTTATAGGCGTCGATATTAAGGGCGCACGCATGTGGGCCGGTGCGCGCGAAGTGGAGGCGTCGGAAATGCAGAATGCTCGCTTCCTGCGCTGCGAGATTGAAAATATCGATAAGTTTTTTGCACCGGGTGAGGTGAGCGAAATCTGGATCACTTTTCCTGATCCGCAGATGAAGAAGACGCGCAAGCGCCTCACGTCGACACGTTTCCTTGAGCTTTACCGCCGGATTCTGACGCCGGGAGGCGTTATAAATCTGAAGACAGATTCTCCCTTCCTCTATGAATATACGCGCCGTCTTGTCGAGCTCAACGGCCTTCCGGTCCTTGCCGATACCGACGATCTCTATGCTTCCGGGCTGGTGGATCCCGTTACGGCCATAAAGACCTATTACGAGCAGCAGTGGCTCTCGCGCGGCAAGAAGATAAAGCTTCTTTCATTCCGCCTCCCCCCTGAGGGAGATCTCATTGAGCCGGAGGAAGATGATATCGAACGCGATGATTACCGCGCTATTCCGCGCCCTAATCTTCCTGCCGTCGATCTCTGACCGGCTCCCTGCATTCTCACTGAAGGCAAGGAGAGAATACTGAACATCCGGCTATGACCCAACGTTAAAAAGACATGACACTTTATCCGAATCTAATACTTGACGTGCTGAAGTCAGTGCGTTATCCCGGCAACGGCAAAAATCTCGTGGAAAACGAGATGGTGGAGGATGACATCCGCATCGACGGTAACAAGGTCTCCTTCTCCCTGATCTTCGATAAGCCGACCGATCCGTTTATCAAGAGCGTAGTGCGCTCGGCAGAGACCGCCATCAATACGCAGATTTCTCCCGACGTAGATATAAAAGGGAATATTGCGGTGAAATACCGTAAGCCCCAGCCTGAGAAGAAGCCGGAGGTGCTCCCCGGAGTGCGCAATATCATCGGCATTTCCAGCGGCAAGGGAGGCGTCGGAAAGTCGACTGTGTCGGCTAATCTTGCAGTGGCTCTGGCCGCCGCCGGCTATAAGGTTGGTCTTCTTGACGCCGATATCTTCGGCCCCTCGATGCCCAAGATGTTCGGCGTGGAGGATGAGCAGATTTACATGGTGAATAAGGATGGCCGTGACTGGATCGAGCCTGTTGAGAAATATGGCGTCAAGATGCTGTCGATCGGTTTCCTTGTCGACCGCAATAAGCCGGTGCTTTGGCGCGGGAGCATGGCGAGCAATGCGCTGCGTCAGCTTATTACCGACGCATGGTGGGGCGACCTCGACTATTTCCTTATCGATATGCCCCCGGGCACGAGCGATATTCACCTGACCCTAGTGCAGACACTGCCGATCACGGGCGTTATTGTCGTGAGTACTCCGCAGGAGGTGGCGCTTGCTGACGCGCGCAAAGGCCTGGCAATGTTTACCGACTCGAAAGTGAACGTGCCGGTGCTCGGTCTGGTGGAAAATATGGCTTGGTTTACGCCTGCTGCTCATCCCGATGAGAAGTATTATATATTCGGCAAGGAGGGCGCCATGCGCCTTGCGGAGGAGACCGGCGTGCCGGTTCTGGCTCAGATACCGCTTGTAATGGGCATCCGCGAGCATGCCGACGACGGTCGCCCCGTAGCGACTATTCTCGCCTCGGATCCGGCTGCCGCCAACGCAGAGGCGCGCGCATTCGCTACTCTGGCCGAGAATGTAGTCAAGGCCGTTGAACGCCGCAACGAACTACTTCCTCCCACGCATAAGGTAGAGGTGACAAAGGGCTGACCCATGAGGGTCAGCCTCCCTTTGAAAGACGGTTTCTGACTCCGACCCTTAATAATCGGTCTCTGAGTCACGCCATTAATAATCGGCCTCCGTTTCGGCGAGCGACTCGGTAGGTTTGAGGGCTGCCTCCCGCTTGATCTTCTTCATCTGAGTGATGAGCAGTAGCGCAGCCACTACCGTAGCCACGAGATCGCTGAAGGGGAAAGCGGCCCAGACGCCGTTGAGAGCCCAGAAGCGGGGGAGGATATAAAGGAGCGGAATCATAAAGATCACCTGGCGCGTGAGCGACAGGAACACCGCGCGGCCGGCGAGTCCAAGCGACTGGAAGAAGTTGGTCGTGACGATCTGGAAGCCTACCATCCAGAAGGAAATAAGCGCTATGTGCAGACAGTTGACGGCCACGGAAATCTGCGTGGGGTCGGTCATGAACATTGCGGCGATTGGGCGGGGATTGAACACGCCTCCGAGCGTGCCGAGCGTGGAAATACATACTCCGGCCGCCACGGCCGTCCAGAAGGTGCGGAAGAGGCGGTTGTAGCGCCCCGACCCATAGTTGTAGCCCACGATCGGCTGCATTCCCTGACAGATACCGATGATGATGAATACGAAGATAGTGACGTAGCGGTTGAACACCACGACCGCCGCTACGGCATTGTCGCCTCCGTAGCCCATCAGGGCGTTGTTGATCACGGCGTTGACGCCGGAACCGGCCACGTTGATCAGGAACGGGGCCATACCGATGTAGAGCACGCCGCGGATAAGGTGCCAGTTGAGCTTGAGGCATCCTTTGGAGAAGTGGAGAGTATTCTTTTTATTGAAGAAGTGGCTCATCACCCACGTAGCGGTGACGAGCATTGAGATGTCGGTGGCGATCGCAGCGCCTCGTATGCCGAATTTGAATCCGAATAGGAAGAGCGGAGCGAGGATGGCGTTGAGGATGGCGCCTATGATGTTGGTGAGCATCGCTTTAGTAGGATAGCCAGAGGCGCGCATAACGTTGTTGTAGGAGAAAGTGAGGTTCATGAGCACCATCGCCGGCAATGCCCACATAAGGAATTCTCGGGCGTAGGGGAGCGACTTCTCCGAGGCTCCGAACATCATGAGCAGCGGGTCGAGGAAAAATACGAACGACAGCACGTAGAGCAGGCCGAAGAGGATGGTGAGCTGCACGCAGTTACCGAGGATGACTTCGGCAACCTTCGTATCGTTCTGTCCCATCACGATCGAGACGCGCGTTGCGGCTCCGGCACCGACCAGCATACCGAAAGCCGTCACGATGTTCATCACCGGGAAGGTCACCGCCATACCGGCCACGACGTTGGGGTCGGCGATGGCATGGCCGATCACGATGGAGTCGACGATGTTGTAGACGGCGCTGACCACTGTGCCCACCACGGCCGGCAGGCTGTATTTGAACAGCAATCGCCCGATGGGGGCTTCGCCGAGTTCGCGGAGGCGAGCCGGCGTAGCTGTCTGTCTGGGTTTCTCTGTTGTTTCCATAATGATGTCTGATTGCAAAGTTACAATTTTTTTAGTGATATGTGCCGATTATCGGTTGAAAAATATTGCGTCGGGCCCATATTGTATAGTAGGGAGGAAGTTCGCGGCTGCTAATATCCTGCAGCGGATGCGGGCCGTGTCGTAAATTTTGACTATATTTGTGGGCGGGTTGAGTAATTACGGCCCGAGGTAGTTGTTGCGGGAGGGCGCCGATAAGTGTTGCGCCTCAGTTTTCGCAAAGTCAGTTAATCTTGTAAAGTCAATATGGACGTCTCCATCATAATAGTGAATTATCACACTTCGGATCAGGTAGCGGATTGTGTGCGGTCGATAAGGGAACTCAGCAGCGGCTTCAACTATGAGATCATCATTGTCGATAACGACTCGGAACCGGATCTTGAGGCCCGTTTTGCGGCCGACGACTGCCGTGTGGTCATGTTGCCGGAGAATGTGGGTTTCGGCCGTGCGAACAATGCCGGGTTTGAAGTGGCGCGTGGGCGCTATCTGTTCTGTCTGAATCCCGACACTGTGTTGCTGAACAATGCGGTGAAGATACTCCTTGACTTTATGGAGGCAACCCCTGCGGCGTGGGCATGCGGCGCTAACCTGTATGGCGCCGACATGAGGCCGACGCACAGTTTCAGGCGTATGTTACCGGGATTTTTTTGGGAGTTTGATGAGTTCTGCAACCGTCGGCTGGAGCATCGTCGGTTCGGAGCCGATACGGTGTTCAATACGACCGGGCGGCCGTTGGAAGTGGGGTATATCACCGGTGCCGATCTGATGTTGCGGCGGGATGTTATAGAAAGGATAGGGGGATTTGATCCCGACTTCTTCATGTATTTCGAAGAGACGGATTTATGCGCGCGCATCCAAGCGGCCGGGGGCAAGATATATTCAGTGCCGGAGGCCCGAATCCAGCATCTGGAAGGGGGAAGTTTTGAGAAGGTAGAGACGGTGTCGGAAGCGCGTATAATGCGTTCGGAGGCGGGTCGCCGGGTCTACTGGCGCAAGCACTTCAACCCGTTGCAGCGAGCGGCCATCGGAGCCGTCCGGCTGGGCACACTTCTGACGCGCGTCATACTCCTGCCGCCGTCGCCCAAGCGCACCGCCTGGCGTCTCCGCCTCAAGGCATTCTGACCGTCCCTGATTCCTGCCAATGATGATTTGCAGCTGTGTTCAAAGCCGGCTCCCCGCTTCTCGGGCACGCGAGCATCAAGATGACGGGAAAGTAGTATCTATGTTATACAATTCTTAAATTAAAACAAAAATAGCCTGATAATCAATTGACTGTCAATTGACTATCAGGCTGATTCCGTACCCTGAGCCGGGGTCGAACCGGCACGGATTGCTCCACTGGTGTTTGAGACCA
>CAMWYR010000018.1 GCA_947178505.1 uncultured Muribaculaceae bacterium | reverse complement strand
CTACTGAAGAGAAGAAGTAATCAGACGAAATGCTGATGTGAGAATCGTCGACGGCTGTGATGATTGCATTGATAGTAACCTCTCCCTGTCCTGTCTGTGAGTAATAATCACCGATTTTCATTGTATAGATGCCGGTGATAGAGTGTTCTTCCTCAGCACGCTCGGGGGTCATTTTGGTGAGCGTCACTGCGGATGCGCGGGTGAGGAGGGTTCTGCCGGAGGTCCTGTCGGAAGTCTGGGCCTTGCGCTGAATCTGCGAGCCTGATTGGAGGCGGAGTTCAGTGACTGTCCGGATGCATTTCTGCGGGGCGGTTGTCTTGAGCGCGGGAGAGGCTGCTGAGGCGCTCATTGCTACGGCCAGCGTGAGGCCGGTTAGGTAAAATTTGCTCATAAGCGGACTGTGATTTAGATTCAGATTGTTGTTTGATATTTTTAACTATATCGCAAAGGTAAGTCATTTCATTAAAAATTGCAAATTTATTTTAAATGAATCGTAGTATTAAAGCAAAATGACATTTTTTTTCGTCCGCGCGCGGGCGCGCCAGGCTACCAGTCAGCAAGACTCTGGCGCCGGCGGCAGCGGTTCTGTTCGTAGGGATTGCTGTTAATTACGGTGTGTCGGGGCGTATCCATCTCATGAAAGATGATATGGAGTCCGATGGCGCGTGTCATAAGCAGATCGTCGTGGCAGCCTGCAATCGCACCGTACGATCCGTTCTGTCTTCGCTCGTATGCCAGATATTCATCGAGACATCCTTCGTCGCGTTCGGTGTATAGCCCTTCGCGTATCACCTTCACGAGCGAGGCGATAATCATCGGTTTGGTGGCCACGTTTGTGTGGAACCCGAATCGCGTGGGCACGCCGCGGCTTATGTCCTCCTCGCTCTGACGGCGGGCGTATAGATTGGGGTAGATGTCGCGCAGTCGGTTGAGGATGAAGTTCGACTGGTTGCCGTCGGTGTCACGGTCAGGGTCGCGCGATTCGAGCGTGTTGCTTTCAATCACGAGTAGGGCCTCATCATAATATGCGGCTGCCATTGCTGCTCGCCATGCGAGCAGGTCAAAGTCGGTGTGTCCACGCCATTGCGCCACTATGCCGGGGTTGCGCCCCTCGGCGAGAGGGGCCCGGTCGAAGACGGCAATCACCGACCAGTCCGCTTTAGCCGAACGCCCTCCGACATCGACCACCACTACGTATCTGTCGCGTATGCGCACGCCGGAGTCACGCTGCGGGTGCTCCCAGATTTTCCAGCCTCCTGATTCCATCTTTCGGAAGCCTACCCTTGAGAGTAGCTGTCGCCGCACTGTGTCGCTGATATGCATGCCCCCCATATCCTGCGGGCCATCAATGTCGATTTCGCCATATTCCGGCCGCAGGCGGCATCCCTCCCGGAGTGCCTCCACCTTATATTTGTCGAATACGCGGGCGCCGGAATGAACGAAGGCCTCCACGTCGTCACTCGGATATTCGGAGGCCATCAGGCCGTGGTCGCTATATTTTGACCGCTCTGACACATACCAGGCAATCGCCTCGAGCGTGGCGCCTCGCTCCCAGAGCCACCATAGATACTTCCCCGGCGGGCAGCGGTCGCTGACGGCCGTCTCCACATCGCGCCCCTCAAGGAGCCGGGCGGCAAGTTGCCTCCGCTCATCGTCGGAGAGCTCAAGTGAATATTGGTCGATCTCAAACCAGCTCACGAACATCGGCTCGAATTGCGACTCCCCCCGCTTGGCCGCCTCATATTCGCGATGGAAGAAATTGCCGGTGCCGTTGGCCGTGGATTCATATACGATCATAGTCATCGGTTGCAGAAGCACGCCCGAGCAGGCCGAGCGCAGGATCTGCTCGGGAGTCTTGCCGAGTGTCTTTTTCCAGATGCCGACTTCCGAACAGTGCACGAGGCTATAGTCGCCGCCGCGGCATGAATCGGGGCGTTCGGCCGTGCCGACTTTCACTTTGCAGTTGCGGGCAGGCACACGGAACATCGTGCGCGTCTTCCCGACCCATTCCACCCGTTTCTCGCCGCGTTCGGCTTTCTCGCCCGGCGCGTGCAGAAGCTCAAGGGGATAGTTGGCTATCATACGGTCCAACATATCCTTAATCTCCTCGCTGCCCACTCCCTGATGAGCGATGATGAGCGAGTTGAGTCCGCGCTGATGCACGAGTTGGAGCCACGCCATATAAAGTTGCGTGCAGGTGCTGCCGCCCCATTGCCGCGCCTTGAGCAGAATCAGCCGGATAGGGCGCCGGGCATTGCGCATCGCCTCGAGATGCTCCACGAGCTTGCGTTGCGGACGGTTGAGGCGGAAGAGCATATCATCGCCTCCGCGCTTATTCTTTATGTATGCGCGAGTAGCCGCCCAGTAGGGGAAGTCGTGCAGCATACGCAGACGGTCAAAACGCGCCGTGAAGGCCGCGCGGTCGGTCTGGAGCACGTGCCTTCCGAGACTCTCCCGCAGCCAGGCGTCGACACTGCCACACTTCATCAGGCCGGTCACCTCGGGGAGCTCACGCATCGATAGCGGCAACTGCAGACTCCCGAGCCCATCGGCATGGAATTCAAAGCGGGGCCCCGTGGAGCCCACTCCGCTTACCGGATCAAAAATGCCCGACGCCTCTGCACGGCGCCGGGCATTCTCATCAAGCAAGTCTTCAATCGAATAGTTAATGTGGTTCTGTAAGTCAGTGGACATTGCTTTAAAAATCTTTCAGTAAGGATAAAATTGTAATTCAAGTGATATTGACGATGCAAAAGTAAGGATGAAGAGTGCCGTAACGTGGCAGTCTAAACTTAAAAAATGTTAAGTCAGATATAGCAGAAACATTCTCGCCCTGAAATGTAGCCCGGGGTAGTGAACCGTTTCTGTGGCCCCGATGTTTTAATGATGTAAAGCAAACAGAATCGTTTCATGATGTTAGGTTAGTTAGTTAAAGTATTATGAAAAACACGCAAATGCGGCGAGTCGTGATGACCCGCCGCATTTGCGTTATTCAGGGATGTGGGATTATTTCAGGATAGTCTTCTTGCCATTGATGATGTAGAGACCCTTTTCAAGCGTACGGAGCTGCGCTGCGGGAGCATCACGGAGGATGACTACGCCGTCGGCTGAATACACGGTGACATTACCGTTGGCATCGCCGGCAATGGAAATGCGGCCTGCCGCTTTCGCTTGAGTTATTTCGCACCTGGGCATCAGTTGATGCGCAGGGTCGTGAGGGAGTAATCGTAGGGGAACACTATGGTCGCCGTGCGGGTGGCTGCATTGTAGGTCCAAGCCGGCTGACTGATACCGTTGGGGGCCGGAACTTTGTCGAACGACGGCACGCGCTCTACGGTGTAGTCGCCTAAGGTTACCTTCGACGGCAGAGCGATGCCGGGAATCTCGAAGGTGATCTGACGCTTGAGCGGCATTGCCTCATATTCGCCTTCCGAACGGAGGGTGAATGTAATGGCGCGGCCTGAAGGCTCGGCTGTGAACGTAGTGAGCTGATATGCTCCGTCGCTCAGCGATGTCGGGCTCTTGCGGTCGTCGTCAAAGAGAACATAGTTGCTCTCCTGCTTGGCCGGGAAGTATTTCACTGTCAGGTAAGTGGGGTCATACTGGTCGACATTCTGAATCGGGCGCATATACTGCGGGATGAAACTTCCGGCCTTTACGAACATCGGGAGCTGCGACAGGGGAGCCGCGACGGTCGCTGTGGAGCCGCCGGCGAACTGCTGGGCCGGGTTATTCCAGTTGATCCAGGTGGCGCCTTTGGGGAAAGTCACTTTTCTCGTGCGGGCACCTTTCTCAAACACGGGCGCGATCAGCACTTCCGATCCCCAGAGGTATTCGGTCGTGTTGTTGACGTCGCCGTCGCCGGGCTCGGCGTAGAAATTCACGGGGCGTGCGAGCGGGAGGCCATAGGCCGTGTTCTCGTAGGCGAGCGTGTAGTTATAGGGGAGCCACTCATAGCGCTGCTTGATGAAGCGGCGCACGATATCCTCTTCCTTAGGATAGTTGTAGGGCTCGGGCTTGAACTGTGCGTGTGTGCGCAGCATGGGAGTGAATGTGCCCATCTGGAGCCAGCGCACGTAGAGCTCCGGCTGGTAAGGATCGGCAGGGTCAACTGCGAATCCGCCTACATCAGAGCCCATATAGCCGAGGCCGGAGAGACCGGAGTTAAGCATCAGGGCTACCTGCGGAGCCATGCCTCCCCATGAGCGCGACACGTCGGTGGTCCAGGGGAAGACGCTGTAGCGCTGCAGGCCGGCCGTGCCGCCGCGCATCATAAGCAGCGGACGCATGTCGGGGAAGTCGGTGCGGAGGCCGTCGTAGATTGTCTGCGACCATTGGTTGCCGTAGACGTTATGATACTGCGAGGCCGTCTCGCCGTTAGCATGCACGATGGTGAGCGGGTGCACTTCGGGTTCGCCGAGGTCGCCCCACCATCCCGATACGCCTTCAGCCGTAAGATTGCGCAGGCGGTTCCACATCCATGCGCGCGTGGCCGGATTGGAGATATCGAACATGCCGGCGTCGCCCACCCAGGTGGTGACGTCGTGAGTGTTGCCCTCCGCGTCTTTGGTGAGAAGGCCTGCCTCGCTGAGCATGTTATAGTTGTCGATGGCTCCTATCTTGTTGATATAGGGCTGATTGATAAGCACCGTATGCACGCCCTGCGCGCGGAGCGAGTCGAGCATCCCCTTATGATCGGGGAATTGTTCAGGGTTCCATTCAAGGCGTCCCATGTCGGTCTCCTTGCCGTACCAGTAGAGGTCGAACACAATTCCGTCGACCGGGTAATCGCGTCGACGCAGCGTGTCGATTACGCCGAGGGCCTCATCCTGCGTGTGATAGCCATACTTAGACGTGACATATCCGAGCGCCCAGAAGGGAGGAAGCTGCTGGCGGCCGGTGAGATGCGTGTAGCGTTCGGTGACGCCCGGAAGCGTGCCTCCGCCGTTCACGAAATAATAGGAGAGCGGTTTGGGAGTTTCCGAAGTGTAGAGGATCTCGTCATCGCCTAATGCGAGCGATGCGCGGTTATAATCATCGAAAAGCACGCCGTAGCCGGCATCAGATGCGAACCAGGGCATCGTGATGCCCATCTGCGAGATGCGCGGATCGGAGCCTGTGTAGCCATAGTTCTGGCGGTTGAACATCACGAGCGTATCGCCGTTGAGACGCAACGAGTGTCCGCGTTCGCCGCCGCCGTAGAAATTCTGCTTGCGGCCGTTGCGGAGCGAAACGGTCTTCACGTCGCCCGTATTGTCGACGCCACGGCTCTCGGTCAGGATGGTATCGCCTTCCAGAGTCAGGAAAGTGGCGACGCCGGTAGAGCGGTTGATCTTGAGGATAGTCGATTCCGAACGGAACTCCACCTCCTGCGGGGTGGCCGACCAGGCTATGCCTTCAGTCGAAGGGGAGAGCACCGAGCTCTGCGAGGCCGGGAAG
Source organism: uncultured Muribaculaceae bacterium (assembly GCA_947178505.1). Taxonomy (GTDB): domain Bacteria; phylum Bacteroidota; class Bacteroidia; order Bacteroidales; family Muribaculaceae; genus Lepagella. The sequence goes on along the minus strand of CAMWYR010000018.1, from coordinate 32,435 downwards.
CTGAACGATTTGACGCCGGCCGGCACTTTCGAGATCTTGAAGATGTCGGGAGCGAGCGGAGTGACCGTCACGGTGCCCGATGGAGTTGAGATGAGGGTCGACTTCCCCGAAGAAAGGATCTCACCCTGACGAGGCATCACCGCCGCAACGCCTGCGGCGCCCGTGGCGGCAAGCGCCAGGGCTATCAGTTTCATGGTTGATTTCATGGAATATAAATTATAGAATGGGCCCGGAATCCCCTCCCCGCAGGGCAGAGGATTCCAAGCCGCGGATTTACTGATCAGACTTCAAACTCGAGATCACCGTCGATAATGACATTCCAGGGGAGACCGCACTCTGCGAGTTTGGCCAGGAACGGATCCGGATCGAACTCCTCGACGTTGTGCACGCCGGGCATCACCCATTTGCCGGTCATGAACATCATTGCGCCTACCATTGCGGGCACGCCCGTTGTGTAGCTCACGGCTTGAGCGCCGGTCTCCTTATAGGCCTCCTGGTGGGAGCAGTTGTTGTAGATGTAGTAGGTCGACTCCTTGCCTTCCTTGTCAAGACCCGAGATGCGGCAGCCGATGGAGGTTTCGCCGGTGTAGTTTTCTCCGAGCGAACCGGGATCGGGAAGCACGGCCTTGAGGAACTGGATTGGGATGATCTCCTGACCGTTATACATGACCGGATCGATGCGTGCCATACCTATGTCCTGAATCACGCGCAGGTGAGTGAGATACTCCTGTCCGAATGTCATCCAGAAGCGGGCGCGGCGGATCGAGGGGAAGTTCTGCACGAGACTCTCAAGCTCCTCATGATAGAGGAGATAGCTCTCGCGCTCGCCGATATTGGGATATGTGAGGGGCTGATGCACGGCCAGATTCTCAGTCTCCACCCACTTGCCGTCTTCCCAGTACTTACCCTTCTGCGTGATCTCGCGGATGTTGATTTCGGGGTTGAAGTTGGTGGCGAATGCCTTGCCGTGGTTGCCGGCGTTGCAGTCGACGATATCGAGATATCTCATCTCAGAGAAGTGATGCTTGGCGGCGTATGCGACGAACACAGCCGAGACTCCCGGGTCGAATCCGCAGCCGAGGATAGCCGTGAGGCCCGCCTTCTCGAAGCGCTCGCGGTAGGCCCACTGCCATGAATATTCGAAATGAGCCTCATCCTTGGGCTCGTAATTGGCAGTGTCGAGATAGTTGACGCCACACTCCAGGCAAGCCTCCATGATGGTGAGGTCCTGGTAGGGGAGCGCGACGTTAATCACGAGCTCGGGCTTATGACGGCGGAAGAGTTCGCAGAGTTCCGGCACGCTATCGGCATCGACGCGGTCGGTGACGATTGACGCGTGTCCCGTCTTCTGAGCCACTTTCTCGGCGATGGCGTCGCATTTCGACTTGGTGCGCGATGCGAGCACGATTTCACTGAACACATCAGGATGCTGAGCACATTTGTGAGCCACAACTGTTCCGACGCCTCCGGCGCCGATAATCAAGACTTTTCCCATTATTATAGTTGAATTTTACAAGTATTTTCGTTGAGAAAGCAAATTTAATCAAAAAATCGCTAAATTTGCAGTAACTTAGGAAAAATTAAGCAGGTCAGTATGGAAATAAGAATAGCGACCGAGGCAGAAACGGATGCGGCAGCCGGCCGGCTGCTGGCTGCGCTGGGCGAGCGGCGTCACGTGGCGCTCCTGGGCGAGATGGGTGCCGGAAAGACTACTCTCACGGCGGCTGTGGGCCGCCTGCTGGGGGTTGCCGACGAGGTGACATCCCCCACATTCAGCATTATTAATGAATATCGCGATCGCGATGACGAGCCGGTCTATCACTTCGATTTCTACCGTATCGACACGCCCGAGGAGGCTCTTGATCTGGGTCTTGACGAGTATTTTGACTCCGGAGCGCTCTGCATCATGGAATGGCCCTTGAAGGTGGCAGAATTCCTGCCCGATGATATCGTGCCCGTCACGATAAGGGTGGAGGCCGACGGCTCGCGCACCATCATCCTTGATGAGGAGGCCGAAGCCTCCTTAGATTTGACTGAACAACTGATTTGAACTGACACGACATTAACCCCAGTTACAGAATCCTGTATGAATTTCGTTATCCTTGAAGAAGTGGATTCCACCAACAGTTATGTGACCCGTCACGCCGCGACGCTTGCCGACATGACGATGGTTCTTGCCGAGAGCCAGACGGCCGGGCGCGGGCAGCGGGGCAATTCCTGGGAGTCGGAGCCGGGGCGCAATCTTACGGCGACACTCTTCTGGCGTCCGTCCGGGGTGGCTCCGCGCCAGCAGTTTGCCATCAGCGAGGCTACGGCACTCGCTGTCGTCGACTGGCTGGCCTTCGAAGGGGTGGAGGCAAAGGTGAAATGGCCCAACGACATATATGTGGCCGACCGTAAGATATGCGGAATCCTGATTGAGCATTCACTCACGGCCTCAAGCATCGACCATTCTCGCATAGGCTTCGGCGTCAACATCAACCAGCGGGAATTTCACAGCGATGCCCCCAATCCGGTGTCGCTCGTGCAACTCACCGGCGAAGAGCGCGATGTGAGCCGCGCCGCCGCATCCATGGGCCGCTATCTTGAAGCGCGACTCGCGCAGACTGCAACTCCCGAGGGGCGAAGTTCCCTCCATGCCGACTTTATGGCAGCGCTCTGGCGGGGCGACGGCAAGCCCCATCCCTTCCGGCAGAGAAATCCGCGTGAGGGAGAGCCGGAACTCTTCAGCGGCATTATCAGGGATGTCAGTCCGGAGGGGCCGATACGCATTCTTGACACCGATGCCGGCCCGACACGCGAATTTATGTTCAAGGAAGTTGAATTCATTCTCTGATTCTATGCTCGCGCCCCGGCGGAAGGGAATTCCGGCCCGGCTTAACCGAACTGAAACTTGACATTATGACATTCAAGAAGATATTAGGCTATTTGTTAAGATGGCTTCTGCCGCTGGCACTGACCGTGGTGCTGGTGAGCTATATGTTCCGCAAGGTCGACTTCTCGCAGATGTGGAGTCTCGTGACGCATGGTGTCGACTACTGGTGGATTCTTGCGGCGATGGGAATAAGCGTGCTGAGTCACGTGTGCCGCGCGCTGCGTTGGCGCATCCAGCTCGACAGTCTGGGCATACGCCCCCCGCTGATGGCACTCGTCTGCTCGATATTCGGCACCTACGCGCTCAATCTTGTGTTTCCGAGGCTTGGCGAGGTGTGGCGCTGCACGTATATCTCGAGGCTTGAGAAGAAACCCTTTACCGAGATAGTGGGCACGATGGTGGCCGACCGTCTGATGGACACGGTGATGGTGCTCTGTCTGACGCTGCTCACCTTCGTGGTGGCGGCTCCGGCCCTGGAATCGTTTCTTGAACGCTATCCGGTGGGGCAGGGCGCCCTTGCACTCGTGCGGAGTCCGCATGCCTGGACCGGCCTCATCGGCGGCATACTGATCATCTGGGCGATATTTCATTTCGGTCGCGAGACGGGCCCCGTGAAGAAGACGCGCCAATGGATAGGAGGCATGTGGCGCGGGTTCGCATCGCTGGCCACGATGAAGGGGAAGTGGAGCTTCCTTGCCTATACGTTAGCGATCTGGGGCTGCTACTTTGTGCAGCTCTATGTGGCCTTCTTCGCCTTCGACTTCACGCGCGCGCTCTGCAGCGAGGCCTCGCTCGGATTCGGCCTCGTGCCCTGTCTGGTGGCGTTCGTGCTCAGCTCAATCGGCATGGCGATTCCTTCCAACGGCGGCCTCGGCCCCTGGAATATCGCGGTGATGTTCGGTCTGGCTGTTTACGGCATTTCAGATGCCGAAGGCACGGCTTTCTCAATGTTGCAGTGGTCGGGACAGACGGTGATGCTCATTATTCTCGGCATCTACACAATGGCCTATATCGCGCTAAGCAAGAAAGGGAATGCCGAGGCTGCAGATAAATAATGCATCGTATTTAGACTCCATCCAATAAAAAATATTAATGCAGGGTCGCATCTCAGGGAGCAGATATCGTCTTGCAGACGAAGGAGCATAGCGTGCTATGTGACTGAGGCAAAAGGCGATATGTGCCCCTGAGATGCGATGAATGGAGTAATTTAAAAACTTTAATTTTAATCAATTTAAATATAATGGCTCGTACTAATAAAATAAAGTTACCTGCGTCCGGCCTCTTTTTGGCTTAAATCTCGAATCTCTTCGGTCACAGCTCGAAGGCTGCTCCCTCAGAGATTCAAGATTTTAGCTCAAAAAGAGCCCGCCCTGCATTTAACATTTTTTATTGGATGGAGTCTAAAAACGGATATTATGAGAGATTTTGAAGATAACGAAAAGAACGACTTCTTTGAGGATGCGAGTGAGGAACCCGTGAGGGCGCCTGAGCCCAAGCGGCCAGAGTGGCAGCCCGATGATCCGCGCTACTGGGAGGAGCCGGAGGATGAGTTTGAGCATCTGCGGCCAAGCCCGGGGATGCACTGGCGTTTTTGGCTCTGGGTAGGCGTAGGCCTGATTTCGATTGTGATCGTGTGGGTGGTCTATTCGCGCATGTTCAATCCCTACGTGGATGATGCCACGCAGTATGGCTATGTGGAGAGCATTGAGAAGCGCGGGGAGGTGTTCAAGACTTTTGAGGGTGTCGTGCTGCCTTATAAGAACCTTATGGACACGACCCGGAGCTATGATGGCGACTTCGTGTTCTCCACGTCAGATCCTAAGGTTGCAGCGAAGCTGAAGGAGATGCAGTTTGCGAATATGCCGGTGCGCATCACTTACCGTAAATATCACACGGCCATGCCGTGGCGCGGTGCGTCGCCCGTAATCGTTGTGAAGGTTGACTCTGTCAATGAGCGCAATATCCTGCCTCCCGACCGTCAGCCCTCTTATCTTAAGAAATGAGGCGGCTGATTTATCTGTTCATTCTCTTGGCCTCGGCAGCATGGGCGTTGCGGGCCTCGGCAGCAGGCGTGCCTGTGGTGGAGGATTCCGTGCTGGTGATTCCTGCCGGGACGCTCCGGATTGAGGCTTATGCGTTTGCCGACAGGGATGATTTCCATAGAGTGAGGTTTGAGGGGCGGCCTGAGCTCACTGCTGTGGGCGACTATGCTTTCCTGGGTTGTAAGAATCTGAGGGAAATAATTCTGCCGTCGTCTGTCAGGACTCTCGGCCAGGGAGTATTCCGTGAATGCGGTGCGCTCGAGCGAGTGGCTCTTCCGAAGGGGGTGAGTGTGATTCCGCGCTACGCTTTCGCATGGTGCGGGCGTTTGCAAACAGTTTCGATGGAGTCGGATGTGCGTGATATTCAGGCTCACGCCTTCGCTTATTGCGGAAATCTGCTGACGTTTGATTTCGGGCGCCTGCTGACTCATATCGGGTCGAATGCCTTTTCGTTCTGCGGAAGTCTTGAGGAAGTCAGGCTGCCGGCGAGCATCACCGAACTTGAGTCGTACGCCTTCGCCGAATGCCTGCGTCTTCGCCGGATTCAGTTGCCGGCCAATCCGCATCTTCTCGGCGAGCTCATACTGAGCGGTTGCCGCGCAATGGAGGAAGTGGTGGAGATGTCGGCTGCAGTTCCGAAGTTTGACTGTGAAAGCACGCTGTTCGAGCCCGGCGACAGTGAGGTCTATGAGCGGTGCGTGCTGCGTGTGGCGCCAGGGAAGGCTGCAGCCTATTCCGTTGCGCCGGGCTGGAATCTTTTCAGCCGAATTAAGGAGTAATACCGGGATAAAGGAATAATAATGAGGCGGGTCGTGGAGACCCGCCTCATTTGATTTATATTATTTTGGGTATTATCGTGTTGCGATGACTTCGATTTCTACGAGTGCACCCATCGGGAGGGCTTTCACGGCAAACGCACTGCGCGCGGGGAAGGGCTGGGCGAAAGTTGCGCCATACACTTCGTTCATCTCGCCGAAGAGCGACATGTCGGCGAGGAGCACGGTGGTCTTCACGACGTTGTCGATGCCGAGGCCTTCAGCCTCGAGGATAGCCTTCACGTTGGCGAGGCTCCGGGCGGTCTGTTCCTTAATGCCTTCGGGCATTTTGCCGGTGGCGGGGTCGATGGGAAGCTGGCCTGAGCAGAAAATCAGGTTGTCGGTCTTGATGGCCTGCGAATAGGGGCCGATTGCGGCGGGAGCCGCTGTGGTTGCGATTGCTTCTTTCATTGTAATGTGTTTTTTTTATAAAGTAAATATATTTGATTATTATTTAGTTATTTGCACATTGGCGGAATAAGGATTGCCGATGCGTATGCGTCGGAACACGAGCCAGGCCGCCACGGCAGCAGCGAGAAGCGCCACGTTGAAACTGTAGTAAACGCCTACGCTCTCTCCGTCCAAGCCGACTGCGAAGAGGAGGAGCGTCGGAATGCCGATCACGACGTATGCACCGATGGCTATCCAGAGGAGAGGCTGGCTCTGCGATGTGCCGCGGATTGCGTTGATGTAGGTGAGCTGCGTGGCATCGAGGTATTGATAGAGCACGAGGGGGACAATGAAGAGTTGTCCGGCGGCGATCACTTCGTCATCGGGGGTGAAGATGCCTATCAGCTGGTGGGCGAAGCCTGCCATTATCAGAGAGGCGATCGTGGCGAGCATGCAGTTGAGGTGAAAGCCGGCCCGGGCGGAGAGGCGGGCTCCGGCCTCATCGTTGAGTCCGGTGAAGTTGGCCACGCGTACGGAGACTGCGACGCCGAAACTCATATAGGTCATAAATCCGAGCTGGCCGATGGTGTTCACTACCTGATAGGCGGCGAGCTGCACCTTTCCGAACCACCCGCACACCACGGCTCCAACCGACCACAGCGCGCATTCGATTCCGGTCTGGATCATCACGGGGTATGATGTGATCCAGACCTTCATACGCTCTCGGGCGAGGCGCCCGGGGTGCATGAGGCCTTCGCGCTGGGGCGCAAATCTGCGTGAGAAGAGAAACACTATCGCAATGCCTATGAATCCGGCGTATCGTGCTATGGCGGTTGCTATTCCGGCGCCTGTAAGGCCGAGGCGGGGAAATCCGCAATGGCCGAATATCAGTAGCCAGTTGCCTATGATGTTCAGCCCCACTGCCCCTAAAATGAACCACATCGGGGTGCGTGTGTCAGTCATGCCGTTGCAGGTCTGCGTGAATGCGTTGAAGAGGGCCTGGGGAATGAAGGCCGTGAGGAGGGTGAGGTAGTAGGCGCGGGCTGCGGGAAGGATTTCGGCCGGTTGGCCGAAGCGGTCGAGGAAGAAATAGAGCAATCCCATCACGGCGGTGAAGATTGCGGCTACAAGAAGGTTCACCTGAAGTCCGGCGCGGGTCATGCGTCCGCTTTCCCGGTGATTACCCTGGGAGAAAAGTGCGCCGATCAGAGGCGTAAGGCCGGCGGCGAGCCCGCTGAGCATGACGAGCGGAATGAGCATGACGCTGTTGACGAAAGCAGACGCGGCGAGTTCGGTCACGCCGTAGGCACCGACCATCATCGTGTCGCTGAAACTCATCACGATGATGCCGAGTTGCGTGAGCAACACCGGATATCCGAGTCGCAGCAGGGCGCTGTACTCATCGCGCAGCCGACGGCTCACGGGAGCCTTAAGTTCCGGTGGATTTGCAGTCTGATTCATTTAAATGCGGGTTTTGTCGCGCTCCACGGCCTAAAGAAGCCACTGCGACCTACAATGCAAATTTACAAAAAATCGGTTATATCCCCAACTCCGGCACAGACACAAAAAAATTTTTGAAAAAATTTGATCTGAGTGAACCGTCGGGGGCGCCCGTTGGTTATAATGATGTAAACAGAATCGTTTCATGATGTTAGGTTAGTTAGTTAAAGTATTATGAAAAACACGCAAATGCGGCGAGTCGTGATGACCCGCCGCATTTGCGTTATGTCTGCTTAATTTTCAACTCTTCCGCAGGAAGGAATTTCCGTATGTAGGATTTCCATCCGTTAATTACCTTTACTACTATTGACATAGAGATTTTATAGGGATTAAAAGAAAAAAGTAAATAATTGGTAGTGATAATTTGCAAAATGAATGGAATATGTATAACTTTGTGAATCGAGACGACTATTTACTTCCATCCTCGGATTCCAAACATTGAATCATCCGGAAGTTGGTGTTTTCTTCCAACCCCGGATTCCCGACATCGAATCATCGGAAGTTGGTGTTGTGCCAATCAACTAACGAAACACTCAAATGCGTATGAGAAAAGCAATAATCACCCTGATAGGCCTGTTGCTGACCTTTCTGCCGGGCATCTGCCGTGAATTTGAATACACCTACGAAGACCAGACGCTGACTTACACCGTCATCAGCGAGGAAGAGAAGACTGTGAGCGTATCTGCAGAGGAGAATACAATCCCGGTAGTAGTTGTCCCATCTGAAGTTTCTGATGGAGATACACAGTATACAGTCACAGCCGTTGCTCCGTGGGGGTTTTACGGCAGTAGCTATTTAAGGGCTATCACTTTACCTTCTTCACTTAAGGAGATAGGTGCCTCCGCATTTTATGCTTGCCCTTCATTGACGGGAGTTAACTTACCATCCTCGCTTGAAGTGATAGGGAGTGGTGCTTTCTTGGAGTGTAGTTCCTTAACAGATATTGCCTTACCATCCTCCCTGAAGGAATTAGGGGCCAGTGCCTTCAGTAATTCCGGTCTCGGTTCAATAGAAATACCAGGAGATGTAAGGGAGATAAAGCCTAAAACCTTTTACCACTGTAGTAGACTATACCATGTGGTGCTGAATGATTCCTTGCAGAAGATAGGAGACGATGCATTTGTGGGTTGTGGTCAAGGCCATAGTCATGGCGGCTGGTTCTGGCTAAATCCTGTACATGTTAACTTCCCGGAAACACTGACTGAGATAGGCGACGGTGCTTTCGCCAGTTCAGGTATAATGAATGCTGATCTGCCTGCCTCATTACTTAGGATAGGTAAGCATGCGTTCGAGTATTGTGACAGTCTGCACTATGTCAGTATCCCACCCTTGATAGATAAGATAGAAGATTATACATTCAAGTGTTGCGCGCTTGATTCCGTCACGTTGCCCGCCGGACTCCGTGAAATAGGCAACAATGCATTCGCCGGTTGCGGACTTTTACAGAATGTCCGTCTGCCTTCATCGCTTGGAGCGATAGGAGAAAGTGGCTTTGCCAGTTGCGGTTTTCAGAATATCCAACTTCCCCCGTCACTCAGGACAATAGGGAAAAAGGCCTTCTGGCATAATCCCCTGGACTCGATAATCATACCCGATTCGGTGCGGGTTATAGGAGCCGGTGCCTTCAGCTGCCCCCAGGTGAAATTCATTCATCTGCCGTTGGCTGTGGATACGATAGGTGAAGGGGCGTTCAACTGTCGGTGGAACGAGGACACATGGGAAAACTATCTGCCAAAGATCAATAAAGTCATATATCTGGCGTCCCAGCCGGTTGAGGCCCCGGAGTCCATTTTTACGTTCGAGGACTATGTCAGAATCGAACTTTATGCCAGTGAAGAGGGATTTGAGCGAATGGACAACGTAAGTCCGTGGAACAAGTTCCGTAAACGGATGATATATGCGGAGACATCTTCAAATGGCTCAATATTCCAGGATATAAGTACGGACATTGATATCGAGAATCCATACGAGGTATATGACCTTCTGGGAACAAAACGAGGAAGAAGCATAACAGCACTTCCTACGGGAGTGTACATATTGCGCCAAGGCAACCGCACCAAGAAAATCCATGTAAACTGAAACCAGCCCCCCGTCCACCAATAATAGAGGACGGGGGCTGTCACTATGTATTTATGTCAATCTGCGGGAATGTAAGTCAGGCCTTTGTGGAAAATATGAGATATCCTCCGGGAGGGAGAAGATAGGAAACGGTGCGCGCGGTCAGAGTATTGACCATAATACCGAAGGATGACTCTGTCCCAGTGTCCGGGGTCAATTGAAATATTGAGGTTCCCTCCTTGAAGGTGAGGGTCACGTCCTGATAACAAGCGGCGTCATGACTGACCACGACTACATAGTCTGTAGCTATTCTCTTATCATATAGATGAGACACTATTACTCCGAGACCGTTCGAGAATGAGTCCTTCTCCAACTCTCCATCTCTAATGGCATCGAGCCGACATGGGTTCTTCTTGAGACATGAGACTGAGAGAAGAGGAGTATCGTTACCTTCCAAGAAAGCGTTAAGTCCCCACTGTTTCGCAACCTTCATATCAGATAATGGAAGTCTGTATGAGATGTCCGGGAGATTATCAGTTCCATATTCAAGGCAACTGTTACGTTGTTCTAACGCTAATTCAGCCAACTGCTTGAGGTTGGTATGATACACATTCTTCACCTCGGCATTGAGGAAGATTGACTGGAAGCATCTGACCTCGGCGTTGACGCGTCGCAGGTATTCCCAGACGGGAGTACGCATGCGGTTCGCGCGAACGGGATGGCGTAGATAAACTTCCCCATTATATCCAGTGTTCACATTTTCTATCTTTTCACACCGCAGGTTATTCCGGTCTGACAGGATTTCAAGAAACCTCCATTCCACAATTCCCTTGGCGCCGTATGCGAGAGCTGAGAATATCTGGAAGCGGATATACTCCTCCCTGGCTATTGGATAGTGGAACCCGTTTTTATCCTCAACAAAGTGTTCGCCGGTAAGAGGGTAATACCACCAGGGACGCCCTGTTTCGGCAGCCTTGGCCGAAACTAACGCCAGCGTGCGGTAGAAGCGTTCGTGCACCTGCTGCAACTCCCCTGACTCCATTTTCTGGAAGCCGTTCCCGATATTTCCGAGAGTGACGGGATTATACTGCAACACCGGATAGCAATCGACTGAAAGCATCTGAGGCGAGAAGTTCGTGACATAGTCCTTCAGATACTGCTTGTATTTCTCGCTTTTGTTAATGGGACCCTCTTCCCCATTAATCTTTTGCATCCCGTGAATAGGAAGTAAATTGATGAAAGGAGTCCATTTATCATCATTGAGTGAGTCAGTGAGAACTTGTTTGAGATTTTTGAAGGATCCGACTATACTCTCCTTGGTGTCGGTCATCACTTGCTCACGACTGGGCTCATCCGCCACCACCATCCAGCGCAGCACTTCCGCGTAGTCTTGATTGGCCTGAAGCATACCAATGTAATCGGTAGCGCCGGGATGATCATTAGTGGATTCAATTATGGATAGGGCCCCATTGTGGATGCTGAGTTTCATGCGACCCTTGAGAAATGACAGGAGCTTATTGTAACCATATTTATCCCTCGACCGGTCCTCCTGATTAACATAGAAGTGAGGGGTATGGTGGGCAATGTTGCATCCGGCGGCCTTCATGTCAAGAATCACCTTGCGGTCATCCATGTCGGAAGGGTCTGTAGACTCCACGGGTCGCGAATTGAGATCAGAAGGTATATCCTGCTCGTTACTGACGAAGTCCTGCGTAGCGGTGATGGCATATCCCATGATCGGCATCTCCTCTGGAGCCGTAGCAGGGGAATTAGATTTAAATTCTGTATTCATATTGTTCTTGTTTAAGTGATTGTCATGAAACGGGAAGAGTGACTTACCCGAGTGGCGCCGGAGCCACAGGTTTCCAGCGGAGTACAAGAATATCTCCCGGGGCAAGTGTGCGTGTTATAGAGGATGAAGAGATTTTCTTCTCGACCAGTGCGTTTGCGCTGCGGTCGGCAGGGTCATTGATAAGGGCCTGCGTAACCTCGAGAACCTGATAATGGGGGATTAACTCAATGTTGATAGTCTGAGACCGGATGAGATTCTTGTTGACCACCACAAGGAAATCCAGAACATTCTCCGCCTCGGGGCACTTCAGGGCCGTATGATCGGTCATCAGACTGAGATGCGAGACCATGACCTTAGCGGGCTCTGACTTCGCGCCCGTTATGCTGACAAGAGGACCGAGCGCCATCGTCATGCGGGAGAACAGATTCTTAGGTAAGACTCCGTTTGTACGCGCCGTAAGCTCCAACGTATAATCCGGATTCTGACCATCTGACCTTGGAGTGGCATTGGGATCGGTGTGTAGCGTCTCGATTCGGTGTGCTCCGAGGAACACGCCCTCGAACTGGCGCACGCGTCTGACGACAGGTTCGACAAGGTCGTATGATGAGCAGGCCGTTACAGGGAGCACAGGTTCGATTGAACCGGATTTCCCACCAGGCTCCAGAGGAGCCGGAGTACCGATTCCCTGACGTAGGTCAGAGAACATGAGCCCCTGTGCTCCGGTTGCCAATGCCGAGAAGGCCGCGCCCAACATGGGGCCGTAATCGAGAGCGGGGTTCTTTATCTTCTCAAGCGGTAGACATCTGACATATCCCCACGTGGGTCGGTCGCTCCAGATGCCCATGAACGCCATGATCTCGCGGTCGTTCATCGACGGAATGAGAGGGCCCTTGAACGTGTTGCCGTCATATCTCCAGAGGTTGGAGTCCGTAGCCCAGACGCAAGGCCCGAGGCAGAGCTGGAGATAAGATAACAGATAGGGAGCCTCCGCCTCTTCGCCCTTCTTATGCAGCCGGGGAATCACCGACTGTTCCGAGACCATAGGAATCACGGGCGGCATTTCGGCCTTAACAGCCAGCGCGGAGTCATAGAGGCGCCGGAGATATTCGCGTACTCTGTCGATGGATTTGAAACAGTCCCCCACCGGCATTATGATCCCCCGGAGATTCATTTCCTTTAATTTAGGGATGACATCATCCGTAGCTTCAGCAGGAGTCTTGATGCCGGGCAAGGCTTCCGTCAGGAAATAATCGATCATCAGGAGAGTGGGCATCGGAAGGCTGCCGGAAGCGGAATAATGCTTCATCAGAACGGAGGCCGGAGTATCCACGGCCATGCAGTTGAGACCGGCCCGTCTCATCCGCGACACCGTCAGAGAGTCGGTAAGTTTCCCTTTCTCATTGGGTAGGAGAGCGATAAGCGGGAGATGTCCCGGCACAGGCGACTGATAGCGGTTGCCTGATAAACGATCAAAACCGTTGCGATTCCTGTTAGAGTCCTCGGGGGCGAAGACATCACCCTGATAAGGATTTTTAAATTGAGCCATAATAAAACAGGTTTAAAGTGGTATAATTGCATTACGTCACGGGACTGACAAGTCAGCAAATCCGGATTTCCCGTTGACGATGCAAAGTTAGACCCTATCCGGCTGAAACCAACCTTATCCCTACCCAACTGAATATTTTTTTCAACTGTTCCGCAGGAAATCTTTTCCGCATGTAAGATTTCCATCCGCTAATGGTCAATACTGCTATTGATAAATAGATTTTATTCAGATGAAAAGAAAAAAGTAAATAAATGGTAGTGATAATTTGTAAAATGACAGGAATATGTATAACTTTGTGAATCGGGACGACTGTTTTTCCCCACCCCGGATTCCCGACATCGAATCATCTGGAAGTTGGTGTTGTGCCAATCAACTAACGAAACACTCAAATTTGCGCCTATTCCAAAAATACTGTAAATTTGCAGTAAAAATGGAATAGATATGAATCATAACCAGTACATTAAGCGAGATATCTATCTTGAAAAGCTGATTCTAAGGCGAGCCAACGGTGAGGTAAAAATCATCACCGGTCCTCGTCGGTGTGGAAAATCGTGGCTTCTAAGCCATATATACCGAGATTTTCTGATAGAACAGGGGGTAAGGGCAGAGAACATAATCACCGTAGATTTCGACAAAGATGATGATAAGCACGATTTTGACGTGCTGGACCATAAGGCAGTCAAAGAATACATCTATTCGCTCATAAAAAACGAAGATGAGATTTATTATGTATTTCTGGATGAGATACAGGAACTTGATAATTTTGAACGTCTTGTGAATGGATTAAATGGTCATGAGAACATAGATGTGTATGTGACTGGAAGCAATTCACGATTTCTTTCAAAAGATATAAGTACCATTTTTCGGGGCCGTGGAGACGAGATACGTGTGTTTCCTCTTTCCTTCAGGGAGTTCAGTCATATGTATGACAACATCAGTGTGGCATGGAAAGAGTATTATACCTTCGGTGGTATGCCAAGACTACTGCACTATAAAGATAATGAGCAAAAGATCAATTATCTTCAGAGACTCTGGGACAAGACATATCTTGATGACGTAGTGGAGCGGAACAATGTCAAGAACGAGGTTGCCTTATCAAGGTTGGCAACCTCGCTGTGCAGTTCAATAGGTTCTCTGACCAACCCTTCGAGAATAGCTAATACTCTTGAATCAGTCCAGAAAATGAAGATAGATTCCAAGACCGTAGCTTCCTACATAAATTATCTTGAAAATGCTTTCCTTTTTGAGAGTGCGGAACGATATGATATCAAGGGGAAGCGGTATTTCGAGTCCACTAAGAAATACTATTGCATTGATGTAGGACTTAGAAATGCCAGATTGAACTTCCGACAGCAGGAGCCGACACATATCATGGAGAATGTGATTTATAACCATCTTCGTGTCCTGGGTTTCCTTGTTGACGTCGGAGTTGTGGAAAGCCGCGAAATGAAAGACGGCAAACTGAAGTTTGTTCAGCGAGAAATTGACTTTGTTGTAAATAAAGGAGATCAGAAGTACTATATCCAGTCGGCTTACTCAATTCCAACTGAAGAAAAGAGAAAGCAGGAATTAGCCTCGCTTCTTAAGGTATCCGATTCATTCCGGAAGATTGTAGTTGTGGCAGATGACATTATGCCATATACTGATGACAATGGCATATACTTTACGGGATTATTTGATTTTCTTTTGAAAGACGAGTGGCAGTGAGAAATTTCATGACAGTATTCCATTTTTACTATGAATTCATAGTAAAAATGGAATAACTCTTTATAACTGTGTAATTGAATATCTCGTTCTATTTAAGAAGTTTAGACATCTTCAATATAAAAAATAACAAAAGTTAGTGAACCTAACTATCAGTCCGCTGGTTATAATGATGTAAACAGAATCGTTTCATGATGTTAGGTTAGTTAGTTAAAGTATTATGAAAAACACGCAAATGCGGCGAGTCGTGATGACCCGCCGCATTTGCGTTATATATCCCTGAAAGACCCCGTTTACTTTTTCTTCTTAGCGAGGGCGCTAAGCTCTTCGGCTGAGATTGTCACCACGACAGTCTTTCCAGTAGTGTCTCCGACATAGCGATATTCAAATCCCTTGCCGAGACCTGAGAGAAGATTTACCTGCCCTTTCATCGACACATCCTTCAGCATTGAAATCATATTGCTTTTCAGTTCGGCAACGCTCGCATCCATCTGGTCGATATCATATTCATTCTCATCTACCTTACAGATATACACCAGCGCATTGCCCGAATCTTCTATCCCGGTAACTGTAAGACCGGTATCAATCTTATAGGGCATCCGGCGCATCTCCGATTTTATCTGATTAGCAAGGAGCAATTTATCTTTCTCCTCATCACTCATAGGATTGTCGGCAATGGCTTTCAGTTCGGAAGGGGTGAAAGTAAGCACGAACTCATCGTTACTGCCCCGGTTCTTATATGTGACCTGCAGACCGGCTTCCGCCTCAACCATCATGTCGGTCAGCTTCTTCATATCACCCGTCGAAAGACTCAGTTTCATGCTCTCGCGCGCTAAATCAGATGAAGCCTGAAGATCCTTTACTTCAGCGAACTCCTTGTTGAGCGTCAGCACAAATTCTACCGTATGCGTGTCAGAATCATAATTCATCGACGTCAGCTTGCCCGCCATGCCCATATTCATCGGACAATGTTTCTGCCCGGATTCAACCTGAGCCTTAAGGGCAGCATCTTTAGCACATGATGTTACTCCCAGTATAATCAGAGTAAACAGAATAAGATTAATTAATTTTTTCATAAAGCAGCTTTTTGATATAATGGTTATTTTGAATTTAAATGTGAAGCTTCCATGAAGTGCGTCGAGTCAGGTAATTATGCCTGCAATTACAAAATTAATCCCATTCTTCTTTCCTCGGATAAATATGAGACAAAAAGCGCAGATAAAGCGACCAAACGCCTAAAAGGCATTGATAAGGGCCACGACGCGGCGCGCTTCCTCCTCGCCCATGACGGGGGAGATGGGTAGAGAGAGTTCTCTGGCATGCAGCCTCTCGGTGACGGGGAGCGGTAGGGTGGCAAGATCTCGGTAGCATTCCTGACGGTGGGGAGGAATAGGGTAGTGAATCAATGTCTCTACGCCATTCTCCTTAAGATACTGCTGCAACTCATCGCGCCGCTCCGTAAGTATGGGGAAGAGATGATACACGTTATTGCGCATGTCGGGAGTCCGAGGCACGGTGATGTCGGGATGACTGATCTCATTGCAATAAATGCGCGCCACCCGGCGCCGAAGGTCGTTGTCGGCATCCAGATAGCGGAGCTTGACACGAAGCACGGCAGCCTGCAGCTCGTCGAGACGGGAGTTGCGCCCCGTGTACTTATAAACATACTTCTCCGACGACCCATAATCGCCCAGCATACGGATTGCAGCCGCCAGTTCGGCATCATCAGTCGTTACCGCGCCCGCATCGCCCAACGCACCGAGATTCTTTCCCGGATAGAAACTATGAGCGGCAGCCACACCCAGACTCCCCGTGCGACGTGAACCATATAGACAACCATGCGCCTGCGCATTATCTTCAATAAGCAGTAGGTCATGCTCACGGCAGATTCTTTCAATCTCCTGAGTCATCGCACACCGACCATAGAGATGCACGATCATCAGCGCCTTTGTGCGCGGCGTAATCTGCTCTTCAATACGCGAGCCGTCGATCTGAAGCGTCGACGGATCCGGCTCCACAAGTTTCGGCACCAGCCCGTTCTCAGTGATGGCAAGCACCGTTGCAAAAAAAGTATTGGCCGGAACGAGCACCTCATCACCCCGCTGCAACCGGCCGATCTCTATAAGCCCGCGCAGGATTAGGATCAGGGCATCCAGTCCGCTCGCAACCCCTATCGTATGCGATGTGCCGATATAATCGGCATACTCCCTTTCGAATCCTTCATTTTCCGCCCCATGCAGATACCAGCCCGAACGTACTACGCGGTTTACAGCCGATTTTATCTCTTCGCCATGCGCCGCATTTACCTTCTGCAGATCGAGAAACTTTATCATACCACTTATATCAAATTAAAAAGGGAGTGTCCGCATTTCATCCGGACACTCCCTGTGATTTATGTCACATCTTTACGTATTCGGGATGCCTAAGAAGGGGGCCTTCATCAGGAGCACTTCAATAATATAGACCGCCGCACCGGCAAGATAGCCTGCAAGCGCCAGCAACGTGAAGCGCTTCAGGTACCATCCGAAATTGATCTTCTCCAGACCCATTGCGATGACGCCCGCCGCCGAACCGATGATCAGCAGACTGCCGCCAACACCGGCACAATAGCTTAGGAATTCCCAGAACACGCCGTCCTGCACGAAATTCGCCGCATATCCCACGACATCCGGATTCTCAATCGGGTACATACCCATCACGCCTGCGACCAGTGGCACGTTGTCGAAGATCGACGACATGATGCCTAAAAGCACGTTGATGATATAGACGTTATGCACCTCCTCGTCGAGCCATGATGCAGCCGCAGCAAGGATGCCCGACGCCTCAAGCACGCCCACAGCAAGCAGGATGCCCAGAAAGAAAAGAATCGAAGGCATATCAATGCGCGAGATCACTTGCGGCAGACGATGCTGCTTGCGGCGCTCCGTGCGCTTGCCGTTATAGAATATTTCCGTATAGAGCCAGAGCACACCTAGCACGAACAGCATCCCCACGAACGGCGGAAGATGAGTGACGCTCTTAAAGATAGGCACGAACAGCAGTCCGCCTACTCCGAGGCAGAATATCGTAAGACGCTCGCCGGCCGACATGCCGTGTGTCTGATCGACAGCCGGTTGCTCCACCTCGGAGAGCGTGCCCTTCAGTTTCCTCTGAATCATCAGCGCGGGCACCACCATCGCCACTATCGACGGCAGCAGTACATACTCGATGAGCGCAAGCGCCGTCACGTTGCCTTTCACCCAGAGCATGATGGTTGTCACGTCGCCGATCGGGCTCCATGCACCGCCCGTGTTGGCCGCGATGACTACCATGCCGGCATAGAGCCAGCGCTCGCCCTGATCGGCCACAAGTTTACGGAGCAGCAGCACCATCACGATAGTAGTGGTCATGTTGTCGAGCACGGCCGAGAAGATGAACGTCACCGCACAGAGCACCCACAGGAGCGTGCGCTTGTTGCGCGTGGTGATGCGGCTCGTGATCACCGTGAACCCTCCGTGGATATCCACGAGTTCTACGATCGTCATCGCGCCGATGAGGAAGAAGAGCGTCTGAGTGATGTCACCCAGTGACTCCACGAGCTTGACATCCGTCACGTAGCTCAGCGCCTGCTTGTGCAGACTCTCCGACGCAAGCGCAGGATGAGCCTCAAGGTAGGCCCTGAAATGGTCAGCCTCAACGTACGGCACGATATACTCCGCCCCTAACGCGTAGAGAATCCAGAGCACCATGCCCAGCAGCAGGGCCGTTGCCGTCTTATCGACGCGAAGCGGGTGCTCAAGCGCGATCCCGAGGTATCCGATGAAGAAGATAATAATTAGAGTTGTAATCATGATATAGATAGAAATGTGAGTTAAAGAATTTCCGAGAGTGCAGGGCCGGATCGGGCCGGAAGATTACTTCTTTTTCTTTCCTTTCTTAGAGCCTGTGGCTTTTGTGGCCGAGCTTGTCTTTCCCTTCGTCGTGCTCTTTGATGACGTTGCGGAAGAAGCCTTCGTTGCAGGAATCTTCAGCTGGTCGCCGGCGCGGAGAGCGTCGCCCTTCATGTTGTTGGCTTTCTGCAGTTCTGCTACAGTCGTGCCGTACTTCTTGGCGATTGTGGTAAGATTCTCGCCACTCTTGATAGTGTGCGATGCGGGAGCAGCGGAGGCGGCTTTTGCGGTCTTTGCCTTTGCAGTGGCTTTAGTCGTCTCGGCTTTTGCGGTTTCTGCTTTCTGATTCTTGGATTTTGCAGATGCCTGGGGAGTTTCCTGCTTGGTGGTTTTCTTAGCAGTGGGCACCTGAGACGCTGTGTCGGCTCCCTTATTAGCCGTGGTCTTGGCGGGGGCCGGAGCAACCTCGCGGGCCGAACTATTGTTAGCTATGTCGGCCGCAGTGGTTATACGAAGCTGCTGGCCTGTGCGCACATTATTACGGGTAAGATTATTCCATGTCTTGATATCATCAACCGACACATCGTACAACTGTGCGATAGCATAGAGCG
The DNA here is from genome assembly GCA_947178505.1 of uncultured Muribaculaceae bacterium. Classification (GTDB taxonomy): domain Bacteria; phylum Bacteroidota; class Bacteroidia; order Bacteroidales; family Muribaculaceae; genus Lepagella. The sequence goes on along the minus strand of CAMWYR010000018.1, from coordinate 13,233 downwards.
ACTGTCCCGGTTCCACCTTATGCGAAATCGTGCGTGAGCCCCGGTTTTTCTTGACAGGGGTCTTGCGCTCGGGAGCAGGAGCCACAGGAGCCTGCTCGAGCGGTGTCTCATCAGCAAGCATCTCATCCGCATTGAAAGTGCGTTCGGCATCAGCGGCGGCATCCGGATTCTCACCCGGGTTCACATCGGTGCGCTGAGCATAGCGGGCAGCCTCATAGCTGAGGATGTCGGGCTCGCTCATGATGTAGGCGTGGATCTGCTGCGAGGGAAGCACGAGCGTGTAGAATTTCTCATCGTGGCCGGGGATGATGTCGGCCCGGAATTGCGGGTTAAGCACGCGGAGCTCATCGAGCGGAATATCAAGCACCTTCGAGATCTGGTTGAAATGCACGCGCTTGCCGATCATCAGCGTGTCGGTCACGAGGGGCTTAGTGGCAAGAACGGGGCTTATATTGTGGTACTGATAATAGTTCATCACATAGTTAGCGGCAATGAACATCGGGACATATCCGCGTGTCTCCGAGGGGAGGAAATAATAGATCGACCAATAGTCGTGGCTCTTCGGATCGCCTCCGGCGCGGCGGATCGCCTTGTTCACGGTGCCGGGGCCGCAGTTATAGGCTGCGATTGCCAGCGACCAGTCGCCGTAAGTGGAATATAGGCTCTTCAGATACTGGGCCGCTTTCTTGGAAGAGAGATAAGGATCGCGTCGCTCATCGACAAGCGAATTGACCTCCAGCCCCATGCCCTTGCCCGTGGACACCATGAACTGCCAGAGGCCGCTTGCCCCGGAATGCGACACGGCATTAGGGTCGAGCGCCGATTCGATCACGGGGAGATACTTCAGCTCCTGCGGAAGCCCTTCCTCCTCAAGCGCCTGCTCAAAGATAGGCATATAGTAGAGGCTCAGACCCAGCATCGCCGCTACGCCGGCGCGGTTTTTCGACGTGTAGCGGTCGATATAGCTGCGCACGATCTGATTGAACGGCATCTCGATCACCGTGTTGAGTTTCGACAGGCGGTCGCGGATCACGGCATCGGAGGTCTGCACGTCGTCCTGACGGCGGTAACGGTCGTCGGTAGCCGTATAATTCTTCATGTACCATCCTTCAAGCATCTTCTGCGTGTCGAGTTCATAGCTTTCCGGATAGACGATGTTGGAGTCGGTGATATCATGCTTGATGTCAAGCACGTTTCGGTTCTTAGCCGCGAAGGCTGCGGATGAGGCAGTCAGTATGGCGGCCGTGGCGAAGAGTGATGCGATGATTCTATTTCGGTAGGTCATGAATGTCAGATTATGAAGGGAAAGGAAAATTGTCAGAAGGTGAATGCCCAGTTGAGTCCGACAGCCGGGCGAGTCCCTCCGCCGGCAGGCTGCATCAGAGTCGGAGCCCAGTCGAGCGAGAGGTCGGGGGTCACATCGAAATGCATCAGCGATGCGTCGACGTAAGCATCCAGCATACAGAGCGCATAGAGCGCCACGAGGCCGATGATGCAGAGGTCGCGGTTGCGTCGCGCATAGTCCTTGCGGGCTTTGAACACCTGTTCCAGCCAGCTGTGGTCGAGGTCGGCCTCGTTCACTGTGGGCGGGAAGAAGTCCATGTACGACTTAGTCTGCGGATCGTTGTCAAGCAGGTCGCGATAGCCCTGCATGTAATCCTGATATTGGTTGTTGTTCCAATTGGTAGCATAGGCGAGACCCATAAAGCCGCCGATCACGATGGGGAGCTTCCAGTAGCTCCGGTTGTAGATCTGCCCGAGGCCGGGACATAGCGCCGAGAGCCACACGGCCCGCGACGGAGAGGGATTGAAGATGAGTTTCCCCGACTCATCGTAGGCATAATCATCGGCTCGGACTTCAGTCGGGGGTAGCGAATCAACCGGCACGGCTACTTCAGCGTCAAGAAAGACTTCGCGATCATCGGGGAGCGTGGCAGTAGGGGTAGAGGGGGCCGGATCTGCCGGGGCTTCAGCAGCTATCTGCGGCTCCTCAGGGTTGTCATTGCGTGCGAATGCCTTTGGCGAGAAAATGCCGGCGGGGAAAGAAAGGAGCAGACAGAGCGTCATGATGAGAATGCGCTCAAGTCCTGAAAGCCGTATGTCCTGATGTTCGTTTCTTTCCATTGGTCAGTTAATTGGTGTTGGGCCGTCGTGCACTGCGTTGTTGCAGTTCCGGCGGAATGAGGACGCCCTTACTCGAGGGCCTTGATGAGACGGTGGAGTTCGTCGTCCGAACCGAATCTGATGGTGATCGAACCGCGGCCGTTGGGATTGCGGGTGAACTTTACCGGCGTATTGAAGCGCTGCGACAGTCGGTCGGCAAATCCGGCGTATGCTTCATCGGCCTTTTTCGGAGCCTCTTCGGGCTTCTTCTTCTCCGGGTCGGCGAGTTCGCGGGCGAGACGCTCGACTGTCCTGACCGAAAGGCCCTCCTTGAGGATTTTCTTATAGAGCTTGAGCTGATCTTTTGGTTCGGGCACGGCAAGGATGGCCCGGGCGTGGCCCATATCGATATTCCGGTCGCGCAGGCCAAGCTGGATCTCGGCGGGGAGCTTCAGCAGGCGGAGATGATTGGCGATGGTGGCGCGCTTCTTGCCGAGGCGTTCGGAGAGGCGTTCCTGAGTAAGAGAATAGGAGTCGATAAGCTTCTTGAATCCGAGAGCCACCTCGATAGCATTGAGGTCTTCGCGCTGGATATTCTCGATGAGAGCCATCTCGGTCATCTCGGAGTCGGATGCCGTGCGCACATAAGCCGGCACTGAAGTGAGGCCGGCGCGCGTAGCGGCGCGCCAGCGGCGTTCGCCGGCGATTATCTGATAATTGCCCGAATCGGTGAGACGCAGTGTGAGCGGCTGCACGATGCCGAGCTCGCGGATGGAAGTGGCGAGTTCGTCGAGACTTTCGTCAGAGAACGTGCGGCGCGGCTGGTCGGGATTGGGCACGATGCGCGCGATGTCGATTTCGGATATGGCCGAGCTGCCGTCGGTGCGCACTTCACCGACGCTTATCAGCGAGTCGAGCCCGCGGCCGAGAGCGTTTCTTTTAGGAATCATTTCTTTTTCTTATTGCGGGTCCTTAACTCTTTTGCCAGTTGCATATAGGCGATGGCTCCGCGGGAGTCGGGATCATAGAGGATCACCGGAAGCCCGTGGCTCGGCGACTCCGAGAGCTTGATGTTGCGCGGAATCACCGTATTGAACACCATATCGCCGAAATGCCCCTTGAGCTCTTCGAATATCTGGTTGGCAAGGCGCAGGCGCGCATCGTACATCGTGAGCAGGAAGCCCTCGATTTCCAGCTGCGGGCGGAGCCGCGTCTTGATGATGCGCACGGTGTTGAGCAGCTGTGCGATGCCTTCAAGTGCAAAATATTCGGCCTGCACCGGAATGAGCACCGAATCTGCCGCCGTAAGGGCGTTGACGGTGATGATTCCAAGCGAAGGGCTGCAGTCAATAAGGATATAATCGTAAGAATCTTTAACTGAAGAGAGGGCCGACGCGAGCAGACGCTCGCGGTCGGGACGCGACATAAGCTCCACTTCCGCACCAACGAGGTCGATGCGCGAGGGAATGATGTCGAGGCCCTCTATCTGAGTGGGGAGGATGGCGTCGGCCACAGGATAGCGGTCGATCAGGCAGTCGTAGATGCTGGCGTCTGATTCCGTTGGCTCAACCCCGATGCCGGATGTAGCGTTCGCCTGCGGATCGGCGTCGACAAGAAGCACTTTCTTCTTGCCCACGGCCAGACAGGCGCCGAGGTTGAAGGCCGTGGTCGTCTTGCCCACGCCTCCCTTCTGGTTGGCTATTGCTATAATTTTTCCCATATAGGCTGTGTCGGCGGTTGCTCGCCGTATTAATTTGCAAAAATAAGAAAAAAACGCCGATTTTGTCTTATCATCTTCTCATTTTTTCGCTGTCGCTATCGCCAAAAAATGTTAACTCCCTTTTACTACGACAATTGAGTCATGTCCGGCCCTCCCTTTACTCCTATGACGCATTCCGCGCGCGAGATGAAAAAATCCGGCCCCGCGTGGTGCAGGAGCCGGATCGGATATCTGAGTAGTTTTTGGATAAATCAGGAGAGTCTCTCCGTAGCTTCTCGGATACGACGGAGTGCCTCGCGGATGTTATCATCGGAGGTCGCGTAGGAGAGTCGGATGAACCCGTCGGCACAGAATGCGGCGCCATCGACGCAGGCCACGTGCGCCTCTTCGAGGAGATACATCACATAGTCGGCGCTCGACTTGATTTCCTTATCTCCGGCACGCTTACCTATGAGGGCTGTCACATCAGGGAAGAGATAGAAGGCGCCGTCGGGGCGGTTGATCTTCCATCCGGGCACCTGAGCGGCGAGCCCGCAGATCAGATCGCGGCGGCGCTCGAAGGCCTTGCGCATATCCTCAACGCATTCCTGCGACCCGGTATAGGCGGCTTCAGCGGCCTTCTGTGCAATTGAAGAGGCGCCCGAAGTGTATTGTCCCTGCAGCTTAGTCACGGCTTTGGCCACCGAAGCCGGAGCGGCGAGATAGCCGATGCGCCAGCCTGTCATGGCGTAGGCTTTCGACACGCCGTTGATCAGCATCGTGCGCGGTTGCATCCCTTCGCAGGAGGCGATGCTCGACACTCCGCCCACGAAGTTGATATGCTCATAGATCTCATCGGAGAGGATAAGCACCTGCGGATGACGGCGTAGCACGGCAGCCAGCCCCTCAAGCTCATCGGCTGAATATACGGAGCCTGTCGGATTGCAGGGAGAGTTGAGCATCAGCACTCGCGAACGCGGTGTGATTGCTGCCTCAAGCTGTTCGGGGGTCATCTTGAAGTTATTGTCGGCGGAGGTCTCGACGAGCACGCACTTTCCTTCGGCGAGCTTAACCATTTCTACATACGATACCCATGCCGGCACCGGAATGATAACCTCATCGCCCGGATTGACCGTGGCAAGCAGGGCGTTGGCAAGTTCCTGCTTAGCTCCGTTGCCCACGACAATCTGCGCGGGTTCGTAGTCGAGGCCATTTTCCGTGCGGAGTTTATCGCAGACAGTGCGACGCAACGACTCGTAGCCGGCCACTGCCGTATAGCGCGAATAATTCTCCTCGATGGCGCGGCAGGCAGCCGCCTTGATATGGTCGGGAGTATTGAAGTCGGGCTCTCCGGCCGACATGCCGATTACGTCTACTCCGGCGGCGCGGAGTTCGTTGGTCTTCTGAAGCATTGCCAGTGTGGCCGATGCGGCCAGGTTCTGCACTCGTTGTGAAATCTCAATCATGACTTCTTCTTTTATGTAGGATTGTTAAGGCGGCAGCCCCGGGGAGACTATTCCTCGCCTATTATTTCAAGAATCTTGGGCACCACAAGCGTGATGGTGCTGTTGGGGTCGAGCCGGTGACCGCCCTCGAAGTCGGCCGACCGGCTGTAGTGGGAGAGGTATTCATCCTTGCAGTTCACGACGTCATCCTTTGTGCCGAAAAATGCGAACACCTGATCGGGACTGTCGGGATTCTTGCCGAAGATGCCGAATTTTGGGTCGAACTGGCGCGCTTCCAGCTTCTCATATTTCTTCACGAGCTTATCGGCGACCTCGAAATCGACGGCTCCGTCCAAGCGCGGATTATGAAAGGGAAGACGCTCACCGACGTGCTCCTTCATGTGGCGCGACGTATGAAACGACGGATTTATCAGTATGCGGTGGAAGCCGCGGAAGAGCTGGGCGAACATGCCGCCCATCGACGTGCCCACGATTATGGCGTCGGGGCGCAGCGTGGAGGCAAGTTTTTTAAGCTCGGTCAGCGCCACCTCCGGCTGCACCGGAATGTCGGGCGAGATCACTTCCTGCTTAGCGAGCGTGCGGCGGAGTCGCTGGGCGGTTGTCGACTGCCCCGACGAACTTAGGCCGTGCAGATAGACTACTTGTTTTTTATTTCCCATATATAGAGTTTGTCGGAGGGTCTTACTTTGCGCGGCACAGGCATCGAGAAGAGCTGGCCTTTGGTCACTTTATCCACCGGCCTGAGGTCGAACCGGAGTTCATCGACCGTCATTATGATCGCGCCGGTAGTGGGGCCTGTAATCACGATTTCGTCGCCTACCTTGAGTTCGCCGGCTTCCATAAGGAATTCGCCGACACCGATTTTCGAGAAATGACGCATGGCCTTTGCCGCATAACGCTTCACGCGGGTGGCCGACGAACCATATTTCGAGCTCCATTCCCCGAGTCTCTGGCCCAGATAATAGCCGTTCCAGAATCCGCGGTTGAACACGCGCACCAGGCGCCCGTCCCATTCCGCAATACGCTCCTCGGAGAATTCTTCTCTGCAGATTGCTTCGAGTGCTTCGGAATAGCATGCTACGGTCTCCGCTACATATTCCGGGCCCCGCGCGCGCCCTTCGATCTTGAATACGCGCACGCCGGCATCTACCATCTTATTTAGGAAATGGATGGTCTTCAGATCTTTGGGCGACATTATGTACTGATTCTCCACGTCGAGCTGCTCTCCGGTCTCGCGGTCGGTCACGGTGTAGGCACGGCGGCAGATCTGATTGCATGCGCCGCGGTTGGCCGAGGAGTTCATCTCGTGGAGGCTCAGGTAGCACTTGCCGCTGACGGCCATGCAGAGAGCGCCGTGGCAGAACATTTCTAAACGGATCGGGCGTCCGGCAGGACCGGGCAGTCCGGTCGACTCTATCTGACGGCTGATCTCGCCCACCTGATCCATATTGAGCTCGCGGGCCAGCACCATCACGTCGGCCCATTGAGAGTAGAATTTCACGGCCTCGAAGTTGGTGATGTTCACCTGCGTGGAGATATGCACCTCCTGCCCGATTGAGCGGGCATAAAGGATAGCTGCCATATCGGAAGCTATGATGGCGGAAATGCCGGCCTCATGCGCGCGATCGATGATGTGGCGCATAAGCTCCATGTCGGAATCATAGATCACCGTGTTGACGGTGAGATATGTCTTTACGCCGCGTGCCGTGCAGAATGCTGCGATCTCGGCCATGTCGTCGGCGGTGAAGTTGGCGCTCGAGCGTGAGCGCATATTGAGCCCTTCGATTCCGAAATATACGGCGTCAGCACCGGCATTTACTGCCGCTGCGAGCGATTCGCGGCTCCCCACGGGAGCCATTATCTCAAAATCTGATCTGTTCATTTCTTGGTTGCTGTGTAGTAAGTTATGACTCCCATAGTTAGTGATTTCCATGCGGCGTCGGAGAGTCCTGCCTCCTCCATCAGCCGTGTCAGCTCGGCGCGCTGGGGCGCGGCCGCGATGCTTTCGGGCAGATAGCTGTAGGCGCGGGAGTCGCCCGAAATCATCCGCCCGAGCCGTGGGATAATCTGTCCCGTATAAAGATTATAACCCTTGCGTGTAATCTTTCCGGTTGGGCACGAGAGCTCGATGATGCAGAGAGTGCCTCCGTGGCGCAGCACGCGGGCCATCTCGCGCAGTCCGGCCTCGAGATGCTCGAAGTTGCGCACGCCGTAGGCCACGGTGATGAGGTCGAACGTGTTGTCGGCAAAGCGGAGATTGAGCGAATCCCCCTGCTCGAACGAGATATGCCTGCGGGCTCTTTCCGATTCTTTTGCTAATTTTCTGCGTGCGATGCCGAGCATGCCGTCAGAGAGATCTACGCCGGTCACGTCGGCATCAGGATATCGCGAATAGAGATCGAAGGCCACATCTCCGGTGCCCGTGGCAATGTCGAGTATTTTCAGCGTGCGGCGTCCTTTACGCAGGTCGTCGGCTGCATTTAGCGCGCGGCGTCGCCAATGTCGGTGAAGCCCCATCGACATGGCGGTGTTCATGAAGTCGTAGGCCGGCGCGATGGAATCAAACATTTCCTCCACCTGCTCGCCCTTATTGCGCGAATCGTCATAGGGATTCACGAGCTCGGCGCCGCTGAGCGGCTTATTTTGCTGCGGGTCGCTGTTCATGACTCACGCTGATTACAATTTCTTCGAAAAACTGCGCCGGCGACGGTGCTGACGCGTGTTGAAATAGCTCCACTGGCTCTGCACCTTGGCATTCGTCTCCAGCTCCGGGTTCGACTCGGCATATTTGTAGCCGTTGGCCACGTAGTAGGGCACGAGGTCCTGGAAGAGCAATGCGTTGGCTCCCTTATTCTGATAGTCGGGATGCACGGCAACAAGCAGCAGGTCGACACGGTCGTTCTTACCCTTGAGGCCTTTCAGAAGATGATACCAGCCGGTGGGGAAAAGGCGTCCCTTCGATTTCTGGAGGGCGCGGCTCATGGAGGGCATCGATATGCCGACGCCCACGAGCTTGTCGTGGCGGTCGACGATGAGGGTGAGAAGGTCGAGATTGAGTAGCCCCAGATATTGATCGATATAATACTCAATCTGGCGCTCAGAGAGCTTTGAGTACTGGTAGAGGTTCTTATAGGCCTCGTTGATGAGATGGAAGAGCGCATGGCCATATTCGCGCTTCACGCGCTTGCGGCTTTTATATTTGAGCACCCTCAGTCCATACTTCTCCTTTACGATATCGGCGATACGGTTGTAGCGTTCCGGAATCTTTTCGGGCACTTCCATAAGGAATTCCACCCAGTCAGACTCTTTCTTGAATCCGAGACGCTCCATGTGCTCGGGATAGTAGGGATAGTTGTAGATGGTGGCCATTGTGGAGAGCTCGTTGAATCCATCCACGAGCATTCCTTCATGGTCGAGGTCGGTAAATCCGAGCGGACCGATAAGCTTATTCATTCCCTTCGAGCGTGCCCATTTCTCCACAGCCCCGAAGAGGGCGGCCGACACCTCGTGGTCGTCGGTAAAGTCGAGAAATCCGAACCGTGCATTCTTTGAATGATGGTCTTTATTCACCTGATGGTTGATGATGCCGGCGATGCGCCCCACGGGGCGGCCGTCGCGGTAGGCCATGAAGAGTGCCTGCTCGCAGAATTCAGAGGCAGGATTTTCCAATGGCGACAACGTCTGGTACTCATCCATAAGCAATGGCGGGACGTAATAGGGGTTGCCGTCGTAAAGATCTACCTGAAACTGCGTGAACTTCCTGAGTTCTTTTTTTGTCGGTTGGATTTCTTTGACTTCTATCATACAGGAGTGTGGGCCTTGCGGCGCGGGTAAGTGGATACTGGCCGGGGATGGCCGGAGTGAGGATTATTTGCCGAGAGTGAGCCAGATGAGCACGAGCACCATTACTGCGATGAATGATATGAGGAGGTAATATATCTGGGCAGAGTTGCGGCGTTCGACGGCGAGCTGGATGTCAGCTATCGATTTGAATGGAGTGTTATCCGATTTTGCCTTTGTGGCGATGCGGCGCAGGCGCGGAAGCGACGTGGGAAGATGATCGAGCACTTCTCCGAGCACTTCTCCGTAGGCCCGGATATCTTCTTCGGCGCTTGTGCGTGAGAGATGCGACTTACGGTCGTAGCCGACGTTGATGAGCTTCAGGTTCTCATTATATTCGGTGAAAATGATCGTGTCGGGAGTCACCGGGTTGTGTACGATATGATTCTCCTGGATGTACTGCATCGCATCGAGCAGCTGAGTCTCCAGACGGTGCACGATCTTGGGCGTGAGTCGCTTCTCATCAATCAGGCGACGGAGTGAATATCCGTATACATCGTCGGTGATAATGGCCTTGCCGACTCCGGGCACGTCTTCGAAATCATTGACCATCACTATGTTGGGATGAGCCAGATTATAGCGTGTGTCAAATTCCTGGGAGATCATCTCCTGAAATTCGGGTTTGTCGGCATATTCTGGCTTGAGGGCCTTGAGCATGACCCATTTGCCATGCTTACGCACGGTGTACACATTATAATATTGCTCGCTCCATTCGGGCATCAGGGTGAGGTCGGACCATTTACCTGACGGGTCGGAGATAGGAATTTTCTTCTCCTCCTTGCTTGAATATGCTTTGTCCTGGTTCAATGTAGGGTGGTGTTGATGATGAATATGTTCGGAGCCGGATCCTCCCGCGGCAGTGTTTACCGTCAGCTGCCGGCGGGGGAGTGGGGCGCATCAGTCGATGATGTCGAATCCGGTGTATTTGCGCAGGCACTCGGGAATCACGATGCCTTCGGGCGTCTGATTATTCTCGAGGAGTGCGGCCATGATTCTGGGGAGGGCAAGGGCTGAGCCGTTGAGTGTGTGGCAGAGGTGAGTCTTCTTGTCGGCGCCCTTGTAACGGCATTTCAGGCGGTTGGCCTGATAGGTCTCGAAGTTCGACACAGACGACACCTCGAGCCAGCGCTCCTGAGCGGCCGACCACACTTCGAAGTCGAATGTTATGGCCGACGTGAAGCTCATGTCGCCGCCGCAGAGACGGAGGATGTGCCAGGGGAGACCCAGTTTCTCAAGCAGTCCCTGCACGTGGTCTTTCATCTCCTCAAGCGCGGCGTAGGACTTCTCGGGAGTCTCGATGCGCACGATCTCCACCTTGTCAAACTGATGGAGGCGGTTGAGTCCGCGCACGTCCTTGCCGTAGCTGCCGGCTTCGCGGCGCCAGCAGGGAGAGTAGGCGCAGTTTTTCTTCGGGAGCTCGGCCTCGGTGAGGATGACGTCGCGGTACATGTTGGTGACGGGCACTTCTGCCGTAGGAATCAGATAGAGATTGTCGACAGTGACATGGTACATCTGCCCCTCTTTGTCGGGCAGCTGACCCGTGCCGTAGCCGGAGGCTTCGTTGACGACGAACGGGGGTTCCACTTCAGTGTATCCGGCTTTCCAGGCTTCATCGAGGAAGAACTGGATGAGGGCTCGCTGCAGGCGTGCGCCCTTGCCTACATAGAAGGGGAATCCGGCGCCGGTCACCTTGACACCGAGCTCGAAGTCGATGATATTGTATTTGCGGGCGAGATCCCAGTGGGGGAGAGCGTCGGGGCCGAGGTCGGGCATTACTCCGCCGGTCTTCTCCACAACGTTATCGGCGGCTGTGAGTCCTTCGGGCACGGTCTCGTTGGGGAGGTTGGGCACCGTGAGGAGGAGATTGTTCATTTCCACCTCGCACTCAGCCAGGCGGGTCTGCATAGACTTGGAGGCGTTCTTGATTTCGTTAACTTCCGCCTTGGCGGCTTCGGCCTCTTCGTTGCGGCCCTCCTTCATCAGTGCGCCGATTGAGCTCGAAATTTTCTTAAGGCGGGAGGCGTCGGCTTCAGTCTTCTGCTGAAGGCTGCGGCGCTCTGCATCGATGTCAAGAATCTGACGGATCACCTTCGAGCCGTCGAATCCTTTGACGGCAAGGCGTTTGATAACGTATTCAGGGTCAGCTTTGATTGTCTGGAGGGTCAGCATATCTTATTGTAATGGGGGTTGATTAAGCGTTGTTGAGAAGTTTCTTGACGGTTTCGGAAATCAGACGGCCTTCGGCGCGACCTGCGAGACGCTTTGAGGCTACGCCCATCACCTTTCCCATCTCGCGCGGGCCTGTGGCGCCGGTCTCGGCGATGATGGCCTTGAGTTCGGCTTCGAGTTCGGCTTCGCTCAGCTGCTTGGGAAGGTATTCCTCAAGCACTGCTGCCTCGGCGAGCTCGTTGGCTGCAAGTTCGGTGCGATTGTTGTCTTCATAAATCTTGGCGCTTTCCTTGCGCTGTTTCACCATCTTGACGATGATTTTAGTGGCGTTCTCGTCAGAGAGTTCGCCGTTGGCTCCCTTGGCGGTCTTTGCCTCAAGGAATTCTTTCTTTGCGCCGCGGAGAGCCTCAAGGCGCACCTTATCGCGTGCGAGCATCGCTTTCTTGATATCCTCGCTTATCTGGTCGAAAAGATTCATTGTTCTATCAGTGTTTATTAACTCGCAAAGTTACAAAAAAAAATTAAAAATCCCACTCATTGCCCGTATTAATTCGTTTATGATAAATTTTGCAGTTCCAGTTGAGAGTAGGCAGCCTTATTTAGCAGATTGTCGTGTCATCTATCTTATAAGAGTTGAGTTTTCTACGAAAATATGCACTATATCACTTTGGCTAATTGAGACAATAAAGAAGTAATTTCGTCATACCGGATTCATACTTAATGTATATGTGGAGAATGATATAGTTGAAAATATACTCATGATTTAGTACCTTTTCACAAATAAATATAAATGAGTATTATGCAATAGGTGTATTCTAAGGGAGAGATTTTTGTTGTAAATGCCAGCCAAAACGCGACTTTTAAAAAATAATGCTTGTTATCTATAAAAATGACTACTTGTTGGCTTATATAAGTATTGAAAATTTGATATATTAAAAAATGTTAAATTGCTAATTTTAATTTAAACAAATATAATTATTATTGTAATTTTGTATTTAAATTAATATTGACAACAATAAAACTTAGAATTTCTTATGTTGAAAAAATCTTTTATGGTGTTGCTATTCCTGGTAGTAATGCTCACATCTTGTGCCCATGACGATGAGCCGGAAGTAAGATGTAATGAATTATCGGGTGCAATTTCCAGAGTAATAATCGCGGATGGTAAAATGCTTGACAACACGCGATCAGAATATGCAGTGAATGTTCATGCTGCCCTCCGTTTTGAGAATGAGGAGGCATTAAAGCGGTTTTGTGGTAACTTAACTCACGTTGATAGAAACTATAAAGATTTAATTTCTCAGTCTTTAGGGGTGATGACTCTTTCACAATTGGAGAAAATGGCTAATGAGGCTCTTGATTCCATAGGTGAGATGGCTAAATCTGAATCAGAGTTCAAGGCTAAGTATGATTTGCTTATTCGTAAGTATGAGGATTATCTTCTCACCAATCACATAGATCTCTCAGATCTTACTTTCTATGCTCCTCAAGAAGAAGGGATAGTAAATTTAAAGTATGCTGCTAATATTTACGGTGAATATGTGATTGGCGATAAGGTTTACTCTATTTCATCAAAGAATCTTCCTTATCATATTCAACTATTATCTACTAATAATACTTATTCAGACTCAAATCCAGTTAACACTGTAACTTTCAGTCCTGCTAAAGACAAAAAGGTGAAGTTTTTAATTGAGAAAGATAAGAATGATGTTATTGGAGTTAGTATGTGGGTAAAAAAGAAAATGTGGTATGGATGGACTCCAGATGATTACAGATGGCTTCTGTTCGAACCTGAATTAATTAATTATACACCATCCCTTGTCCCGTATGATAATATCTTTTGGTTTAGAGGCCGTTCTGATATTTATCAGGAAATCGGAAAAGGATTATCCCTCCAAATACCTGCTGCCAATCCGCCTGTAGTAAAAGGTCGCGTGTTTGTCTGGACAGATTATT
>CAMWYR010000017.1 GCA_947178505.1 uncultured Muribaculaceae bacterium | reverse complement strand
GAGTAGGTAATCGCCACCTTGAAAGGAGATAATCGAAAGATTGTCTCCTTTTTTATTTTTCAGGAAGTTAAATCTTATGACGCCGATGGTTACATTAGGATCAGTGGGGGAGGGCCCAGAGATAGTAGGCTGCGCGCCCTCCAAGATGGAGGTAGTGGAAAAGGAGCCGAAGTTTTATTTTTTCTATTGGAGTTGCGCCGGAGAGTGCATATGCTTTTAAGCTTTTGTAGGTTTCCTCCTCTGTCTTTTCTCTCGCGTAATGGGCCGCAATATTTATTGCGATATAGGGAAGTGCGTGGCGGATCTCCTTGTGTATATTGTTCGGGCTTGTAGTCTGGTTGAGGCAGTCGTCTATGATTCTGAGTGTTGTCTCACGCTGACCCCTTTTTGAATGATAGGAAGTGCCCGTGATCGATTCTGCCTGAGAATAAATCGTTACCAACACCTCCGGAATATATTCTACCGAAGGGTTTGTGGCAACTATCCGGAGTCCAAGTTCCCAGTCATTCCAAATTAATGCATCATTATTCCATCCGCCTACCCGCCGGAATAAGGTTGTCTTTGCAAGGTATTGCTGAGTCGACAGAATAGAGTTATATATCTGGCGGTACGCGAGTGCGGAGGTGTGGAAGGGTTTCTTATATTTTCTTCCGTCAGTGGATATTACCTCAGCCTGCCACACTATTAAATCAGGCTCATTTCCCTTTTTAATAGCTTCCTCCGCCTTTTCTATCAGCTGCACGCGCATTACATCATCCGAATCAAAGAATAGTGTATAGGGCGATTTTACAGCCTTCAGGCCGGCATTTCGTGCGGCACATGCCCCCGGAGTCTCCTCCTCGAGTAAGGAAATGACCATTTCCGTTTTTCCACAGTTATTATCTATCCATTCTTCAATTCGTGCCTGTGTGTCGTCAGTGGAATTGTTATCAACAACTATTAGCGAATGTGGACGCACTGTCTGTGCGAGGATCGACTCAAGACAGCGTAATATCAATCCCGGCCGATTATAGACCGGGATTACTACGGAAATATTCTGAGAGATGCGCTCCGTCATCGCCTGCCTGAGATCAGTATGTACCGAATTTAAAATTAATCAAACGTTTGTATGGTTTTCCGGGAATCAGTGTCTGCGACGGAAACTCCGGACGGTTGGGCGCATCCGGAAATCCCTGCATTTCCACGGCCAAACCATCGTAATCTGAATATTCAAAGCCCCCGGGGCCTTTAGGCGATCCGGTGAGCCAGTTGCCCGAATATATCTGCACACCGGGCTGATCAGAGTCAATGGTCAGCGTGCGACGACTCTGCGGTTCGCGGATAACGACCACCTCCTCACTCATGCGTCCCGGTACCCACTCATCGATCACCCAGCAGTGATCATATCCCTTACCGATCTTCAGCGGTTCGAAGTCGGCATTGATATCACATCTGATCGTCTTAAACTCACTGAAGTCCATCGGATTTCCGCTTGTAGGAATCGATACTCCTGTGGGAAGCAGTGTGTGGTCGGTCTCAAGGTAACGGGAGGCCTTCATCTTCAGTTCATGATCCAGCGCCGTCCCTGCCGTAGCGCCGCGTAGATTCCAGTAAGCATGATTCGTCAGATTAATGACGGTCTCAGCGTCGCTTTCAGCCTCAAATTCCAGCGACAGTTCCATATCGTCGTTCCAGCGATAGGTCGCAGTCACCTTCAGGTTACCCGGATAGTTCTCATGGCCATCGGGCGAAGTTACTGAGAAACGCACGCCATCCTCCAGGACTTCCGCATCCCACAGTTGATTCTGAAGGCCGTCGGCGCCTCCATGAAGATGATGCGGTGGAAGATTGCAGTTGAGTTGATACTTCTTTCCGCCCACTTCAATGCGGCCGTGGCCAATGCGGTTGGCATATCGGCCGGGACACTTACCCATATTCGGGCCGTCACCAAGATAAAGATCCGGAGTCTCGTAGCAGAGCGCAACGTTTTCAATCACTCCCTTACTGTCAGGCACGCCCACGCCTGTGATGCCGGCTCCCAGGGACGAGAGCTCAACCCAGGCTCCACGGGAATTTTCAAGACGGAAAAGCCTGATTTCTCCCTTTGAGCAGGGATAGCTATGCTGAGTTATTTTCATGTCACTTTGCAGAATCTTTCTTATCAAGGATTTTTTCAGCGGCTTCGGCGGCCTGGACTTCCTGTTCGGAAGGAGCGGCAGTGGCAGGATTTACTGCGAATACGTAGTTCTTATGTTCGAGCAATGCCCATGCCAGTAGCAGGCAGACCACGACTGCCGAGAACACGAACTCGAAGCCCGGAGAAGTCGAATGGAAGATCTTGCGGAAGAATCCGTCGACGAACGGCACCATCATGATCGAAAGATAGTTTGACGACAGCACATATCCGAAATACGTCATACCGGCTTTCTGACTCGGGGCGATATAGGTGGTCTTGTTATAAATCACCGGCTGCACGATACCATAGGCAAACCCTACGAGCAGCGAGGAAATGATAAGCAGGAGATAACTCTTGGTAAAGCCTATCACACCCAGCCCGATTGCGATGATACCGAGACAGATGAACATTACCGGACGCCCGAAGAAACGCTTCAGTGAGCCCACGAATGCTCCCGACACTGCCACCATAAGATAGTATGCTGCCGTGACGATACCTGCCTGAGAGGTCGACATACCATATTTCTCCATCATAAACGGCGCATAATAAGAAATGGAGGTTGTCGCATAAGTAAGAAGCACATAAAGTATGATAAGGCCGACAAGAAGTCGGGTTGATTCAGATCCCTGGAAGTGATATGCTTCCTGAGCCTTTGCATTTTTCGCAGCGGCTGCAGAGGCAGACGCAGCAGCCTCAGAATTGAATACGCCATGCTTCCTGATGTATTTCTGGGTCAGGAACGGCACAAGCACCAGTGGAATGATGGGCACCAGATAGACGGCGAACGCCGCATGCCAGTTGCTGACGGCCACCCAGCCCACGTACAGATTGGCGATGATGACCATCGCGTTCGATGTAGTTGATTTCAATCCCAGATCATTCTGACGCGGTTTGGCCACAAACCATTCCGAAATCATGCCTGCGGCAATCGGCACCACAAGACCGCAGCCCACGCCGCCCAGACAGCCCAGGAAGATTAGCATGCCCATACTGCTTGCAAAAAGGCTCATCACGCCGCTCAGAAGGAAAATAGCGAGGCCCGAAGTCAGCACGGCCGTCTGCCATTTAGGAGTAGCGATGCGCCCGGCGATCAGCACGACAGGAATCATTACAAGATTGGGGAGCGATGTCAGCAATTGCGACTCCAGCTCCGATGAATGGAACACGTGGCGCAAGTGTCCCAGCATCGGCGACACTGCAAGGCCCGGAAGATTGATGGTGAGTGATATCGCCAATATGGCTAACAGCGATATCAAGGGAATCTTTCCCTCACCCGAATTTACATATTTCATAATCGGGAACTGTTATAGTTGATACATATATGCACTACGGCGATAGTGGCCCCCGCAGTGTCCAATTTGTTAATATAACTAAAAAACCTGATGTTTGGTTCGCCCCCTCCCTGTCGGTATCCCTCTCATTCAGCGCTCTCAGACACGACATTTCCCCCTTGTGGCTCATTCTCCGCAGGAGTGATGACGGAGAAATCAAAACCTGAGAAAAAGAAATTGCGTGACTCATCGAGCGCACATGCGAATCCGGGACGGCCACCCACGATAGCCTCAATCCGCGCCTGCGAATAAAACTGCCGCAGATTGGAGGCATCGACAGCGGTGGCACGCCGCGTGAAATCATTGAAACTGCGCAGGATATCCGATAAGGCCGTCAGTGAGTTGCGCGTCTGACTGTCATAAAGCGTGCCGCTCATGGCCCCGCTCTCCACGCGCCCCTGCAGCGCTCCGTTCACTCCCGATATATCCTCCATCATCTTCATCTGAATCTCAAGCAACTGAGTGATGCCGATATCGGCCGACTTCGAACTCACCTGCTGCGGTAGAGGTACCCCGGGGCGAGGACGGAAAACAATCACTCCATTGAAACGGCTCCATTCTTCGGCAACATCATTGATGTCGACCCCATCGGGAAGAGAGCCCTCGGGAAACAGCAGCACGCCCTTCGCCGACGCCCGCAGAATCCAGTCGTACATTGAAATCAGACGGTTGGTCAGTTTCTGCTGATCGATTATGTCGCTCACGAACGAATGAATCTCCCCGTCGACATAGGGGTAGGCCTTGAACACATAAGGATGGCTGCCGTGAGCGTAGGGTGAGGTCCCGCGCGAAAGCACGGTAGCATCAGGAGCCAGAAAAAAATATTGCCACACGTCGTCAAACACCCATTCCATCTCCATCTCCGGAAGGAGTTCCGACCTCCGGCGTGCGTTCAGCCGCTCGATCGCTGCTATTTTCGAGGAGTCAAGTTCCAGACTGCGTCCATGCAGACGGTCGTGACATCTGAGCCGCATCGGGCGACGTCTCTCCCACACCTCTATCACCCGGCACGCAGTACGGCTCTCCGTCAGAGGCGCACCAAAAATCTGCGACAGCCTTACGATATCCTCCGGCTTCCGGGCAAACGTGGCGCACAGCTCATCAAAAGCCATCTCATGCACTTCCCCCACCATCGCCACATCGTTGCCACGCACATCGCGGCTCGACGTGTCGAAAAAGAAACGCTCCGGCGAGATCATATCCGTATGACAGTCGGACACGCCTCCGCGAGGCCCGTACCATTTCTTATGCACTACCAGCCCGCTGATCAAAAATTCCTCCATCGAGCGCGCATACAACTCATCAAGGCGATTGGCTTCGGCGTTATAACTAAGAAGGACATTCACCGTGGCCGCCATCGGACATTCCGCCGGATCACGCGCAACGCATCGCGGCATCTCCATACGATCGCGATAAACTCCCAGCACATTGCGAACGAGCCGGCGTATCAGGTTGTTCTTAAGAGGTACGTTCCCCTGGCGACGTATATACTCCTCCTCACGCATTGACGCGCCCGAGTCTTCCACAGGATCAATCCATTGATCGCCGTATGTGAACCGCTTGCAACGCTCCCGCTCCTGGCGGAAGCCACGCAATGAATCATTACACACTGAGGCCCGCTCAAGCAGGGCGACATCCCGTTCCGCAAATGAGGCGCGGGGGGTAACTGACTGATTTTCCATCGTTTTTTCTCGCGAAATTAGCCGGACTGATTTACCCCGTAACCTTATCGCCATCCAAAGGTGTGAATTTGCCAATTCGGGTTTTTTATTGTAAATTTGTAAATTGTATGGAAAAGAAAGAAACAGAGGAAAAAATGGAGGAAACCGCTCCCCGATACTACAGCACTGACGGGCGTCCTTGTCCGCCGGGAGTGCGCCCCGACCTGATCACCTACGATGATGTGGTGGATATGGCCCCCATCTTCAAGGGCCACCGGAAACTCGTCGAGACTATCATGAGATGGCTCATTATCGACAAATGTAACGCAGTGCATAGCAAATATTGCTATACCAGCGGATTGCCCTTCGCGAATCTGCTCATCGACGACTGCTACCGCATCCGTAAGCGCATTGACAACGAGGAAGTGCTCGACCGCTTCCCCGAAGGAGCCTTCATCACCGTCAGCAACCATCCCCTCGGTGCGCTCGACGGAATCATGCTCATCGATATCGTCGGCCGTCACCGCTCCGATTTCAAGGTAATGGTCAATCTCTTCCTCAACCATATCACGGCCATGCGGCCGTCGTTCATCGCTGTCGACCCCTCCTCCAGCGACGATCCCGACAAAAAAGCAGTCACCATGCAGGGAATCCGTGAGGCGATGTCGCGTATCAAGTCGGGTCATCCCGTAGGGTTCTTCCCTGCAGGAGCCGTATCGAAAGTGCATCGCAATCTCCGTGTTTCCGACCGCGAATGGCAACCATCCATCGTAAAGCTAATCAAGCAGATGAAGGTGCCCGTGATTCCTATCTATTTCCACGACCATAACTCCGCTTTCTTCAACATACTCGGCATGATCGACTGGCGAATCCGCACGCTCCGTCTCCCCCGCGAACTCTTCAACAAGACCGGTAAAGAGATGCACATAAGCGTCGGAGAGCCCATCATGCCCGAAGAGCAGGCCAAGTATAAGAGTCTCGAAGAATTCGGAGCGATGATTCGCGAGCGCACCTACGCCCTGCGCGACATGTATAAGTAATGAAATTCATCTCCGTAATATCACCCAGATAAGAGAATGTCCAATCAGCGCAAAACCACCCTTCCTGCCGACCGCCCGGAGCTATCGCCCGAAGTGATGCAGGCAAAGCAACGCTTCGGAATTATCGGTAATTCGCCGGCTCTGATCGCTGCCATAGAGCGCGCAATCAGAGTCGCCCCGATCGACCTGTCGGTGCTTGTCACGGGCGAAAGCGGCGCCGGAAAGGAATTCTTCCCTAAGATTATCCATCAGTTCGGTGCCCGTAAACACAAAAAATATATAGCCGTAAACTGTGGTGCCATCCCCGAGGGCACGATCGACAGTGAGTTATTCGGTCATGAAAAAGGGTCCTTCACAGGCGCCATCGCAGCCCGTAAGGGCTATTTTGAAGAGGCCGACGGAGGCACACTCTTCCTTGATGAGGTGGCCGAACTTCCGCTCACCACCCAGGCTCGCCTCCTTCGCGTGCTCGAAACGGGTGAATTCCTAAAAGTCGGAAGCTCAACAGTGCAGAAGACTGATGTCAGAATCGTCGCCGCCACAAACGTTGATCTTCTCGAGGCCGTAAAGAAAGGTAAATTCCGCGAGGATCTCTACTATCGCCTTTCCACAATCCGTATTGAGGTGCCCGATCTCCACGACCGGGGCGACGACATCCACCTGCTCGCACGCAAATTCGCATCCGATTTCTCGCGCAAATACATGACCGAGCCCATCACCTTCTCTGAAGAGGCGGTGAGATCAATGGAACTCTACCGCTGGCCCGGAAATGTGCGCCAGCTTAAGAACATCGTCGACCAACTCGCACTCTTCGAGGCTGGCCGCGAGGTGAGCCGCGACCAGCTGCTCGAGCTTCTTCCGCTCGACCGCTCCGGGCTCGCTACCCCCACCGTTCAGCCCCATCCCGCCGATTATGAGGCCGAGCGCAAGATGCTTTGGCAACTCGTGCTCTCACTGCGCACCGAGGTCGATCAGCTCCGCCGCAAGGTAGAGGGGCGTAATGCCGATGCAGGTGACCCCGCCGCGTTCGAGCCGGTGTCTTCTGTCACCTCCCTTGTGAAATATCCCGAGGTGGATGTAATCAGAAATGCAGCTCCCACCACAATTGAAGAAGCTGAGAAGCAGACCGTGCTCGATACGCTCGCACGCAACAACGGCAACAAGCGTAAGACAGCCGAAGACCTGAATATCTCAGTCAGAACCCTCTATCGCAAACTGCAGGAATATGAAGCCTAAAGCAAAAAGGGCCGGCCTCCTATCTAATATGGCAGCGATGCTTCTTGCCATCGCCGGAGCATTCATGATGGCCGGCTGCGTGCCTACATACACACTCAACGGCTCCGCCCTCAATTACGACATATACAAGACCGTGGATATCGGCAATTTCCCCATTCGCGCTTCGCTCGTATACCCGCCGCTGCAGCAGACATTCGAGAATGAACTTATGAACTATGTGACGCGCAACACGAAGCTCCAGGAAGTCGATTCCAATAATGCCGATCTAAAGCTTGAAGGCGAAATCACCGGCTACTCCCTCACTCCCCAGGCAGTCGGCACAGATGCCTACGCTACCGAGACCCGACTCACAATTACGGTCCACGTAAAATATACCGACAATAAGAATCCTGCAAATGACGTCGACCAGACCTTCTCGGCTTATCGGCAGTTTGACTCCTCGATCATGCTCACCGATATCCAGGACGACTTGTGCCAGCAGATCAGCGAGGAACTCGTGAACCTCATCTTCAACGCCACGTTCGGTAACTGGTAAACAGACTCCAACCCCCACGTCATCAAAGCCCCGCCCGACCATGTCAGCACCCAATCCTCCATACTTCATCAATCCGGCAATCGACGCGCTACCCGAAGCCACGGGCGAAGAGCGCGTGCGCCTGATACGCTTCATAGCCGCCAATGTCGGTGATGAGGCAGCCCTCCGCACGATCATAGGCGTGGATCCGGCGGAATTCGCCGAATTCTATCCCGACATGAAGCTGCCCGAGCTCTCCACGGGGCAGACTATCGACACGTTCATCACCCGGTTCTCATCAGAGAGGGCTGCCGCCGCTCCCGATATCGAGGCTATCGTGGCTGCCGCTCCTGTTGACTATGCCTCCATGATAGCCGCTGAGGAAGGGGATCCGCTGTCGGAGGAAAATGCCCCCGATAGTGAGGAGCAATCCGATGCCACAAGCGACGCAATT
Source organism: uncultured Muribaculaceae bacterium (assembly GCA_947178505.1). Taxonomy (GTDB): domain Bacteria; phylum Bacteroidota; class Bacteroidia; order Bacteroidales; family Muribaculaceae; genus Lepagella. The sequence continues at coordinate 35,685 of CAMWYR010000017.1, read as the reverse complement.
ACAGCCTTCCTCGCTGCCGTGCCCCCGAAAGTGGCCACGCCCCGCCGCCCTGCCTCCGCATGCAACGAAAGCGCCCCGAAATCAGAGCCCGTTCCCGAACCGGCTCCCCTCCCCGGACCCGAACTGTCAGAGGCGCTCTTCCGCCTGATGGTCAAAAACAAAAACTATCGCAAAGCATTGGAAATTATTAATGAATTAAGTTTGAATAATCCAAAAAAAAGTATTTACTTTGCATACCAAATCCGATTTCTCGAGAAATTGATAAAAAATCAGGAAAAAGGGGAGAAATGAGCCACTTCGCTCCTTAAAATCGGGAATTCAGACTGGCCCAACACGAATTTTAACAATTTTTAAAGGATATGTATATCTTTCTTTGCATTCTCATCGTAATCGCCGCCGTGCTTCTCATCGGCGCCGTGCTCATCCAGAAGTCTAAAGGGGGTGGTCTTGCCTCTGACTATTCAAGCGGTAATCAGTACCTCGGTTATCGAAAGACCACCGACTTCATAGAAAAAGCGACATGGACACTTGCAGGCTTCATCTTGGTGTGCTCAATCTCCGCATCATTCGCAGTGAAGACTCCGGTGAATGTTTCAGCCATCACTCCTGCAGCCGCTCCGGCTCCCAGCAGTGCGGCTCCCGCGCCCACTAACGCGCTTCCTGCAGCTCCCGCTCAGACTCCCGCCAAGTAAAAGAAAAGGGAGGCATTACGCTTTACGCAAGACGCATCCTGCCCCGTGTGGCTCGATGCGCCTTGTCGTTTTATCATTCAAGCTTGACTAATGCATATCAGATTAATTACACTCCTGCTCTCTCTGACGGCAATCCTGACTGCCCGGGCCCTCGATGTGCCTGCGGCCGTTTCCGGTGTCACGATCGTGGACAAGGAAACATATATATCCGTCTATTGGAAGCCTGTAAGTAAAGTCGGCCTGAACGGCGGTGAGGTGGTGACGCGCGATGTCTATTACAATTTCTACAAGGTATTGTTTATCTACGAAGCGGGACAGCCGACGGATGTGATGTATCAGTATATTAAGCATCTTAAGGGCTCGCGCACAGACATCGATGTGCCCGGACTCAGTGAAGGGGATCAGGAACCGGTCTACTACGCGATCAGTGCGGAGAACAGTGCCGGAGAGGGGCCTCTCACTATATTTTCCGTGCTCAAGGGGGCTCCTTACAGGCCGCCCTTCACCGAGAGCTTCGCCGACGGACGCGCCGGAAGTTATCTGGAGACCGAGACGTCGGGCCCCGACGTGATGATCGGCATCTGCGACCGGAGTTCTGACGACGACGCGGGCGCACTCCTTATCAGCGGTGTGGCGCCGGGCAACATCGCCGCCATAACGACCGGTAAGATTTCCCTGCAGGCTGATCTGGAGCCGATGATGAGCCTTGACACCGATTGCATTGCGGGCGCCCCCCTCCTCAGGCTCACCGTGACTGATCCGGCCGATGATGTGATAGGCGAGGAGTGGCTCACTCCGGCAGATATGTATCAGACATCCGAATATCCCCTCGCGGCGTATGCCGACAATCGCTGGATACGCGTCTGCATGACGGTCTTCGCAGGCGGCGAAGAGCCCTCCGAGCTGCTTATCGATAATATCCGCTTCTACAATATCGTTGACGACGGGGTGGAAGCCCCGGCTGATGATGAAATTCCCACGGGCGCGGAGATATTCACTCTCAGTGGTGTTCAGGTCGCAGGATATCCCGATCATCTCGCCCCCGGAATCTACATTGTCAGAAAGGGTGGGAGAGTCAGAAAATTTGTGGTGAGATAGCCGGTAACGAACTGTCGCCGGAAAAAAGTTTGTTTGCTTATTTGATAGATATTAAGTAATTTTGCAATTTGATAGCCGCCCTTTACCTTATAAGGGCACAGTTGAACGCAACCAGAATCGAAATTTGATGATTACGCGTAAATACAACCTTATCAACAATGTCACCGGATGGGTGATGTTTGTGATAGCTCTTGCTACCTACTGGCTCACACTGGAGCCGACCGCCTCCTACTGGGACTGCGGTGAATTTATCATTCAGGCCGACAAACTGGAGGTAGGCCACCCGCCGGGTAACCCTATCTTTATGCTCACGGCCCGCTTCTTCGCAAACTTTGCCACCGATGCGGCCCATATATCCGTAATGGTCAACGCCATGAGCGGGTTGCTCAGCGCACTGACCATCCTGCTGCTGTTCTGGACAATCACACATCTTACGCGAAGGCTCATCGTGCGCGACGACCGCGAACTCTCACTCACTCAATATCTTGTGATAATGGGCTCGGGTGTCGTCGGCGCGCTGGCTTATACCTGGAGCGACACATTCTGGTTCTCGGCCGTCGAGGGTGAGGTCTATGCTTTCTCATCATTCTGCACGGCGCTCGTGTTCTGGCTTATCCTGAAATGGGAGAACCGGGCAGATAATCCCGGATCCGACCGCTATCTGATCCTGATAGCCTATATAATCGGCGTCAGCATCGCCGTCCATCTGCTTAACCTCCTCTGCATCCCGGCCATTGTGCTCGTGTTCTGCTATCGCAAGTGGAAAGACATGAATCTCGTCAAGTCGCTCATTGCGCTTGTGGTGTCGTTTGTCATAATTGCGCTTGTGCTCTTCGGGCTCGTGCCGGGTTTCATCAAGATGGCTCAGCGGTTCGAGTTATTGTTCGTCAACGGTTTCCATCAGAGCTTCAATAGCGGAGCCCTCGCTTACGCCGCCCTCTTCACCATAGTGTTCATCTGGGCCGTATTCGAGATAGGACGCCAGAAATCGCAGCTCCTTATCAAGCTGTCGGTGTTGGCCGCCGTCACTCTCAGCGGTATGCTCTTCATGGGCAGCGGATGGTGGTTCGGCTGGGTGCTCACCATCCTCCTCGCAGCCTGGATGTTTTCCCCGTTATGGAAGCGCGTTAGCCTCCGTGCGCTCAACGTGTGCATGTGGAGCATCGGCGTCATCTTCGTCGGTTACTCCAGCTATGCTCTCATTCTGATCCGCTCGAGTGCAGACACTCCTATGAATCAGAATTCGCCCGATAATGTTTTCGACCTCGCTTCCTATCTCAGCCGTGAGCAGTATGGCGAGACGCCTCTGTTCTATGGCGAGACTCTCAACTCCACTCCCCAGAAGCGGCTCTTAGGCTGGGATGCCGACACTGTGTCCTATTACGAAGATGGCTCTCCCGTGATTCTGAATATTCCGCGTTACGAACCGGTGGTTGATGCCGGGGCTCCCCTTTATGCAAAGGGTGTGGCCGGGGCAGTGCCGAAATCAGAGAATGGTTTCCTCACCGAGGCAGAGAAGGCTGAGAACGCGGCCCTTGCGGCCCGCGGCGGCGATTACTACGTGAAGCGCGACTACAAGCCGGAGGCCCGCACCGTGTCGGAACTCAATATGTTCTTCCCGCGCATCTACAGCCGAATGCATCGCAGATATTATCCCAACTGGGTGACCCTCGACACGCTCCCCGAGAATGTCAAGGAACTCACTGCGATTGATGCTGCGTCCGGAGAGCGTGTGCCCGAGCTCGATGTGCAGGGCGAGCCCTTCGTGAATCCGGCCACAGGCCTCGTCTCCTTCCCTCAGAAAGTGGCCTACCGCCCCACGTACGCGCAGAATCTGCAGTATTTCTTCAACTATCAGCTCATCCACATGTATATGCGCTACTTCATGTGGAACTTTGCGGGCCGTCAGAACGATGTGCTCAACCAGGGAGGCGAGCTTGATGCCGGCAACTGGATTTCAGGCATTCCCTTCATCGACAATGCGCGTCTTGGCGACCAGTCGCTCCTTCCCGATGATCTCGGGAAGGATAATCAGGGTCATAACGTGTTCTACATGCTGCCTCTCATACTCGGCCTTATCGGCTTGATATGGCAGTCGTTCGAGGGACGTCGCGGAATCGAGCAGTTCTGGGTGGTGTTCTTCCTTTTCTTCATGACAGGCATCGCCATCGTGCTCTACCTCAATCAGCCCCCGATGCAGCCGCGCGAGCGCGATTACGCTTTCGCCGGGTCGTTCTACGCCTACGCTATCTGGATAGGTCTCGGCGTGGCAGGCCTCTGGAATCTGATCAAGCCGTGGCTCGGCCGCTATGCATCGGTGGTCGCAGTGGTGCTCGGCCTCGTGGTGCCGGCGCAGATGGTGAGCCAGACTTGGGATGATCACGACCGCAGCCGCCGCACGGCTGCCCGCGACTTCGCAATCAATTATCTTGAGAGCCTGGAGCCTAATGCGATCGTATTCTGCAACGGCGATAACGACACGTTCCCCCTCTGGTACGCTCAGGAAGTGGAAGGCGTGCGTCCCGATGTGAAGATTGTCAACCTCAGTTATCTGGCTTCCGACTGGTATGCCAACCAGCAGCGCAAGCAGAGCTACGAGGCCGAGCCTATACATTTCACGGCTAAGCCCGAAGATTATGCCTACGGCAATCTCGACGTAGTGCTGCCGGGCCGCGACCGTTCGCCGGCTGATCTGCTCGAGAGTCTCAGGTTCATCTACTCCGGAGGCGGACGCGATAACGGATACGGCTATCCGATGCTCCCCTCGTCGGTGGTTTCGATTCCCGTAAATAAGAAAGCCGCTGTAGAGCGCGGACTTATCGCGCCTCAGGATACGGCCGAACTCGTCAACGATATCGTGATCGATCTCGGCAATGCTCCTTCCGTTCGCGATAAGGGTTATGTCAGTCTCAGCGAGCTCCTGATGCTTGATATCATCGCCACAAATGCCGCAGAAGGCTGGCCGCGCCCCATCTACTGGTGTATGACCGTCGGAGGGGAATATCATCTTGGCCTCAGCAATTATCTACGCTCTGTCGGCATGACCCATCAGCTTGTGCCCACATATCAGGAGGAGCAGCCGGCCCGTACCGACCGAGCCTACGATGTGGTGAAGAACTATCGCTGGGGTGGCGCCGACAATCCGAATCCTCCCTATTTCGATGAGACAGCGCGCCGTATGCTGGTGTGGACCCGCACGTCGATGATAAGCGTAGCGACCGAGTTTGTCTACGAAGGCGATATCCTCACAAAGGCCGGCAAGAGTGCCGAAGCCGCAGATAAGTATAAGAAGGCCATCGAAGTGCTCGATCTTATAGCCGCCAGACTCCCCGAGCGCACATGGGGCTATTCCGTGTCGACGGCGCTTTCAGTGCCCGAGCTCTATGCCCGTGCCGGTGAGGCTTTAGGCGATAAGAAGGCGAAGGAAAAGGCTCTGGCCAGTCTGGAGTCGTCGATGAAGCGCTTTGCGCAGTATCTGCGCTACAGCCGCGACATCTCCATGCGTTTCGGCCAGGCTCCCCTCACGCTTGAGAGCCGCGCGCTTCCCTATCAGTTCTATGGCTTCATCAAGCTTTACGAGCAGCATGGAGGCGACCCCCGTAAGGTGAATGATATAATCTCCACTACAGGTTTCGGTCGCGAGGAGCTCAAGAAATATTATGAGTCGACCTATGGCGGCGGCACTACGGAAGATGTTTCCGATGAAGAACTCGTGAACGAACTCGGTGATTATGCGCGCGTGGTCAATGCGCTGGCTAAGATGAGCCCGGAGGAATATGCCTCCCAGTCGGAAGATTACCGTCTTGTCGACTCTGTGTTCTATCAGGCGTTCGAGCAATATAAGCACCATTTGGGTGAGGATAAGCTTATGTCTAATCCCGACATCAAGAGTGTCGACCTGGAGCGAAGCCGTCGCATAGGCGCTCTGTATGATGCGGCGCATCCTCGCCAATAACGAAGTGATACGGCTCAGACGCTTAACTGAATTGTAATGAAGTTAACCGGAATAGAGAAGGCTTTTTTAAGGGTCGTCGGCCCATGGATAGAGAGTCCGCCTAAATTTTTCAGGCGCACTTTCCTGCGTGGCGTATTCCGGATAAAGGATCCCGACGGGGCCAAGAAGGTGTATCTCACCTTTGATGACGGCCCGATTCCTGAATCGACTCCCTGGGTGCTCGACACGCTCGACCGCTATGGAGTCAAGGCCACCTTCTTCATGGTGGGCGACAATGTCAGGAAATATCCGGAACTCTATTCCGAGCTTGTTGCGCGGGGGCATCGCGTGGGCAACCACACGATGCATCATCTTGACGGTTCGCGTTCGTACACGCGCCGTTACGTGCGCGATGTAGAGGAGGCCGACCGATATATAGAATCAGATCTCTTCAGGCCTCCTCATGGATGGATGCGCTTCGCGCAGAAGGAAATCGTCAGCATCACGCGCCGCATCATCATGTATGATGTCGTCACGCGCGACTACAGCAAATATGTCGATGCCGACCGGATAGTTGCCAACGTGAAGAAATATGCGCGGCCCGGCTCGATTATCGTGTTTCATGATTCACTCAAGAGCCGCGCCAAACTTGAGACCGCGCTTCCCGAATGCATAGAGTGGCTGAGGTCGGAGGGTTATGAATTCGGCCTTATACCCGGCATGCGGGAGATTGAGGAAAATAAGAAAAAGAAATGCAGGAAGTGAAATCAGCAATAATGCCTGGCGGGGCGGAAAACCCGGGGGAGGGCCTGCGGGTGCTCATAGTGGGTGCCGGAGGCTTCATGGGGAGCCATTTCGTAGAGGAGGGTCTCCGCCTTGGCTTTGAGGTGTGGGCCGGGGTGCGCCCGTCGACCGACAGGTCGGCACTCACCAATCCGTCGATTCGTTTTGTCGAATTTGACTATGACGATCCGGCTGCTGTGGCCAAGGCTCTCAATGAGGCGCTCCCTGAGAGCCGGTGGGATTATATCATCTATAATCTCGGCGCTACGAAGGTGGCTCGTTACGCCGATTTCAACCGTATCAACTACGAATATCTCAAGATATTCACGAGCGCACTGCACACGACGGGTAAAATCCCGCGTAAACTTCTGTATCTCAGTTCGCTATCGGTGATGGGCGCATTCTCGGAGCGCGACTGCGCCCCTTATACAGAGGAGATGATTCCTCAGCCCGACACGCGTTACGGCGCCTCTAAGCTGAAGGCCGAGCTCTGGCTCGCTACGGCAGGGATACCCTACATTATCTTTCGGGCCACCGGAATATATGGCCCCCGCGACCATGACTATTTCCTGATGTTCGCGTCGATAAAGAAGGGATTTGACTTCGGGGTAGGTTATAGAAAGCAGATGCTCACCTTCATCTATGGTCCCGATCTGGCGGAGGCGGCATATATGGCCCTTGAGAAGGCTCCCGCAGGAGAAATATATAATATATCCGAGCCTCGGGCATATACGCAGCGTGAGTTCAGGCGCCTTGCGATGCGGAAGCTCCGGAAGAAGCTGGTGCTCCCCCTGAAGATGCCTATGGCCGCGGTGAAGGCGGTATGCGCAATCGCGGAGAGGATCGGCTTGCTCCGTAATAAGCCCTTTACGCTCAACAGTGATAAATTCCGCATCCTGAAGCGGCGCAACTGGAATTGCTCTACTCAGAAAGCCGAACGCGATTTCGGATTCAGGGCTCCCACCGACCTTAACGCCGGCATCGAACGCACTATCGACTGGTATGTAAGCGAGGGGTGGTTGTAAAATAGAGAGGCTCCGATGTGAAAGCTCTCGAAATAATAGTAAATTAAAACGATATCCGGGCAAATGCAGGATTCCATACAGACACAACCCGGCGGGCAGGTGATCCACACGCCACCGGTGGCGACGAGAGAAGTGCGTAAGGAAGAGATCGAACTTCCTGTGCTTCCCTCCAATGCCGAGCATCTTGCCGGCAGGGCTACGCTGCATGTCAGCGAAGCGCCGACACCTGTGAAAAGTGCCAAGCCGACGCCTGCCCCTCCCCGGAAGGTGGATTACGGCGTTCCGCCGTTGCTCGCTTATCCTTATGTGGCACCGGTGCAGGACTCCGCCGCAGTGATGGCAGCCGACACCCTCGCACTTCCGGCCGACACCCTCGCATTGGATTCCCTCGCTTTGCCACAGGCTCCGGTCGAGGGTGAGATAAAGGAGGGTATCATACTGATAAATCCCGCATCTGCCTACCGTAAAGCAAAGCCTGAACAACCCAAGCCAACAATCTGGGGCGGGGGAATGTCGTGGATTTATTTAGGACTCATCCTCATTTTCAGCATCACGGCCGTAAAGTTCAAGGGGAGCTCGAAATATCTCAAGGCTCTCCTCACCGACCTTACCGACACGCGTGTGCGTCATAACGTATTCGACGAGACAGTTAAGGAGACATCACTGCTGGTGATGCTCAATGTGCTCTGGGTGGCATCGGCCGGGATACTGCTCTGGGTGCTTCTGGGATTCACCGTCGGGTTCGACCCGGCCGCAAGCCTGAGTCTTCCTCCCGATAAGCAAGCCGAGGGAATAGCGCTCTGCATGGCCGTCGTAGCCGTGTATGAAGTACTTATATTCCTGGCTTATGCAGTGGTGGGAAATATATTCACCGACTCCAAACTCACGCGTCTGTGGGTGAAGGGTGCAGGCGCTTCGAGTGCGATGGAGACCTTCCTACTCTTCCCGATCGCACTCATGGCGTTGAACTATCCTCCGTGGCAGGAGAGTCTCCTCATCATAGCAATTATTGTCTTCGGATTGGGAAAACTCGTGTTCCTATATAAAGGATTCCGCATTTTTTTCAATCAAAGTTCGTCGTGGTTGCTTTTTTTGTACTACCTTTGCAGTTTAGAAATAGTTCCATTGATACTTACCTACGCGGGAGCCCTCTGGGCATGCACGCAATGGTTGTAGGTAGGTTGATGCATAAATTACGAAGTAAATGAAAATCAAGAAAATACTCGTATCTCAGCCTAAACCCGCCGGAGATAAGTCTCCTTATTATGATTTGGCAGCCAAGCATGGGGTGGAAGTTGTGTTCCGCCCGTTCATCAAGACAGAGGGGCTGACGGCGAAGGAATTCCGCCAGCAGAAGATCAATCCTGCCGACTTCACGGGCGTGATTTTCACTTCCCGCGCGGCCGTCGACAATTATTTCAGGCTCTGCGAGGAACTTCGCATAAAGATTCCCGACTCGATGCGCTATTTCTGCACCACCGAGGCCATAGCACTCTACCTGCAGAAATACATCGTCTACCGCAAGCGTAAGATTTCATTCGGCGCCACGGGTAAGCTCGACGATGCTCAGCTGCTTGCCGCGTTAGATAAGAATAATAAGGAAAAGCTTCTCTTCCCCGTCTCGGATGTGCACAATGAAGACCTCTCATTGCTTGAGGCGCATAACCTTGACGTGACGAAGGCCGTGATGTTCCGCACGGTGAGCAACGACTTCCAGCCCGGAGAGAAATTCGATTTCGACATGCTCGTGTTCTTCAGTCCGGCGGGTATCGACTCGCTCAAGAAGAATTTTCCCGACTTCAAGCAGGATAAGGATCATATCTATCTGGCGGCATTCGGCAAGACGGCCTGCGACGCAATCCGCGATGCCGATCTCCGCGTCGACCTTGAGGCTCCGACGGCAAAACACCGTTCGATGCCCGCGGCAATCGACGATTTCCTCGATCAGATGCAGAAAGAAGAGAATTAATGAAATGAAACACGTCAACGACACGATGCTCAGCAGGCTGTATCTCAAAGATACAGCCTTTGGCGATTTAATGCAGAAGCGCATTTTCAATATCCTCATGATCGCCACCCCCTACGATGCCTTCATTCTTGAAGAAGACGGAAGAGTCGAGGAGCAGGTATACAATGAATATGTATCCCTGAATCTTTCGTCGCCCCCGCGCTTCACGAAAGTAGCAAACTACGAGGAGGCCTATCGCGAGCTGGCCGAAAAGAAATTCGACCTCATCATCGCCATGCCGGGTGTCGACGTCAGTGAGACGTTCCGCGAGGCCGTGCGGATCGACGAGCTCTATCCGGAGATTCCCTTCGTGGTGCTCACTCCGTTCAGCAACGAAGTGCGCCGCCGCATCGCCAACGAAGACCTACGCGGCGTAGACTACGTGTTCTCCTGGCTCGGAAACGTGGATCTCATCCTCGCCATCATCAAACTTATAGAAGACCGCATGAACGCCGACAACGATATCAACGAAGTCGGCGTGCAGGCCATTCTTTTCGTGGAAGACTCGATACGTTTCTACAGTTCGATTCTGCCATATCTCTTCAAGTTCCTTCTGAAGCAGTCGATGGTGTTCGCTACCGAGGCGCTCAATGAGCACGAGAGGATGCTGCGTATGCGCGGACGCTGCAAGGTGCTTGTGGCCCGCGACTATGAGGAAGCCACCGCGCTCATCGATCGTTACGGCGACAATATCATGGGCCTCGTGACCGATGCGCGCTTCCCGCGCGACGGAGTCAAGGACCCGGAGGCAGGCCTGCAGCTCGCAGCATATCTGCGCCGCCGCCGCCCCCATGTGCCCGTAATCGTCGAGAGCGCCGAAAGCCATAATCGCGAAAAGGCGGAGGCGGAAGGATATGTGTTTCTCGACAAGAACTCAAAGAAGCTCCCCGTGGATCTCCGCAAGGCTGCCTCTCATCTCTTCGGTTTCGGCGACTTTGTCGTAAACGCAGCCGACGACACCACCGAGATAATGCGCATCCGCAATCTCCGCGAACTTCAGAAGAAAATCTACGAGATTCCCGATGAGCGTCTCTTATTTTATGCGCGCACCAACTGCATCAGCCGATGGCTCTATTCGCGCGCGTTATTCCCGATTGCCGACGTGCTGCGTCAGTTTGAGGCGGTTGATCTCGAGGATGTGGATAAGGTGCGCCGACTCGTGTTCGAGTGTATCGTGCGCTACCGTAAGATGAAAAACCGCGGTGTTGTGGCTGTATTTCATAAGGACATCTATGACGACTACAGCAACTTCGCGCGCATCGGCCAGGGCTCGATGGGTGGTAAGGGGCGCGGTCTCGCCTTTATCGACCAGATAATCAAGCGTCACCCCGTCTGCGAGAATCTCGACGGAGTCCAGATCACGATTCCTCATACGCTCGTGATATGCACCGACATCTTCGACGAGTTCATGGATCTCAACAACCTTTATCCCGACGCTCTCTCCGAGCTTCCTGATTCAGAGATATTGCGGAAATTCCTGGAAGCTGAATTTCCGGAGGAGGTGCGCTCCGATCTGGAGGCATTCTTCAGCGTGGTGCGCCGTCCGTTGGCTGTGAGAAGCTCGTCGCTTATAGAGGATTCACATTATCAGCCCTTCGCCGGTATCTACAGCACTTATATGGTGCCCTTTACCGACGACGGCGAAGCACGCCTCAATATGCTCTGCGATGCGGTGAAGGCCGTGTACGCATCGGTCTTTTTCGCCGATTCCAAAACATATATGAACGCCACGAGCAACGTCATCGACCAGGAGAAGATGGCAGTTATTCTCCAGGGGGTAGTGGGAGAGGATCACGACGGATTCTATTATCCCAACTTCTCGGGAGTGGGGCGTTCGCTCAATTATTATCCTGTGGGTGATGAGCGCAGTGAGGAGGGCGTGGTGGAAGTGGCCGCCGGACTCGGTAGCTACATCGTAGACGGCGGCAAGGCGCTCCGCTTCTCGCCGGCTCATCCCGACAAGGTGCTCCAGACCTCTACGCTTGAGCTTGCTCTCCGCGACACGCAGACCTATCTGCATGCCCTCCCCACAGGCGCCGGCGGAATGACTCCGCTTACCACCGACGATAAGTGCAACATCGTGAAGGTGCCCGTAGCTGATGCGTTCAAGACCGGAGCCCTAAGATATCTCGTGTCGACATTCGACATCAACGACCGTATGATCCGCGATAATGAGTTCGGTCCGGGCCGCAAGGTGGTGACGTTCGCAAATGTGCTGCGTCACGGCTCTTTCCCGTTGGCAGAGGCTACGGATTTCATGCTCACCACCGGCCAGTATGAGATGGGACGCCCCGTGGAGATCGAGTTCGCGGGCGAGATATGGAAGAAGCCCGATGAGGAGGGGCGTAAGGGCGTGATCTACTGGCTGCAGATTCGCCCGATCGTCGACCAGAAGGAAATGCTTGATGATTCAGTGACGGAAGTGCCTGATGAGGAAGTGATTTTCCGTTCCGACTCAGCGCTGGGCCACGGCCTGATGGATGGCGTGCGCTATCTCGTCTATGTGAAGCCGGAGGCGTTCGATTCGATGAAGACTCCCGCGATTGCTGCGGAGGTGGGGCGCATAAACGAGCAGCTTTCCGCTGCCGGCGAGCCCTATGTGCTTATAGGCCCCGGACGCTGGGGCACCTCCGACCCGTATCTCGGCATCCCGGTGAGATGGGCCCAGATTTCCGGAGCACGCGTCATTGCGGAGAGTGCGTTGCCCGGCTTCAGGATCGAACCCTCGCAGGGCACCCACTTCTTCCAGAACCTCACATCATTCGGCACCGGATATTTCACCATCGACGAGCACGGCGGAAACGGCTACATCGACACCGATTATATCGCATCGCTCCCGGCGGAGACCGAGACCGACTACCTTAAGATCGTGCGATTTGACACGCCGCTCACCATCGCTATCAACGGCCGCAAGTCGAAAGGAGTGGTGTTTAAGCCTAAGGCTCAATGAGTTACTCGGCGTGGAATATATGGTGGCATCCGTGTGCAACGGCGCGGTTGATGGAAGATATGGAGAATAATCTCGAGGATATTGAAGCGCTGCGGCAGCGGGTCGAAGAGCTGACGGGCCTGCTGCAGGCAGCCGAAGCGACGGCCGCGCAGGACCGACGTCTGCGTGAGCAGGCCGACAACCGTGTGACCGTGCTCCGCGAGGAGGTCGTGCGTCTCAATGATGAGAAGACCGCCGCCGAAGAGGAGAGCGCGGCTCTGCGCGCGCAGCTCCGGACGGCAAATACCGAACTGACCCTCCGTAAGGATACGGAGAGCCAGTTGCAGAATTTTGAAAAGATGCTCAGTGCGGCTGAGCAGATGAAGGCCAATTATGAGCGACGCATCGCAACGTTGCGCGACGCTATCGTGCGTCTCAAAGAGCGTTATGAACCCCAGCCGGCAAGCGAACTTCAGGAAATCGATATGAAGGCTACAGCCGGACCGACCGTGCCGTCTGAAAATACGCCGGCGGAGGAGCGCAGGCAGGTGTTTCCCGGTAACGACTGGCTTATGCCGCTGCCCGAATAAATCGGCCGCCGAAGATGGGGCCTAATCTATGATCTCAGCGCGGAGTGTGGCTGACGAGGCATCCGTGATGCGCACGCGCACGAAATCGCCCGGCCGCGAATTGACGCGCGGGAAAACCGCAACCTTGTTCTGCGACGTGCGTCCGAAGTATTCATTAGGGTCACGCTTTGAGCGGCCTTCCACGAGCACCTCGAATTCCTTTCCTATATCGCGGCGGTTGCTTTCGAGCGAGAGTTCATTCTGCAGAGCGATCATGCGGTTGAGCCGATCGATCTTCACATCCTCCGGCACATTATCCTTCATCTCGCGCGAGGCGAGCGTGCCGGGACGTTCCGAATATTTGAACATGAACGCAGAATCAAACCCGGCCTCACGCATCAGTTCGAGCGTCTGCCGGAAATCCTCCTCCGATTCATTATAGAAGCCGGTGAACATATCGGTCGAAAGCCCCGCATCGGGAATGATGCGGCGGATCGCAGCCACACGGTCAAGATACCATTCACGCGTATACTTGCGGTTCATATTCTTGAGCACTGAATTGCTTCCGCTCTGCACGGGGAGGTGAATATGGCGGGCGAGATTCGGATTCGCAGCGATCACTTCAAGCGTGCGGTCGCTCATATCCTTGGGGTGAGAGGTGGTGAAGCGGATGCGCATGTCGGGAGCAGCCTTGGCCACGAGTTCGAGCAGCGCCGGGAAATCGGTGTTGTCGCCAGAGGTCTCGTCGGTATAGGAATAGCTGTTAACATTCTGTCCTAACAGGGTCGCTTCCTTGAATCCGCGAGCGCGCAGGTCGGCAAGTTCGCGCAGGATGCTCTCCGGGGCGCGCGAGCGTTCGCGGCCGCGCGTGTAGGGCACGATGCAGTAGGAGCAGAAATTATTGCAGCCGCGCATAATCGAGATGAAGCCTCCGACAGCTCCCGCCCCGCCGAGACGCCGGGGCACCACGTCACGGTAGGTCTCCGTGGTTGACAGATCGATGTTGATCGCCGGCGCGCCGGTCTCTGCCGCTGCGATCAGATTGGGAATGTCAAGATAGGCATCCGGCCCGGCCACGAGGTCGACTCCGTATTTCTCGATCAGTTCATTCTTCAGGCGCTCGGCCATGCAGCCGATCACGCCGATTATTATATTGCGCCCTGTCTTGCGGCGCATTGAGTTCCAGTAGGAGATGCGCGAGTAGATCTTCTGCTCGGCATTATCGCGGATCGAGCAGGTGTTCAGAAGCACTGCGGCCGCCTCCTCATCGTTCTCTGTCGGCTCATAACCGGCAAGGGCCATCTGGGCTGCCACAACCTCCGAATCCGCCACATTCATCTGGCATCCGTATGTCTCGATGCGCACTTTCTTGGCTTGTGTGCCATTTTTTTCGTCGTCACCTAAAAAAAATGGGGTCATTTTTAGAGTTTGTTGCATATTATTATTAAATTTGTGCAAAATTACCAATTAAATCTATACGTTACAAATGAGCATTCCATTTATTTCTGCAGAAGAGGCCGCCGGTATAATAAAAAATGGCGACAATGTCGGTTTATCCGGCTTCACAGCCTCCGGAACGCCAAAAGTCGTAACGGTTGCTTTGGCCGAGAAAGCCAAGGCACTCCATGAAAAAGGCGAACCTTTCAAAATCAATCTGTTTACAGGCGCATCCACCAACGACCATGTGGATGGAGAGCTTTCCCGTGCTGATGCTGTCAACATCCGTGTGCCCTACCAGAGCCACAAGGACAGCCGCAAACTTGTGAACAACGGCGACATGCACTATGCCGACCTTCACCTCTCTCATCTTTCGCAGGATCTCCGTTATGGCTTCTACGGCGATATCGACGTGGCCATAATCGAGGCGACGGAGATGAGCCCCAACGGAGAGATCGTGCTGGGCGCCGGTCTCGGTATGGCCCCGACAGTGGCCCAGATGGCCAAGAAGGTGATTATCGAGTACAGCTCCTATTATCACAACTCCTTCCGTGGTCTTCACGATATCTACATCCCCGCTGATCCTCCTCACCGTCGTGAGATTCCTATTTATAAGCCCAGCGACCGAATCGGTTCGCCCGTGCTCAAGATCGATCCTAAGAAGATCGTAGGCGTAGTGCCTTCGAATGCTTCGGAGAGCATCGCGCCTTTCACGGCCCCCGATGAGCTCACGACCCGTATCGGTGAGAATATCTGCAACTTCCTCGCTTCCGAGCTCAAGGCCGGCCGCATTCCCAAGGAATTCCTCCCCATTCAGTCGGGCGTAGGAAATGTGGCGAATGCCGTGCTCTATGGCCTGGGTGAGAATCCCGATATCCCGCAGTTTGAAATGTACACTGAGGTGATTCAGGATGCCGTGATGAAGCTTATGGAGGAGGGCAAGTGTAAGTTTGCGTCTACCTGCGCCCTCACATTCAGCGACGATGCAATGATCCACTTCATGGAAAATCTTGATTTCTTCCGTGATAAGGTGCTTATGCGCCCCGGTGAGATTTCCAACCACCCGGAAGTAGTGCGTCGTCTCGGCCTGATTGCAATGAACACTGCCCTTGAGGCCGATCTCTTCGGTAATGTCAACTCTACCCACGTGCTCGGCACGAAGATGATGAACGGTATCGGCGGCTCGGCCGACTTCAGCCGCAACGCCTACCTCTCGATTTTCTCCTGCCCCTCGATTCAGAAGGGTGGAAAGATCTCCACGTTCGTGCCGATGGTGTCGCACGTCGATCACAGCGAGCACTCTGTCAAGATTCTTGCCACAGAGCAGGGCGTGGCCGATCTCCGCGGCAAGGATCCCATGCAGCGCGCCGAAACCATCATCGAGAACTGCGTGCATCCGTTGTATAAGGAGCTGATGTGGGATTATCTGAAACTTGCCCAGAAGAATGGCGGTCACACTCCCCACTATCTCCCGGCAGCTTTCGCCATGCACGAGGCATTCCTCGCGACAGGCGACATGCGCAACGCCGACTACGCTAAATATGGCGTCTGATACTCCCTGATATAACAGATAAATTATAGGCTGCGGCCGCACCGGAAGGATGGTGCGGCCGCAGTATTTTTTACGTGGGTTATAAGGCGGTGCGGACGTCGAAGCAGGGGCAGGCTTTGGCCGCGAATTCACGGTGGCCGTGAAGCGTCGCGTGCGGATATTTCTTCTGCAGCTGGCTTATGAGCAGCCGCAGGCTCCTCTTCTGTAGCGCGGTGCGCGTGTCTTTGGGCTGTAGGGTTGAGCTGTCGATGCCGCCGACATAACATATGCCGATAGAGTGGGCGTTCTGGCCAAGACAGTGTGCCCCTACTTCCTCTACTGGGCGTCCGTTGCTTATCGTGCCGTCGAGTCCGATAAGGTAGTGGTAGCCGATCGTACGGAAACCGCGGGCCTTATGCCATTGCGTCACCTGGTCGACCGTTACCGCTCGCCCCTCGGGCGTTGCGGTGCAGTGGATTATGATTTTATCAATATTTCTCATTGCGTAATAGTGAATTGATTATATGTAAGTAATAATGATTAGCTCCTGTGGGGTACGATTTTCCCGACGGCTCAGGGCTTGGCCTTCGAATGCGAGCCGATGCCCAGCACCGTGCCGGAAAACGTGCATATCTCCCCGAAGGCCACGAGCACGGAGTTGTCGATGCGTCCCGGCGGAGGCAGAATCAGTGCCGCCATAAGGAGCAGGCAGCCGATGGTGATCACGGCCGCCGCTACGCGGATGGCAAAGCGACGGTGCGATCTGTCGGCCTGAATCTGCGGTTCTGTCTGATTGTTCTGCATGGTGTGTAAGTTTTGGTTGAGGGTGTGTGAAATGACTAAGACCAGTTGCGCGGTCCGATAATTGCCTTTACCATATCGGCCAGACGGCAGCACACATCATGCACGACGCCTGCCGGAATATTGATGGTCTCTTTCTCGATAGTCGGAAGTGCCACATAGTCGAGTTCCATTAGTCTCGCTTCCTCCGAGATTCCGAAAATCAGCAGTTCCTTCTTGCGTCCGCGTGTGCGTATGGCCACGGCCGGGCGCCGGTAATGATAGTCGGCTGCTATGCGCGAATTTCCCGTTGTTCCGTTCCTGAGTCGGTTGCGCAGAGCCATAGTAGCGGAATTATATTCCATCGCCACTGAGACTCCTTCTTCCCAGTCGGACATCCTGAACCATACGAGACGCAGGAAATTATCCGGAAGCGAAAGATAGCCGCGGTTGCCCCCGAGCCACTTTACAGCCGGCAACTCTTCGGAGCCGACGATACCGGACGTCCCGAGGTCGCCGAAATTTCCTCCGGAGAGATTCCCTCCCGTCAGAGCTCCGGCTCGTGCCCTGTCATCAGTGGTATTCAGGGGCTGTACGCCGTCCGTTTTCACTCCTAAAGGGTCCATCACGGCGCATTCGTCGATCTGCGAGAGCGGCACCTCCAGCAGAGTCTTGCGGGCAGCCTCCGGGAGGAGTGCCTTTATAAGCGGGCCCAACTGAGTGCCCGGGTCGGCATATTCCACCCGGTCCTCGAGCAGCTCGCGGTTCTCATCAAGTAGCGCATACACCCGGTCGGTGATTTCTGATATCGTTAAAATCATAGTTGTGTGTCTTAATAAAAAGAGAGGGTTGCCCGGCCCCGGAGCCGGGCAACCATCCCGGTTACTATAGGCGCACGATGCGCCCGGATTTGAAGTGCTCACTTTCTTCAATCAGTCGGGCCACAGCCCGGCTGGAAGTGGTGAAGATAGCCGGCTTGCGGCCGAATCCCGTGGTCTCACCCCCGGCGAAATGCACACGCATTTTCGCTCTTCCGGCCGGAATCAGCGCCTCCCATTCCGACAGCCCGTAGATGCCGTAGCGTGCCGGCATACGTTGGCTTCCTCCGAAGAGGGTCTCTCGTCTTGTGTTCATAGTTGATGGTGTTGATAAGGTGATTCATCAGAGCGACTCTGAGGAGAGAATGCCCGTGTATTCTTTCCAGACATACTTCTTCTGTTGATTAGCATCCCTTTCCTCAGTGTAGATCCAGATCTGGCCCTTACGCGCGGCGGCATTCATCTCCGGACAGTCGTCTACGAGATAATAGACATCGCCTACCTTCACGTCTACAGGCACCTTATCCGATTCCCACATCTTGAAAGCGCCGTCAGGGCGGTTTTCTCTTGCCCCTTCACCGTCGATCCAGATATGGCATGAGCCCTTGAGCGCAAGAGCATCCCAGATAAGGATGCCGTTGCGGGTAGCCTCTTCGCCCTCCACGCGGTCGGAGAAGGAATGTTCCGCACTGTAGACATAGTGCACGAGACGGTTCTCGCCGATGAGTGCCCCGCTGTTGCTCCAGCCCAGACGGTCGAGCGTCGGCTCGCGCTTAATCTCTATATCGCCGAACACGGTGTGGATATTGGTCACCACCCAGCCTATTGAATTGGTCTTCGACGTGACCTGAATCTCGGGATGGCTGGAGAAATCGATGCACTGCAGCTGCTCCAGCAGGTTCTTGCCGGCAAGCAGAAGCGCTGTCTTCGGCACGTCCTCGCCCGTGAAGAACATCTTGGCGAGCGCGATGAGGCGTTCGACGCTCCACTTCCCTTCGTGCTGCAGTTCGCGGCGGAACTGCCAGCGGAGGCCCTCGGTGCAGTAGACATACTGCATCCCCATCTTCGGCACGCTCACCTTGAACTTGCCTGCGCGCCCGGCCCAGAGAGTGCGGTTGCCGCGCACCTTGAAGTTGGAGATCGCCTGCTCGGCGATGATCGCCTTCGAGAAGGGGATGCGCTTGCGCTGGGAATCAAAGTAGTCGGACACAACCTGATTCATTCCCCGCTTCTGGAGGTAGATCTTCGTGGGCTGGGGCACGATGAGGTCGGGGTCAACCTCTTTCTGCGTCTCATAGAGGGAGTTGGCGAGCACCACGAGCTGAGTGCCGGCTTTAATCTGCGGGAGCACGGAGTATTCATCCGACGGACTGTTCTTCGGGCCGTTCACGGCGCGCACCACGGGATGGTTGGTAGCATCATCGATGCTGACCACGAAGAGCATCAGCTCCTTGCCGGGGGTGCGCTGCCGCCCGGTATCATCATAACCGTCTACACCCTTTACCAGAAGGGTCGAATAGGGACGGGGAATCGCCGTGTCTTCCGGACGCAGCGGAAGGCGCGACTGCAGCTGGGTGGGAGAGGGAAGATCGGCTTCAAGCGTGACGATGCTGCGCGCCTCGTCTACCATGAAGTGCTCGATCTCCGGACTGCTCACTTTCACGCGCTTGGCGCGCAGCATCAGGTTCATCAGCGGAGTGTCGTCGCTGTTGAAGCGGAAGAGCTGGTCGTCGATGTCGCTCTCGATGAATGAGCCGGCCGCGATGCCGCCGTTTGCTTCTGCCGTGTTGGATACTGTGGTCGGAGAGCCGGGAAATTGTGAAGTCTGCATAGTCTTTGAATTTAGTGATTAGTGATAAATTGTAGGTAGATGATTAATTTGAGTGATGTGCGGGGAGAGAGTGGGGGAGAGGTGGAATCACAGGCCCCCTTTCCGTTCAGACGGCCCCCGATGCGAGTCTGAATATATCGGGCAGGGGAGCATCGTAGGTATTGCCGCCCACGCCCGGGTGGGGCACTCCGTCGGAGTCGTGACGGAGTTCGCGTTCGGTGTCGATCTTGGCGTTGCGGCCGCGGATTTCGCCGGCGGCATCAGCCGCCGCCACTGCGCGTTCATAATCGGCTCCTTTAGTGATGAGCTCAAACAGAGCCACGCAATCGCCATCTTCCCTCACCGCATCCTCTACGGCACGGAAGGCATCCAGCCCCGCCTGACGCGACGCCTCATCCTCGACATTGGCCGCGAGCCATTCCTCATATTCCCTGCGCATAGTCTCCGCAGGATCCGCCGCCGGTTCCGGGGCTTTGAACAATCTGAGCATAATCAATAATTTTTTAATGTTAATACTGGTTGACGATGCAAAATTACACTCTCCCGCACCCGACCCAACCTTATCGCGCCCCTTTCCGACGCCACGCCCGCCGTGGATGACGTCTTTCTCCGCCGCGCGAAGGCACGAAAAAATCCCGCAATCTGAAGATTACGGGATTCATATCAGTTCTCGCCCTTTGCGGGGACTCGATTATTTCATTTGTACTTTGTTTATGTCAGCGTATTCCGGAGTCATCACTTCGGGGTGATTGTGAATGTGAGTGTGCCTGTAGCCGACGGGGTGGTGGCATCTTCACTCCAGCGTGCCGACCGGGCTGCCTGTTCGCAGGCGCGGAGGATGGCCGATGAGGCAGTGCCCTGCTTGCTGCGCGCAACTGCCTTCATCACGCGGCCTGCAGCATCTATTGTGACACGCACCTCAACCACTACCTTGTTGCGCAACTCCACCGATGGCTTCGGACACCCCTTGAACGTGCGTCCCGACACCGACCCGGCGATGCCGATTCCGGGGCCTCCGGCCCCCGACATGCCGCTGCTGCCTGTGGGAGTGCCGTTCCGGCCGCCGAATTTGTTGGCAATCTTCGACGTCACTTTCTGCTTCTCGTCATCGTTCACCGTAGGAGTCGTGGCCTTGACCGGACTCTCCTGCTTCTGAGTGATAGGTTTCTCAACGGGGGGTGCCGGATTCGGATTCTTATCCGGCACGACAAGCTTCGTATTCTCCACAGGCGCAGGCTCCGGCTCTCCCTTCGCCACCGGGGCCGGAGCATCATGCTCCGTGGCATTCGCCTCGCCGAGATCCTGCACGATCTCCGGTTCGATAAACTCCTCTTCCTCGGGCATTTCAAGCTGAATTTCCGGCTCTGACACCTCCGCCAGCTGCGCCCGGTCGTAGCTCAGCCCGCCGAAGAAGAGCGCCAGCAACAGCAGCAAGGCCACTACGAACGTCACCGCCGCCGCAACTGCCGAGTCGCGCCGGTACTGACGCCCCGCCATACCCTGCGCGGCCGTGTCCGGTATTTGCTTTTCGCCTCCCATCATTCGCCTCCTTCGTTAGCTGCAGACTCCGTTGTCACCGGAGGGGTAGGAGTGGAACGCGTCGAAAGCACCATCTTCAGCTTCTGGCGCGCCGCGATGTCGAGCACCTTCACTACCTTGCCGTAATCCACAACTGAATCTGCATAGAGCGCCACTGCGCGGGTAGAGTCAACAGCCGCTATCGCCGACAGCTCCGTCTCCAGCCGCGGAAGCGTTACTTCCACTGCCTTCGACAGCACTTCCGTCGAATCATTGCGGTCGGCTACAAGATATAGATTCGACTCCGAATCTATGTACACCTCCGTCAGGGGCTTGAGGCTCGTCTGCTCGCTGCTCTGCGGCAGATTCACGTCGATTGCCGCCGGGAAGATGATGGTCGATGTCACCATGAAGAAGATCAGAAGAAGGAAGATCACATCCGTCATCGACGACATCGAAAACGTCTCAAGCGTCTGAAAATTTCTTTTAAGCGCCATATCCGTGTCTGATTAGGCCGCTCATACCGGCTCGTTGAGAAGATCCATAAACTCCATGGTCTTTGTCTCCATGGAGTTCATCACGCGGTTGATGCGCGCTACGAGATAGTTATAGGCAAACAGCGCCACGATGCCCACGATCAGACCCGCAACCGTAGTGACAAGAGCCTGATAGATACCGCTGGAAAGCACCGTGATATTCGCGGCCGTACCGGCATTGGCAAGCGAAAAGAAGGCGTCGATCATACCCACCACCGTGCCGAGGAATCCTAACATCGGCGCGCCGGCGGCCGTGGTCGAAAGCCACGGAAGGCCCTTGCCGAGGTTCGCAACCTCGATGTTGCCGGTGTTCTCGATCGCCACGAGCACATCATTCATATTGCGGCCGATGCGCGATAGGCCTTTCTCGATGAGACGCCCGTAGGGGGTGTCGGTCTTCTTGCAGAGCTTGCGTGCCGACTCGATGTCGCCTTCATGCACATAGTCGCGGATGCGGTTCATGAATGTCTTGTCTTCTTTTGCGGCGCGGCCGATCACGAGTGTACGCTCCACAAAGACATAAATCGTCACCAGCAGAAGCAATGCCAGCGGAATCATGATATAGCCGCCGTCCATTACGAGCGACCAGAGAGATAATTTCATACGTTTGAGAGATTTGAAATGTTCTGAGAGTTGGTGGTTATGAATAAGTTGCCGCTTGCCGGCTGTCAGCGCAGGCAAGCAAGATAGCGGGAAATCGTCTCGCGGATGCCCAGATAGAGAGCGTCGGAAATAAGCGCATGGCCGATCGACACCTCGTCGAGCAGAGGCATGTTCTCGTGGAAATAAGCCAGATTGTCGAGATTCAGGTCGTGGCCCGCGTTGAGCCCGATGCCCGACTTCAGTGCCTCGCGGGCAGCGGTAATGAAGGGCGCGATCGCTGCCTCGCGGTCGGTAGAGTAGTTGTCGGCATAGGGCTTCGTGTAGAGTTCCACCCGGTCGGCTCCGATTTCAGCCGCCGCGCGCACCTGTGCCGGGTCGGCATCCACGAATATCGACACGCGCACGCCCGCATCACGGAGACGCTTCACGACTCCGGCAAGAAAGTCGCGGTTGGCGAGCACATTCCAGCCCGCCGAACTGGTGAGTGCGTCGGGAGCATCCGGTACGAGCGTAGCCTGCGTCGGCTGTGCCTTGATCACGAGCCTGATAAATTCTTCCGTCGGATTCCCCTCCATATTGAATTCCGTAGTGACGCTTTCGGCCAGCTCAGCCACATCACGGCGTGTGATGTGACGCTCGTCGGGCCGCGGATGCACAGTGATGCCTTCTGCGCCCAGGCGCTCGCAATCGGCCGCAAATTTCACTACATCAGGCACATTCTCACCTCGCGCGTTGCGCAGCGTCGCCACTTTGTTTATATTTACGCTTAGTCTTGTCATCCTGTTTAGTTATGTTGAAGTTGGCACGCTTTTTGCCATTATTCTGCAGGCGGGCAAGGCTTACGACGCTATCCTCTATACGGATCAGTGGTTTTTTAAGCCGGTATGCACGCCTGCGTGTTATAATAATAAACGCTACGATTGCGTTTTGCAAAAGAATGCCTTTGATTAGTCGTTATTAGCTGTTCAAAGAGCAAAATTACTAAAAATAAAAGAAGTGGCCAACTAAAAACGGAAATATCGGCTCCGGCCCCCCGTATTGGTTGCCCGTCAAGGAGGAATTATGTTAGCAAGAGATGCCGTTTCGTTGATCAGGAAGTCAGGTGACACCGGGCCTTCACAGGTGGTGGATGGCGGCATGCACTTGCTCGAAGTGCTGCCGCGGTTGCTCGAGGCCCCTGAGCGTCGCCTCACGGTGACCGACAGCGGGCACGACGCAGGCACAATCGACCAGACCTCGCTTCTCGAGGCGCTTGGCCGTCAGATATCGCCGCGTCATGACTGCTGTGTGATTGAGATCCTGTGTGCCCCGCAGGATTACAGCGCGTCGCTTATTGCCCGTGCTGTGGAGGATGCCGATGTGCATCTTGTCGATATGCTCACCAATCCGGCTGATGCCGGAATGTTACGCGTCACGCTGCGCGTGCGCTGTGAGGATGCCGGTGCGCCGGTGGCAAGCCTCGAACGCTATGGCTTCCGCGTGGAGAATGTGTTCGGTTCGGCGGAGGCGTTTCCCTCCGTGGCCCTCGAGCGTCTTCTCGCCTTGCAGACGCTGATTAATGTGTAATGCCGTCCCGGTGTTTCCGGACGGCCCCGTTTCTAATTTCCATCAATTCTCATCCTTATGAGCATATCGGATAGACCGCTCATCGCGGTGTTCGGAAGCAACTGGCAGCAACGCTATTTTGACTCTCTCAAGGAATTTTTCGCGCGCCTGACGCAGATGCCCGTAAGGGTCTGCGTTGAGCGCGCTTTCGGTCTATATCTCCGAGCCCACGGCTTCTCCCTCGATGATTGCGACCTCGTGGGCGCCATGCCTCATGATGCCTCGATGGTCATCAGTATCGGCGGCGACGGCACGTTCCTGCGCGCTGTCGACTGGATTGAGGCTTACCCGATTCCCGTGATGGGAATCAACACGGGTCATCTCGGTTATCTGGCCGGTTTCTCGCTCGGAAAACCCGAAGAGGTGGAGGCTGCCCTCCGTGGGCGTTACGATGAGAGCCGCCGAATGGTGATTGAGGTGAAGGGAGATATGATTCCCACCGGTTTCCGCCCCTATGCGCTCAATGAAATTGCTGTGGCGAAGGGCGATACGACCTCCATGGTCAGCATCCGGGCCTACGTCGACGGCCGCTTCGTGGCCGATTATCTCGCCGACGGCCTAATCGTTTCCACTCCGACCGGCAGCACGGCCTACAATCTGTCGTGCGGCGGTCCGATCCTCCAGCCAACGATGCAGAGCATCATCCTCACGCCCATCGCGCCCCACTCGCTCACGCTGCGACCCATCGTCGTGGCGGCGGAGTCAGAAATTACGCTGGAAGTAAGTTCGCGCGGCGAGTCGTGCCACGTCGGCGTCGACGGCCGCACCGTCTGCATCCCTTCCGATGGACGCACGCTGCGCATCTGCCGCGCCCCCTTCAGCGTCACCGTCGCCCAGCCTCCCGCCACCGACTTCGCCTCCACCCTCCGCGCCAAACTCGGCTGGGCCTCCCGCTGATCCCCCAGCCTAATATGCGGAGAAATTCGGAAGGGATGAGGCGGCACGGGGCCACAGACGAAAAAAGGCATCGCCGGGGCGATGCCTTTTCTATATGGGGTGGGGTCGATTACTCGGCCTTGCCTTCTGAACCGAGAACGGCCTGGATCTTGTGCTTGTAAAGCTTCTCCATTTCGTCGCGAGCCGGGCCGAGGTACTTGCGGGGATCGAACTCCGCGGGCTTCTCGTTGAAGACCTTGCGAACGGCTGCTGTCATGGCCAGACGGCTGTCGGAGTCGATGTTGATCTTGCATACATCCATCTTCGCTGCCTTGCGGAGCTCCTCTTCGGGGATACCGATTGCGTCAGGAAGCTTGCCGCCGTTCTCGTTGATGATGTCTACATATTCCTGAGGCACTGATGATGAGCCGTGGAGCACGATGGGGAAGCCGGGAATCTTGGCCTCTACGCCCTCGAGCACTTCGAATGCCAACGGAGGAGGTACGAGACGGCCTGTCTTCTCATCGCGGGTGCACTGCTCGGGAGTGAACTTGTATGCACCGTGTGACGTGCCGATTGAAATAGCGAGGCTGTCGCAGCCTGTGCGGGTCACGAAGTCTACCACCTCTTCGGGGTCAGTGTATGTGTGGTGGTCAGAAGATACCTCATCCTCTACACCTGCAAGCACACCGAGCTCGCCTTCTACAGTCACGTCATACTTGTGAGCGTAGTCGCACACCTTCTTGGTCAGCTCTACGTTCTCCTCGTAGGGGAGGTGGCTGCCGTCGATCATCACTGAAGAGAAGCCGTTGTCGATACAATCCTTGCAGAGCTCGAATGAATCACCGTGGTCGAGGTGAAGCACGATCTGGGGATGCTCCCAGCCAAGTGACTTTGCGTATTCTACCGCACCCTGGGCCATGAAACGCAGAAGGATCGGGTTGGCATAGTTGCGCGCACCCTTTGATACCTGAAGGATCACGGGCGACTTCGTGTCAGCCGCAGCCTTGATGATGGCCTGAAGCTGCTCCATGTTGTTGAAGTTGAACGCGGGGATTGCATATCCGCCGTGCACTGCCTTTGCAAACATCTCCTTGGTGTTTACGAGGCCTAAGCTTTTATAATCTACCATTGCTTTTAAATTATTGGGTATATTTTCCTTAATTGCAAATACTGCAGCATTGCTGCTTCCGATGAAAGCGGCCCCATTGCCTGAGGACCTTTTCAATTTGCAAATATATGAAAAATTCCCCACATTGCCAATACTTATTCCAGCAAGATATGGAGAATTTTTATTATATTTGTGGAAATTCAACGGGGCTCTCTTACGACATCTTACTCCTCGAGCGATGACTTCAGCGCGTTGAGGCATTCCTCGATCTCGCGGTCGGTCTTGAACAGGCGCTCCTTGCAGAATTTCAGTAGCTCAAGCGCACGCGCCGTGTAGCCGGCGAGTGAGTCGATATCGCATTGATCCGACTCCATCTTCGCAAGTATGCCTTCAAGTTCGGCGAGAGCCGCCTTATATGATGCGGGTGTTTCCATATCTGATTGCTGATTATATAATCTGAATTGAAATTATCATTTAATTAGCCGTGGAGATGATCTTGCCTCCGGCAAGCGTAGTCTCCACAGTAGCCCCTGGCGCAACCTGCGACGGATCCGTCACGGCATGCCCGTCAACGCGCGTGATACTGTAACCTCGGCGCAACGTGTTCGCCGGGCTCAGGATGCGCAGCATATCCTCAATGCGGCGCAGACGCAGGCTCTCGCGCTCCGACGCCGTCGCGGCCGCCGTCGTGAGCCGGTGAGAGAGTCGGTCGAGCAGCGCATTGGCTGTCGCAATGCCGTTGTGCCCCGTCAGCTCTATCCGCGAGGCCAGCTGCGAAAGTTGCATCCGCTGACGCATGACGCGCCCCTGCACAAGTGCCGGAATGCGCTGTGCATTCCCCGACAGACGCATCTTATGCTCCATCAGTCGCGTGCGCGCAACGGCCGGTATCAGCTGACCATAATTCGCCAGCCGTATGCTTTCACCCTTCATAGCTTCGCTGCCGTAGCGGGCGATCCGGTTCACGATATCGCACGCGCGGGTCCACGACATCCGCATCGATTCTATCATCCACGCAGCCACTGCAGTAGGGGTCTTGCAGCGCACGCAAGCCAGTTCGTCAAGCACATTGCGGTCGCGTTCGTGGCCGATACCCACGAGCACGGGAAGCGGGCAAGTCGCGACCCGCCGAGCAAGCTCCAGATTGTCAAAACCGTTCAGATCCGTTGTCGATCCGCCGCCACGGATGATGGCAACGGCATCCCATTTCGCCACCGATTGCGTGGCCTCGATAAGATCAAGAGCCGCGATCACCGACCCCGCCGTGCGGTCGCCCTGCATCGTGGCCTGAAAAAGCACGGGATAGAATCTGAACCCTTCGCTGTTTGACGTCAGCTGATTCATGAAGTCGCCATAACCGGCTGCCCCGTCCGACGATATCACCGCCACACGCTGCGGCGTGGCAGGCGGCGTGAGCCGGCGGTTGCGATCCGCAATCCCTTCCCGCGCAAGTTGCGCCAGGATCTCAGCCCGCAGGCGTTCCAGGTCGCCTAAGGTGAACTCCGGATTTATATCGTTGATCGTGAATGATATGCCGTAGAGGTTGTGATGTGTCGCCGAACCACGCACCATCACTTTCATGCCCGAGGCGATATCCTTATTCGTCACGGCCTTGAACTTCGCATTGAGCGGATGGAGAGTGTTGCTCCATATCATCGCGCGGATCTTCGCCACCGTGCGCCCCGACGCATCCTTCTCCAGCAATTCCATATAGCAATGGCCCCCTACTACACGGAGATCCGAAAACTCCGCAGTAACCCACACGTTCTGTGTCGTGCGGCTCATGCGGATCGCATCCCCGAGAAGCGTCTGGAACTGTGATAATGTATATGCCTGATTCTGCATGTCGTCTTCCTGCTGGTTTACCGCGCGATCATTCGGCAAGGTCGAAAATGCGCTCGATCCCTCCGGTCACGGGGTTGAAGATGGCTGCCGAACGCGCCTTGCGGTCGCTGAAGAGGGTAGGGGCGACCCCGAATGTCACTCCTAACTGGGCGCAGTCTACGTTTTCGCTCCAGAGTGTCGCTCCCTTCATCGTCAGCGTGATGCGCGCCGTGCCCGGTATATTGTAGATCACGGCGTCCTTGGGCAGTTTCTTTGTCTCTCCCTTGGCATCCAACGGAAGTTCAGGAGTCTCAAGTGTCTGCATGGTCACATACACCGGTTCTCCCGAATAATCATCTGCCCCTACGAATCCTGCGAAATCCGACAGACGGAAAAGCACCGAGCGGCCCTCCTCATCGGGCGTGTAGGTGAACGTACGCGTCACGGTTTCCGTCTCGGTCGTGCCGGTGAAAGCGGCTGTCATGGCCGCTTCTTGATGTGCAAGCGACCCGAGCATCAGCTCGAGCTGCCGCCCGTCGGTGGGCATCGTCTCGGCCGTGCCGCGCGTCAGCGACACTTTCGCATCGCGCACCTCCATCAGACTCTCCGACAGCATACGCGCCTGCATGGCCGACGACTGCGAGGCCAGAAAGTCTTCGTTCACATACTCAAGATAGTCGTTGGTGCTCACTCCCGGTTTTGCGGGTTGGTCGGGCGTCACGGCAGGGAGTTCCGGAGCTTTCGTCTCCGTGTTGATGGCCAGAAGCATGCCGTCGTCGGCAACGCATACCGACATCACGGCGCCCGGCTTCAGCTGCATCAGATATTTCTCCGACGTGTCGGCCGTGCCGTATGCCACGGCCTTCACCGACACTATCTCCCACTTCTCCGTGTCGGCCGTAACAACCTTGTCGGTGCCGATGAAGCGCTCGGCATATTGGTAGAAGGGTCCGCGGTGAGTGGCCGTGCGTCGTGCGGTCACCTCGAATCTCAGCGATGTGAGCGGCAGGTTATACACGAGCCCGTATTCATTATGTTTGTCTGCTGTCAGCACGCGGGTCTGCTGCGCCACGGCGGGGGCCGGACGCCCGAGCAGGCCGGCGGCGGCTATGAGCAGAAGCGGAAGAGTGTGTGATTTCATAGTGAGCGGTTTAGGATTTTACGTATCGCGCGGCCCGTAAAGTCAGAGATATTGCCGGCTGTCAGCCCGAATTCTCCATATTCTTCGGCCGCCATGTCGCCTGCAAGCCCGTGCACGTAGACACCGATCGCCGCTGCATACTCAGGATTATATCCTTGGGCGAGGAATGCGGTTATGATGCCCGTCAGCACGTCGCCGGCTCCGGCTGTTGCCATTCCCGGATTGCCGGTGGTGTTGAAGTAGACACGGCCCGTAGGGCGCACCACTGCCGTGAAGTGGCCTTTGAGCACGATAATGATATTATATTGATGAGCCATCTCGAGAGCGGCCTTCAGACGCTCCTCGGAGGTCTTGTGGTCGCCGAAGAGACGGTCGAATTCGCCGATATGGGGCGTGATAATCGTCTTGGGCGGAAGCAGCGACAGCATCGCCGGACGGAGCGCGATGCAATTGAGCGCATCGGCATCGAGCACGAGCGGACACGGACAGTTCTGTAGCAGCGACTGGAGCGCGTTGGCAGTCGCCTCCTGAGTGCCTATCCCGGGCCCGGCCGCCACAGTCTGATGATTGTGATGGATTGTCATGTCGGTGATGTAGTGCTCGTTACGGTCGGGCTCATACATCGTCTCAGGCACTGCTGTCTGCACGATATTGAGGCCTCGGCGCGAACCATGCACCGTCACGAGTCCGGCGCCGCTCTTCAGCGCGGCCCGCGCGCAGAGCACCGCCGCTCCCGTCATCCCGGTCGACCCGGCGAATATCAGTGCCGAGCCATAGTCGCGCTTCCCGGTAAAGGGGAGGCGCTTATGAAGCAGCGGAGCGATATTCTTGCCGTCGATCACGTAGTAGTTGGTCGGCGTGTCCTTGATCTTGGCCTCGTCAAGATCGATATTGAGCAGTTTCCATTCGCCCAGCACCTGATGATTCTCCGCAAAGAAGAAGGAAAGACGCGGCAGCTGGAAGGCGAGCGTGAGGTCGGCGTGCACAACGTCGCGCAGATTCACGTGGGAGTTCCATTCCCCGAAAAGCCCCGAGGGAAGGTCGATTGAAATCACGTAGGCCCCCGACTCGTTGATGTAGCGCGCCACGGCCACGAATCCTCCCTGCAGCACGTCATTGAGCCCGGCTCCGAAGAGGCCGTCGAGCACAACGTCAGATTTGCCCAGTGCCGGGGGATTGAACGCGTGGGTCACTTCCGTGAAATTCGCACCGTCGATCGCCATCAGACGCTTCGACTCTTCGTCGCAGTCGTGCGAGAGCTTGCCGGTCACGTTGAAGAGGTAGACCTCAATATGGCGGTAGCCCTGTTCGATCAGCATGCGTGCCACGGCAAGGGCATCCCCGCCGTTATTGCCCGGCCCGGCCATGACAACGATGCGCTGCGTCGGCAGAAAACGGGCCATTATCTCCACCGCGACGGCGTTGGCTGCCCGCTCCATCAGGTCGATCGAACTTATCCGCTGCGCCTCGCATGTGGCTGTATCTATCTTTTTTATTCCTTGGGAATCTATTATTTTCATTGCTGTGGATTGGTGTAATTTCCCGCTCTCCTTTCGTTGGAGGGCTATGTGTGTGTTAAATTGCAAATTTAGCCAAGTTTAGCCTCTTTTGCAAATTATTCGCGGAAATAGATGCGCTTCACGCGCGGCGATACCGACGTGAGCACCTCGTAGGGAATCGTGCCGAGTGTGTCGGCGAGGCGCTGTAGCGGGGCGTCGGGCCCGAAGATTTCCACGGTGTCGCCTACTTTGCAATCTATATCCGTCACGTCGAGCATGCAGGCGTCCATGCAGATATTGCCGATCGTCGGCGCCTCCTTGCCGTTGACGAGCACGCTGATGGCGCCGTTGCCGAAATGTCGGTTCATACCGTCGGCATAACCGATCGGGATTGTGGCGATGCGCGACCTGCGTGTAAGGCGACCTTTGCGGGCGTAACCGATACTTTCTCCGGCTTCATATTCGCGGATATTGAATATGACGGTGCGCAGTGAGGATACAACTGCTAATGGCTCTTCCATCTCGGGCGGAAGCGTATTGGCTCCGTATAGTCCGATTCCGAGGCGGGCCATCTCGTAGTGATGGGCAGGATAGCGCAGGATTCCCGCTGTGTTAAGCACGTGCCTCAGGAATGGTTCTTTTGAGCGCGAAAGCATATAGTCGGTGTAGAGTCGGAAGCGTTCGAGCTGGAGTTCGGTGAAGTCGTCCATATCGGGGCAATCTGCTGTGGCGAGGTGAGAGAACACACTGCGGGCCTTTACTTCTTCTGAATTTTCGAGAATATCCATCAACCGCGGCAGTTCTTCCTCATGGAAACCCATACGGTGCATGCCGGTGTCGAGTTTGATATGGATAGGGTAGTGGCGGATATTATTTTTGGCGGCCTCACGGATTACGTCCTCAAGCATTTCGAACGAATATATCTCTGGTTCGAGCCGGTGGGCGAACATGGTCTTGTAGTTGGCCACCTTAGGATTCATCACCATTATAGGCATCGTGATATCGCGGTTGCGCAGTTCGATTCCTTCATCAAGCACCGCGACTGCAAGGTATGCCGCGCCGGCATCCTGCAATGTCTTTGCAATCTCGTAGCTCCCGGCGCCGTAGCCGGAGGCCTTTACCATGCAGACGATGCCTGTCCCTGCCGGCAGATGGTTGCGGAAGTAATTGAAGTTGCGCACTATAGCATCGAGATTCACTTCCAGCACGGTCTCATGCGTCCGCGTAGCCAGCATATCGGCAATGCGGTCGAAGCCAAATTCCGGGCTCCCTTTGAGTAGAATGGCCTCGTCGGCGAAATCGCTGGTGGATAAGGCGCTAAGAAGTTCCTGCGTGTTGGCGTAGAACCGAGCGTCAGTTCCGAATGTTGAGGCGTGCGCGCTGATGTCGGGCCCCACGCCTATAAAACGGTTCACTCCGGCGTGACGGCAGAGTTCGGCTATGTCCCGGTAAAGGGTGGCGTTGTCAAGTGATTCGTGATGGATATCGCTCAGTATGAGTGTGAGTGTCTGGCGCGGAGTAGCGCGTCGCTTGAGGAAATCGAGTGCAGGACGCAGTGAGGATAAGTCGGCTGTATAGGAGTCGTAAATGATGTTGCAGCCGTTGACCCCTTCCGACACGCTCAGGCGCGTTCCGATTTTATGGAGTGACGCGAATCTCTCCGCAATTATATCGGGGCCGATGCCTTGGGCAAGCATGAATGTCAGGGCATGGCCCGCGTTCTCGATATCAGCTTCTCCTGCCAAGGGAGCCGTGAACTGATGCGTATCTCCTTTCCACGTGTATGTAAGCTTTGTTTCTTTCCCGCAGCTCTCGGTGCGGATATAGACGTCGGAGGTTGGATCGGTTGTGCTCCATCTCAACATTTGTGCCTGTGGGGCTGCCTTTCTGACGGCCTGATCAATAAGCGGGTATTCAGTGCGGAAGATGACGGTACGGGTCGCCGGTGTGGAGGCGAGCAATGCTTTTTCGTAGGCTTTCGCAGAGTCCGACTCAAAACCTTGCGAGTGGTCATCATGAAGATTGGAGATAATCACCGTGTCGGGACGCACGCACTCTGCGAGAGGCCGCATCTCGTCCGGACGTGATATGCCGGCTTCTATGACGGCGAGCCGCGTAGCCGGAGTGATTTCCCACATTGAGAGCGGAACCCCTATCTGGGAGTTGTAACTACGAGGCGAACGCGAGATGTCGGATAGTGGTTCAAGCAATTGGAATATCCATTCTTTGAGCGTGGTTTTGCCCCGGCTTCCGGTAATGCCAAGGATAGTTCCTCGGTAGTCCGGACGCCTTGAGGCGGTCTGCTGAAGGGCACGTATGGTATCATCTACCGTAAGAAACACTGCATCCGGGGCATTCCCCATATCTGAGGGGATATGGTTGACAACGAAATGGCGCACACCACGGTCATATAATTCGCGTATGAATCTGTGGCCGTCGTTACCGCCTGTCGGTATGGCGAAAAAGAGTGTGTCGGTTGCCGACTCCAGTGAGCGCGAGTCTGTGAGCAGATGGCGGATGGTGGCGTCTGAGGCGGGCGTGGGAGCACCTATCAGGGATGCTATTTCAGAGATGGAGTAAGTCATATTCAAGCACTTGTCGCTTTATTGTTTGCAAAATTACATAAAAAATGATAAATGACCAATATTTATCGCCATAGGCATGGGGAGATAAACGACAAAGGCGCATCACTGCGCCTTCGTTTTTCCGACTGGCCCCGAAATCCTTCGGAAACAGCCGTAAGTCCTAATTCTAATAAACTATTAATCCATAACTTTACTAATGCAACAATAAAATTGTCAATGAAACGATATTGCTTTGATCTATGCGTTATAGTCGTGATCCATACCGCTCCGCGTGGAGCATATGGAGCGCGATTATTCGTTCAGTATTTATTGTTGCCTCAGTCCGGACCGATGTCCGAGTCAGGATAAATAGTAGCGTTATGAAAAGGAGATATTGTTGTTTCAGTTGCAAATTTAACAAATACATTTCATTATGCCAAATTTTCTACTGAAAATATTTAAAAAATTCCCCACGATCCTTTCATTTTAGTGGATGGAGCCTAAATTTCTTAATACACGAGCAGGCGCTTCGGATGAGCGGCCGCAGCTTCTATTCGCTGTCTCACCCATTCCTTGAGTGCTCGATGTGCCGGTCATATTCAAATGCCCCTTTCTCATCTTTATTGTCCCAGATAAGAGCGTCGCCCAGAGCTGCCGGACGAAGGGAATTGGCATACTCTTCCATATCGCTCATGAGTGAAGGATAAATGGTGGCCACCATTTCATCCCAACGGGAGATGTACTCATCCATGAAGCCGGGCAGCTGAGTAAGGCGGTAGAAGAACTTTGCTCCCGGCGTGGTGCCCCACGATGCAAACAGCCATCTCTCGGGAGAGAGAAGTTCGGGAGTGCTGTCGGTAAAGCCATAACACCAGTCGAAATCCCACACCGGTCCGAAATAATACTTCTCGTCAGGTCCCGGCCGGTAGATGAAGCAGCTCTTGGGATGAGAGAGCTCGTTGTTGCATGCGAACGAGAACACCATGAGATAATTCACAAGGGAATTGGTATCTATCAGTTCGCGCCAGCTCTCGTCGTTGCAGTTTGCTATCTTGGTGAGCATTTCGTTGAAGTCTTGCTCGATTTCCGAAAGCTTACCCTCCGGATCATCAGGATAGATTTCCGATAGATCCGGATCCTTGATCATGACGGGCAGCCCGTAGGGCTCACTGTAGAATTTATAATCCTCGTCGAAGCCTGCGTCGAGTTCTAGAAGGTAGCCCTGTTCTTCATCTATGTCTACGCTCGCGCTCCCTATTCCTAACTTTTCAGTAAGCATATAGAGCCCTTTGTCAATGCCGTTGAAGGTGATGCGCACAGGTATGCAGCTGTTGGTGAAGGGCAGCCCGAGCCGCTGCGCCAGCTGCAGCGACAGATAGTTGCGAACATGCGTCGGATCGATATAGTTTGCGAGAAGGGCATAACTCTTGGCTTTAGGCAGCCCGAAGAGCGAGATCTTTTTGCCGGCCTTGAAGCGATAGGGCTTCTTGGGCATCATCCAGGTGGAGTTTCCGCGCCCCTTGATGGTCGTGCTCCAGTCTGATAAGTCTTCATACACTCCGCCTCCGTCGATATTGACTGTAGCGTCAAGATAGAGCTCCTTATCCCACAGCTCGACTTTCTCGGGATAATCTTTAAGGCGAATATCAATCACGGGAAGGTCAGCGGCAAACTCAAAATGATCTATATGCGACATAGGAATTGAGTCGCTTCTTCCGTCAGCTTGATTCACGACCATTACGTGGAAAGCGGACTCTTCAGATTGGAAGGGAGCCGATTTATGTGAGGCAGTCTCGTCATTGGAGGTGTCGTCATTACTGATGAATTCGAAATTTTGGATATTCTGATAGGGATAAGCCTTGAATTCACGCAGGCCCTCCTTGGAATATATGTGCAGCCATTGACGGGCGGCAAGGCTGTCGGGCAGCGTGGTGGCGCCGCTCGCAAGTAGTGTGCCGAAGAGGCATGCTCCGAGTAAATATTCTTTCATGATTTTTATCTTGTAAACTGAGGTTTCTATTTCACGAGTATCTTAAATGTTGAATCGCCGGCTGACAATATATAGACTCCGGGAGTCAGTCCCGAGACCGGAATTATGATGTGCGACCCTGTGTAGTCGCCGGTCTTGGTGCCGTTAAGGCTGTATAGTGCTGCATTGATTGCCGAGCCGCCGGAACTCCGGATGATTACTTCCCTGCCATCGTATGACATATCATAGAGGGCTTTATCAGAATCAGCCGCAACATCCTCAATTCCTTCTGGGGTTTGTGGAGGCATGTAATTAATTCCGGGCGCATCGCAGAATGTGAATTGTCTTACGCTGCCGGGGGCAAATGTCAGTTCCGCATCTGCGTATGCGATGTTGAGTGTGCCGTCAGGAAGATATTCAAATATCATCGCCGGTTCCACGGCGATATGAAGGGTTGAGCCATCAGTCTGATGCACTTCAATCGATCGGAAATCGGGCCTTGAAGTGTCGGGACGGTATGGCTCGTAGGGAGATGCGGGTATATGGCCGGCATGATCCGAGAACGAGAAGTGCTTCACCGTGCCCGGATCAAATCCGAATTCCCCGTTTTCTGACAGGATAGAGAGGCCGCCGTCGGGGTTATAGGCGAATGTTACCGCTCGGTTCAATGCCACGAGGTATGTCGTGCCGTTACGCATCTCTACTTTTATCGACCGGTATTCGTCGGGAGCAGTCTCGCGCCCGGTTGCCGGACGCCGGGTATATTCCGACGGTAATTCTGTCGCGGCTGAGGCTTGCACAGGGCTGAAAGACAGCAACCCCATGATGAGCGCACCGGCTGCACTACCGATTACACCACTCCGGAGAGTTATGGATCTGAGTATGGAAAGAGTCATGTTATTGTGTTTGAAAATCGTCTGAGATGTTTTGCAGTAAAATTCAAATACTTTACCTATTTTGACAACGTTATAATCGAATTAATATTATACTCCATCCACTAAAAT
>CAMWYR010000016.1 GCA_947178505.1 uncultured Muribaculaceae bacterium | reverse complement strand
CACCAATTCTCCTATTTTTTCACAGTCACTATAAATATCTCAAAATTTTACGGTTAATTTTGATAAGTTGCAAATATAAGATTTTGTAGAAATATCAAGAATTTCTTGAGTAAATGTGACATTTTGCACATCATACCAGTTGCATAGATAAAAACTTTTTCTTAACTTTACCGCAATTTTAGAACTAAATAAAATTAAAAACAACTAATAACCCAAAGTTTACCATAAATTATATAAGTAGTTACTGAAATTTAAACGATATATGTGTCTCAAGTAGTTGGAATATCTTGAACCATAAAACTTGTTCATTAATTTTAAGTAACTACTTAGCGGAAAATTATAGATATGCCTTTTATAATTTTCCCTATAATTCCGACTATTCTAATCAGAATTAAAATTCAAGAGATAATCTTTAAGAAGGTCAAAATATTCCTAAGCATTAAAATAGAAATTTCCATAAATAACAATTAAATAGTAGCACTTATGAAATATTTACAACTTGGTGCGTTAATGGTGGTAACTATGCTTTCGGGAGCGTTGTCGGCAATTGCGGCAAAGTCCCTCCCCACCAACGACTTCTTCACAGAGGGCCAGACATGGATAATCGAACGTATTTCCATGATTGATCCGGATGACGTAACAGAACTTGAAGTCAGTGTGGGAGAAATGAAAACCTTGAGCGGCAAATATGACTACAATGGCACCATAATCTCAATCTCCGGAGAAGGACACACTCTAGTTGTGAAAGAGAAGGGTGAGAAGGTGAGTAGTTATGATACAATGGAGCGTGGCGGAAAAATTATAGTAAAAGCTTCCACAAATGAAAAGTTTGAACCATTCCTTGATTTCATGACGAAAAATCAGACTACCGTAAATTTCGCCACCTCAACCAGCGCCCTCATCAATGTTGATTATATCTACTCCGGTAACTTATTGCGCAAACGTGTGAAATGCAATGTTGAGGATATTCCCACGCCCTATATCTTCGGAATTGGAACCAAGGAATGGAAAATCAATAAAAAAGACTGGCGCACCAATTACATCTATCGTTTTATATCAATGACGACGGCTGAAGGCATTCAAATAGACGAGACTGTGTTTGAACAACCGAAAGTAGAATGTGACAATTCATTCTGGCAACAGGACAAACGATGGGAGTATATTACACAATATATCTTTGGAGATAAACAAGATGAATCATCATACTATAAAGTTGACGGTGAAACTGAATTAAACTCCACAGATGGAAGTATGGTCTGCCCATTGTATAGACAATGTGAGTCCGATTGGTCTCCGTTACCTTATCCGGGGAAGCCTGTGGTGTCTGTCAATAGCCAAGTATATACATACGATTCGTCTACTCAACGCTTCATGCTTGAATATGATTTCAACATAGAGGAGGGAGAATTGGCACTTGATTATGACGATAACAGCGGGGTCAAATCGATTGATGAAATAACTGTAAAAGGTAAGACATATAAAAGAATTATCTTTAACGGAGCAGATAAGGATTCATACTGGAAGTATTGGGTGGAAGATATCGGTGCAAACGGAGACAACACGGTCCACCTAATGCCTGTTCCCACCGATGGATCAAGCACTCGGTTCGGCGCATGTTATCAGGGCGACGAGTGCATATTCACCTATGAGGATTTCTTCACTCCCTCGGGCGTGGAAATCAATGAAACCGAAGAGCGTCCTCAAACTGCGGATGAAGTCATGTATGACCTTCAGGGTCACAGGGTGAAGAATCCAGAGCCGGGCGAGATCACGATCAGTAACGGGCAGAAGGTAATCTACCGGTAATATCACAAAAATAGGCTATGTCAAATTTGACATAGCCTATTTTTGTGTCCGCATCCCTTGTCCACTTGTAAGCATACGTTTAAGCACGTATTTCAGGGATGAGCGATAGCTAGTAACTTTGCAGGCAAAAAGAATATGCTTAGCAAAGAGGAAGTATTGGAAATCATCTCCTACTGTGATACTCACAATGTCCAAAGAGCGGCACGACTTAAAGAGTTGGGGATCAGTCACCGGGAGTTTTATAAATCGCGTCGGAAATATCTTGAGGATGAGAGGACCCAATCCAATGGGGATACGGGATCCTTCATTCAGTTAGGATCAGGAGAAAGCTTTGTCCCCTGTTCGGTCACGGATCTGGAGAAGAGTATCAATCCGGGTCGTAGGATTCACGTCCCGTCAGAAGCGCTGACAATCGAGTGTCAGACGAGCCGCGGAGGGATGGTCAGGATCAGCGGCAGGGTCAGTGTGGAGTTTATGGCGGTTCTGGTAAAAAGTCTCTGATCCATGTTCAGCCTCAACGACAGCATGCGCTACCGGCTCTACACCGAGCCAACGGATATGCGCAAGAGTTTCCATACGCTCTCAGGCATTGTGCGCGACCGCATGGGCCGCAATCCGCTTGACGGAGACGTCTATATCTTCATCAACCGTCACCGCACGCGCATGAAGCTCCTTCATTGGGAACCGGGTGGGATGGTGCTCTACTCCAAGATTCTGGAACGCGGCACCTTCGGCAAGCCCTCCGGACTGCAGGGTGACGGCAGCCTTGCGAGGTGGGATCTGGTGATGGTGGTCGAGGGTATCATGGCCGACAGCACCGTGCGTCGGCGACGGCTCAACACCCTTCGGCGCGAAGCCGGAAAACTATGATTTAAAGCTGCGGAATATCAGTGATTTATTTGTATAAGTCACAGATTTTTCGTATCTTTCGATAGCAAAAAGAGGTTTCACTTCCAAATTCGATCTTGTTGAGATTGTAAATGCAATCCTCTACGAGCTCAAGAGCGGATGCCAGTGGCGTCTGTTGCCGATAGGCCATCTTTTCAGCGGGGAACTTCCGAGTTGGAACACAGTCTTCCATCATTACCGTAAATGGTCTGTTAAGGAGGAATGGCGGAGGATCTATTCCGGAATCCTCAATAAGAATAAAAGTAAGCTTGATCTTTCCATCTCCCATATTGACGGTTCCCATACACCGGCATACCGTGGAGGAGAAAAGACTGAATATCAGGGAAGGAAGAAGCGATGTACGACCAATGCACTTTTCCTCTCGGATAATCAGGGGATACCTCTTGCCATGGCTGAGCCTCAGGCTGGCAGTCATGCCGACCTCTTCGAGATAGAGGACAGGGTGAATGAAATAGTCAGTCAACTTTGCTCTGCTGATATTGCTGTCGACGGCCTCTTCTGCGACCTCGACGCAGGATTTGACGGAAAGGAACTCAGAAGTGCCCTTATCTCCTAAGGCATCATTCCCAATGTGTGTCCAAATCCCCGGAACGGAGGAGAAACCACAGAGGAATGGCTCTATGACGAAGAGATGTATAAGCATAGATGGAAAATAGAACGCACGAACGCTTGGATGGATGGGTTCAAAGCTGTTCTCACACGCTTTGAAACCACAGTATCCAGTTGGAAAGGATAGAACTTTCTCGCATTTATCGTTATTTCCCTTAAAAAATTTCACAAATCAAATTAGTTTAAACAACTTCTTTGCATATAAATCCATTTGCATAGATAAAAACTTTTTCTTAATTTTACTGCGAATTTAGAACTAAATATAATTATAACAACCAATAGCCCAAAATTTCCTGACTTTATATTTATATTAATCATAAAGTCAATAACATTTGAAATATTAAAGTTTTTCTTAATATTATAAATTTAGCAATGGTCCACCCTAACTAAATTCAAACCATATACAATGAAACATCTACTAAGAAAATTTATGGCTTTAGGATTAGCCATTGTTGGAGCTTTCGGATTGAAGGCCGAAAGTACCACGGTCGTATTGGATTTCTCCAAAAATGACTTTGGATTCGAGAAATCTTCGGATGGCCTGTTGTATGTGTCTTATGATGATTTAAATTCCTCATATCCTACAGGTACCAATGCACCCGCCTTGCCACTCTTGGGATTCAATATCCCGTTGCCTGCCAACAGTACTTTTCAAAGCTGTTCGATAAAAGTAGTGAATAAAGTGGAATTATACAGGAACCAACATATTGCAATGGCTCCGACACCATTTCCAACTTCTGAAACAACAGTCTCTTCGAACGAACCCACCGAGAGATACTCAGGTATTACTTCGCCCGAAAACTCATTACGCTGTGCCAATGTTTCCGAATCTAAATTTGGAAACATCGCCCATGTGGTTCTTTGCACCTTCGAATATAATTCTGCAACTGGAAATCTATACCTCGCATCAGGATTTATGCTTACGGTCAACTATACCACATCTGGTAAAAGTGTTACAAACGATTGGTATAATCCAGAATTAAAGGAGATGTTCAAAGGAAATATAAACATACCTTTGATGGCAAATACTGGAGAGGACATCCTCCTGGCGGACCCGGTAGATGTAACACAAACAGTTGAGACGCTCGACTATGTTATTGTCACATCTACAAATTTAAAAGAAGCGTTTGAAACTCTTAAGAATTTCAAGAACGTGCTCGGCGTCAGGACTCAGATTGTTACTGTAGAGGAAATTGACGGCAAATATACCGGCAATGATATTCAGGAGAAAATAAAGAAGCAGATTCAGGATCTAAAATTGCGATATGGTTTAAAATATGTGCTTTTAGGGGGTGATAATCATAACGTGCCGACACGCCAGTGCTATGTAGAGGTTCCCAACTCCAATGATATAAAGAATCCCTATAAAGATTTTACACCTGCTGACAATTACTATGTCTGCTTTAATGGATCATTCAACTGGGACGGAAACGGGAATGGCATATATGGTGAGACAGGTGATGGTATTGACTTCAGCACAGAACTTTTCATCAGCCGTCTGCCTTTGAGGACGAGCGAAGAAATAGAAAACTATACCAAACGCCTCGCAATGTATTGCCAATACGGAAATAAGGGTGTGAATAAAAACATAATGCTTATGTCGGGCACAAAGCTCTGGCAAGGCTATGCAGGACACAGCGATGCTTACCACAAAGCTAATAAATTCTACAATAATTATATAAAAGATTATTGGGACGGGGAGCGGGTCATGTTTTTTGATACCTACACCGATTTCTCAGAAGGAAAGTCTTATGATTTCACTGCGCAAAACCTTCAGTCTGAGTTATCAAAAGGCTATTCATTTGTTGACATCATGACCCATGGTACACCGACATCCCTCTCAATGGAAAGAGGCGTGAGTTATAACACTTCCAATGCTTCAACGCTGACTAATTCAGGTTCGACCATAGTGACCACCATGGCGTGTAGTACCAATGCTTTCGACAACATAACCGATCCTTGTCTAAGCGAAGCATTGATACGGAACACCGGAAGCGGTGTATTGGGTTATCTTGGTTCTTCAAGATATGGTTGGGGGTGTAAGGACTCTCTTTCATCCGGACCAAGATTAGGCAAATCCTTACTGTATGAGGCGGCCTTTTACCAGAACTTATTGAATGAGGAAATCGTTTATAACAACTTTGCAAAATGCGTTACGGCCGCTAAAATGTCAAGAAAAGGATATTGTGACGGCTATGGAGCTGAGAGATGGCTTCAGTTTTCGTTGAATCCTATCGGAGATCCGGAATTCCATATATACACTGACACTCCTAAGAAACTGCAGTCTCCCACGTTATCCTATGCCAAGGGGGCAGTAACATTTGAAAATGTTCCGGAAGGAGCCAACGTCACAGTAGCAAGTATGAAGGATTTTGGAGACAGCTTTTACCATTCGATTAAAAATTCAATGGGGAAAAATCTCATCCGTAACGTAGAATTTGACGTCTATATCAGTGTGACTAAGCCTGGTTATTCGCCTCTTTTGTACATAGGGAAATATATTCCTGGAGTGAGAGTTGGTGATGGGACAATGAGATTCACTCCAATGCTCACTCCAAATGTGCGACCATTAAATTCCGACGATGAGGCAACGATAGAAGGAGTTAAGAACGATGGTGAGAATGCTGTTATTTATGTTCAGTTAACTACACAATCCCAAAACACTCAGGTCATCATCTATGACAATCTTGGTAATATGGTGGTGACCGCAGCAATTGATTCTTCCGATGGTGATTACAACGTAAACGTCAATCTTAAAAAGGGGTTCTATGTAATATCGTTGGTCACAGATGGCAAGTTAGTCGACCAAATGAAATTTGCAAAATATTGAATAAGACTATTCTAAATATTAGAAAGAAAATGTCAATAAGAGAACTTCTTTAGGGATGTAAAAGTTCTTAAAAATCATAATTAATATATTCCATAAAAACAATTAAACAATTGCACTTATGAAACATTTACAACTTGGTGCGTTAATGGTGGTAACCATGCTTTCATGGGCGTTGCCAGCGATGGCGGTAAAGTCATTGCCCACCAACGACTTCTTCACAGAAGGACAGACATGGAGGATTGAACGCATATCTTCAACCGATCCTTCGGATATTACTGAAATTGAGGTTACGGTCGGAAAAGGCGAGTACGGTGATGCCATGTCGGAAAAAAACGGAAAAGAGTGGGGGTTCTCAGCAAACATCTACCCTCTTACGATAAAAGCGAATGGGGTGACAATCGGTAATTATGCCGCCGCAGAAGGTTTTGGCAGGTTAGTTGTCAGACTCTCCGCCTCAGTTTTTGCTAAATTTCAACCTTTCCTTCAGTTCGATACTAGAGATCAGACATCGGTAATCATAGGCGCTTCCACCCTCCCTCTCTCGAATGTGGATTACATCTTTGCCGGGGACTATCTGCGTAAACGAGTAGAATGTGGAGATGATGATGGTCATTCTACATATATCTTCGGGATCGGAGCGAAGGAGTGGCAAGGCGAATTCCAAGGGAAGTCCTACACATATCGTTTCGTCTCAATGACCACAGCCCAAGGAACAGAGATTGATGAAACGGTATTCGACGAACCGAAAGCCGAATGTGACAATTCATACTGGGTCCAGGACAGAAGATGGAAATATGTAACATACTATCCCGGGGGAGAGGAACCGGACAGATACAGCTACTATAAGGTGGAAGGCGAGACCATACTGGGGCCGACAGAGGGAAACCTCACCTGCCGAGATTACAAATACTGTGACTCTGACTGGAATACGTTAGAGAGTGCAGGGCCCGTTGTTTCGACCAACAATCAAGTATATACATACGATGAGTATGGGCAACGCTTCATGCTCGAATATGATTTCAACATTGAAGTCGGAGAGAGGGCGTTAATCTGGAACAGTAATAGTGAAGTCGAAGCGATTGATGAAATCAATGTGAATGGCCGGAACTTCAGACGAATTATTTTCGAAGGTGCTTCTAAAGGGGGAGATTGGAAATATTGGGTAGACGGTATCGGCGCGGACGGAGAGAATACATTAATCGAGAATTTCTTGAGGCCAACCGACGGATCATGGTTTCGGTTCGGCGCATGTTATCAGGGCGACGAGTGCATATTCACCTATGAGGATTTCTTCACTCCCTCGGGCGTGGAAATCAATGAAACCGAAGAGCGTCCTCAAACTGCGGATGAAGTCATGTATGACCTTCAGGGTCACAGGGTGAAGAATCCAGAGCCGGGCGAGATCACGATCAGTAACGGGCAGAAGGTAATCTACCGATAATATCACAAAAATAGGCTATGTCAACTTTGACATAGCCTGTTTTTGTGTCTGCATCCCTTATCAACTTACCGCTTATTTATTCTTCGTAGTTGGAACGTGGAATACCGGCCAAATGATTGATGTCGCCTCGGCGCACTGACGTGTGGATACGGCTGTCGGTCTTGGCAGACACCACTCCCCCGCCGTCTTTAGAGGCTGCGTTATTCGCAATTTTCATCTTTATCTTCACCTTGTCGAATCCCTGTCCGTAGACACCGTTGACGGCTCCCTGAGTGACGAATGCATTCTCATCGACACTCTTCACTATTCGGAAGATCGTGACAGATTCTATCTTACGGCAGTAAACCATCAGAATCTTTATATCACGCCGGGTGTACCATCCCTGACCATCCATCACTGTTACCCCGCGATGAGCCTCCGACAGGATGCGGTCGGCAATCTCCACCCACTTGGGAGAAAAAATGAAGAACTGCGTGGCCTGACGGTTGGTGTTGATGATCTGGTCGGTGATGAATGAGACGATGAACGTGACCATGATACCATAAACTATGGTCGGGATGCGGGCTTCAAGACGCTCTTCGACCGTGCCCGTGAAGGGCAGGAAGATCGAACAACTCACGATGAGCATATCGGTATAAATCATGATTCGGCCGATGCTTGCGTTGCTCACTTTCGAGACGCAGGCAGCCACGATATCCGTGCCACCCGACGAACCGTTATGGATGAAACACGTGCCGATTCCTACGCCGCAGAGGATCGCGCCGAGCACAAGCGAGACCGTGCGGTCAGGAATGAGCGGATGTCCAAGTCCCATGAAGAAGCCTTCGCACACACCGATGGCGAGCGCTACGATCGTCACGCCGAAAATCGTGCGCAACACGAACTGACGCCCTACGATCTTATATGCGATGGCGAGCAGGATGAGGTTGAGCGCGTACGATGATACGGCCACAGGGATGAGACCGTTCGTACCGAAGAAAATCAGGGTCGACACACCGGCCATACCACCGATCACCACCTCATGAGGAAGAATGCAGGCCGTGAAGCCCAACGCATAGAGCGCAAGCCCGAAAATGATGAACATGTAGTCTCGCGCGTTCACCAGCAGACTGTTGTATTTTGAGAAATTAATCGACATAGCGAGATGTTACTGTTATTTGCGACTGCAAATTTAGTAATTATTCCTCACGTGCGGAACGAAAGTGCCGATATTTTTAATTGCCGTCAGGTTTGCTTTGTAGGAATGAATAAAAAAGTGTAATTTTACAGATGCAACCGCACCATGCATCCCGCAGCGCATTTCAGGCGCAGTTAGTGCCATGATGCGCATCAGCATTCACATTACCCTAACACCACTTATTAATATGAAACGAATCATCCTCGGTGCAGCCTGTCTGCTCTCCGCAATCGGGGCAAATGCCTCCGACTTCTTCTCCACTGACGAATGCAGCGATCTCTTCACTTTCGGCGCACGTATAGGCGTGAATACATCCAACCGCA
Source organism: uncultured Muribaculaceae bacterium (assembly GCA_947178505.1). Classification (GTDB taxonomy): domain Bacteria; phylum Bacteroidota; class Bacteroidia; order Bacteroidales; family Muribaculaceae; genus Lepagella. The sequence goes on along the minus strand of CAMWYR010000016.1, from coordinate 36,545 downwards.
CGATGAGTAATTCGGCCGTGCCGGGAGCATATCATCATGAAAGTTGGGGCACCGGTTTCGACCTGGGCGTAACCCTCGATCTCAATATCCGCGATTATCTCAGTATCCAGCCCGGATTCTTCTTTGAATCCCGAAGCGGCGCCTACACCGTGATCGGTACTGAAATCGAAGAAGGCTCGCTTATCAACATATCTGAAATAGCGCAGGCCGGCAAGCGTTCAAGCTATAACTTCACAATTCCCGTGGTGGCCTCATTCCATTTCAATATCACCGACGATCTCCGCTGGAATGTTGATGCAGGTCCGTACGTTGCTTTCGTGCTTGGTTCGCGTATGAAAAACAAGAGGTTTGTCGTCAACGGCAATGCCGACAAACCTCTTTTCTCCCAGAAGGCTTCAGCCGTCGACTTCGGTATAAAGATGGGGACAGGTCTTGAAATCCTCCGCCACTACTACGCCGGCGTACACTACATGGCCGGATGCATCGACGCCTGGAAGACGCGCAAGTTAGGCTCATACACGAAGAACTACGGCGGTGTTACTAAAGGATGGGTATTCACAGTCGGCTATATCTTCTGAACCTCCCATCTAAAATATCTCCAGAACACATGTGTGCGGTTTGTGAAGAAGTCAGAAAGATTCCTTCATACGCTTGTAGATAAATGTCTTGCCGCGCGACATCTGCTCGCCGGCAGGCTTCTGATAACCGGGGAGCGCAACGGCACCGTCAGTCTCAAGCCACTGCATGATGCGATCCATCCACGTGATCATTCCCTCGCGGCTCGGATGAGGGTTAGACTGACTCTGACGCGGCAACTTCAGATCGAAACTGTTGAAATAATGTCCGCTCCCCATCTGCGAGGCAAGCCAGTTGTTGAGCGTCTGGCCCTTGTTGTGACCCGGCCAGGAGGGAGGACCGACCCATACTACCGGAATATCCCCGGCCGCACCCTTTATGGCGTCAACACTGGCCTGGAAACGCGAGGGATTCGCCTCAAAAAGCTCATTCATTCCCAATGAGATAAAGATCACATCCGGCTTCTGCTCCCTAATCACGGAATGCAACCCCGGTGATTCTCCCCATTTTTTGATCGTCGAACCATCCCACACGACCGTGGCCACCTCAAAGCCATTGGTATTGCCATAGGCACCCATGCGCTCCGCCAGCCAGCCGGTCATCGAATCACCGATAAAGAGCACCTTGTCTGCTACCGGACGCTCCTGCTCCTGAGCCCGCACGCCAATGCATCCGAACGCAAGCAGCAGCGTCAATATCGCTACTATCTTTGTCTTCATATCTACTTTATAAGACTCCGGCACGCCGAAACGACCGGCACACCGGAGATAATTGTCTGTTACTATAATTAAAACGTCTGACAGCTGATTTCGTTTAAATCATCCTGCCGCAACCGCTATCAGGCCACCGGGCCCACAGCCTCGAGTTCTCTTTCGGCCAGTTCGTTGGCAACCTTCACTGCCTTAGAGATATGATCGCAGATATGGTCGCGGTCGATGAGCGAATCAATATGCGATTTATGTAGCGCCTCGCGCACATTCTCACGCACTCCCGAAAGCACCACAAGGATTCCCTCCTCATGCGACGACTCTATAAGAATCTGGAGATTGTGCAGACCCGTCGAGTCGATGAAGGGCACGCGACGCATACGGATGATACGCACTTTCGGCTTCTCGCCCATAGTGGCGCGCATCATCTCATCAAATTTCGTTGCAGCGCCAAAGAAGAAGGGGCCGTCAATCTCATATACCGAAACGCCCGGAGCAAGGTTAAGCACCTCATGCTGAGTCATATCCGAGTCGGCGGCGTCGAGCTGATCGCCGTAGACGCGGATGGTAGTATTTTCCGATACGCGGCGGAGGAATACCACCACCGCCAGCAGCATACCGATCTCAATGGCAATCGTAAGGTCGAAGATTACGGTGAGAAGGAACGTGATGACCAGCACCCACACATCTCCCATCGGGTTATTTACAAGTCCCTTGATCGTGCGCCAGCCACTCATATTATAGCTTACCATGATGAGCACAGCGGCCAGACATGCCATCGGCACATGGTTGATCAGAGGCATTGCGAAGAGGAAGATAAGAAGCAGTACGATCGAATGCACTATACCGGCTACCGGCGTGCGGCCGCCGTTAGTGATGTTGGCCATCGTGCGGGCGATTGCTCCGGTGACGGGAATGCCGCCGAAGAGAGGAACGGCTATGTTGGCAATGCCCTGACCGATAAGTTCCGTATTAGAGTTGGTGCGTCCTCCCGTCACGCCGTCGGCCACGGTTGCTGAAAGAAGTGATTCGATAGCACCGAGCATGGCGATCGTGAACGCCGAGGGAAGGAGAAGATTGATTGAGGCCATATCGAAGCTGATCATACGTGGCGCAGGAAATAAAGTATCGATCTGACCGAAACGGTCGCCGATTGTCTGCACTCCTTCAAGACCCCAGAAAGTGCGGGCGGCCCAGGCGATGATGGTCACCACCACTATGGCGGTCAGCGCGCCGGGGATACGCTTCGAGAGCTTAGGCGTGAAGATGATCACGAGCAATGAAATAAGGCCCACGCACGCCGTGGCCCAGTTGATTGTGTGGAAACTTCGCAGATATACGCCCCATTTTCCGATGAAGTCGCCGGGCACAGCCTCCGTAAGGGTCAGGCCGAAAAAGTCGGGCATCTGCGTGGAGAAGATCGTCACCGCGATACCCGCCGTGAATCCCACAACAATCGGATAAGGGATAAACTTGATCACCGTGCCGAGCTTAAATAGACCGAGCAACACAAGGATGCACCCGGCCATGAACGTCGCCATAGCCAGTCCGGAGAGTCCGTAGACTGCAATGATGTTGTAGATGATCACGATGAACGCACCCGTCGGGCCACCGATCTGTACTGAATTGCCACCGCAGGCCGCTACCAGAAAACCGCCGATAATGGCAGTGACGAGGCCGACCGCCGGCGTCACGCCGCTCGCGATTGCAAAGGCGATTGCGAGCGGAATCGCTATGATTCCAACTACGATCCCCGCCGTCAGGTCACTTTTAAATTTCGCGAATGAATAACTCTTCACAGCCGACAGAAATGCCGGGTGAAAGTCAGGCTTACCTAAAATTGACATAATACACTTTTTTACCTTCAGCCCCTATCTATCCATGATGCCGGAGCCGTTTTCCTTATTCACCGCAAAATTAACGATTTTTAAGTAAATTGCCAAATTAGCGTGTCATTGCTGTAGGTGAATAGTTACCAAATTCATTTCGCGATAACTACCCACGCCCCGCTTTTGGCCCCCACATTCCTGAATTTGATACATAAATGTTAAAATGCGTTAATATTATTGACTGCATTCAGAAGTTTCATTAACTTTGCAGTGTTGTAATCAACTACAACACTGCAACCAATTGATTCCACAAGAAGATTAACCAGTGCGGCCACTCGGGCAAGCAGCCCCGGCAGCCGCTATTAACCAGACAGATATGAAAAAGTTATCGATTTTAGCAGCAGCCGCTGCAATGCTCTTCAGTGTTTCCTCATCCGCGCAGGTGCTTTATAAGGTAGAAAAGAAAGGGAGCGACAAGATAAGCTACGTGCTCGGCACGCACCACTTCGCTCCCCTATCGGCAGTAGACTGCATCGAGGAACTGCCCGGCATCATCAACAGCGTGGAGAAGGTCTATGGCGAGATCGATATGAGCTCGATGGCAAGCCCTGAGGTGATGATGGCTATCCAGCAGCAAGCTTTGGCCCCGGCAGATAGTACGCTGACCACACTCCTCACTCCCGAACAGACCGACAGCCTCACCGCAGCATGGGTGAAATATGGCAACGACGAGAATCAGCTTAAGCTCATGCTCGGCATGATGAAGCCTGCTATCATCTCCACTCAACTTGCCGCTTCTATGGCCGCCCGTGTGCTCCCGGAACTCAATCCGCTTGAAGGGATCGACGCCACGATGCAGGCACGCGCACATGAGGCCAACAAACCGGTGGCAGGCCTCGAGACAATGGAGTTCCAGCTCAACATGCTCTACGGGCGCCCTATCAGCGAGCAACTCAAATCGCTCCTTAAGACCGTGACTGACGAGGAGAACGAAGGCCGGAAGGCTGTGGAACTCGCAAACGCCTACGTGGACCACGATATACAGAAACTCTACCAACTGATAGCTGAGGAAGAAAACGACGACCCCGAGGCTCTTGAGCGCGTGCTCTACTCGCGCAACGACAACTGGGTTGAAATTCTCAAGGATGAGATGCCCGGAAAGTCGCTGATGGTAGTGGTCGGCGCCGGCCATCTTCCCGGCAAGCGCGGAGTACTCGAGGGATTGCGCAAAGCAGGCTTCAAGGTCACTGCGGTCAAATAAACGGCTTAGCCCGCTACCGCTATCTCACCCGCGAATAAAGATAGATTCAATATGATTGAACTGACAAACCTGACATTCTCATACCTACGCAACGGGTATCCGGCCCTCAATGACATCAGCTGTGTCATTGAGCCGGGTATCCGGTTGCTCGCCGGAGAAAACGGTGCCGGGAAAACCACGCTGCTGCATAACATCGCCGGCCTTTCCCGCCCTACCGGCGGCCACGTCACCATCGACGGAAGCGATCCGGCCTCCGACAAGCCCGAAGATCTCGGACGCGTTTTCCTCCTGGAAGAGAATCAGTTTTTCCCCGGTAAATCGATCCGCGAGTTCGCCGCCATGCACTCGCGCTTCTATCGCCGCTTCTCCAATGAGCTCTTCTACGAAAATCTACATGCGTTCGGGCTCACCGGCGATGAGAGTCTTTCCAATCTTTCGCTCGGCAACCGTAAGAAATCAGAGTTAGCCTACGTGCTCGCACTCGGGGTCGACGTGCTGCTGCTTGATGAGCCTACCAACGGGCTCGACATAGAAGGGCGCGAGGCCCTCCGCCATATAATCGGAGGGGCCACCGGCGACGGACAGACGATAATCATCTCCACTCATGCCGTAGGCGAACTCGAGCATCTCTACGACGGAGCGATTTTTCTCTCGAAAGGGCATCTCCTCTATGCCGGCAACCTCGACGATGTGGATGAAAGGCTCGCTTTCACCGTAACGAAAGTGCCCGAACCGGAGGCGATCTATTCCGAACTGCAGGTGGGCCGCGTGCTCAACATCTGCGATGCCGCCATAAGCGAGGGCGGAGGCACGGTCAACTGGCGCCTGCTCTATTCCGGATTGCATTCGCCGCTCCGCCAAGAATTGCTGAACATACTTAATTCACCCTCAATCATCTGATTATGAATCTGCAACGTTTCAATGCGCTGTGGCGCTTCAACTATCCGCTGGTAGAGCGTCAGGTGATAATATATCTGATAGTGTCGGTGTTTTTCGCGATACTGATGTTGCTCCCCGTGTCGGGTCCGATACAGTTCAGCATCTATACATTCGGCAATATGGCACTCAACTATCTTGTCGTGCTGGCACCGATCGTGCTTGCCAAAAACGGAGATTACCGGATAATAGAACGTCTTATTCCGGCCACTGCCGGCGAGAAATTCTGCTGGAGGCTGATATATTTCCTCATCGTGATTCCTGCGGTGACGATAGTTTTCCCCTACTGGGCCGGATACCTCTATCTGCAGATTCCCTCCATCCAGACAGAAGCGATGAAGTCGGCGATCGAGATGGCGGAAAACTTGCCATTCCGGGTGATGCTGCTTAACAAGCTGACTTATGTTGCTGAAGTGCTGACGTGTCTCTATGTCGTGTCGTATACGCGTAAATCAAGGATTGTCAAGAGCGTGCTTGCAGTATTCGTCGTTCAGTTCGTAGTGGCCTGCTTCGGATTCGCATGGGGTATCTACAGCACGACGGCAGCCCTTTCGGCAGACTCGCATAGCCCCCTGAATCCTCAGCAGTTGCAGGATGAAGTCCTTGCGCGGATGTATGATACCTCCTATCTCTTCATCGTCATCGGAGTAGTCACCGTCTATACATCAATAATGCTCATTCTGAACTATCGCGTGCTAAAGCATCGAAATCTATGATGGAATTCAGCGACAACAAGCCCATCTATCGCCAGATCGCTGATTATGCCTTCAATAACATCATCGACGGCAGCTGGCCGCCCGGAGAGAAAATTCCTTCAGTGCGAGAACTCGCCGCACTGCTGGGTGTAAATACCCGCACAGTGCTCAAGGCAATGGAATATCTTCAGGATGCCCGTGTAATTACGCCGCGACGCGGCATGGGATTTATCCTTACGGAAGATGCGGCCGGGCAGGTGGTGAAGGAACGACGCAGGGAATTTTTCGAAGTTACCCTTCCGGCGCTCAGGCAGGAAATGGAACGGCTCGGCATCAGTCGAGAGGAAGTGACGGATGTGTTATGACACTTTTCCTCCTTCCTTTCCTCTGGCAAAAGCAATCTATATTAACCGACAAACATCATTACAATGGACAATATATTAACGGCCCGCAACATAAGCAAGAGTTTTGTCGGGCATCAGGCTCTCGACGACGTGACAGTCGAAGTGCCTCGCGGCAAGGTCTATGGTCTTCTGGGCCCGAACGGTGCCGGCAAGACCACTCTCATCCGCATCATCAATCACATTACCGCGCCCGATTCGGGCACAGTAGAATTCAACGGCCACCCGCTGACGGCGACCGACGTGCGCAACATTGGCTATCTGCCTGAGGAGCGAGGCCTCTACAAGAAAATGAAGGTAGGCGAACAGGCCCTCTTCTTCGCCCGCCTCAAGGGGCTCTCATCCCGCGAAGCTGAGAAGAAGGTGAAGGAATGGTTCGAACGCCTTGAGATTTCAGGTTGGTGGGATAAGAAAATCGAGGAACTCTCGAAAGGTATGGCCCAGAAAGTGCAGTTCGTCATCACGGTGCTTCATCGCCCTGAGCTTCTGATTTTCGACGAACCGTTCTCCGGCTTCGACCCCATCAACGCCGAGGTGCTGAAGCGTGAGATCCTGCGTCTGCGCGACGAGGGATCGACCGTAATCTTCTCCACCCACAATATGGCAAGCGTCGAGGAACTATGCGACAATATAACGCTTATCAACCAGTCGCGCAACATCCTGTCGGGAAGCGTTAAGGAGATTCGCGAGAGATTTTCCGACAATAGCTACCGGATTGAATTTTCCGACGATCCCGATCCGGCTCTTCAGGCATCGCTCCGGCTGGGAGCTGATTTTTCTCTCGAACCCGACAACCGGATGGGGCTGCATCAGGCCACTCTCCGTCTCCCGGAATCGATGACGCGCCGCGATGCAATAGCCGTACTCAATGAGTCGCTCGACCTCCGCGGATTCGAGCGGGTGATTCCCTCAATCAATGATATTTTCGTGCGTGCAGTCAACGCAGGAGGAGCATTCCCGCCCGCATATAATAATCCTTCAACCGACACTGACAATGAATAATCCGCTGTATCTGATAATCCGCCGAGAATATCTCGAGCGGGTGAAGCGCAAGAGCTTCATCATCACGACTATAGTGATGCCGATCATCATGATTGCCATAATGGCTGCCCCGGCGCTTTTCCTTGCCCTCGGCAAGACCGAGAAGAAGACCGTGACCGTAATCGACTATACATCGCAGATTGCATCGCGTCTGCAGAGCAACGAGGAGATTGAATTCGTCTCTTCCGACGCGCCGGCCGATACTCTGCGAGCCGATGAGGATGTGGAGGCAATCCTCGTGATCGGTAACAACGCCATAGATAATCCTAAGACAGGCATAACGCTTATGTCGCGCGGCACGGTGCCGATGATGACGAATGCCTACATCACCGGTCAGCTAACGAATGCTATTGAGGAGGTGCGTCTCGACCGCTATAATATCGAGGGCCTCAAGCAGATCATCGAGGAGGCGAAGCCCGATGTTTCGCTCACGACAGTGCGCATGGATCTTGACACGGATCAGGAGACATCGAGCGAATTCTCCTACTTCCTTTCGCTGGCCCTCGACATGATCCTCTACATGTTCATCCTGATTTACGGGCAGATGGTCATGACCTCCATCATCGAAGAGAAGGGCAACCGAGTGCTCGAGATTGTCGTATCGTCGGTAAAGCCGTTCTATCTGATGCTTGGCAAGATTACGGGCATCGGCCTCGTGGCTGTGACTCAGATTCTCATCTGGGGAGTGTTGCTGTCGGTAGCCGGATCGCTTCTCCTTCCAATGCTCACACCCGATAACCTTGGAGCCGACACAGCGTCGGAATTCAGTGGGGTTCTTTCCCAGGTCACGGATCCCGGCTTCATGCTGTCGCTCTTTGCCTTCGTGCTGATTTTCTTCATCGGGGGCTTCCTCTTCTACTCGTCGATTTATGCGGCAATCGGTTCGGCAGTAAGCAACATTCAGGACGCGAGTCAGTTATCGTCGATTGCGACAATGCCTATCATCATCGCCGTAATAGGCTCGATGGCCGTAATCAACGACCCGGAATCTTCGCTTGCATTCTGGCTCTCGATCGTTCCCTTCACGTCGCCGATGGTAATGATGGCGCGTCTTCCGTTCGGAGTAGCGCTTTGGGAAACCTTCCTCGCGCTGGGAGTGCTCTTCGCGTCGCTTATCTTCATGATATGGCTCTGCGGAAAGATCTACCGCATCGGCATCTTCATGTATGGCAAGAAGCCCACGCTGATGGAAATAATCAAGTGGGCACGCTACAAGTAAGCTGTCCGTCTGAATATGCGACGGTTCAGGAATTTTGTGGAGAGCCGACGGCCATCCGGAGAATGTCGTTGGGCTCGGAGACGATGACGTCAGCGTAGGCACCGCGTAGCTCGGAGACGGGACGGAAACCCCAGGTAACGCCCACCGAGTTCACGCATGCCCTGCGTGCCGTCTCCATATCGACGGCAGAGTCGCCCACCATCATCGTGCGGCTCTTCGGGGTCGGGCTCTCACTGAGCACTGCAAAGATTATCGAAGGATCCGGTTTGCGGGGATAGCCCGGGCGCTCTCCATGGATGCTGACGAAGGGTATCCCCGGGAAAAAATGAGCTACAATCTTATCCACTGCCGCCTGATATTTATTAGAGGCAACGGCGACCTTCACGCCGTTAGCCGTAAGGGTTTCGAGAAGTTCCGGTATGCCGGGATAAGGCTTCGTCTGGTCAGAGCAATGCTCATCGTAATATTCACGGAAATAACCGAGCAGTTCTTCAATCTCCTCCTTGTCGGCATCGGGGGCGGCACGCTCCATAAGCGTACGCACGCCATTGCCTACCATATAATTATATGATGACAGCGGATGCTCTGTATATCCTTTTTTAGAAAGGGCATAGTTAGTGGCTGAGCCTAGGTCGGCTATTGTATTGAGAAGTGTACCGTCAAGGTCGAATATTACAAGGTCTTTCATAAGATGCTTTGTTTGAGAGAGGAATCATGGAAAACCATGATTCCTTTTTTTAGAACGGAGAAAACTATATTTGGGTTTTAGGCCGATTCCATTCATGCTATCAGAAGGGATAACCGATAGAGAAATGGAACGAATGGTCACGTCCCCAGCGGGGATGAAAGATTGGCCAGGGCTCCTCTCCCACCGCCGGGTTGTGGGCTTTCATACCGAGATCGAACCGAATGAGGAAATAATTGAAGTCGAGCCTGATTCCGGCGCCGTAGGCCGCGGCGAGTTCCTTATAGAAACTATTGAATTTAAACTCTCCGTAAGGCTGTGTCGCGTAGTTGCGGATGGTCCATATATTCCCTGCATCAACAAATAATGCACCCTCCAGCACCCAGAATAGTTTCGAACGGTATTCCACGCTCATGTTGAGGCGGATGTCGCCGCACTGATACATAAAGTCGCTCACCGAATTGCGTCCCGGAAATCGGCCCGGTCCCAGCGTGCGCACATCCCATCCGCGCACTCCGTTAGCACCTCCGCCATAGAATCGCTTCTCAAACGGCAGCGCGTAGCTGTTGCCATAGGGCACTCCCACTCCCAACCCGGCATAACATGCAAGTGCGTTTCGGCGGTCGAACGTGTGGAGATAAGAGAAATCGCCGTCGACGCGCACATACTGGGCGAAACGGATGCCGAACACCTTATAAGGATTCTCGTGGAAGTCGCGCTTCGGATCCACTGCGCGCGAAACACCGAAAAGGAGGTTGCCGGCAGTCTCTCCCTGCGCACGGACGGTCACCACATCGCGCTCCTGCACAGTGCGGAAGAGACTCGGCGCCCGCTTGTTGGTATAATAGAAATTGAAGCCCGCGCGCATAATGAAATGGTCTTCATAACTATATCTGAGCAGGGGATTATCCGGGGCAATCTGGTCGATGAAATTATTGGTGCTCTTCGGGAGCAGCACGTAATTGATATCGATAGGCGTGAGCGAATAGCGGAAGCGCCGGGAATGCTGAGTCCATTTATAGCTCCAGCCCGCCGTAGAGATCACGCGCGTATATTCGGGACGCTCCTGATAGTTCATGGAGAGATGCACTTCGGTTGAGGCTTTTATGCGGCGCTTGAAGGATTCACGGATGAAGGGAGCCTTGAATTTAGGGAATGTGAGCGATGATTCAAAGCTATATTCCATATAGCGGTTGTTGATAATGCCTTCCAGATGACCATTGATCGACTGATAGCTGCCTCTCAGCTTCAGCCCTAACTGCTCGCCTCCGCGCCCAACGTTGCGGTGAGAATAATTGATGCCTGCGGCGACACCGAGGTCACCTTCCGAATTCGTTCCTTCCAGTTCAAGAGCGATCGTCTGGGAGCGCGCCGGAGTGAGAAGCACGTAGGCATCCACCAGTCCAATACCGGGAAGAAGCCCTGCAGGCACCATCCGTATCTGCACGAATTTAAGAATCGGCAGGCGTGTGAAGGCAGTGTAGGTGTTGTCGACATCGCGCTGCCTGAAAAGCTCGTCGCGATGAAGGAAAATATTCTCATAGATCACCGAGGGGCGCAAATACTTATTGTCGCCATAAAGGATTTCAATATCACGGTAATAGACCGTATCGCGGGCGCTGATATCATCCGGATTGAAATCAGACAGGTGGCCATAGTCAGTGACCACGACGATACGGCGCACCATATATGGCGAATGGGAATCAATATTTATCTTGCGCGAGTCGGAAGGATAAGGAGGATGCACGATCATCGAAAGATCGACTGCCTCAGAGCCCTCTGTCGTATCGGCATTGAATGTTATGAATTCCTTTGTAAAGGCCCAGTAGCCGCGATTGCGGAGCCGCGAGGCTATCCATTCGCGTTGAGATTCGAGCAACGCACGGTCGAGCATGACTCCCGGTCGCACGACAAAGCGGGCTGAATCGCGCATGATGAGCTCACGTATAGTATCATTCGGGAATGAATATGTGATGGACTCAACTGTGTGAGGAGCGCCGGGATGGAGTTTATAGTTAAGTCCCATCTTGCGCTTGAGCGAATCAGGCCTTCGCTCCACCTCCACACTTGAATGCATGAATCCGGCATTGTGCATCGCGCGGATCAACTGAGCCGAATCATTATCCGTAGCCCCGTCATCGTAAAGCACAGGAGCCTCACCGAGACGGCGGATCCACTTATTCCACCATTTCGACGAGTCGTTACCACTCATATTATAGATGCCGAGTCGTAACCGCGCCACGTGAAGCACACGGTTGTTAGGCTTCTGACGCACATAGTTCATCATCACCGTCGATGATAATGTCTCGGTTGAGTCATTGAGATCAATCGATACCTTATCGAGCAACAAACTACCGTCGGGCACATAGCGCGTAGGCGAACATCCGCAGATGCCCGCTGCCACGACGGCTGCCAGGAGCCAGATGAAATATGACGTTGGGATTCTTCTCATTTTTTTCTTCGTCCGAATTCAGGATCGATGTGCAAAGGGAAACACACCAGGAACGTCACGACGCAGCAGAGCATCACCCACCAGAAGAAATTGACATAGCCGGTCGGACCGTTGATGTTCCATAGGTTATATTCGCTCAAGCGGTCGTGAATCCAGCCCGCCGCCATTCCCGGCACCATCATTCCCAAAGCCATGAAGGCCGTGCAGAACGCATAGTGCGACGTCTTGCTCGGCCCCTGACTGAAATATATGAGATAAAGCATGAATGCGGTGAAACCGAATCCATATCCGAACTGCTCAACAGCAATCGATGCACAGATAAGGAAGAAGTCGACCGGTTGCCACATGGCGAGGAAACAATACACAAGACACGGAAGCGTAAGACTCAGGGCCATTGGCCAGAGCCATTTCTTCAGTCCGCCGCGAGAAATCGCAACGCCACCGAGCACGCCCCCGGCAAGGAGGGCAATTACGCCTACCGTGCCGTTGACAAAGCCGACTTCGGAAGTGGTCAGTCCGAGGCCTCCCTCAGCGAGGGGTGCCTTCAGGAATGGTTGCACCAGCTTGATGCACATTGCTTCCGGAAGCCGGTAGAAGAGCATGAAGAGCAATGCCGCCCACACTCCCGGCTTACGAAAAAACGTGACGAATGTCATCGCGAAATCGCGAAGGATCGTACGGGCTGTGACTCCCGGCACGGCATGATCTGCGGCCGGCGTAGGCATCGCCTTGATGTGATATAGACCGATGAGCAGAAAGAAGATACTGAGGGCGGCGAATACTATAGCCCAGGCTGATGACACCGCCTCACAACGCGTTTCAAGCCAACCGGCAAGAATCACGAGACCACCCTGCCCTATAACGCTTGCAACCCGATAGAACGTTGAACGCACGCCAACGAAAGCAGCCTGATCATGATCGGACAACGCCAGCATATAATAGCCGTCGGCCGAGATATCATGAGTTGCCGACAGAAAGGCAAGGAGCCAGAAGCAGACAAGGGTCGTGGTGAAGAACGCCGTGCCGGGCAGGAGAAAGCCGATCGCAGCAAAAGTAACGCCCATCAGTAGCTGCATAGCTATCGTCCAATGCCGCTTGGTGCTGAAAAGGTCGACAAAGGGGCTCCAGAATGGTTTTATGACCCACGGAAGATAGAGCCAACCTGTGTAGAATGCCATTTCCGTAAGCCCGATGCCCATGTTTGTGTACATCAGCACAGTCAGCACGTTGACCGCAAAATAAGGGAGACCCTCCGCAATATAAAGAGTTGGAATCCAAGCCCAGGGGCGCCCCGGAATACCTGCTGATCGTTTTATTTCTGTCATGATGAATGTTAGTAGTAAGAATAAGTTTTACTCTTCCCGACGATTATCTCACGGCCCGGTCTTCTTGTCGGATTCAGCCGAAAGAACGTATAGTGGCACCCGGATAATAGAACTCAAGGATAGACTTGAAATCATATCCCTCACGGGCCATCCGTGCGGCTCCTATCTGACACAGCCCAACTCCGTGGCCCCAGCCGCGCCCTGTGATCCGGAAATGATCTCCGCAGTCTTCAGCATCTAACCATGAGCTCCTGAGACAGTCGCGGGCAAGCAACCGGCGGATAGCAAGTTCCTTCCCGACGGTCAACACTCCTCTCCGGCCTCTTATCATCAGTCTCGTGATACGGCCTGAACCCCCACGCTCCAATGCCTCAAGACTTATTATCTCACCGAGGTCGACACCATGACGGGCGATAATATTATCACGAAGCCACACCTTGTCGACGGTGGTTGACCAGGTCAGGAAATCTTCTGTTTTGCGATCGAAATTCCGCAGGCAAGTATCAAGGAACCCGACGCGCTCGGTCTCAGTCAGATCGGATAGGTCACACCAGGAATCCTCCTTTACCGGCAGATAAGTCATGTCTGCATCAGCCCAGCACGATGAGAAGCGTTCGGTGCGGCCTCCGCAACACTTCGAAAAGCGTGCATCAGCCACGGAATTATCTGGAGCAGTCAGTACCATTCCACGCGTTGACTCCACAGCCTCCCGGGCCTGCTCCGGAATTCGGGCCGGAAAGCCCTGATAACGCTGGCAGTGGTCATCGCTGCAGACGTCAAAGCCGTGATGGGAATCAGATTCCTCCCAGTCGACTGAGATTCCGTCGGCATGTATCCTCCCTTTTACCTCACTTTCTCCTTTTTCCATTATCTTCCTCACTGCCCAGCTACGCGATATGATGGCATGAGCCTTGAGAAACTCCAAAGGTGCCGAAGGATTCATCTCACTTGAAATCACCGATAGCACGTAATCCTCAATATCCACCATATTGACCACATGGATATTTCCCTGCGGAGGCGAAAGGTGATGCAGAGACCCGGGGACAAACGCTTCGCGGCATTGCTGCCAATGAAACCCATCTCCAATGAGCAAATTGCTTACCAGAAAGCCTTCGGACTCTCCACATCGTGCAGTCTGAATTTCAGGAAGGCCATCAGTGATCAGTCCTACAGCGATCTGTGCCGGATATCCAACGTTATTATCTGAAGCCACGAGAGTTGGAATTTTGAAAAATCAAACTTACATTAACTTAAGAACCGACTCTTTATCTGCTCGGGAAGATGGTTGGCAAAAGCCACATCGGCATAGATGCGGCGGCCCAATGCATCATCTACCTGCTGAAAATCTTTCTCCATGGGAGTGATGAGTATGCCGGCCATGTCGATCGCTCCCGGGCTGACCATTATGCGCTCATCATCAGGCGCATACCAGCAATCGGGGCGATGGGCGCGACGCGGCACGACCACAATGCGGAGGAGTACGTCGCACCCTATCCACATGAATGCATTAAGCAATCCGGCATCCTCGTGACCATCGGTCTTATCAATGCCGAAAGCTGACATGCAACGGACCAGTGTCTTCATACCGTCTGTGTCGGGCGTGACGACCGCACTCATGAAATGAAAAGGGAGGTCGAGACCGAACTCATCTGAACTCATCCAGCCTCCGCGGGAGGATGGATGATTCTGCTCAGCAAGGCGCACGAGGGGGAGTTCGGATTTAAGTACCGCCTGGACATGGCGGTGATCGGGAGCCGATGCTCCGGCTTTCGCTCCGTTGAAGAATATCACGAGATCAGGAGCCGCCTCAGCCATAGCGGCCATTTCCAGAGGGATCTCCGCCTGCGCCACATGACCGGGATGCACGATCGTGAAATGCACAGGCAGGATAGGGAAAGGATTCACGAGGAGCTGCCAGCCTGAGATCCATGGCACCGTAATCTGCTCCTTCGGACGATTAGCCTCACATAGAAAGCAGGGACGCTCGCTAATTGAGCGGGCATCTACTTTCGCGCCCGTAGAGCGGATGCGCGCAGGATTCAGCTGCACCGCCCCGTGCCAGTCGCCGAGATCGACACTGTGGCGCCGGCACTCCCCAAGGCGGAAGAAATTTTCCTTTGCCTCGGGCCATGCGGCAAGTTGCTCCTCAATCAGAGAATTGATCGATTCATTCGTCAGTCGGGTCGTCATCGTAGTCGGTTTCATCAATATCCTCGTCGCCGTACGGAAGATCATCCTCATCAAAGGGAAGATCGTCTATGAAGTGCCCCATCACAGCTCCGGGAGGAGCCCATGGCGAGTTGCCGCGGAGATTGCGCGCACTCTCATAGTTCTGGCGCACGCGCGTCATCAGTTCGAACGACCTCACGCAATCCTTATAGTAATTATGCTCGTTGGTTTTCTCAATCGATAATGCCGCATCAGAATTTCCCTCCCATCGGCGACAGAGATAAAGCGAGCGATAAATACGGCCGAGCGCATAATCTCGCGTGATTCGGAGAGCCATTGCGTAATCCTCTCCGTAACTAACGTTGGGAAAGAGGAATTTACGCGCCACGGGAGTGAAGAACGCACGTGGAGCTCCAAGTCCGTTGATACGGAGCGCATTATTCGGGCCATTCTCGTCGGTCCATTCGTCGTGGCTGATAAGTCCCGGCGGAATTGTCTCGCCCTCAAAGTTGACGAGTGTATAGCTGCCGATCACCATCGCATAATTTCCGGAACGGAATTTCGCGACAATGGTCGCGACGGTATGCGGAGTGTTGTAAAGATCGTCTGAATCAAGCTGAATTGCGAAGCGTCCGCAACGCGGATCGAGAAGCGCCTTGTTCCAGCAGCCTCCGATGCCGAGTTGCTCCTCCGGCTCTGCCTTGATCAGCACAAGACGCGGGTCCTCGACAGCCTCAAGCAGCTCGCGCGTGCCGTCGGTGGAACCATTGTCAACGACGATTACATTCATCGGAAAATCGACTTTCTGCGACAGAGCTGAATTGACGGCATCCATAATAGTGCGCACACGGTTGCGCACCGGAATTATAACGGAAGCTTCAGTCTCAAACTGCTCCACATCATAATCCACCTGCTCACGAACGGAAGTGTCGACGAGGCCGTCGACATCACGGAGATGTCGTAGCAAAGTCTGCTCCATTTGCTCCTGATACTTCTTATTTCGCGGATCGACATAGTCGTGCTGCTTCTTCCCGCTGGCACGGAGGTCAATTTTCTCGGCCGTGTAGAGATATTCGGGAATCATACCGATCATCTTGCCCATCGTGACGCGCAGACGGAGAGCATACCACCCGCCGTCAACAAGGTCGGACTCCTCATTCATATTTTCCGTGGCAGCGAGCACGTCGGCGGCATTGAGCAGCACGAGGGGGCCGAAGTCGAAGTCGTCGCGGAGCGAACCGGGCTGATAGTCGTTGACCGGATGAGGCATCACCGTGCCATCGGGCATCCTATCGCGAAACCAGCAGTAAGTCAGTGTCGAATCAACATCGGAGGCCATTTCTGAAAGACGGTGCACGCAATGTGCATCGAGCTCGACCTCGACAGGCTTCACTTTAACGAGCACAAACTGCTCAAGGGGCATACGGAGGATTTCCTCGCGGAGGGCCCGGATATTCTTAAATTCAATTATCTTCATGGATGAGTAGTTCTATTATCAGTGAAAAAGCAGATAGTGAATAGTGATTGATCAGTTTTTAAGCAATGACACGACTTTCTTTACGAAAGCGTTTCTTTCGGATTTCTCCGACATAGCCTCAATCGGGATCGTCACCACGGCAACTCGCCCGCGCTCATGGTTGACCACATGGCCCGCACTGCGGCCTGAATCAAAGCTGAGCAGCGGCGTCGCATCGCGTCCGCTGACAGGAATGATGATATCGGGGCGTTCCACGATATATTGCTTATCGTTGAGTGTCGAGGAATAGCGTATACGGCTGCCCGTTGCTACGTCGCGGACATTCCCCGTTGACTTGGAGTCGGCGTCGACGCCTTCGATGCCAAGCACTTCCGCGCCGAACTTACGGTCGGCCATCGACGAGCGGTCGTCGAAAAGTTCCGAAGCGACATACTGACCGCTCACGATCAGGCGTCCTCCCTTCTCAACGTAACTGCGCAGGGCTTTCTGCAGCTCAGGGGGGAAAGCGGCATACATAATACCCTTTTTGCCATTGCCGACAAGGGTCTTCTTTTGCTTGCCGACTATAAGGTCGACGAGCTGATAGTCGGCAAGCTTCACCTCGCCGCTCTCTACCGCTCCGGCGGAGCAGGATACGAACCCGAGACCTGCCGCGGCGAGAGCCTCACCGTGCACGGCCGGATAATCGAAGGTGTTTCCGGCAATTACGTTATCCACATGGTTGCGCGCGCTCGCACCGAAATTATTTCCGGCGCTACGGCGGAACTCGGTCTGATGGCCGGAGAATGAAATGTCGCGGATATAAGGCACTCCGAAATCTGACTGCGAATCAAAACCGGCGTTTCCGTCGGAATTATGATGTCCCGGCGCACTTATGCGGGTGAAGTCGTTGACGATGAGGGCCGGCTTCGTATCGCCCGTGGCCTCGCGGAGTGCGAGCGTCTCGGAGGGGAACGACGCGCCCCCCTCATTGGCGGCTATGACGTAGAATGAATGGATATCGTTGTCGGTAACACGCAGGTCGAAGTGAGTGCTCTTGGTCTCTCCTATCTTATGGAATCCGAGATCGCTTCCGGAGCGCTCCATGATTATGTAGTGAGATGGGGTTGCAGTGGGCTCCAGTGGATCGTGGGTTGCTTTCCAGGAGAGACGGTAATGCTTCGCTTTTGTGGCCTTGATCTGGAAATTATGCACGGGGAGAGGCTGAATCACGAGCTTACGGCCTTTTCGTTCAGCCATAAAGCGCGCAATGCCTTTATAGATGGCGCGGCCTACGGTGAAACGGAAATTAGGATCGAGACCCAGAGTCATATCGGCATAATTCTGATGACTCATGAGCTCGATGAGAGTCGTGGGCACTTCAGGCACACGGGCCTCAACGTAAGACTTATCCCACATCGAGCGTCGTGTCCAGTTAGGTTCCCATTCGCGACGGATGTCGTTGCAGATCTGCTGCATCACCATGTCGGTGAGCATGCGGGAGTTGATTCGGGGGGTTCCGTCGGCATAGTTGGCGCCGTTCTGAGTAAAGTAGATGCCGAGCGTGCCTACGAATGAATCATTATCGCGTTTGCCGGCATCGCTATGGAGTGCGAAAGCGGCATCGACCGGAATCTTGAGTCCATCGGCCTTCGGAAGCACGCGTGAACCGCCTGCGAGATAGTTCACCCAATGACCGCGGGAGGTATAGTCATCTTTGTAGTCGTTGGTGCCGTGATATGGCGAATAGACATACTCCGGGAATCCGGCCCAATGGAGCCAGTAGCGCGCGCCTTCCACGAAGCGAGGTGCGCCCGAAGTGACGAAGCGGGGAGCCGGACCCTTCTTATCGGCCGCCGACTGAGTGGCTACCGACTGGGAGGCGGGGGAAGACTCGGCTGTATCGGCAATATCATCGCTCTCGCCATCGGGAATTTCCTCGTCAGCTATCTCCTCATCCTCGTCGGGGGTCTGTTCATCCTCAGGCGTTGACGGATCGTAGTAGACATCGCTGCGCTTACTGCTGCGCGCAATATTACCCATTCCTCCGCCGATCTTCACCGCATCGGCGGTTACCAGTGTGCCGGGAGCCCCGTCTGTAAGATTCGACAGGGTGACTACAGGTTCTATATCGCTGTATCCGGCCTCAAAGGGGAATGTGCCGAGATAGATCCATGTGCCACCTCCCATAGTCTGGTTGACTTTATATTCCTTAGTACCGCCGGAATAGTTCACTGTATAATGAGCGTCGGTTGTGGAATTGGGAAGAGACTTATAGCTTACGTACACGGCATATTCGCCATCTTCGGGAATATCCGCATACCATGCGGCCATAGAAGGCTTGCCACCTTTCTGCGTGGCCACCTGACGGTAAGTGCCGTTCTCAAAGGGATTCTCTGTATCGCGAAAATCGGGAAGGTCGTAGATGAAACCCTCCTCCTCACCGGTGGTCCACTTGTTGGCACCGTTCTGCTCCTTGTAGAAAGGCTGGGAATACAACTGCCCCCCTTCGTTAGTATCGTTGTCGACGATCACCTCATGCTTGTTCGGGTCACGCTCCCGGGGGAGCATCACATATGCGCCCGCATTCTCAAGCATTGGCACGACGTAAGGAAGGATATAACCCATCGTGTAGATATCCTCAGCAGTTTCAAACAGGAAGGGACGCTGCCATGTCCATGAGCCCTCCTTGAAATAGCGGCCATGTGAATGCCACAAGGCTATTATGTCGTTATCCATTCCCTTTGTGGCAGTGACGATTGGATGCACCTCTTCCACAAAGTTAGGATTCTTACGATATTGATCGGGGAGTTTATCCACCTTGTGGATATAATAAGACAAAGCCTTCTTACCTACATTCAGATCAACACGATAGTCTGAAATTGAATCCGGAAGAGCCTTCCTGACCATTCGTGAAAGGGTATCGATAAACTCCCGGGAGATTGGCATGTAAGTGAAGTTTTCATTCAGTCCCACGCGCGCCACACGGTAGCGCTTATCAGGCGTTACACTGTTCACCCGGAGACCCCCGGGGTTAAGATGAGCGGGAATCTGACGGAGAAGGTTGGAATTTACGGCCAAAGTCAGAGAGTCATTCTGAGCTACTTCCTTGGCCTCCTCTTTATAGACTGTCTTCACGACATTACGGCGTGCGGCTGTTTTTGTTGTCTTCTTACTTTTAGAGCGAGACGCGTTCTTGGTAGACTTAGCAGCCCTTGTTGATTTAGAGCTCCCCTTTGCGTTTTTAGAATTCTTCGTATTTTTAGAAGCTGAGCCGGTGCTTTTCTTAGTTTTCGACGAAGACTTAGCTGACTTTTTACCGGTTGAACTCTTTGAAGTTTTCCTTGTAGCCGACTGGGTGGTTTTAGCTTTTGATTTTTTCGCAGCCCCGGCATAAGCATAGTCCGCACAGCACGCAAGAATCAGACAAATAAATATATAGAAGAATTTCCTGAGTTTCATAATCCTGAATTTGAAATTTTGAATAGCGCGTGAAAGCGCAATTGTTACAAAATTACAAAAAAATCAAGAGCACGCCAACTGCCTCGTCTCTTAAAAAATCTAAATTCTCCTTATTTAGGCAGCATCCGAGATCTGTCCGTCCCGGTCATGATTGTGGATATGCGATGAGCTGTCGGGATAAAAGGCTATGAAGGAAAGCAGTTAAGAAAGAAATGTGGGGGATATAAAAAAAGGAGGAATGTCGTGCTTTCACAAGCCCAACATTCCTATATAGAGGTAGGTAACTATTATGTGCGTATCAGAAAGATGAGATCATCAGATCACACCCTGTGCCATCATAGCATCGGCCACCTTAAGGAAGCCGGCGATATTAGCACCCTTCATGTAGTTGATGTAGCCATCCTCACGGCCGTGCTCAACGCAAGCCTCGTGGATGTTGTTCATGATCTCATGAAGCATATCATCAACCTTCTCGGCGCTCCACTGGAGGTGTTCGGCATCCTGAGTCATCTCGAGGCCAGACACAGCCACACCACCGGCGTTCACAGCCTTGCCGGGAGCATAGGGAGTGCGGTTGGAGATGAATGTGTCGATTGCCTCTGCGGTGCAACCCATATTTGAAACCTCGGCAACGAGGAGGACATTGTTGGCGATCAGCATCTTAGCGTCTTCTTCACCCAGCTCATTCTGCGTAGCGCAGGGAAGAGCGATATCCACCTTCTGCTCCCAGGGCTTACGGCCCGGGAAGAACTGTGAACCGGGGAATTTCTCAGCATAAGGAGCCACAATGTCATTGCCCGAAGCGCGGAGCTCAAGCATATATTCGATTTTTTCCTTATCGAGACCGGCGGGATCGTAGATATAACCGTCAGGACCAGAGATAGTCACGACCTTACCGCCAAGTTCTGTAGCCTTAGTGGCAGCACCCCATGCCACGTTACCGAAGCCTGAGATAGCGATGGTCTTACCCTTGATGTCTTCGTTGAGGTCTTTAAGCATCTGCTCTACGAAATAGAGAGCGCCGAAACCTGTAGCCTCCGGACGGATACGGCTGCCACCGAAAGAGAGACCCTTACCGGTGAACGTACCTGTATTCTCGCGGGCAAGTTTCTTGTACATACCATACATGTAGCCCACTTCGCGGCCACCTACGCCGATATCGCCTGCAGGCACGTCGCGGTCGGGACCGAGATTGCGCCAGAGCTCAAGCACGAATGCCTGACAGAAACGCATGATTTCAGCATCGCTCTTGCCGCGGGGAGAGAAGTCTGAACCTCCCTTTGCGCCGCCCATCGGAAGAGTCGTGAGCGCATTCTTGAAAGTCTGCTCGAAGCCAAGGAACTTAAGCACTGAGAGAGTAACAGAAGCGTGGAAACGGATACCACCCTTGTAGGGGCCGATGGCGTTGTTGAACTGAACGCGATAGCCGATATTGTTCTGCACTTCACCCTTGTCGTCAACCCATGTTACACGGAAGGTGAAGATACGGTCGGGTTCGCACATACGCTCGATGATGCGAGCCTTCTCATACTCAGGATGCTGGTTGTAGACGTCTTCTACACAGAGAAGCACTTCCTTCACTGCCTGGAGGAATTCCTTTTCACCCGGATGCTTGGCCTCAAGGTTGGCCATGATTTCATTAATGTTCATGACTATTATGGTTTAGATTTAAGTAGGTTTTTCAGTGGATTTTTTGGGTTAGAAATCCTTATTGCAAACTTAATAAATAAAACTGAATCGGCAATAAAAAAACGGAAGGAAATTCGCAGTGAATCCTAAAAATCGATATGTTTGATAACATAATCTTATGACATATCAAAATTCCGGGGCTGAAACGCTATTCGGGCACGCGACCGATTAAGGCAAAAAAAGAGGCCCCCTTTCAAAGGAAGCCTCAAATTTTTATTAACAATCTACAGTATTACTGCTTGAAGATTACGATACGGTTCCAGTCATTGTGTGAGGGATATTCCTGCTCGTCAGAACCGAAGGCCTTAGTCTCGAGACGGCTGGGATCGATGCCGTAAGTGTTAACGAGTTCTGCCTTAACTGCATCAGCACGACGCTGTGAGAGGTCCATGTTGTACTCAGAAGTACCGGTATCCTTGTCAGCATAACCTGCGATGACGATCTTCTCGTTGGGGTTAGCCTTGAGCCACTCAGCCATTGAGTAAACGTTAACTTCTTCAGTAGGCATGATCTTAGCGCTGTTGATGAGGAAGCGAACAGATGCCATGAGAGGAGCATTGTTGCAGTCCTTAGCTACGACCTCAGGACAGGGAAGCTGAGCCTGGAGGGCTGCTACAGTTGCGCCACAAGCGTCGAGCTGAGCGCGGAGGTTGTTAACCTGGCCATTGAGGCTTGCGATCTGAGATACGTAATTGCACTCGTTGAAAGAGTTCCAACCGCGACCACCGAGATTAAAGCTGAAACCACCCATTGCAGAAACGTAAGCGTCTACAGAGTTGCCTTCAGATACGTTGTTCCAGTTGTCGCCGTAGAAAGCTGCGCGTGCTTCAGCGAAGAAGTCAACATACTTGCTAAGACGGAAGCGGAACTGGAGACCTGCAGATACAGGGAGAGTCCACTGTACTGACTTAGCGCGGCCGTGAGTATAATTGTTAGTTGCTGCGGGCTGGTTGCCGTAGTGGTTCTTGTAGTCCCACATTGCATCACCACCGAGACCTACGAAAGGAACGATAGAGAATACGCGCTTCTCGTTAACGCCGCCGAAGGAGTTGAACATATCCCACATAAGCTCTGCCTGAAGGTTAACGTGCTTGGCACGGCTCCAACCGTAAGCCCAGTCAGCTTTCTTGTCCCAGTTAACAGCGTTCCAGTGAACTGCACCACCGATGGCCTTGATACGGAAGCCGAGGTAGGGGCTGAACCAGCGACCGAAACCTACGCTGTAAGCAGCTGTCCATTTCTTACCGTCTACTGTCTTCTCTGTGCCTTTCTCTACGAGGGGCTGACCTGCACCTGCACCGAGTTCGATGAACCAGTTGCTGTTCTTAGGAGTGAAGTAGTGAGTAGAGTTGTCACAAGTAAACTCAGTTACAGTTACTGCGTCGTCTACAAAGACGTCCTGAGCGTAAGCAACGTTGCTTGCTCCGAATGTGCCTGCACAGAGTGCAGCTGCGATGTAAAGATTCTTAGCTTTCATACAATATTTGTTTAGTTGTTTGTGTCAGCTTTAGTGTTTGTCAGTTTAACGTTAAAAACCTTTAATAAGTTTTCAAGAATTTTGATTTTCAACCGCGAACCAACACTATTTTAGAATAAAATATCTAAGAAATGCTTGATATTCAAATATATAACTTCCAAACAATTTTTATCTACCCTCAAAAAAATTGTTTATTAAAATCCGATTTTTTGTCTTCATCGAATAATTTAAGGAAGCCGACCGCGCATGGGGCACAATCGGCCTCCTTCAATATTCTTTAAGTCGACAGGCGTTTAAGCCTTAATCGGGAAGCTTTATCAATAGTCGATCTTCTCTACCTCGCCGGCGGCGACTGCAGAAGGCTCGAATTCACCCTGCTTGAACATTACGATACGGTTCCAGTCGTTCTGGTCGCCGTTGTTGAAGAACTGCAGGTTCGAACCGCAAGCGTAGAGGTTAAGACGGCTCTTATCGATACCATACTTATTAACGAGCTCATCAGCCACGGCG
Organism: uncultured Muribaculaceae bacterium; assembly: GCA_947178505.1. GTDB lineage: Bacteria > Bacteroidota > Bacteroidia > Bacteroidales > Muribaculaceae > Lepagella. Next base: position 12,655 of record CAMWYR010000016.1, on the reverse strand, counting down.
ATAGCACGACGCTTCGAGAGGCCCATATTGTAAGCTGTATTGCCGGTGTTGCGGTCAGCCATACCGACTACGTCGATCGACTCGTTGGGATTAGCCTTCAGCCATTCAGCCATTGAGTAGATGTTGACATCCTCTGTGGGGAGGATCTTGGCGCTGTTGATGGTGAACTGCACTGAAGCCATGAGAGGAGCATTGCTGCACTCCTTCTCAACCACTTCAGGACAGGGAAGCTGAGCCTGAAGAGCTGCAACGGTAGCAGCGCATCCTGCGAGCTGGCCACGGAGGTCGTTGACCTGATCGTTAAGAGCGGCGATCTGCGATACGTAGTTGCATTCGTTGAATGTCTTCCAGCCACGTCCCCCGATATTGAAGTTGAAACCGCCCATAGCCTGCACGAGAGCATCGATTGAGTTGCCGGCTACGTTGTTGTTCCAGTTGTCGCCATAGAAAGATGCGCGGGCTTCTGCGAAGAAGTCGACATACTTGCCGAGACGGAAGCGGAACTGGAGGCCTACGAATGCGGGCACTGTCCACTGCACCGACTTATACTGGTCGCCATAGTACATATTGAAATTACCGGGATACTCGCGGAGGCAGTTTGAACCGACGGGCTCGCCCTTCTTGCCGCGGCCCTGGAAATCCCAGGATGCACCGCCACCGACGCCGATGAACGGGATGATTGAGAATACGCGCTCCTGATTCACACCACCGAGCGTATTGAACATATCCCACATGAACTCGAGGCTGACAGAAGCCTGCTTCATATGGCTCCAGCCCTCATCGTTTGCGAGCTCCTGGAAGGTGTTTGGAGCATCCCAATGGATCGCGCCATAGTTTCCTCTGAAGCGGAAACCGATGTGGGGAGTCATCCAGCGACCGAAACCAAAGCCGTAAGTGGCTGTCCATTTCTTACCGTTGATGGCTTTCTTGGAATAACCTTTCGTAAGGTAACCGCGCTCTACGAGAGGCTGATTGGCGCCGGCGCTGATTTCGATGAACCAGTTGTCGCGCCAGTTGGAGAAATAATGAGTCGAGTTGTCACAGGTGAACTCAGTGACAGAAACGGCGTCATCTACAAAGACGTCCTGAGCCTGGGCGCTGCCGCTGAAGGCAAGAGCTCCGGCACAGAGGGCCAATGCACCATAAAATTTCTTGGCTTTCATACTGTGATTGTTAGATTGGTGTTGTTTTCTATTATTATCTGATATTTGAGTCAGAGTTTATAGTGGGTCAGTCGATAACTACACTTGAATGTCGGTTAGTTCGATTATCCGTTAACAAATGTTAGAGAAATTTCTGCAAAATTACATATATTTTTTTATTTTCAAACTAAACACCGCGATTTTTTTAAATTAATCTTATTCTTCGGTCCATATTTTCAATAAAAGGAGCATAATTCTCACGAGAAATGAGGAATTTTTAGTAAATTCGCCTTTTGAAACGGACATTCGGCGCATGAAACACTTTTCCCGCTATAATATAAAGGTGGAAGATGAGTCACATCTTACTGAAGTGACCTCACTGAGTGTGACGGTTCCGGGGCTAATCGCCGCCGGACTCGCCGCCGGGCTGGCGCTTCTGTTCGCTGCGGGGCTCATCATCTCTCTCACTCCGTTGCGCACGCTCCTGCCCGGCTATCTGAAGGAATCGGAAAGGTCGGCCACTGAGGAGGGGCTCCTGCGTCTTGACTCGCTGATGCGGATATATGAGCAGAACGATGCCTATATTGCAAATATAATGAAGGTGACCGACCATACGCGCATACCCGACGATTCAGCGGCGGTCGCTCCCGTGTCGCGCGAGCTGAGTTCCGACTCGCTGATGAACGCCACTCCGGGCGAGCAGCGGTTCATGTCGCAGATGGAGGAGCGCGAGCGCTTCAACATCTCGGTGCTTGCTCCCCTTGCAGCCGACGGGCTTATGTTCTCGCCCGTATGCAGCGAGGGAGTGTTCACCGAAGCATCACATAAATCGGTGGAAGGAGAAATCGTGATGCCCCGCGACGCCAGCGTGCAATGCGCGGCCGACGGCACGATTGTTGCGCTCTACTACTCGGCCCCCATCCACGGATTCGTGATCGTGACACAACACGGACGTGGCTTTGTGACGAGTTACACCCATACAGGTACTCCACTCGTGAGTGTCGGAGATATCGTTAACTCCGGACAGGCAATTGCCCTTGCGCCGGGCCCGGATTCGAAGGGAGTGAGAAGCATCTCCGTAAGAATCTGGCATAACGGCTACGCTCTCACACCATACGATTATCTAAGTTCGGCGCTGAGCAGTAAGAAGGCCCGTGCGCTCCACTACGAGGCGCCGCGCGACAGAGAGTGAAAATTAAAGTATAATTCAGACTCAAAAACATCATGCAGACCACCATAGATACGGGCCGGCTCGGCCACCTAATAATACTCGGTTCGACCGGAAGCATCGGCACGCAGACTCTTGATATTGTGAGGGAGTATCCGGAGCGATTCCGGGTGGTCGCGCTGACAGCACGACGCAACTGGGTGCTCCTCGCCGCGCAGGCCAGAGAATTCCGGCCCCGGCGCGTTGTGATAGGCGATGAGAAATTTCTTCCGCAACTCCGGGAAGCACTCGCAGGTCTTGAAATAGAGACAGAAGCGGGAGCCGAGGCCATTGCTGAGGCTGCCGCACTTCCTGAAGGGGGCACAGTAGTGACTGCCATGGTCGGCTATAGCGGACTGCAACCGACCATCAGTGCCATCCGCCGGGGAAAGCGCATAGCGCTCGCCAATAAGGAGACCCTTGTCGTGGCCGGGCAGCTCATCACGCGGCTTGCAGCCGAACATGGCAGCGAGATCGTGCCCGTCGACAGCGAGCACTCCGCCATATTCCAGTGTCTCGTCGGTGAAGACCGTAAGTCAATGCGCAAGATCATCCTCACTGCGAGCGGAGGCCCCTTCCGCACGCTCGAGGCCGAACGTCTTGACCACGTCACCCCGGCCGATGCACTCCGCCATCCCAACTGGGACATGGGCGCGAAGGTTACCATTGACTCCGCATCGATGATGAACAAGGGCTTCGAGATGATTGAAGCCCGCTGGCTCTTCGACTGCCCGCCCGAAAAAATCGAGGTAGCGGTGCACCCTCAGTCGATTGTGCATTCAATGGTGGAATACTGCGACGGCTCGATTAAAGCTCAGCTCGGCGTGCCCGACATGAGGCTTCCAATCCGCTACGCCCTCGGTTATCCCGAACGTCTCCCCTCGGAAGCCCAGACCCTCTCCCTCTCACAGATGGGGACCCTCACCTTCGAGGCGCCCGACTTCAGAAAATTCCCCCTGCTCGGGCTGGCTTTCCATGCAATCGGAGTGGGTGGCAATATGCCGTGCATACTCAACGCGGCCAATGAAATCGCAGTCGCGGCATTCCTCAACTCCGGGCTCCGCTTCACCGATATGCCCCACGTAGCCGAAGAGACAATGAAGCGCATTGCGCTTATAGATAACCCAACGCTCGACGAACTGGTGGCCACCAACGCCGAAGCCCGGAAAATAGCGGAGGAGCTTACAGACAGATTAGTAAAGAAATATTAATAAACAGACCTCAGTAAATTGGACACATTTTTCATAAAAGCGGCTCAGCTCATCCTGGCCTTTGCAATTCTTGTGATAATTCACGAATTCGGCCACTTCCTCTTCGCACGCCTTTTCGGAGTGCGGGTTGAAAAATTCTATATTTTCTTTAATCCCTGGACTCAACTCTTCAAATGGCGCCCGAAGAAATATTACGGATTCTTCGGCAAAACCATAAAATTTAAAGATAAATCGGGCGAGGCTCAGGGGATAGCCACTGACTCCCCTCAGACTGCTCCTTCGACTGCCACTGCAGAGAACAGTGCGGAGAAAAAAGATTCATTCTGGGGCAACACGGAATATGGTATCGGCTGGCTCCCTCTGGGGGGCTACTGCAAGATAGCTGGCATGATCGATGAGTCGATGGATACGGAGCAGATGAAGCAACCGGCGCAGGATTGGGAATTCCGCTCAAAGCCGGCATGGCAGCGCCTTCTGATCATGATAGCGGGCGTGCTCTTCAACTTCCTTCTGGCCATCGTAATATACGCCGGCATCGTCTATGCCACAGGCGAGAAATACGTGCCTCTGGATCAGGCCCGTCTCGGTATGGATTATTCCGGAGAAGCCCGTAAGATCGGCTTCCACAACGGCGACATTCCGTTGCTGGCCGACGGCAAGCCACTCACCAATCCCGCCGAGGCCCGGATGCAGATAGCCCAGGCGTCTGAAGTGACCGTGCAACGCGGCGATAAAAAGGTGAACATTCCGATTCCGGAGAATTTCATCTTCCTTCTCGATCAGGAAGCCAAGAGCGACACCGCAATGATACCGCTGATGACCTACCGCATGCCTGTGGAAATCACGCAAGTAGTTGCAGGTGAAGGCGCAGCCAAGGCAGGCATTGAGAAGGGCGACCGAATACTTGCCATCGACGCCATCCCCACCCCATCATTAGGTGAATTTTTCGCTATTCTCCCCGGCCATGACGACGGCACTGTCACATTGACCATAGCCCGCACTAACGGGACAGCTACTGATACGCTCCATATTCCCGTGCAGCTCTCCTCCAACTCGAAGATGGGAGTCGGATTAGAAACGAATCCAGCGGTATTCTTCAACTTTGAGGAAAAGCATTACACGCTCCTGCAGTCAGTGCCCCGGGGCGTGTCGATGGGAACGGAGCGCCTCGTCAGCTACGCCAAGTCAATGAAGATGGTCTTCACTAAAGAGGGAGCCAACTCCATCGGCGGTTTCGGTTCGATAGGCAGCATATTCCCCGAGAGCTGGGACTGGCTCGCCTTCTGGAACATCGCGGCGTTCCTCTCCGTGGCACTCGCGTTCATGAATATCCTTCCGATTCCGGCGCTCGACGGAGGCCATGTGATGTTCCTTCTCTATGAAGTGATTTTCCGACGGCCTCCGAGCGAGAAATTTATGGAACGTGCCCAGATAGTGGGTATGACGCTGCTTATCCTTCTCCTTATCTACGCCAACGGCATGGATATAGTAAGATTATTCAAATAAGGGCGTTAATCCTGCGAGTTAATCAGCCTAAAATAACAACTGAAAGTCTACCACATACCGATGAAATCAAATCAACAACATAACGCCCGTCCGGTCCGTCAGCAGGGTCCGGTGCTAACCGATGAGAAGGGAGCGATCCGTCTGCTAAAGGGCAAGGAGGAGTCAGTGTTGCGCCATCACCCCTGGATCTTCTCAGGCGCCATCGCATCGATGCCCGCGGAAATAGAAGAGGGAGATCTGGTGACTGTCTATGATTCAGAGGGACGCGTGCTCGGCACGGGTCACTACCAGATCGGAAGCATCATGGTGCGCATACTTGAATTCGGAACCGACCATCTTTCCGACGACTTCTATTTCGAGCGTCTGAGTTCGGCCTTCCGGCTCCGGAAGGCACTGGGTCTCATCCGACCCGACAATAATTGCTTCCGCCTCGTGCACGGAGAAGGAGATTTCCTTCCCGGTCTGATTGTCGACATCTACGGCGATACGGCCGTGATGCAGGCTCACTCTCCCGGCATGCACTTCGCACGGCGCACAATTGCCGAAGCTCTCACAAGGATTCCCGACGCGCGCATCCGCAACGTCTATTATAAGAGCGAGACAACCCTCCCCTACAAGGCGAGCCTCGACCCCGAGAATGAATATCTCGTAGGCAATTACGACGGCAACATCGCGCTTGAGAACGGCCTGCAATTCAACATCGACTGGCTCAAGGGCCAGAAGACCGGGTTCTTTGTCGACCAGCGTGAGAACCGGAGTCTGCTTGAAAAATTCTCCGAAGGGCGTACTGTGCTCAACATGTTCTGCTACACGGGGGGTTTCTCCGTCTATGCAATGCGCGGCGGAGCTAAGAGCGTGGATTCAGTCGACTCCTCAGCCAAGGCAGCCGCGCTGACCGACGCCAATATCGAGCTGAATTTTCCCGGCGATCCGCGGCATAAGACACATGCTGTCGACGCATTCAAATTCCTCGCTGATATGCCGGCCGACAAGTACGACCTCATTATCCTCGACCCGCCGGCATTTGCCAAACATCGCGGCGCGATTAAGAACGGACTTATCGGCTACCGTAAACTGAATGCCAAGGCATTTGAGAAAATCAAACCCGGGGGAATCCTCTTCACATTCTCCTGCTCGCAGGCTATATCGCGCGACATGTTCCGAATGGCCGTCTTCACAGCCGCCGCCAAGTCAGGACGCAAGGTGAGAATCCTTCACCAGCTCTCACAGCCGGCCGACCACCCTATCGACATCTCCCACCCCGAAGGCGAATACCTTAAGGGCCTCGTGCTTCAAGTGGAATGAGAATCCCGAAATTCCGACAATAACAAACATAAGTAAAATGAAAAAAATACTTCCTACATTGCTGATCACCACATTAGCCGGACTGAACGCTAACGCGGCAGTCGACCCCAATTTCAATTATCACGTTGACCGTTTCGCTGATATAGAGGTGCTCCGTTATGAGGTGCCTGAATTCGATCGTCTCACTCCCGACCAGCGAAAGATGCTCTACTATCTGAGCCAGGCCGCCCAGATGGGCCGCGATATCATCTGGGACCAGAACGGACGCTACAATCTCCAGATCCGTCAGCTCCTTGAGAAAATCTACACCGGGTATACGGGTGACCGTAGCTCACAGGATTTCAAGAATTTCGAGACATATCTGAAGCAGGTATGGTTCGGCAACGGCATCCATCATCACTACTCCACCGATAAATTCAAACCAGAATTCTCACGCGACTTCTTCCTTGCTGAGGTAGCGAAGATACCGGCAGTCGATCTTCCTCTGGCTCCGGGACAGACTCCCGAGGAGATGACCGCCACGCTTACGGAAGTGATCTTCAACCCGGCTGTGATGGCAAAGCGCGTGAATCAGGATGGCACTCAGGACGTCGTGGCAACCTCGGCCGGCAACTACTACGGTGAGGGCGTGACTCAGGCTGAAGTGGAGGCCTACTATAATGCAATCAAGGATCCGGCTGACGCCACTCCCGTCTCATACGGCCTCAACGCAAAGGTCGTGAAGGATAAGGATGGCAACATCAAGGAGGAGACCTACTGTCTCAACGGACTTTACGGGCCGGCAATCGCCCGCATCCTTTACTGGCTCGGCAAGGCTAAGGATGTTGCTGAGAACGACCGTCAGAAGGCGCACATCACCGCGCTGATGGATTATTATATCACCGGCGACCTTAAGAAGTTTGACGAGTATTCTATCCTCTGGGCCGAAGACACTGCCAGCGATGTGGATTTCGTCAACGGCTTTATCGAAAGCTACGGCGATCCTCTCGGCATGACGGGAGCATGGGAATCTTACGTGAATTTCCGCAACAATGTCTCATCGAAGCGCACGCAGACCATCTCTGAGAACGCTCAGTGGTTTGAGGATAACTCTCCCTCCGACAAGCGCTTTAAGAAGGAGAAAGTGAAAGGCGTGTCGGCCAAAGTGATCAATGCCGCCATGCTTGCAGGCGATGCCTTCCCCTCCACAGCGATCGGCATCAATCTCCCCAACTCCAACTGGATCCGCGCCCAGCACGGCTCGAAATCAGTGACCATAGAAAACATCACCGAGGCTTATGATATGGCGAGTCATGGCAATGGCTTCAACGAAGAATTCGTGATCGACAAGCCTACCTCAGATCTGATGGATAAGTATCTCTACATCACGGATATGCTCCACACTGACCTTCATGAGTGTCTCGGCCATGGTTCAGGCAAACTTCTTCCGGGCGTTGACCCTGACGCGCTGAAGGAGAATGGTTCTACCCTTGAGGAGGCCCGCGCAGATATCTTCGCACTCTACTATCTGGCTGATCCGAAACTCATTGAACTCGGCATTCTCGACAATCCCAACGCTTATCAGGCTGAATACTACAAGTATATGCTCAACGGGCTGATGACTCAGCTCAACCGCATCGAGCTGGGCAACGATATTGAGGAAGCCCATATGCGCAATCGCCAGCTTATCGCCGGATGGGTGCTTGAGCATGGCAAGAAGAAGGGCAAGGGAGGTAAGGATGTAGTCGAACTCGTGAAGAAAAATGGTAAAACCTTCGTTAAGATCAACGATTATCAGGCCATGCGTGGTCTTTTCGGCGATCTGCTCGCAGAACTCCAGCGCATAAAGAGCGAAGGTGATTACAAGGCCGGTAATGATCTCGTGCAGAAATATGCCGTGAAGGTCGATAAGAACCTCCACAAGGAGGTGCTCTCTCGCTTTGCGAAACTCGACATCCCGCCCTACCGCGGATTCATCAATCCCGTCTATACTCCTGTAGTTGACGAGAAGGGAGAGATCACCGACGTGACAATCTCATGGCCTGAGAACTACGTTGAGCAGATGCTCCGTCTCAGCCGTGATTACTCACCCCTTACGAAATAATCATTTTCCCGCATATAATAAGAAGTGAGTGTTTTTGCGAACACTCACTTCTTATTGCATAATATTATAAGAATCTCATTATATATATGGTTCTCTATAAATTATGTATAAAGATCCACTCTTAACTCATATCAACGCCCATGACACCCGAACTGCAATCTTCGATCAAACATAAATTCTTTACCTACCGCAACGGCATCGTGGCCGACGCGCTTCGCTCGGGCGGCTATCCGCAGCGTATGATCTTCGGACTCGATGTGCCGCAGATTGCCTCGATAGCGCGCGAACTGCAGACGTCGCTCGACAAAGCCACACTTGCCGACGCCGCCTCATGGCTCTGGAGCGACAGCAACGTGCGCGAGTCGCGTCTTCTGGCCTGCTATCTTTTCGAGCCGATTGCCACAGATGAGACGGGTGCGTTGCGGCTTGCCTCCGACGTGCGCACACAAGAAGAAGCCGACATGCTGGCATTCCGCCTGCTGAAGCGGCTGCCGGATCCGGCACGACTTCTTGAGCTTATCCGTCATGAGGAGGCTGCGTCTACTGATAGTACCGCCTCTCTATCCATGGCGGCACGCGCCCTCGCTCGGTTCGTTGACTGAGGGTGGCGCCACCTCTCTCCTGACCTCCAGGCACTACGACATGAAATGACAGGATTAATGAGGATGTGCACCCTGATAATATTGGAACCGGAGACTAAATTATGTTAAATTGTCTGGCCGCGTATTTAAGTTTGGTAAACGGTATGGGTAAAATCGGCACGGGATTTGTTATAATACCGAAAAACACGAAAAACCACCCAAATTTATGGCAACAGGAAAAATCGGGGTTACAACCGAGAATATCTTCCCCGTTATCAAAAAGTTCTTATATAGCGATCACGAAATCTTCTTGCGCGAACTCGTATCGAATGCGATAGATGCCACCCAGAAACTGAAGACACTTTCAGCATTCGGTGAGTATAAGGGAGACCTCGGCAAGATGGAAGTTCGCGTCTCAATCGACAAGGAGGCCGGTACGCTCACCGTCTCCGACCATGGCATCGGAATGGATGCTGAGGATATCGAGAAATATATCAACCAGATTGCATTCTCCGGCGCTGAGGAATTCCTTGAGAAATATAAAGATACCGCCAATTCGATTATCGGCCACTTCGGTCTGGGCTTCTATTCAGCCTTCATGGTGTCGAAGAAGGTTGTGATCCGTTCGCTTTCCTATAAGGAGGGTGCGAAGGCAGTGGAATGGAGCTGCGACGGCAGTCCGGAATTCGAGATGCATGAGATCGAGAAGGACCATCGCGGCACCGACATCATCCTCTTTATCGATGATGACAATAAGGAATTTCTTGAACAGGCTCGCATCGATGCGCTCCTTAAGAAATACTGCCGTTTCCTCCCCGTGCCCGTGATAAGCGGCAAGGAGCAGGAATGGAAAGATGGCCATATGGTCGACACGGATAAAGACAAGGTGGTGAACGCTACAGAACCCCTCTGGACCCGCAAACCATCCGAGCTTACCGACAAGGATTATCTCGAATTCTACCATGAGTTGCGCCCCGGCGAAGAGGATCCGATGTTCTGGATTCACCTCAATGTCGATTATCCCTTCAATCTGACAGGTATTCTATACTTCCCCAAGATCAAGAACAATATAGATATCCGTCAGAACCGTATCGACCTTTACTGCAATCAGGTGTTTGTCACCGATCAGGTTGAGGGAGTCGTTCCGGAATTCATGATGCTTATGCAGGGCGTGATCGATTCTCCTGACATACCTTTGAACGTGAGCCGCAGTTACCTCCAGGCTGACCAACAGGTGAAGAAAATCTCCGGTTACATCTCAAAGAAAGTGGCAGAGAAACTCGACAAGATGTTCCGCGAAGACCGTAAGGAATTCGAACAGAAATGGAACGATATAGAGGTCTTCATCAAATATGGTATGCTCACCGATGAGAAATTCTATGAGCAGGCTAAGAAGTTCTTCCTTCTGCGCGATGTAAACGATAATTATTACACCCTGGAGGAATACCGCAAGCTCGTCGAACCGACTCAGACTGACCGCGAAGACAACGCCATCTATCTTTACACCAATGATAAGTCGGCGCAGTTCGCATACGTCAAAGGTGCGGAAGACAAGGGTTACAATGTGCTTGAAATGGATGGTCAGCTCGATCAGCACCTTATCCACTTCCTGGAAAGCAAACTTGAGAAGACCCGCTTCGTACGCGTAGACTCCGAGACTTCTGAACGTCTTATCCAGAAGAACGATAATAAGGACACAGATCTTTCGGCCATAGATGCGGAGATTCTTACCGGACTATTCCGCACGCAACTTCCCGACCTGAAGGATACTAATTTCCTTGTGGAATATGAAGCACTTGGAGCTGATGATGCGCCTGCGACCATTACTCAGAACGAGATGATGCGCCGTATGAAGGAGATGGCGGCGATGCAGCCGGGAATGAATTTCTATGGCGCTATGCCTTCGATGTATGCCCTGGTGGTTAATACGGAGAACGCGGCCGTTAAGAAGATTCTGTCGGAAGGAAAAACGGCGCTTGAATCTGAACTTATGCCTGTGCGCAATGAGATTGATTCGCTTAACGAAGAAATCACCGGCTTGCGCAAGCAGATTGATGAGAAGAAAGAAGAGAGCGAGAAAGAGACTCTCCGCGCTGAATCTGCCGAGAAGGAGAAGAAAGTTGAGGAAGACCGCAAACGTGAGGAATCACTCATCAAGGATTATGCCTCGACTCAGCCCGTCATCCGTCAGATCATAGACCTGGCATTGCTGCAGAACGGCATGCTGAAAGGGGAAGACCTCAGCCGCTTCATCCGCCGCTCAGCCTCAATGCTCTGATACTGATAAACGTCTAAATAAATATCTCCATAAAGGGAGTGCCTATTATATAGGCACTCCCTTTAATTTTTCTCACAAGTGTCACATTCATTAGATTTGTATATCCTCCAATAGTGCAGCCCGGTGTAAGACCGCCCTCACCGGCATGCCTGAGCGACATTGGGATGGAAGAAATCACACCGCTTCTAAGATTGGAACGTACACATAATGCTACTCCGAATGTCATAAAAAGGGTTCCCTATTAGACAACAACCCTTCTCATGACTATTAACCCTATCCAAAAAACCTCCTTTTTTTGATAGAGTTGAGTCTTTTATCATCCTATTTCAGGGCCAAACCATCATGGAAAGCATTACCAACTCGCTTCCCAAGCTCGATATAGCCGTTGTGGATTGGATCGAAAGAGATAAGTCGCATCTTTTCTACGTCAGGTTTGCCATCGACGGCAAGATATTTCTCATCGCAAAGAATATTGATAATCTCCCCTACCAGATAATAACCTTCACCTTCAGAAGCATTAATCTTAGCCTTCATTCTACATTCAAATGTCAGAGGGAAATCAGTAAAGACCGGGGCATTCACATTCTCTCCCTTCTCTATCTTCCAGCCTGTTCTCGCAACCTTATCGTGCACTTTTCTCCCACTCACTAACCCTACATAATCGGAAGCCACAAGTGTATCCACTGTCGCGAAAGTCAATGAAAACTCCCCTATACGGTCAAGATTATCCGTAGTGGCATGAGAACCGAGAGAGACAATAAATTCATTCATCTCACACTCCCCTCCCCATGCAGCATTCATTGCGTTAGGAGTTCCATCTGCATCATAGGTGCCGATAATCAATACCGGCTGAGGCAAAAGCCATGGTTTTGGTCTAAAACTTTTCATATTATTATATTTTATAATTTATCCTATTCTATTAACTTCTAACCACCTTTGTTCGTATATTGAAATGTCGATTATAATAGGCCGAAGGTGTCTCACCCGTTATTTTCTTAAAAGTTCGCGAAAGTAAGCATGAGGCGAAGCACTTCCCAAATTTATAGCTTTTGTCCCCTTAAAAACATACAAATTTGTTTACATAAGCATATCATACTCAAAGTTGGAAGTTTCAATAAGATCAAAGCCAATCAGTAACACTGCATTATTTATCATTATTACTCTCCATCAATTTGTTTTGAATATAATCAAACTCGTTAATTTTAATCCTTTTACAATATTTTTAATTACTTTTATAAAATTTTGAATAAAATTATAACATTTTTTATTTATTAACGTTTGCAATATATGAACTCATTTAAACTTTTGTGATTTGTGAATTTTTTTAAGAAAAACTACAGCG